>NZ_CP090064.1:664166-1328333 GCF_023100685.1 Proteus vulgaris | reverse complement strand
ATAAAGATAACAGCTACGTTATTGGCGATAGACAAACAGATATTCAGTTAGCTGAAAATATGGGTATCAAAGGCTTACTTTATAATTCCAATGAGCTTAATTGGGCGGTCATCACAGAACAACTCACCAAAAAAGATCGCTACGCTCACGTTGAACGTAAGACAAAAGAGACGCAAATTGCTATTGATATTTGGCTTGATCGTGAAGGTGACAGCCAAATCAGCACTGGTGTTGGCTTCTTTGATCATATGCTTGATCAAATTGCCACTCACGGCGGTTTTCGTATGAACATCAATGTACAAGGCGACTTAGTGATTGACGATCACCACACTGTTGAAGACACGGGTCTTGCTTTAGGTGAAGCCCTGCGTGAAGCATTGGGTGATAAACGCGGCATTGCTCGTTTTGGTTTTACATTACCGATGGATGAATGCCTTGCAAGCTGTGCATTAGATATTTCAGGTCGCCCACACCTTGAATACAAAGCAGAATTTAAATATCAACGTGTCGGTGATCTAAGTACTGAGATGATAGAACACTTTTTCCGTTCACTCTCTTACACCATGGGTTGCACATTACACCTAAAATCGAAAGGCAAAAACGATCACCACAAAGCAGAAAGCTTATTCAAAGTCTTTGGTCGTACATTACGCCAAGCCATTCGTGTTGAAGGTAATACTTTACCAAGCTCAAAAGGTGTTCTGTGATGAAAGTGGTTATTCTCGATACAGGTTGTGCCAATTTAGCCTCCGTCGCTTATGCCGTTAAGCGACTCGGTTATGATCCCATTATTTCCTATGAAAAAAACGTTGTGCTATCTGCGGATAAACTCTTTTTACCTGGAGTGGGAACGGCTCGCGCAGCAATGGAACAACTGGAAGCACGCGAATTAATTCCTTTAATTAAAGCATTAACACAGCCTGTTTTAGGGATTTGTTTAGGCATGCAAATATTGGCTTCTCTGAGCGAAGAAGGCAAAGGTGTCCCTTTATTAGGGTTAGTTGATGGCACAATTGATAAGTTAGATACAGCTGGTTTACCATTACCTCATATGGGTTGGAATCAAGTATTAGCAAAGCCTGCCCATCCCCTTTTTCGTTCTCTTGATAACGATGCTTGGTTCTATTTTGTTCACAGCTATGGTTTAGCGTTAAATGAATCAACCATTGCCGAAACTGAATACGGCTCTCGTTTTAGTAGCGCAATTCAAAAAGATAATTTTTATGGTGTGCAATTTCACCCAGAGCGCTCAGGAAAAGCTGGGGCCCAACTTATCAAGAATTTTTTGGAGATGTAACGCGTTATGATCATTCCAGCATTAGATTTAATTGACGGAAAAGTCGTTCGCCTTCATCAAGGTGATTATGCAAAACAACGCGATTACGATGATAATCCGCTGACACGCTATCAACAATATGAAAAAGACGGTGCAAAACTCCTTCATTTAGTGGATCTAACAGGTGCAAAAGATCCTTCTGCCCGCCAAATTTCACTGTTAAAAGAGCTTGTTGCTTGTGTGAATATACCAGTACAAGTGGGTGGTGGCATTCGCACTGAAGATGATGTGAAATCATTACTCGATGCAGGGGCAAGCAGAGTTGTTATTGGCTCTACTGCAATCAGTCAGCCCGAAATGGTGAAAACTTGGTTTGAACGTTATGGTGCAGATGCCATTGTGTTAGCCCTTGATGTTCGTATTGATAAACAAGGCAAAAAATGGGTAGCAGTGAGTGGCTGGCAAGAAAATTCCCCTTATACCCTCGAAGAGATCATCGAACTTTATCAAAGTGTCGGATTAAAACATGTGTTGTGTACCGATATTTCTCGTGACGGCACATTGGCAGGCTCTAACGTTGAATTGTATACAGAAATTAGCCAACGTTTTCCTGACATTTTATTTCAAGCTTCTGGTGGTATTGGTAATTTACAAGATATCGCAGCACTTCCAGCATCTGGCGTCACTGGTATTATTGTTGGTCGAGCATTATTAGAAGGCAAATTTACATTAAAAGAGGCGATATCATGTTGGCAAAACGCATAATTCCTTGTCTTGATGTTCGTGATGGACAAGTCGTTAAAGGTGTTCAATTTCGTAATCATGAAATTATTGGAGATATTGTCCCTCTTGCTGAACGTTATGCCAAAGAAGGCGCTGACGAGCTTGTATTTTATGATATTACCGCCTCTTCTGATGGTCGAGTTGTTGATAAAAGCTGGGTGTCACGCGTCGCTGAAGTCATTGATATACCATTTTGTGTTGCTGGTGGCATTCGTTCTGTTGAAGATGCAGGAAAAATTCTCTCTTTTGGGGCAGACAAGATTTCGATCAACTCCCCTGCGCTTTCTGATCCAACATTGATTTCACGCTTGGCAGAACGCTACGGTGTGCAATGTGTTGTCGTAGGTATCGATACTTGGTTTGATGAAAAGACAGGTGAATACCTAGTTTATCAATTCACAGGTGATGAGAAACGCACTCAACAAACACACTGGAAAACACTTGATTGGGTACGTGAAGTTCAAAAGCTAGGCGCAGGTGAAATTGTTTTAAATATGATGAATCAAGATGGTGTAAGACAAGGCTATGACTTGAAACAATTAGCTCAAGTGCGCCAAGTTGCAGATGTACCTCTTATTGCCTCTGGTGGTGCTGGCGAAATGTCACACTTTCTTGATGCCTTCAAATTAGCCAATGTTGATGGCGCACTTGCAGCGTCTGTTTTTCACAAACAAATTATTAACATTAACGAATTAAAACAATATCTTGCAAAAAATGACGTTAAGGTAAGAATATAATGAATAGTGAAACATTAGCGCAATTAGATTGGGAAAAAGTGGATAATCTCATGCCAGTTATTATCCAAAATGCCATTTCAGGTGATGTATTAATGCTAGGCTACATGAATAAAGAAGCGCTAGATATGACACTAAAAAGTGGAAATATCACTTTCTATTCTCGCACTAAGCAACGTTTATGGACTAAAGGTGAAACATCAGGCAACTTTCTCAAGTTAGTCAATATTTATCCTGACTGTGATAATGATACTTTACTTATTTTAGCTAACCCGATTGGACCAACTTGCCATAATGGCACTGAAAGTTGCTTTGCTCCTGCACAAAGCCAGTGGGGATTTCTCTATGAGCTGGAGAATATATTACGTGAGCGTAAAAATGCTTCACCAGATAGCTCGTACACTGCCCGTCTTTACGCCAGCGGTACAAAACGAATAGCTCAAAAAGTTGGAGAAGAAGGTGTAGAAACCGCATTAGCCGCCACAGTTAATGACAGAGAAGAGTTAAGAAACGAAGCCTCTGATTTGCTCTATCACTTAATGGTATTGTTACAAGACCAATCATTATCACTCTCTGATGTCATTGGTTGCCTGCAAGAGCGTCATAAAAAAGCCGAATAATTTCTAGCTAATTAATCCTCTCTAGAGCTACCAAACGAGAAAGTAACATATAAACAAAAAAGCACCTCAACGAGAAATTTTGAGGTGCTTTTATTACTTAGTTAAGACATAAAATAACAAGTATCAGTTGTTATTTATGTCTTGAGCATTACATAGCTTGGCGGAATAACTCGATAACATCACTTTCAGTACCCTGAACAGGGTTAGTGATTGCACAAGCATCTTTCAGCGCATTTTCAGCTAATGTTTTGAAATCTTCTTCTTTCACGCCTAATTCTTTTAGACCAGCTGGAATACCCACATCTTTAGCCATTTTACGAATTTCTTCGATACATGCTTGAGCACCTTGCTCATCGCTCATTGCAGAAACATCAACACCCATTGCTTGTGCGATATCTTTTAAGCGACCCGCGGCGGCTTGGATGTTATAAGCTTGAACATGTGGTAATAAAACCGCATTACACACACCATGAGGTAAGTTATAGAAACCACCTAATTGGTGAGCCATAGCATGTACATAACCTAAAGAAGCGTTATTAAATGCCATACCTGCTAAGAATTGAGCGTAAGCCATGTTTTCACGAGCTTGTGCATCACCACCATTATCAACAACTTTACGTAAAGACTCGCTGATCATAGTAACTGCTTTTAATGCACACGCGTCGGTGATTGGGTTTGCAGCGATTGAGACATACGCTTCCACCGCATGAGTTAATGCATCCATACCTGTTGCAGCGGTTAAGCCTTTTGGCATACCAATCATTAATTCTGAGTCATTTACAGATAAGATTGGAGTGACGTTTTTATCAACGATAGCCATTTTGATATGACGCGCTGTATCTGTGATGATACAAAAACGTGTCATTTCTGATGCAGTACCTGCAGTGGTATTGATTGAAATCAGTGGTAATTGAGGTTTAGCTGAACGATCAACACCTTCGTAATCTGCAATTTTTCCACCATTAGAAGCCACTAACGCGATACCTTTAGCGCAATCATGTGGAGAACCACCGCCTAAAGAAATCACACAGTCACATTGATTTTCTTTCAGCAGAGCTAAACCCGCTTCTACGTTCTCAACAGTAGGGTTTGGTGCAGTTCCGTCATAAGTTACGCTAGAAATACCAGCTTCTGTCAGTAACTTACTGACTTTATCAACAACACCCAGTTGATTTAAAATGCTATCAGTGACGATCAACGCTTTATGAAAACCGAAGTCTTTCATTGAACTTACAGCATCAGCAAGGCAACCAGCACCAATTTTATTTACAGAAGGGATATAGAATGTTGAAACTGCCATTATTGACTTCCTTTTTAGTAATTAAATCTACGTTTTAATATGTTCTATTCTTTTTGTTCTTAAATTGATCATCATCAAAATAATGAATAAATATCAATTTGTTTATCATGTTATTACAGGTAATTAAATAAAGAAGCCCAATTACCCTATTAATTCAATAGGATAATACTATTAACATATTATCATTTGTAACAAAATAATTTGAAAAGCTTATCAAAATAATCAAAACCAGCCATAAACATCACAGCAGAATATTTTTTTTAAAGTCGTATAATGACCTTAAATAAATAACTTATTAATCAGGAGTCATTGATGTCTTTGACTATTTTCGAGCAACTTACTGCTTTATTAGATAAAAACCATGCGACTTATCGTGTAATGGAACACCCTACCGCAGGTCGTTCTGAAGAAGTTGCAAAAATTAGAGGAACACAATTAGGACAGGGAGCAAAAGGACTTGTTTGTCATATAAAAGGTAACGGTATTAAACAACATGTTCTTGCGATATTACCCGCCGATAAACAAGCCGATCTATCAAAACTCGCTCATCAAATTGGTGGAACAAGGGCATCTCTAGCAAGCCCTAAAGAAGTTGACGATCTTACCCAATGTGTATTTGGTGCTATTCCTCCCTTTAGTTTTCACCCTGCATTAAAGCTTGTGGCTGACCCTCTACTTTTTGAACGTTTTGATGAACTCGCTTTTAATGCAGGCACATTAGAACGCTCAATTATTCTTAATACACAAGATTACAAACGTATTGCACAACCTGAATTAATTTCTTTTATTCGCGAAGAAAGCGAGTAATAAAAAGAGCTAATTTATTTTTAACAATTACCCTAGCCATTATTCAGTTAAGGGTAATTGTTATCATGATATCGATTCTTATTGTATATATAGATTTACATGCCAAAAGGTAATATTTAGATTATGTGATCAAAAACCTTGCCGATATTTAATACCAATAATAACTTAAAAAGCAGAATTTATCTCACCAATTCCACATTATCTTACCTTTAACGCCAATAAATGTACGAAATAGATTTTTTTACTATTTTTTTCGATTCAGCACTCAATAATTAACTAAATAGATTTTATGTTATTGACCTAAATTACTCATACATTTAAGTTAGCATCAATAAAAATACAATAATGTAAAATTATATTTACATCTCAGTTATTTCTAACATACAAATAAATATATAAATAATGTACCAATAGGTGCAGGGAAATCTTCATGCAAACTTCAACTCAAAAACAACCGCTTTATAAAGTATTATACGTGCAAGTGATTGTTGCCATTTTACTCGGTATCTTACTTGGACATTTTTATCCTGACGTTGGTGAATCTTTTAAACCTCTTGGTGATGGATTTATCAAAATTGTAAAAATGATCATCGCACCAGTTATCTTCTTAACTGTCGTAACGGGTATTGCTGGTATGAATAATATGAAAGCAGTAGGTACAGTTGCGGGTAAATCCATGGCTTACTTCCTGACTTTCTCTACCATTGCATTAATTATTGGTTTAATTGTTGCAAACGTTATTCGCCCTGGTGATGGTCTCAATATTTCCCCAGCCTCATTAGATGCGAGCAAAGTAGAAAGTTATGTAGCAAAAGCGCATGACTCATCAATTGTTGGCTTCTTAATGAATATTATTCCTGACACGGTTATTAGCCCATTAGTTAATGGAAATATCTTACAAGTACTGTTTGTTTCTGTGGTTTTTGGTATTGCCTTAGCGTCTATCGGTACTCGTGGTGAGCCAGTTCTTAAGTTTTTACAAAACTTCTCTGAACCTGTATTCAAAATGGTCGGTATGCTAATGAAATTAGCCCCTATCGGTGCTTTTGGTGCAATGGCCTTTACTATTGGTAAATATGGTATTTCATCAATCAGTAACTTGGTATTACTTGTTCTGACTTTCTATATAACTTCATTATTATTCGTTCTTGTCGTGTTAGGTGCTGTTGCAAAATATAATGGCTTCTCTATTCTCTCTTTAATTAAATATATTAAAGATGAACTTTGGTTAGTATTAGGTACATCTTCTTCGGAAGCTGCTTTACCTAGCTTAATGCGTAAAATGGAAAATGTAGGTTGTAAAAAATCCGTTGTCGGCTTAGTTATTCCAACAGGTTATTCCTTTAACTTAGACGGCACTAACATCTATATGACCATGGCAGCTCTATTTATTGCACAAGCTACTGGTATCGATCTTTCATTAACAGAACAAATTACACTACTTTTAGTTGCAATGATCAGTTCAAAAGGTGCGGCTGGTGTTACTGGTGCAGGCTTTATTACTTTAGCCGCAACCTTATCCGTTGTACCGAGTGTTCCTGTCGCAGGTATGGCATTAATTCTAGGTATTGATCGCTTTATGTCAGAGTGTCGTGCATTAACCAATCTTGTGGGCAATGCTTGCGCTTGTATCGTTGTTGCTCGTTGGGAAAATGCCTTAGATAAAGAAAGAATGAATGATGTCTTTAGTGGCAGAACATCAAGTGAATTTATTGAGGATGCTCCATTAGCTCCTATTGAAATTGAATCTGATAATGCAATTAAAATTCCAGTGAAATAAAGACCATTTTTTATAATCCATAAAAGAGCACATATGTGCTCTTTTATTTTTTATATTCCTTACCACTACGAATAAACACTTATCTTTTTTATAATTTATTTATTATTTTCTCTTTTTCTCATAGATTATTTCCTGCTTATTTTTATAATTTTTTAATTTATAAATTAAGGACAAATTTGTGAATATATTAAAAGATCTGATAAAAAAACAATATTCTCTAAAACTTTTATTTTTCAAATATTGGCTGGGTGGCTCTGCCATAATAATTCTTAGTAGTGTTATTCTTTTTTATACAGCTGTTGTACCACTCATTCAAATTGAAGTATTTTCTTTAAATATCGCTATTTATTTTGTTGCGTTTGCTTTGGCAATAAAAATACTATTTTCTGTAATCACGCTACCTCGTTTTTTTATCTTAGTGAGAGATACTTCAGAGTTTCCCGCAATACTCGCCTTTATTATTGTTCTTTCTGAATGCTTATTTATTTGTTGGTTAGAGTTTATTTATATTGAAGGATTTATCAGTGGTTCATTTTTCCCTTAAAAACAAATGCAATAAAAACAAATAATTGCAAGCCAATTCCTCCTCTACCTCTCACTACCCATATTTTTTACATTTAAATCATTTTATTCACCAAAAATCAAAGCCAAACACACATAATTTTAAAGAAATACAATAAATTAAAACAAACCATAATTTCATTAACTTATTGATTTAAGAAAAATAAATCTCACAAATGGCGATAAATTGAAATTAAATCTAATTTTTTAGATGAAGAGCACAATATTTGATAAAATCAACTTTATTTTATTGACCTGATTTACTCATACCTTTAAGTTACCTGTCACAACAAAATAAATGTAAATAATAATTTACATCATAATTTCTTTTTTATTTAGTCAATATCTTTCAGTTACAGGGAATTTTTATGCAGACTTCATCCCGCAAGCTCCCCTTTTATCGTGTGTTATATATCCAAGTTATTATTGCTATCATTTTCGGTATTCTATTAGGACATTTTTACCCTGATATTGGTGAGTCATTCAAACCTTTGGGTGATGGATTTATCAAAATAGTAAAAATGATCATCGCACCTGTTATCTTTCTAACCGTAGTGACCGGCATTGCTGGTATGAACAATATGAAAGCAGTCGGAAAAGTAGCGGGTAAATCAATGATTTACTTTCTCACATTTTCTACAATTGCACTTGTTATTGGATTAATCACTGCCAATATTATTCGCCCTGGTGACGGTTTAAATATCTCTCCTGAATCATTAGACAGTAGCCGAGTAGAAATGTATGTCACTCAGGCGCACAGCTCTTCTCTTGTTGATTTTTTCATGAATATCATCCCTGATACTATCGTTAGTCCATTAGTTAACGGTAATATCTTACAAGTGCTGTTTGTTTCTGTAGTTTTTGGTCTGGCATTAGCATCAATAGGTTCACGGGGTGAACCTGTATTAAATTTCTTACAGCATCTTTGTGAACCTGTTTTTAAGATGGTTGGTATGCTAATGAAGTTAGCACCTATTGGTGCCTTTGGTGCAATGGCTTTTACGATAGGTAAATATGGTATTTCCTCCATTGGAAATTTAATGTTGTTGGTAATTACTTTTTATTTAACAGCATTACTTTTCGTATTGGTCGTTTTGGGTGCGGTTGCTAAATATAATGGCTTTTCTATTCTCTCTTTAATTAAATACATAAAAGATGAACTTTGGTTAGTATTAGGTACTTCTTCGTCTGAAGCCGCACTACCTACATTAATGAGTAAAATGGAAAAACTGGGTTGTAAAAAATCCGTTGTCGGTTTAGTTATTCCAACTGGTTACTCCTTTAATTTAGATGGCACTAATATCTATATGACCATGGCGGCATTATTTATCGCTCAAGCAACAGGCGTTGATTTGTCATTAACAGAACAAATTACATTACTGTTTGTTGCCATGATCAGCTCAAAAGGTGCAGCAGGTGTTACAGGAGCCGGTTTCATTACTCTTGCAGCAACATTATCGGTTGTTCCTAGTGTTCCCGTTGCGGGTATGGCTTTGATACTAGGTATTGACCGCTTTATGTCAGAATGTCGCGCATTGACCAATCTTGTTGGCAATGCTTGCGCCTGTATTGTTGTTGCTCGCTGGGAAAATGCCTTAGACAAAGAGAGAATGAATGATGTTTTTAGTGGAAGAATATCAATAGAAAACAAGCTAGATACTGATTTAGTATTAGATGAAATAAATGAAAAAACACATTATATAAAAGCATCTGAACAATAGTTTTTATATTTTTTAATAAAAAATAAAAAGAGAGTATTTAAGCACTCTCTTTTTATTAAATAATCGCCATATATTTTTCCGATGATTTGACTGTCATAGGTAAACTTTGTCGTGCTAGTTGGTAATTAACGGATGATGATCCCGCTAAAGAGATCTATCAAAAGATTACACTTGAATATTGGCGATACAATTTTCCTCAATAGTGTGAAGATTAACAAGACATTAATCCTAAACCTGATTTTTAACGCCTATTTTATCAAGTCTAAATAATGTGGTTAGATCAAAGTAAAACTGGCTATCCTAATGAAAAAATTAAGAATATTCACTGCCCTGTGTGAGTCTACCGTGGTGATAATGATATGCTGGTTTCTTTATCTCATTCACAAGAAATCGTTGATAATATTGAACCTGCCTCATTACTGAATGTGCCCTTTATTTCACATGTTGTACATGAGGAAAAACCTCAATGGCTAGCGAATATTTTTAATGATTTTTTTAATTTTCATTATAAAAATAAATAAAATTTTTATAATTGATGTGCTAAACAACACTTTGTTGCCTCATTCATTCTTACCTACCCGTAATTAATAAGTATTTTTTATATACCACATTGGAAATTTTACCTTTAAGAACTTTCTTATGTTTTCATCTCGCAAAACAACTGTATATTTATACAGCTTTATATGGATTTGAAGTTATTTACTAAACAAAGGAATATATTATGAGTAATGAAATTAGTGTATATAAAATGATGAGCAGTTCCCCTTCTATTTATGCAGAAGTGAATGAAAATAGAGGGAAATTTGATCTATCCCTTATGAGTAACAATGAAGTTATTGAAAAAATCAGCGGCATACAGTGCGGACAGACTTTTTATATCAATGCACCTGGAACTTATACCGTACTGGTTAATTATACTGACGGTAAACACACCTCTAATGAAGTCGTTTTTCAGCCATCAGAATTTATTAAGGAAAAAATAACTCCTTTATTTTCAATGCTAGAGAATAAATTATCTTCACTTTCAGAACCAGTGATTAATGAGAATGATAAATTCTCAATTCAAATAAAAATAAATAAAGGAAAAAAATCAAAATTAGATAAATTACTGAAAAAAGAACGTGGATTTTTTGATTTAGAAAAAGTGGTTATTGATTTATCCTCATTTCAAAAAGATCACCCTATTCACAACTTTGAGTATTATACTTTAAAAAGTACGCTCTCTGTTAATGATGTAAAAATTGTCGCAGATAAATTAGAAGCGGACAGTGATATTGTCTATGTCTCTATCACTCCTGATAGTATTAAATTATTAGAATCTAATAACATAAAACAAAGCGCTTTTAATTTAGATAAAGCGACTACTGAAGTGACACCTGATCTTTCTTATTATCAAAAATATCTCGATGAACCCTATCAAGGTATGAATGTACGAAAGGCTTGGGCTAAAGAAAATACAGGTCAATTAGCTGTAATCCGACATATTGATTTTGGTGTTAATAGTTTTCATGAAGACCTTCAAAATAAAAATATTACTGTTGTTACTAATAATGGTACAACCAAAGAAGAAATATTAAAAAATATTCATGGTACAGGTTCTGTTGGTGTTATATCAGCTGAAAATAATGGTTTTGGAATGACGGGCATTGCTCATTCTGCAAAACTATATTCTTATTATATTCACCAAATGAGTACTGTTTTAAGTGATTCCAGACCTGGAGACATTGTTAGTTATGAATACTGTGCATGGAATCATGAAAAAAAAATGGTTCCAGCATCCATGTATAAATCATTCTGGGATACCATTTATAACCTAACTCAAAAAGGTGTTATTGTTCTCAATACCGCAGGTAATTCAAACGTTAATTTATCTGATCCCTCACAATTTATAGATTACGGTGATAATGGTGGCATATTAGTGGGTGCTTGTATGCCTAATGATGGAAGTAAAGCTGGTTTTTCAAATTATGGTCACTCCACCTCATTAGTGAATTCATGGGGCTTTCAAGTAGCAACTACAGGAGGTGGCTCTTTATATAATCGAGATAATGATCCTACTACCACATATACTGCTAAATTTAATGGCACTTCAAGTGCCGCACCTTTATGTGCAAGTGCTCTTGGATTATTACAATCTCATGCCAAAAGTATGGGCATTATGTTAACACCAGAGAGTATGAGAGCATTATTAAAAAAATCCAGTTACACTGAAGGAGTAAAAGATGGAATTGGTGTTAGACCTAATGTCGATCAATTAATGGGAGAGCTAGATAAAGAAATTCTGGCTCCACTCGTAAATATAAATCCCTTTTCATATTCATCTAATTATTTAAATCTTAATTCTTCATTTAAACTTAAGGAATATAAACTAGAAAACCTTCCATTCTATTATCAATATACGGATTTACCACACAATGGTATTATTGCACATTATCCACAACAAGGTCCTTCTAAATTAGAATGGTGGGATCAAAGTAAAACATCAAGCCAAGTGAAAATTCCAATATCTGATAGTGATGGGAATGTATCTGTATTATATTTAACAGTACATAAATGGAATGATTCTGGTTTATTTGCTATGAATACAGCCGCTGCACCTGATAACTCGACGGGCTCAAATTTCAGAATAAGATTGATATATGATCCTGCAAAAAACACACATTTAAATACAACAAAATACAGTGGGGTTTTTCCTGTTTATATTAACTCTTGGGGGCATCGAGAATATAAATTGCCTGTAAGAATTAATATTCATATAGAATAAAATTAATACCCTACCGTTCTGATTTAATTGAGTTAATAAAAAGGTGCTTAATTTAGCACCTTTTATTATATTTATGGCTAAAGCCATTATAAAAAACTTCACTCAATAAAGTAAGGTTTAAATCAAAAACTTAAAATCTAAATATCTGTGATAATTTCACTTTGTGGTAATCTTGATTTTGGCAAATTGTAATTGAAATCATCTTCTTCTCTATAACCTAATGCAACAATTGTCACGGCATGAAGACCTTTATCATTTAAAGAAAATGTTGAATCTATTTTTGATAGATCAAAACCTTCCATTGGAAGAGCATCTATTCCTAACGTTGCCGCACCTAGTAATAATGATCCCATATTCAAATAAACCTGCTTCTCTATCCAATGAGATAAATCGCCAAGTTGTTTTTCATGTAGATTAACAAAAAATGATCTTGCAAGGTTATTTTGCTCTTTAAATTCGACTGCTGGATACCGTCCTGCTTTATCTTCTAATTCAAGCAAATGAGAGAGATATTCTTCAGTTAATGTATTTCTTGCACACATAACTACAACATGTGAAGCACTTAATATTTTCTCTTTATTGAACTCATATCCACCCTCTGTTGAGCTGGCAATTTTCTGCTTCGCTTCATCCGTTTTTGCGATGATAAAATGCCACGGTTGAGTATTCACACTTGATGGGCTTAGTTGTAATAATGCTTTAATTTGTTCTAATTCTTGCTCAGGGATCACTTTGTTTTTATCAAAATGTTTTGTCGCATAACGTGTTTTCAATATATTTAATAAATTCATTTATTACACCTATTCCAAATAAGACACTTGTATCTGTGCCATTTTAATAATAATTTACCATCTCGCAAGTACGTACAATTTATGTATATAGGGTACAAATGGATACTGTTAAAAAGAATAGATATAACGACTACACCTATGATGGATGCCCGGTTGAAGCCTCTTTAGAGCTGATGGGAGGAAAAGGAAAAGGCATGATCCTTTACCATTTACAGGGAAAAATACTGCGATTTAATGAGCTAAAAAGAAAACTTATTTCAATAACACCTAGAATGCTAACTAAACAGTTACGTGAACTTGAATCTGACGGGCTTATCGAGCGCAAAGTGTATGCTGAAATTCCGCCCAAAGTTGAATATAAACTCAGCGAGGATGGAGAATCACTCTCTCACGTTTTAGCAGCACTACAAAGCTGGGGAGAAGAAAGAGCAATTCCTATATTAAAAAGATCTGCCAATAGAAAATGATAACACTTTCCTTAATTAGAATATTAATTTCTTTAAGAAATTAATATTCTTCTATATTTCTGAGAAAAAACATTTAACATCATTTATAAAATTTAATTTAGGAAAATAATACCCATTAAATGGGTAATTTAAATATAAAATAAAATAAAAACAAGTCTTATAATGATGTAATTTAGATAAATATATTACATAAAAAACGAATACATCTTATTTCTCTATCTTATTATGATAAAAACTTTATTTATATAAAATAAAAACATAATTTATTGATTTTCAATCCTTTAATAATAATTACTCTCTTATAGAAATTCACTATTATTAAGTTGATTTATATAGAAAAAACCAATTTCATTTATTTTAAGATGATATATATATTAGTAAAATAACGTAGTTAATCTGTTATAAAATTATATTCTAGTATTTTTATATAAAAACGTGGCTACTACTTTTATTTATTAATTACTATTTTAGAGAGTTTCTATGAAGAAAACTTTTTTGAGTACATCATTAGCTATCGCATTGAGCTTAACAGTAGGTACAGTATTTGCTGACGATAATACGGGTACTATAAATTTTAATGGTCTATTAACAACAACAACTTGTAAAGTTGATATAGAAGGACAAGGACCTAATGCAACCATTACTTTACCTACAGTAAGTACAAATGTATTAACTCAAGCTGGTCAAGTAACTGGCCGGACTGCATTTAATATGAATCTACACGATTGCGAAAATGTAATTCCTACTATTACTATTTGGAGAATGAATTCAGATTCAAGCGATGTTACTCACAGTCTTGTCTCAGCATTTTTTGAAGCAGGGGTCACCGTTGATCCAGTGACTGGACGACTTAAAAATATGGATACCAGTGCTACAGGTGCTACTTTTGTTAATTTACAATTACTAGATGGTAGTAATAATTTTGCTCCAATTAAAGTTGGTAGTACCTCACAAGTCACTAATACATCTTATGTAGACATTGATTCTGATACATTTTCAGCAACATTACCTTATGCTGTTGAATACTACGCAACAGGTACAACAACTGCTGGTAAAGTTAATAGTAGTGTTGTTTATACTCTGCAATATAAGTAATTGGATATTTATTTTCATTAAATAAAAAAGGTGCTGTATTACCAGCACCCCAAAATATTTTAACTTATTGTTTTTAAAACTTACTCCATCCACTCTGTATGAAATACGCCATCTTTATCAGTACGTTTATATGTATGCGCACCAAAGTAGTCACGTTGAGCTTGGATTAAGTTTGCTGGCAACACTTCTGCACGATAGCTATCGTAGTAAGAAATAGCGGCAGAGAATGTTGGAGTTGGAATACCTGCTTGTACGCCATAACAAACAACATCACGTAAAGCTTGTTGGTAATCGTCAGCGATTTGTTTAAAGTATGGCGCTAACAGCAGATTTGCAATGCTTGCATCTTCATTATAAGCATCTGTAATTTTTTGCAGGAATTGAGCACGAATGATACAACCCGCACGGAAAATCTTCGCGATTTCGCCGTAGTTTAAATCCCAGTTATATTCGTCTGATGCGGCTTTCAGTTGTTGGAAACCTTGAGCATAAGAAACGATTTTACCTAAATACAGTGCGCGACGTACATTTTCAATAAAGGCTTTTTTATCGCCAGAGAATGCTTTAGGTGTTGGGCCTGATAATACTTTAGATGCAGCAACACGTTGATCTTTTAATGAAGAGATATAACGAGCAAACACAGACTCAGTGATAAGAGTAACGGGTACACCTAAGTCTAAAGAGCTTTGGCTAGTCCATTTACCTGTACCTTTATTTGCCGCTTCATCAAGAATAACATCTACAAGGTATTTACCTTCGTCATCTTTTTTACGGAAGATATCAGCAGTAATTTCAATCAGGTAGCTACTTAACTCGCCTTTATTCCACTCAGTAAAGGTTTCTGCTAATTCTTCATTAGTTAGACCTAAAGAGTGTTTTAATACTGAATACGCTTCTGCAATCAATTGCATATCGCCATATTCGATACCGTTGTGAACCATTTTCACATAGTGACCCGCGCCATCAGCACCGATATAAGTCACACAAGGTTCACCTTCAGCAACAGCCGCAATTTTTTCAAGGATTGGCGCGACTAATTCGTAAGCTTCTTTTTGTCCACCCGGCATGATTGAAGGGCCTTTTAACGCGCCTTCTTCACCACCAGAAACCCCCGTACCAATGAAGTTAAAACCTTGTGCTGATAATTCACGGTTACGACGAATGGTATCTTTAAAGAAAGTATTTCCGCCATCGATAAGGATATCGCCTTTATCTAAATGCGGTGTCAATGCAGCAATTGTTTTATCCGTTGCTTCACCCGCTTTTACCATTAATAAAATACGGCGCGGTTTTTCTAACGAATCAACAAACTCTTCAATAGAATAATTCGGAACCAGTTTTTTACCTGGATTTTCAGCGATAACTTCGTTGGTTTTATCGCTTGAGCGGTTGTAGATGGATACAGAATAACCACGGCTTTCAATATTTAGCGCAAGGTTACGTCCCATAACTGCCATACCAACCACGCCGATTTGCTGTTTTGACATGAAAATAACTCCCGTCTGAAAATAAACCTGCCAGTATCAATGTACTGACAATTTGTTAACCTGATCACATAGTAACTCACTCTCTCACTTGGTGGTAGTTATTGATGTAATTGGTATCACAATCTTTTAGACAAAATAAAATTATTCCCCTGCAATCGATAATAAATTATTGAAAATTTCCTTCAAATTGCTCATTATTCCCAAGTCGGCATATGCCGTCTTTATAGAAGGTAAAACAAACTGTATGGAATGGATCTTGGATCCGACGATCTGGGTAGGACTTTCCACCCTAATTGTTCTCGAAATCGTACTTGGTATTGATAACCTTGTTTTTATTGCTATTCTGGCAGACAAACTCCCAGCAAAACTAAGAGATAAAGCACGTATAACCGGCTTATTGTGTGCTCTTGTTATGCGAGTTGTGTTGTTATTTAGCCTCTCTTGGCTTATCACTCTGACAAAACCTCTTATTACACTGTTTGATCATCCTTTCAGTGCAAGAGACTTAATTATGCTGCTCGGAGGGATATTCTTGCTGTTCAAAGCCACTATGGAGCTTAATGAACGGCTAGAAGGTAAAGATCACAACGAAGGGAAACAACGTAAAACGACCAGCTTTTGGTCTGTCGTTGCACAAATTATCGTACTGGATGCGGTATTCTCGCTTGACTCAGTGATAACCGCTGTGGGTATGGTTGATCATTTAGGCGTTATGATTGCAGCTGTTACTATCGCAATGTTCTTGATGATCCTGGCAAGTAAACCTTTAACAAATTTCGTCAATAATCACCCAACCATTGTTATCTTGTGTTTAAGCTTCTTGCTGATGATTGGTTTTGCATTAGTTGCCGAAGGCTTTGGTTACGCCATTCCAAAAGGTTACCTGTATGCAGCGATTGGCTTCTCTATCATGATAGAAGTCTTTAATCAGTTAGCACAATTTAACCGTCGTCGCTTCTTATCTGCTTCTCGCTCTTTACGTGAGCGCACAGCAGAAGCGGTGTTACGTATTATTAATGGTAAGTCTGAATCTTCTGAATTAGATCCTCACACATCTGATTTAGTCTCCAGTTCAGAAGAAGTGTTTGATCCTCAAGAGCGCCAAATGATTGTGCGCGTGCTTGGTTTAAGCCAACGTAATGTTAACAGTATCATGACGTCTCGCCATGATGTTGAATACGTAGACTTAAATGCAACACAAGATGATATCCGCCAATTATTGGAAAAGGACCCCCACTCTCGCTTAGTGATTACTGATGAACAACACAGTGATGAACCTGTTGGTGTGGTTAATATTATTCAATTGTTGAATCAACAATTACGTAATGAACCTCTAAACTTACGTTTATTGGTCACACAACCGTTGATCTTCCCTGAAGGTTTATCCTTACTGCAAGCATTAGAACAATTCCGAAGTGCACATACCCACTTCGCTTTTGTTGTAGATGAATTCGGTTCAGTAGAGGGTATCGTCACGTTAACTGACGTAATGGAAACCATTGCGGGTAACTTACCTGTCAGTTCTGAAGAAAACGATTCTCGTCACGACTTGGTTCAAAATGAAGACGGTTCATGGACTGTAAATGGTTTTACACCACTTGAAGACTTAGTGCTTTATATTCCAATCAAATTGGATGAAAAACGTGAGTATGAAACCTTAGCGGGCTTATTAATGGAACACTTACAACGCGTACCAACCGTTGGTGAAAAAATCTTGATTGATGGTATTGAGTTTGAGCCATTAGAAGTGAATAACCATCGAATTAATAAAGTTCGAATTGTAGAACCTACACCTGAAGACGAAGAAAACGTTGACGAAGCGTAATCCCTGTCAAATAGCAAAATATCCGCCTTTATGGCGGATATTTTTTATCTGAAGATTGTGTCTACTGGAAAATAATATGTATACCAATGTCAGCGTTAAAATAGTCTGGTTAACCTCTGTTGAAGGAGGAAGGCTATCACCACCTCCTTTAGCTGGTTTTTATTATCCAACCACTCAACTACCTTACAACCCAAATAATTGGAGCCTTGCGATTGAAATCACTCACACACAGAAAAAGTCAGAACATTGGGTAAGTGAGGGTAATATGCAGTTTTTAGTTGAACATGCCCCTCATCATTTATTAGAAGAATTAGAAAAATTTGAAATTTATGAAGGCGCTAAAAAAGTCGCTGATGTTTTTATTCACTTTAAGTGATCATGTGCTTCACAGCTTTCTTAAAACAAAAAATCAGACTTTGATACGAGTTTAAGTTATTAAAAGTGAATAATGATCGAATTAATAAAATGCTTTCCAGAGATCTTTAGGATTCGTTTTTTCATTTAAGATATAAGGATCATTAGGGTCTATTTTGCACTGCTCTTCTACTTCCTCTGGCCAAATAGGACGGCGACTGGTTAAGATTGCAATATAGCGAGGAATACTAATAATAAAAATAATTGGAGACATCAATGGCATTAAAATTTTCAACATACCTTTAAATAACGTGCTGACATAAAAGAACGTGAATCCATAACTTTCTTTTTTATTGGCTATCGGTAAACAAAATTCAACTTGTTGAATAATATTCTCAGGCCCTTCTTCCATATAACGTCGAATAAACTCCCAATGATATTTCAGTAATTCAAAATTACCAGTGGAGGCAGGAAGGCAAAAGGTATCAACAATAGTTTTATTATCATCAGCAAGAACATGCCCACTAATATAATAGTCGTTTTTCATACTTTTAGCGTAATCAAGTCCCGTGGTGAAAAATACTTTCTTCCAAGGTACTGAAATAATAGAACCATCAGTGCGAAAGGCGTAAACCATTTGATTTTTACGATCAAAACGTAATGGGTAGTGTGTCCATGCAAACCACTCTGTTTTCAGTAAAGAGAACATAAAAAGCCCCATAGCAAGAAATAGAGATCCCATAGTAATAATATATAATATGATTCCTTTAGATAGTGGGCTAAAAAAAATAAAGTGTATAATGATCCATATTACACCTCCCAAGAATGCAATAGTACCTAAAGAAGAAAAAAGACTCACAAACCCTTTTGAAGAATAATATTTATCCACCATTTCTAGATAATGAGAGTTTATTGCAATGACTTTTATATCAGGAATTAACTCTTCATTTTCTAAATCAATACGATTATTTTGGTCCAATTTACCGGCTATTTCTTCGTTATTTAATGGGCGATTAAGCTTAAATTTTTGTAGTAATCCATAAGAGTCCATTTTAATTATCTCTTTATTTGTTTAAATTTTTAATCTAAAAAGATCTTTTCCGGTAAAATAAAATTGCGTAGTTGCAAGAGTGCGATTGGGCCATCGCCCATTTCTGTTCTTAAAGTGTAATTGAGTGACTGTCCATTTAAGGTTTTCCAACTGACAGAGTAACTGCTGGTGCTACCAGCATAAGGGGCGATATTGGCATCCTCCAATAACCGAATGATGCCCCAGACGCCACGATAATCGCCATAAATACGTGTACCTGTATTGGTGGTGATCCAACTCAGCGATGCACCTGAAGCAACGGTATCAGCTGGCCAAACGAAGCGTTGCCATTGCGGTTGTTGGTTATCATAGATAAGAGATTGTTTATCTATCATTAGGTGGGTTTGCATAATGTCTGGTGATGTACCAGGACGTAACTCAAAGTAAAGACGCGCTTCACCATTCGCAAAAACGACATCCCCGAGATAGCTTAGCTTGTCTAAGGCTTTTAAGAACTCAGGGTTAAAGGTTAAGCCCTGTGCATTTGTGGTATCGGGTACCCAGTGCGTACCTTCTTTATGCAAAACGCCGTTAAGGTGAGTTTCAAGGAAGCGTTGAATACGACCATTATCAGGGCGTAGATATTGCGCCATTAAAGGTAATGAGATTTCACTTTGCGTATTTTTGAGTGGATAGCGACCACCGAATGCCCTATTCCAGTCATTAACAACGGCATTTCGCCATTGAGTGTTAATACCTTGCGAAGTGGGCGCTAATAACTGTTGCCATGCTTGAGACATGGGTTGCACAAGCAATGTATCACCAAAGCTATTCCACTCTTGCCCAAAGCTTGCTGCAATCAAACTGCCGTAATCTTGCGTTTCTGATAAATCGACGGTTTTTCCTTCAAAAACACTTCGAGCCAATGCTTGAGACATGGCTTGTGGATCGGGGGCATTAACAACTTGTTGAAGTTTTAAGCGAACTCGAGTCACGCGTGTGAGGTAGGCTTGTAGGCTTAACGCATCACTGTTTTGCGCTGAAGATTGAGGATCGGTGAAGGCAAGTATTGGTGCAAAAACAGGCTCTAGAGGGCCGGTAAATTCCGCCTTTTGACTAATAACCGGCTGTTGTTCTTTGTTTAATAAATCTTTGGCTGAGTTAACAAAAGAGTCTGCTAGTTTTTCTTGTTGGCGCCCCGTTTTACCTTGATAAGAAAGCGTATTCATTAAGGCAATAATGGGGGATTGTCTGACATCGCTCATTAAGGTGAGTTGATCAATGGTATCTGAAAGACTTTGTGTTTCTCGCCACTGCAAACCATTGAGGAAGCTTAACCAACTGCCTGAAAAATCATTAAAATAGCGTTCTGTGAGATTTTGCTGGAGTTTTTCAGGTGAGATATCAATATCGGTCTCTTTTTGTGTGTCACTTAATACCCAATCTATTTCTTCTCGTCTTTCATAAACGGCTTTTTTAATCGCGGGCTCAATCGACTCTTCCCACGCTTTACGGGTAAAAATACCGGGTACGGTTTCAGTGGTACTGAGTAAGAAGCTGACATCGGTATCCCCCGTCATATCATCTAAGCTCATATCTGCAAAGTTATGCTGTGCCTGTTGTAAGATTTTTTGGTAAAGCGCAGATTCGCCATTACGTTGACCAATTTGGCGAATAAGAATGGTTCGGCTTCCTGCCACTAAAGTACGATTAGGCTTGATTGTCCATTCATGGTGATAAGGCAATTGAGAGGCATAGAAGGTTAATAATTCGGTGCCTAATGTCTGCCATTCCCCCTCTTTTAATCCGTTATAGTCAGGCCAAATGCGTAATGCACTTTCAGTGAAGAATGCAGGATCAATACGGGATGGATCGCTCATCATTAAATAGGCTTTTAATGCTTGATAAGCGGATTGAGCACCTTCAATACGTTCTGCGCTTTCTGGTGGGAGTTGCATAAACGCGTGAAGGTAATTTTCAAGGTGTTGTTGGGTTGAATCGCGCAATAACGGCAACATAGATTGGCTATAAACCGGCCATAGATGACTAAGTAATGCGTTATTACTGCTTAAGCCAAAGCGTAGCCAAAATGGAACAGAAGTTTTTTCTCGATGGCTTAATAAACCTAAGGTTTGTTGTAAGCCATATTGTGCCTGCAAGCGGGCAAATTCAGATTGATGATTGTCTGTTGCTAACTGCGCTTGTTGTTGGCTTTGGGTAATTAATTGGCGATTCATAAAATAAGAAACCACCATACCAATCCCCCACAGTGTCATGGCAGTGGCAACGGTATATTGCAAAATACGTTTTGAGTTTAGCCCTAAAGGTGATGCCTTTAGTTGAGGGGGAAGGTGTGAATTTGCCGTGAGAAGCGCTTTCCAATGGGGATTGGATGTCCATTGATTATTTTGTGATAAAGTTGCAGACACGTTATTGTCAACAGGTGTACTAAAGAGCACACCAGCGAACGGCAAGGAGCGATAACCTGATAAAAGCGGTGCCAAAGTATTGGCGATTTTTTCACATCCTTCATGTTGAAGAAAACGCGCTAATGCTAATAGGTAAGTTTGTGTTGGGTTATGCAAGACAGCTAGTGTGCCTTGTTCCACTAGTGCCGGTAAAAGCGTTTTTAAGTCATTAGAAAGCGTTTCAGATGTCGCTTTTAAAGGGGCTGAATAAAGGACTGTGGGTACTTCATTTGTTGTTATTTCACCGTGATTACTGATATTCCAAAGCCAAATGGGGGCTTGCCAGCGTAATTGACGAAATAGCTGGTGGAAATAACGGCTAGCTGTGTCTGTATTGGTCGGATTTAAGTGATTAAATAAGGAATGACCCAGCGGTTGTTGCGATAAGTTATTTTCTGATACCCAAATAACCGCATCGAGCGGACGACGTCGGCGCAGTTGTTTTAAATCTTGAATTAAATTTTCATCAATACTTTGATGGATATCGCCACCATAGATAAGCAACGTGCCGTTGTTTTCTTGCCAGATGTCCGTTGTTAGATTAGGAGTGAGTTTTTCGATAGATGTCGAGGTGCCGATGAGGAGTTGGATTGTTATTTTTCTGCGCCAGAAAGTGCTGTAGTAATTTTTACTATAGTCAATAATATTATTTATAAAGCTGGTATTAGCATAATCCATCTGGACCTGTGACTTGATATTTTTATTTTCCCCTCTAGCATTACTATAGTTAAACTTCCCAATATATCGAGCAATTATAAATAAAAATGCAATACTAAAAAATACAATAACCATTGTAATTAAAGTTTTTTTTAAAAAAATATTTTCTTGAATAGAATATTTTATTGTGTCAATGGCATTTAGTGAGCATAGCAGGATAAATAAAAAACAAATTACACCAATAAACAGTAGCAGTATAATTACCCATGTTTTTTTAAAATATTTCTAAAATAGAAAAACCTCATATCCATGCCTTTGCTCCGCTATAATATTAATAAGCTTTAAGAAAGCTTAGTTTAATGGATTAACAATTAAAATATTTTTTTTATCAATTAATAGTTGTGGAGATTTTTCTTTAATTAATTGAGTTGTAGTGATATAAACATTCACCCAAGGAGATGCATTATGTGTATATCCGATACTACGATTAATATCGTATAATACAGTGTGACGACTAATATCTGATGATAAAATTTTTATTTTTATTTCATTCTCATGATTATCTTGTAAATTTGTTAGCCATATATCTTTTAATTTATTTTTATCAAGATCGCTCCATATCGCTACAGTATTAATTTTTTCATTAAATAGGTCGAAAATATTTTTATTCTCAACCAATTCTGGACGATGAATTTTTGCTATCCCCTTAATTGGATGATAGTTAGAAAAAGAAAATAATTGTGCAGTAGCTACTTCACTATGATAATTAATAGGAGTATCAAAAGAATAAATATTAATTACAAGTAAAAAATCAAATAATTTAGGGCTATCTAACCAATGATCAATTAAATCTATTTTTACCTCTTCTGTATAGCTAACATAATAGGCTCTTTCTATTCTTTGAGCTAATATCTCATCAATCTCTAGTTTTTCATCATCTGAAAAATTAGAATAGTTAGATGATATTATTATATTAAATTTAGCATCATCAGAAATTTGATATATTTTAGATATTAATGATGGTTCTATTAATAATTTATTTAACCTATTTATTATTCTAGTAACATTATTCTCCTTAATATCAGAAAATTGAGAGAAATAAATAACATTGCCATCTAATTGATATGAAGGTAATAACGATGATTTACCAACCACTATTTGAGTCGATAAATCTTTACAATTTTCGAGATAAGGTAATATCATTGTTTGACTTAATAAGGTTATATATCTCTGTCCAATGATAATCAGATTATCTCTATCTTCTTCTCTTTTTTTATCCCACCCATCAGCTATAAATTGATGCAATATATAAAATAAATATCTGAAAAAACAGAGGCCAACCCACACTAAAAAGGTTAAAAAAGATATTTGTAAAACTGATATCTTTTTTATATTAAGAAAAGGAAAGATAAAGTAATTAATAAAATTAATAAAACATAATAAAAAAACAAAAAACTTTCCCCACGTTTTTATGGAGGGCAGTGAATGGCGTTTTGCTTTTGGTGGTAAAGATGATAAATCAACAGGCATAAGTTTATTGACTCACTTTAGCTTTAGAAAGAGAAGAAATTAATGTACAACCACAGCTACATTTATATCCATCGAAAGCAACAGGAATACCATCATCTAAAAATGTGGGATGACCTTGAGCTATTACAACATTATCATGCCCTTTTTTAGGGCAGTAAACAGCATCACCTAAACGTGCAACACCAATACCATTAAATATCATAGAAGATGATCCTGATAATACATAGCCTCCGCTACTATTCTTATCACCGATGCGAATAATTCCTTTCATTATTTAATACCTTAAAATAGTTTTTAATAAAATGCTTTCCAGAGATCTTTAGGATTCGTTTTTTCATTTAAGATATAAGGATCATTAGGGTCTATTTTGCACTGCTCTTCTACTTCCTCTGGCCAAATAGGACGGCGACTGGTTAAGATTGCAATATAACGCGGGATACTGATAATAAAGATAAGTGGAAACATTAATAACATCAGGATCTTAAATAGTCCTTTAAATAAAGTACATATATAAAAAAAGGTAAAACCATAACTCTCTTTTTTATTAGCTATAGGTAAACAAAATTCGACTTGTTGAATAATATTCTCAGGTCCTTCTTCCATATAGCGTCGAATAAATTCCCAATGATGTTGCAATAATGCTGGATTACCTGTGGAGGCAGGAAGACAAAACGTATCAATTACCGTTTTATTATCATCTGCAAGTACATGACCACTAATATAATAATCAGCACTTATATTTTTCACATAATTAAGTCCTGTAGTAAAAAACACCTTTTCCCAAGGCACTGAAATAATAGAACCGTCAGTGCGAAAGGCATAAACCATCTGATTTTTTCGATCAAAGCGTAAAGGATAATGTGTCCATGTAAACCATTCTGTTTTCAGTAAATAGAACATAAAGGATCCCATTCCAATAAGTGGAAGAATCATAAAAAGAGTAAATATTAAATCTTTTTTAGATAATTGATTGGAGAAAATAAGATCTGTTGTAAATAATAATATACCACCTAAACACATTATGGTTCCAAAAGCACCTATAAAACTAAAAATACCTTTTGAAGAATAATATTTATCCACCATTTCTAGATAATGAGAATTTATTGCGATCACTTTTACATCTGGAATTAACTCTTCATTTTCTAAATCAATACGATTATTTTGGTCCAATTTACCAGCTATTTCTTCGTTATTTAATGGGCGATTAAGTTTAAACTTAGGGTGTAATCCGTAATAGTCCATATTAATGTTGTCCTAATGCTTGTTTAAATTCACTCATTTCCATCTCCATAGTTGGAAAAATAGGAGGTAAAATATATTCGGGATTATCGTTAGGTATTTTTTGCCATAAGCATTGTTCCAACCATTTTTGGATATTATCCTGTCCTTCAATGGCGATATAAATAGCTGCTCCTAACATAAGAATAACGGCGACTAGAGTAATAACCAATCCTATAGGGGTTAAACTAGAAGTGAAGATTAGAAAGATAAACCATAATCCTGCAACTCCAGAAACTAAATATGCTACTGCTAGTCCGCTATTATTTTTTCTAACTTCAACCATATGATAAAAATCAAAAGCAACAGTTACAACGCCCGCCGCTAATCCTAAAAATCGTCCCATAATTTTGGATGCTGTTTCTAAAGATTTTAATCCATTGAAAGTGCGAGTTGTTAACAGACTATGAACTCGAACATATTCTTTAATTCCGGTTTCAATCACACCGAATCCAGTGCCAAGAACCGCAGCTGCCCCGGCATAAAATCGACTATTCTCTTCTAATTGATCTTTCGATAATGTTTTTTTATTTCCAAAATCAGCAGAGGAAAGCACAGCTACGGTTTGTAATATTCCAGATAATACACCTGCCCCCATTAAAGTCAGTGCTTTCCCTGAGCCTGTTGTTAGCTGAGTTTTCCACTGAATATGAAGTTTTTCCTTTGATTCTGAAGTGGTAAATAACATTCCAGCCATTGCTTCTTCTTTTGCTTTTTTAGGAAGATTTTTAATATTCTCCCATTCAGTAATATCTATATCTATTAAATAATTTTGGTTTTTTATATTATAAACATCAAGACCTAAACACTGTTTACGTTTTATTTCTGCTCTGACATGAAATTCTAATAAATCTTTATTAGGCGTTACCCCGCCATTATTAATCGTCATCAATTCGGATACAACATACTTGATAAAATGTTTATACTCACCTGATTTACTAAGTGGAATAATTGCTTTTTTTTGAATAACACCAAGAGTGACTAAAAATGGAAATACTTTTTTTGACTCTAAAATGGTATTCGTACTTTTTATAATAGCAGATGAAAAATTTGCTAAATATAGCCCCATTACACTATCAGCATTAAAACCAGGATTGTTTACTTTATCCACTATTTGTTGCATAGCATCAATTAAACCATTCCATGGTACAGATGTCAGATTAGGGGATTGAAATACTGCCTTGTTAATTTTTTGTATTAATGTTTCATGATTAAAAGCAAGCGCTCTAGCGACAATGTTGCTTTTATCTGTCAGATCTTTTAATAAAGCTTTACTAAATAAATCTCTAACCTTTTCTTTATTTGCCATATTTGCGACAGCATAGCAAACGGTCGCAGTGTATTCCATACCACTTGTAATATCATTTTCATCAAAATTATATAAAAAATAATCTGTTAATTTCTGAGATTCAAACCAATCAATATAGAGTTCTATCCTAGGATTTAATATCCTTTGAGTATATTCGGATAGTCTATTTTTAAACTCTTCCTCAAAAGTATCGAATTTTTTAGTATCATAATATTTTTCATATTTAGCCCAATGAGCTTGAGTTTTTTGTTCTATAACTGATTTTGCTAGAAGTTGCTTTATAATATCGCTATCAGGAGCATCTATCGGTACTTTATATGTATTATCACCTTCGGGATATTTATGAACTATACCATTAGTATCTACACGTACAACGTCAACACTTTCACTGAGATCATTATTTTGAATAGTTTTTGTTATATAATCAGTCTGAAACTTGTTTTTTATTCCTTCTTTTAAACTAGAAATGGTAGTATAAAGCATAGTTTCACGCTCAATATCTTTTTTCTTATAAACATCTTTATCAAGTTCATATTGAATAAGTGCGGATAAATCTTTTAAAATTCCAACAGGATCTTGTAATACTAATATTGCACCATTTGAATGAAAGTTACTATTAACTATTTTTTCAATATCTTTCCCTGATGCTTTTGGTGATGCAAGATATTTTTTATTTAAAGCTATTGCACCATAAATAGCATTAGTTAAGATTGAAGCTGTAAATAGAAAAGATGGTGACCACTGTTTTAATTCGCTTTCTCTTGATTTAAGAAAGTATTCAGAGATATATTCATCGGGTTTATCAAGTCGTAATGATTGTTTTTCTTTATTAGTCTTAAGCCATCTATCCATATTAAATAATTGCATATTTTCTTGATAAAAACTGGGTTCTTCATGTTTTTTTCTTACGACATCAGTCCATTTCACTTCAGACCAAGAAAACCAAAAATTTCCATTTTTTAATGGTGCAGGGAAAATAGGGAGAGTAATAAATGAAGCTCTTGCTAATTCTTCTGGTTTATCAATACAAGGTTTTACTTCACCAGAAAGAACATCATCTGGAGCCTCTCCATTTTGTGGAAGCGGGTAATAGAAGCCATCTTTAGTGACATAATAATTTATCCAGGATTGAGCCAATTCATCCCAAATATTCAAATAGCCAGCACGTAATAAACGAAGAGTATATGCAGTTTCGCCCTGATTATTAATCGGTACTTCAATATTATTCGGTATAACAGGAAGTATATCATTTTGAGACATAATTGCGGGTCTAACGGGTAATATCGGAAACCCATATCGCGTACAAAATTTACAGCCTTCTTGTTTGCTAGAAGAGTCCATTTTATTCTCCATAAATTTCAATTAAAGTGGGTGTCTCAGATTTTATTTCATTCCATTTTAAAATATCTATTTTAAGTATCATTCTTGAAAAATATTTAGGATTTTTAGATGACAAATATAATAGTTCTTTAAAATTATTTTGGAGCCAAAATGCACATTGATATGTTACTCCATAAAACGAAAAATTAATGATATCTTCTTGAGCTATCAAACCTAAATTATTTGCTTGAGTAATTAATTTATTAATTATCTTACTGGTTTTTATTCTTTCAGATAATACTGTTATTCTTGGTAATTTATTTATTATTTGATTAATCAAACCTATTTGGTGAATTTGTGTTAATGGTAAATCAGTCGGTGAGCCTTTTTGATAATTAATATGTTCTGGAAAATATAATGTATTCCATTGATTTTCTAATAGGTAAGTCCAGGATTGAATTAAATGCGTTTTTAATAATAATTGTAATTGCCAAGGTGTTAACATCCAAGATAAATGAAATAAAACTCTAGGATCATAATAGCGTAGTACATAATTTTGTTGTTCATAGCTAATTAGCAACATACTTGCCAGCTCATTTTTTATTTCATTTGCTGATAACTGACTTTCTAAGAGTAAACAAATTTTTGCAGAAGATGAAATTTCTGCCGACTGTTGCATTATTTCCGATATTATAGATTGCCATTCAGATGATGAAAGTTCATGTAGTGATATCAGTGCGGGATAAAGATGTGATTGCGGTTTAAGATGTGAAGAAACGATATCTAGCGTGGGATAACGTTCAACCAGCTCATTTGCAAATGCTTTATCTATAACAGCATATTGATGTTCACTAAAACTTTTAGCTTGTGATAAATAATATTCCATATTCATTCCTTAGCTTAAAGGGATAATTCCGTCGCCATTTTGAGCGGCTTCACTCGCCATTACTTCACAAGCAGTAAAATTAGGATAAGGTGTATTTAATGTTGCAACATCAAGATATTGAAGATTAGCGCTTTTTACATTAAAGTCCCCACCAGTTCCATGTTCAATCTGAGTTGCTTCTATTGTGATATAAGATCCCCCAGATTGGAGGGTTATTTTCTTATTAGCACTAATAATAATTTCATCATTTGTACTTGTGATATTAATTGCCTTTTGGGCAATTAAATCAAGGGCATCTGTTTGTGCTTGAATTTCAATTTTACCTGCTACACTTACTAGTTTTATTCCTAACTCATGAGCAAAGAGTACAATTTTTTTCTTCGCTATTAAAAATAAACGCTTAAGAGATGATATTTCGGTATTTCCTACCGCTGAATATATTTGATTACCATTACTGCTATGCTGAATATGCTTAGGTGTAGAAACAACAATTCCCCCTGGAGCTCCAGCAATTATTACAGGCTCTTTTAATTCAGTAATACTATTATCTAAAAAGGTTGCTTGGGTTTCGTTATCTAAAGCGTCAACTTCTGCTTTTTCTAATAGTATAGACAGCGATTCTGCTGTTGATAATGCATCAGAAAGTTGGCGTTTTATTTCAACAATATTAAGTTGTTGCTCATCAGCCTTAGTTTGTTCTTCTGCCGTAAGAAGTAATCCTTTACCTGCTCTTATTGCTCCCCAACTATCAGTGCGTAACTCAAAACCTTCACCACGTTTATCACGATTGGCATCGACAATATGACCTAAGCTTAACTGAGATTTACCACCATATTCGGTGCTGAGTTTAATATGCTCCTGTCCACGTTTATCCTCCATTCGCAATTTATTATTTGCAGGGGTACGAATCACATTACGAGTGTTGTTTCTATCCGTTACATGATCGGGATGACGCGAATCATGCAATACATGGGCGATGTAAGGCCGGTCTGGGTCGCCCTCATGAAAGGCGATAGCGACTTCAGTACCTTGAATTAACGGAAAATGCATCCCGTAAGTGTCACCGGCATAAGGTTTTGCCAAGCGTACTGGCATACTTTCATAGCCCATGGGTTTTTCATCACGGTCAGCATCAAATTTTACCCAATAAAAACCGTGTTCATTTTGGTGAGCGTAAATATCGTTATCTTTTGCACTCGTAATACGCGCAGTCAGTGTGCCTGTAATAATTGGACGAGGTTTAACAACTGGACGCCAACAAAGTGTTTCACTATAAGGAATGGCATTAAACCGCACTTGTAGTGCTTTTTCTCGACCACCACTAAAGCGTAAGCGAGTGATTAAAATCGGTGATTGAAACACAGACGGTAATGATGAAGGTATTGCGTTATCCGTGATAGAAAGCACTTGTAGTGGTGATAAAAAGTCAGCATTGCTTTCACCTTTTAAGCGAGTTTGTCGAGTCAGAAAACGTTCATGATCGAGTCTTGCCCAAAAGTTAGCAGTTTCTGCTTCAGGTGTGAGTTTATCGCCACGAGTAAGATGTCTTGCTTGGTAATGATAAACTTCACCATAGTGAATTTCATCACCTTCACCACGTGTCATATCCGTTACTACTGAAATCAAGGTGTCTTGCGCTTGACGATGGTTATAGTCTTTGGTGAATACATTCTGTTCGACCACTTGATGGTGTAATGATAATCCCCATACGCTTTCTTGGTGGTTATCGTTCATACCGGAAGGGCTATTGAGAGGTAATGTTTTATCAAAGATATAAGCACTTTGGCGATCGGCAAAACGGATGACTTCGGTTTGTGTTTGGTCTTGCAAATAGAATGAGTAAAAAATACCAACTTCACTTAATAGTCGTTCTATAAATTGACGATCACTCTCATTGTATTGATTAACTTGCTCACGCTTGGGATATTCATTTTTAAGTGTAAATTCAAATTCCCAATCTTTAAAATTATGCTCACGTAAAATTTGGCTTACAACATCAGGCACAGATTGATTGAGGAAAAATCGATGAGAGCGGATTTGATGACGTAATAATGCAAAGACAGGCTCAATAACGAGTTGATAACGCGCTTCATCCACCGAACCTGATAAACGCCGAAATTGTGTGATAACACCATGAACTTGCTTAGTGATGGGCTCTTGCGTTGCCAAATCGGTAATACTGTTAATTGGCGGTGTAAAAGATAGCGTTGCACTACGGCGCAAGAGTTGTTGTGGCTGTAAATCTTGAGTTTGGCAAGTAAAGGTAATTTGATAATGGTAGGTATCACTTATTGCTTCGCGTCCAGTGAAGTGTTCTACATCAAATAAAACATCACATCCTTGTACATTAAGATAATAGCGATTTTGTCCATTGTACCTGGCCATATTCTCCATTTTTACATTCTCTTTTTTATGTATTTAATTGATCAGTAGTGTATTTTTTAGTGGTTATTCACTGTGAATTACCCTATTAATCACCATAAAACACGCTACCGCCCTTTGCTGTAAACCAAAGCACATAAGGCGTGATTATCAATTCATTATCCATAGCATCATTTTTAGCCAATAAAAAAGCGTATTTAATAATACTTACCAGTGATTTAAGCCAAACATACCACGATACATAAAATAAATTAAACCTATTTATTTTTAAATGTGATTTAACAGTAAAAAAATAGGAATAAATAAGTAGTTACTCTTATTTATATTAGTAATATATTTACAGTTAATTTTTTACTAAATTTTATCAAAAAATAATGTTACCAATTAAATACAATCAGTTACAAATAAAACAATACAAATTTAATACAACATGGGATATTAATAGAGTATTTAAAATAAAATTTAATTATATATATAGAATTTTGAATATAAAAATATTTAATCACTCCAAATAGGAGTAGAATAAGATTTATTATATTTATTTATATATTTATGAGTGTGATGAGAAAGAATAAGGCAGAATTTTTAAATTTTATTCAATAAAAAACGGGCTTTGTTCAATTACAAAACCCGCCAATAAAATTTAAAACAATAAATTTAGATTAATTTAATAAGTTAATAATTAACCTAATGTACTTGGTACAAGAATTTCAGTCGCAACAATAACAATAACCAGTCCTACTAATACTGGTACAGAAACACGTTTCATCACTTCAAACGGTGAAATTTTCGCCATACCTGATACCGCAACCACAACACCAGAAACCGGTGATAATGTACGGCCTAAGTTTGAAGCTTGTAACATTGGAATAGTTAAATAAGCTGGGTTAACACCCATATTGCTTGCTAAACGAGGAATTAATTCAACGAAAGCATAGAATGGCGCGTTACCAGAGCCTGTTGTCATCGCCGCTAACATGGTAATTAATACCAGTGCAATCATCATCACAATCGCACCTGAACCTAATGACTGAGCACCTTCGATTAATGCATTAATAAAGCCAACTGTTGTTAAACCTTGAGCAAATACCCCTGCTGCGACTAATAACATAACAACTTGAGCAAATGCATCTGCCATACCGCGGTAAGCAACTTCTAAACCTTCAAAAACTTGTTTTGCGCTAAAGCTACGAATAAATTCGATCACAGCCGCTAAAATCATACAGATAATAATAATGGCAACAATATGAAGCTCTGGTAACCATTTACCATCAAAAACGAGAACACCGATAATTGGTGTAAAAGGTAAAATCGCATAGAAACTTGGTGCGTGAGTTTTGATTTCATTCACGTCTAACATTTCAGTTTCAATGTGCTCTTTGCGGTCAAGGTAACGTTGCCAGAAGAAGTGCGCAATGCACATACCAATAATTGCAGCAATAGAGATAGGCAATGTGGTTTTAAATGCGAAGTCAATCAGCGGCATTTGAGACGCTTCAGCGGCTAAAATAACATCACCTGATGTTGGCGCTAAAATAATTGAGGCTGGAGACGCACAAATTGCAGCAGCAGCACCGCGACTAATTCCCATATTCACCATGACAGGGAACAGCGTTGCCATTAATAACACACCTAAACCTGTTGCCGATGAAACAGCCAGTGACATCAAACATGCAACAATGTAAGCCGCAACCATCAGCAGATAAGGTGAGTTGATCATTTTCAGCGGGCGTGATGCTAATTTAACAACAACATCATTAGCACCGATGTGTGTCATATAAGAAGCAAAACCACAAAGTATCATGATCATCATACCTAAATCGCCACCACGGCTCATTAGTAGATTTTTCACATACTCAACAATATCGATTAAGCCATAGCCTGTCGCAGTTGCACTTGCAGGTAAAACAGCTCTTCCCATAATAACGCTGATGATCAGTAATAACAGACCACCTGTCATTAGAACACCGGTTGGTGAATAGCCTTTTACAATATAACGTCCAACGCCTACAGCAACTAAGGCGCCGATAAGAATTTCAATCATTTATTTATCCTGTCTAAAGTAGTCATTTATAAAATGAAGTTTTTTATTTTTTATCATCATTTTTGCGTTTAGTGCGATTGACACACTCTGCCCAAAGGCAACGTTGCAGTGTATGACATATATCAAAAAAAACGACTATTTTTTTGCATAGGTATAGCACGAATGCTTACTTTTCATTCAAAACATAAATTAAATGATAGATATAAAGCAAAAAGCACACAATTATCAAAATTGTGTGCTTTTATTAAGAATGTGATGAAGTTAAAAATCGTGAAATTAAATTTTCTTCAATAGCTGATTAAGTGCTTTTACTTCTGGGCTTTCAGCATCTTGCTTATTCAGCCAATTATCGATGGCTTGTTTCGCTTTTTGCTGTAATTGATCGCGCAATAATTTTTCAACATTGAGTTCATATTGCACCGCATTCCAATCTCCATAAAGCCTTAATGGAATATCAATTTTAGCCAGTTGGCGAATAAATTCATTTTCTTTACCCCACCCTTTTTTAATATTAACCAATAATGTTACATCAAGATCATGACGCTGAAGGTTAACTTTACCCTGCCCTTTAATTTGATAAGCATCCGCTTGGGCATCAAGAGAATTAACCGTCAATTGTCCTTTGGGTGTTAATTTAAATTGGGCAATGACATTATCTGCTTGGGTGTAACTTTCTATATCTTCAGGATAAATCACTTTATCTGTCGCTTGAGCAACTGATTGCTGAATAACCTGCGGTACATTTAATCCCTGCATTTTAAATTGGCTAACAGATGTATTGAGCGTACCTTGCCAATAATTATAAAAGGCTTTTCGGTTATATCCTGCACCTTCTAAATTCCCTTTTGCCGAAATTAATCCACTGAAATTTTCAGGTTGATTAAACACACGCAATAGTGGCTGTAATGGAATATTGTTCATTGTGACATCCATGCTGATATGTGCTGGCACAATGCTTGTAGAGATAACTGTTGGAAGTGAGAAATCACCTTGAAGGACTTGTCCTGTCAAGGTTTGAATATTTAGCGAATTAGGATTATTTAGCGCATCAAGTTTAAAATTATTAATCTCTAACTCTTTATAAAGCAGCTTATTCAATGCCAATTTCAGCGTAAATTCAATATCACCCCAATGCGTTAAATCATATTCTTTATTTTCAATAGTCACTGAAGTAATAACTGGCTTGGCCATAATCGTGGCATTAGGTGCTGGAGCCGCGTGTGCAGTATTAAATAATGAAAATGATGATAGTGTCTTATTATCTTTAAGGGACAATAATGCAGTTTCAGTTGTTTTAGCCGTTGCTAACTCTGGTAACAACGTATTTAAATTTAATTGTTCACCTTTTAAATCAACTTGATAACGTGTTTTATTTGCAAACTCTGCACTAACACTACCTTGTAATTGACTGTCATTAGCAGTTAGATTTAGATTATCAAATGAAATTTTTCTCACACCCTCATTTTGGATCATAAAATCTGAGGTTAAACTTCCTGTTATGCCATTTTCAGGGATTTCCACACCGGATAATGCATAATCTAGCTGTGTGATCGTACCGTTGATTTGGTAAGGATAGCTGTTCATATCAGCATTAGCGGCAACATTTAGCGTTATCTCACGACGATCACGATTTACTTTCGTGCTCATCTCTAGATTAATTTGTTTTTTATCATCTGTTTTCAGCGATAAATTAATATCACGCAAATTAAGTTGCTCACCATCTTTCATCTGCCAAATAATTAAGCTGTCTGAAATTTTGACTTTGGCAATATTTAACTGCCAATTATTCGCTCTTGTTTCAATCACAGGGTGAGAAACATCTTTAGGCGTAGAAGGAGAAACTATTTTAGGGATAGCCTTACTTTCAGGTGTTTGACGTACTACAGCACCTTTAAGCATGACTTCTTTTACTTCAAGTTGATGAGAAAGAAGCGGTAATAACTCAACATCCAGACGCATATTATCCGCAGTAATTAAAGGCATTTCAGCACCAGGTGCTGTCAATGACATTTTACCACTGATAATGCTCAGTTTTGGCCAAACATGCCAACGCATATCATCTTGTAATGTGAGTTTATAACCGCTTTGTTTTTCAACTCGCTCAACAAGATATCCACGGAAATCATTAGGGTTAATGAGTAAAACTAATGCTGTTAAGCCTGCCAAAATAACCACAAGCAAAATAGCCAGTGTTGTCAAAAACCTTTTCATATAATTACCCGTTTAGTAAAATCTGATAATGATGATTATAAAGATAGTTAATCTTCACTAATTCGACTACCTACCGCACCTTGTTGATTTTTATATTTAGCATCTTGACGACGATTATAAGGTCTATCGGCGGGGCCAGACATAGGTTCAAAACTTAATGCACCAATCACCATGCCCGGTCTTAATGCAAGAGGCAGTTTACCTGAATTAAAGAATTCTAATACGATTTGCCCATGCCAACCAGGATCAATACGATGTGCAGTAACGTGCACCATCAAGCCTAAACGTGCTAATGATGAGCGTCCATCTAGCCACCCCACCACATTATCAGGTAATGTGACTGATTCTAGTGTCACAGCCAATGCTAATTCACCAGGATGTAAGTAAAACGCCTCACCTTCAGGTAAAACAATCTCATCACTCATCACACGTTCTAATGCAGCATTCACTTCAGCTTTTGGACCACTCAGATCAATATAAGCGGCAGTATGTCCTTGGAAAACACGAAACTGGTTTCCTAAGCGAACATCTGCTGTTGCGCCGTTAATTCGCTCGACAGGCGGGCGAGGCTCAATGACTAATTTACCTTCATCCAGCCACTGAATAATATCACGGTCGCATAATCGCATTTTATTTCCTTCTTCAAGTTAATTAGGCAGTTTCATCATGCATGAAAGCTGCCCATAAATGAACCTATTATTCGCAGAACTGCCCAATTTTTGCTTTCAGAATATCAATCGCAACGCGGTTTTTACCCCCTCTTGGCACAATAATATCGGCATATTGTTTAGAAGGTTCAATAAACTGGAAGAACATCGGACGAACAGTTTTATTATATTGTTCAATGACTGAGTCTAAGCTACGTCCACGTTCATTTACATCACGTTTAATTCTACGCATTAAGCAAATATCTAATGGCGTATCAACAAAGATAGAGAAATCCATCTCTTCGCGCAGGCGCTTATCTGTTAATAACAAGATGCCTTCAATAATAATAACTTTTTTAGGCTTAAAAGGGATGGATTCTGTTTTGCGAGTGTGAGCAACGTAGTCATACTGAGGGAGTTCGATGGCATTTCCTGCTTTTAGTTCACACAAATGCTGGTATAAAAGTGCATGATCCATCGAATTTGGGTGGTCATAATTGACCTTATATCGTTCTTCCATCGTTAAATCACTTTGGTCACGATAATAACAATCTTCTGGTATCACACCGATATTATGATCACCTACTTGTGCTCTTAATTCACGGTAAAGCGTACTTGCAATAAGACTTTTACCCGAAGCAGAAGCTCCAGCGATACCTACAATTGTGCACTGATGTGCTGTGTCAGCCATAATCAAAAACCTGGTTTGAAATAAAAAGAGGGATAACGTAATAATATGTAAATATTACGCTAGCGCAGATTATAGTTTTGAAATCACTCTGGTTCCAGCGTAAAACCAGAAATCTATTTGTTTTTTATCAAAAACAGCCGGAAATCACATGTAAAAAATGGAAAGCCAAATGACTCTCCATTTTAATCAGCAAATAATATCAGGCATTATTTTACTGCGATTACACTGCGCGGAAAGAAATTTCCGTTGGAATTGCATCACCATCCCAATACATTTGAGCAGAAACGGTTGACGCTATTTCACGATAAATATCAGCAAATTCACCTTCTGGATCACGCATCACTGTTGGCTGTCCACGATCTAAATCTTCACGTAAAGAGATATGAAGAGGAACTTGACCTAATAATTGGCAATGATATTTCTCCGCCAATTTCGCCGCACCACCTGTACCAAAGATAGGTTCAAGGTGACCACAGTTGCTACAAATATGCGCACTCATGTTTTCAATAATACCTAATACAGGCACATTGACTTTCTTAAACATGACAATCCCTTTCATTGCATCCACCAGCGCAATATCCTGAGGTGTTGTTACCACAACGGCTGCAGTTACAGGGATATTTTGGGATAAGGTTAATTGAATATCACCTGTTCCTGGTGGCATATCGATAACGAGATAATCTAAGTCAGGCCACAACGTATCTTGGAGCATTTGCATTAACGCTTTGCTCGCCATAGGACCACGCCATACCATCGCATTATCATCAGTCACTAAATAACCAATAGAGTTAGACGCTAATCCATACGCCATAATTGGCGCCATATGTTGTCCATCAGGAGACGTTGGACGCTCCATTGTGGTACCTAACATATTAGGAATAGATGGACCATAAATATCCGCATCAAGAATACCTACTTTAGCGCCTTCTTGTGCAAGGGCTAATGCAAGATTAACAGCAGTACTTGATTTACCTACGCCACCTTTACCAGAACTCACCGCAAGAATATTACGTACACCATTAACGCCAGGCAGATCATTTGCACGACGTAAGGTTGAAATATTATGCTTGAGTTTCCATTCAATTGCTTTTGCGCCTGTGATGTCACGAAGTTCAGTTGTCTTTTCTTCGATTAGCACTTGGAAAGGTTTTTTCCAAACAAATGGCATCACTAATTCGATATGAAGAACATCGTCAATCATCGCACATTGATGTAATGCTTTTAGAGAAAGCAGATTACGTTTCAATGTCGGGTGTTCAAAAGTAGACAAGACACCTGAAACTTTTTCGTTCAGAATCTCAGGGGTGGTCTGCTCGGGGGATTTATCACTCATCCCGGCTCCTCTCGTTTTCATTATTTATTAAATATATGAGTGTATCTATCATATCAGATAGTAGATGACTACGATAATGCCTTACCTCAATTTGCCAACTGAAATTTCTCTTGCAAAAACTCCATTATTGCCCTAGCGACATCATGACGGATCGGTTACCATCAAAGTCCCTTTTATTAATTTTATGGAAGTAAGATCCTTACTATGTCTCACGTCGCGAATAAATTATTGGTAACCTGCGCGTTACCTTATGCTAACGGTTCAATTCATCTCGGTCATATCCTTGAGCACATTCAGGCAGATATCTGGGTCCGTTATCAACGAATGCGCGGCAAAGAAGTTCATTTCATCTGCGCTGACGATGCCCACGGCACCCCAATTATGCTGAAAGCTCAACAATTGGGTATAACTCCAGAAGCCATGATTGAAGAAATGAGCAAAGAGCATCAGCAGGATTTTGCAGGCTTCAATATCAGTTATGATAATTATCACTCTACACACAGTGAAGAAAGTCGCGAATTATCGACAAAAATTTATCTAGCACTGAAGAAAAATGGTCACATCAAAAGCAAAACAATTTCTCAGCTTTATGATGAAGAAAAAGGCATGTTCCTACCTGACCGTTTTGTAAAAGGCACGTGCCCTAAATGTAAAGCACAAGACCAATACGGTGATAACTGTGAAGTATGCGGCTCAACATACAGCCCAACAGAATTAATTAATCCACGCTCTGTCGTTTCAGGATCAACACCTGTAATGCGCGAAACAGAACACTACTTCTTTGACTTACCTGCATTTAGTAACATGCTACAAGCATGGATCCGCTCAGGCGCACTGCAAGAACAAGTTGCGAATAAAATGCAAGAATGGTTCGACAGTGGTTTACAACAATGGGATATCACTCGTGATGCGCCTTATTTCGGTTTCGAAATTCCAGATGCACCGGGTAAATATTTCTATGTATGGCTAGATGCACCGATTGGCTACATGAGTTCATTCTTAAACTTATGTGAAAAACGAGGTGATTTAAGTTTTGATGAGTTTTGGAATAAAGACAGCAAAGCTGACCTTTATCACTTTATTGGTAAAGATATCGTCTATTTCCACAGCTTATTCTGGCCAGCTATGTTAGAAGGCAGTGAATATCGCAAGCCGACAAACCTGTTTGTTCACGGTTATGTCACTGTAAATGGCGCCAAGATGTCTAAATCTCGAGGCACCTTTATTACAGCTCGTGCTTATCTTGATCATTTTGATGCTGATTGCCTGCGTTATTACTATGCAGCAAAACTTTCATCACGCATTGACGATATTGACCTAAACTTAGAAGACTTTGTTCAACGTGTTAACAGTGACATTGTTAATAAAGTCGTTAACCTTGCATCGCGTACAGCAGGTTTCATCAGCAAGCGATTTGATGGCAAATTAGCGGATTCTTTAGATGATGCTAAACTTTATCAACACTTTGTTGATATGCAAGAAACTATCGCACAGTCATTCGAAAATCGTGAATTTGGTAAAGCTGTTCGCGAAATTATGGCATTAGCTGATGAAGCTAACCGTTATATTGACGAAAAAGCACCTTGGGTAGTGGCTAAACAAGAAGGTCAAGATGCTCAGTTACAAGCAATCTGTACTATGGGAATTAACTTATTCCGCATACTGATGACGTACCTGAAACCAGTTTTACCTTCACTGACAGAACGTTCAGAAGCATTTTTACAAACCCAATTAACATGGGATGCACTTGAACAACCACTGTTAGGCCAAGAGATCACTAAATTCAAAGCATTGTTTAACCGCATTGAAATGGATAAAGCCAATGCAATGGTTGAAGCATCAAAAAGCACCATTGCACCTGTAAAAGAAGTCACAGGCCCATTAGCTGATTCACCGATCCAAGAAACCATCAACTTTGATGATTTTGCAAAAATCGATATGCGTATTGCTGAAATTAAACAAGCCGATTTTGTTGAAGGCTCAGACAAACTACTGAAATTAATTTTGGACTTAGGTGGTGAAACTCGCCAAGTATTCTCAGGTATTCGTACGGCATACCCAGATCCTAAAGTGTTAGAAGGTCGCTTAACGGTAATGGTGGCAAATTTAGCACCTCGTAAAATGCGTTTTGGTATTTCAGAAGGCATGGTAATGGCAGCAGGCCCTGGCGATAAAGATATCTTCTTACTCAGCCCAGATTCTGGTGCAAAACCGGGTCAACAAGTGAAATAACAACCAAGATTCATTTGCCAAATAAATAAATGGCGGGGTTCTATTAGAGCCCCGCTCTTTTTTTATTGTGATCCATAGCACACTTTCAAAATCGGTGTATGATAATTCTGTTAGTTGATTTGGGACACTTACTTATGAAATCTAAACGGGCACGATTGCAGATTACACTTTGGCATTATCTACGATCTTTTTTGGTTCTTTATCTTTGTCTTTTTGCAGGTAATCTTATTTCAGCCCTTCTACCCTTCGCGGTTCCTGGTAGTATTGTTGGCTTATTGATCCTTTTTGGTTTACTTGCTTTCCAGCTTATTCCGTTACGTTGGGTTAAACCTGGCGCCAATATCCTGCTAAAAAACATGTCATTGCTGTTTATCCCTATCGGGGTAGCCGTAATGAATTATTATGATTTACTTAGTCAGCAGCTCTTCCCTATCGTTTTAGCCTGTGTAGTCAGTACCTTTGGTGTTATGGCACTGGTTGCTTACTGTTCACATTATGTCCATCGTGAGCGTATTATCGTAGGTTCAAAACCAGATCTAGTTGAAGATGTTATTGAAACAAAAGAAAAAGATGATGATAAAGCATTAAGTGAGAAGAAAAAATGTTAGTGTTAATGAATATATGGTGGTCACTTCCTTTAACCATAATTATCTTTTATTTATCACGTAAACTTGCTGCTCGTTATAAATTACCTATATTGAACCCTTTACTTATTGGTATTGCGGTTATTATTCCTATCCTGTTAATTACACACACTCCTTACGAACACTATTTTGCCGGTAGTCGTATTTTAAATGATTTATTACAACCTGCCGTTGTTGCTTTAGCTATCCCGCTTTATCAGCAATTACACCAAATTCGCGCACAGTGGAAATCACTGATAAGCATTTGCTTTATTGGTAGTGTTGCAGCCATGGTCAGTGGTACTGCGATTGCCTTATGGGCGGGCGCAACCCCAGAAATTGCCGCATCAGTCTTACCTAAATCAGTCACAACACCTATCGCAATGGCAGTTGCAGACTCCATAGGTGGTATTCCTGCAATCAGTGCTGCATGTGTTATTGCAGTAGGTATTTTAGGTGCCATTTTTGGTCACACTCTATTCAAGATATTGCGAATTCCAACTCACGCCTCTCGGGGTCTAGCGATGGGAACCGTTTCACATGCAGTGGGAACAGCAAGAGCTGCTGAAGTGGATTATATCGAAGGTGCTTACAGTTCATTAGCATTAATGACCTGCGGGATTATTACCTCTTTACTTGCTCCATTTATCTTCCCTATTATTTTGCATCTTTATAGTTGATATCTTTCTTACTCTCCATTCTTAAATCCCCGATTTAATTAAATTTATTTCGGGGATTTTTACTATAAATTTGAGATACATCTCTCAATTAATGAATTTGTTGCAATTGTTTCATTGAAAATATGATTTTCATCACATATAAGAATGGGTAAAGATGCCTAGAATCTTATAATACAGAAAGATTAATGGGAGACTCATGTATGCATACTCGTTTTCAGGCAGTTTGGTCAGATTTATCCCCTCAGTTACAACACGCACTTGCTCCTTATCTTGAGCAGGATGAATTCCCTGCAATGTTTACGGCAGAGCAGGTCAACGCCATAAAAACACAGTTACAATGTAATGATGATGCCTTAGCCCTCGCACTTTTACCGGTTGCTGCAGCTTGTGCTGTTGCACCTATCTCTAACTTCAAAGTAGGTGCAGTTGCGCGTGGTGAAAGTGGTAATCTCTACTTCGGTGCCAATATGGAATTTGCTGGCGCACCATTACAACAAACAGTCCATGCCGAACAAAGTGCGGTAACTCATGCATGGCTACGTGGTGAATCTCGCTTAATTTCAATCACCGTTAACTATACACCTTGTGGTCATTGTCGCCAGTTTATGAATGAACTCAACAGTGGCACCCATATTCAGATCCAATTACCTGGTAGAAAAGTAGCGACATTGGGGGATTATTTACCTGATAGCTTTGGTCCGAAGGATCTCAATATCACTTCTTTATTAATGGATAAAGTTAATCACAGTTACAAAATTGATAACCCTAGTGAATTAGCACAACAGGCGCTACAAGCCGCCAATCGTAGCCATGCACCTTATAGTGAGTCTCACAGCGGAATTGCTGTTCAAATGAAAAATGGCAAAATTTTCCAAGGTAGCTACGCAGAAAATGCCGCATTTAACCCAAGCTTACCACCATTACAAGCCGCATTAATTTTATTAAATATGGCGGGTGAGAGTGTGATGGAAATTGAATCTGCGGTCTTAATTGAAAAAGCAGAAACAATTTTAACGCAATGGGATGCAACTCAAGCCACATTAACGGCTTTAGGTTGTCGCCAGATGCAACGCATCACTTTGTAAAAAGTTTTAACTTATTCCTCTAAAAATCTCTCCTAAAAAAGCATCAGCATGTAAATTTTGCTGGTGCTTACCAGAAAAAGTTGTAACAACTGTATCTATCTCTCATTTCTAAGCATAAAAATCATAAAAAAATAACATAAGCTGTACATATTTTTATTATTTTGTAGGATCTACTATTGTCATGTGACTAACTGCCTTACAAGAGTATTTTTCATGGAACTGGAACACGAAAGTAAACGCCCTCTCTACATCCCGTATGCAGGCCCAATCCTGCTTGAATTTCCCCTGTTAAATAAAGGTAGTGCTTTCAGCGAAGAAGAACGCAGCACCTTTAACTTACATGGTTTACTGCCTGAAGCAGTTGAAACCATTGAAGAGCAGGTTGAACGCGCTTATCGCCAATATCTTGATTTCAAAAACGATAACGACAAACATATTTACCTAAGAAACATCCAAGACACCAATGAAACTCTGTTTTACCGTTTATTGGAATCTCACCTTACTGAAATGATGCCAATCATTTACACACCAACAGTGGGTGAAGCTTGTGAACATTTCTCTGATATTTATCGTCGTGCTCGTGGTTTATTTATCTCTTACCCTAACCGCGCCAATATCGACGATATGCTGCAAAACGCCACTAAACAAAACGTAAAAGTCATTGTTGTCACTGATGGCGAACGTATTCTTGGTCTAGGTGACCAAGGTATCGGCGGTATGGGTATTCCTATCGGTAAACTCTCTTTATATACTGCGTGTGGGGGTATCAGCCCGGCGTACACACTGCCTGTTGTACTTGATGTTGGTACTAACAATCCACAACGTTTAAACGATCCACTATATATGGGATGGCGCCATCCTCGTATTACTGGTGATGAATATAACGAATTCGTTGATGAATTTATTCAAGCTGTTAAACGTCGCTGGCCAAATGTTTTACTGCAATTTGAAGACTTCGCGCAAAAAAACGCGATGCCTTTACTAAACCGTTATCGTGATGAATTATGTTGCTTTAACGATGATATTCAAGGCACTGCGTCTGTTACCTTAGGTAGTCTTATCGCGGCTAGCCGTGCTGCGGGTCGCCAATTAAAAGACCAAACCGTCACTTTCTTAGGTGCAGGCTCTGCAGGTTGTGGCATTGCTGAGCAAATCATTGCCCAAATGAAATCTGAAGGCTTAAGTGATGAGCAAGCGCGTGAGCGTATCTTCATGGTTGACCGTTTTGGTTTATTGACAGACAAACTGCCAAACTTACTTGATTTCCAAAGCAAACTTATCCAAAAAAGTGAAACCATTGCTGATTGGGAAATAGAAAGCGATGCTATTTCGCTGTTAGAAGTGGTGAAGAATGCAAAACCAACTATTTTGATTGGTGTTTCAGGACAAGCAGGTTTATTCACTGAAGAAATTATTCGTGAAATGCACAAACACTGTGAACGCCCTATCGTGATGCCATTATCTAACCCAACTTCACGTGTTGAAGCACGCCCTGAAGATATTATCAATTGGACAGATGGCCAAGCTTTAGTGGCAACGGGTAGCCCATTTGCACCTGTAAAATACAAAGATAAAGAGTATCCAATTGCACAATGTAATAACTCTTATATCTTCCCAGGCATTGGGTTAGGTGTTATTGCCTGTGGTGCTAAACGTGTGACTGATGCCATGTTAATGGTTGCAAGTCGTGCATTAGCTGATTGTTCACCAATGGCAAAAGAGGGAGATGGCTCACTATTACCTTTACTGGCTGATATTCAACAAGTTTCGCGTTATATAGCAAAACAAGTTGCAAAAGAAGCACAAGTTCAAGGTGTTGCTACTGTTACCTCAGATTCAGCATTAGAAGAAGCCATTGAACGCAACTATTGGCAGCCTGAATACCGTATTTACAAAAGAACGTCATTCTAAATCGTTTTAAATACTAAGTACCATTCTGAAAAGCGCATCATTACTTAATATGAGGCGCTTTTTTCTTGCTTCCCTATCTTTGCTCAAGTAGCCTTAACTATTATGAAAATCATTTTTTATTTGCGTCATTAAGGCAAGGACATGCTAAAACGCCTCATTTATCTTTTTCTCACACTTTTTATTCTACTTGCAGTCACTTTGATTGCCTGCGATCGCTGGATCGGGTGGAAAACAAACCCTTATATTTTTGAAGATATTGATAAATTACCCGCCAAAAAAGTGGGCATGGTGTTAGGCACATCAAAATATTATACCAGTGGTTACATTAATCAATTTTATCAATATCGCATCCAAGGCGCAGTTAATGCCTATAACAGTGGTAAGATCCAATATTTATTATTAAGCGGAGATAATGCAAAGCATAGCTATAATGAGCCTAATACGATGCGTAAGGATCTCATTAAAGCGGGTATTCCGGCTTCTCGTATCGTAATGGATTTTGCAGGATTCAGAACACTTGATTCTGTTGTGCGGACAAAAGAAGTCTTTGGTACTGATGGTTTTACTATTATTACGCAACGTTTTCACTGTGAACGAGCCGTTTTTATTGCTCTAGAAAAAGGAATTGATGCGCAATGCTTTGCGGTTGCATCCCCTAAAAGCATGTTTAAAGTACGTATACGTGAGGTGTTTGCCAGAGCAGGTGCAATGATTGATGTATATATTTTAAATCGAGAACCACGCTTTTTAGGGCCTCCAGAAACAATTCCCGCGATACAATCTATTCCTGATAGCATTAAAGGATATCCCGCAGTTTCACCAGAGGAAGTTGAATCACTTCCTCTAAGTGACAATAATAACGAGAAAATCTAAAAGAATTGCGCTAATTTTGCGGCTGATTTACGCCAAATCCACTCTATTGGGCCTTGTGGAAAATAGCGTAGCCAAATTACGGCAAAAGCAATGTTGATTGCCCAAATAACGACTACAAAAGGCATCAGTTCAGGTAAGGTAAATTGGTTAAATAAGCCCATCCGCTGAAACAGGATAATACCGATAAGACTTTGCATTAAATAGGTCGTCAGCGCCATTTTTCCTACACAACGTAAAGCATAGGCAAAATAAGAGTGGCGAATTATATTCCAACTCCAATAAAATAACGCAATATATCCCAAGCTTTGTATAACTTGGATCAACATAGTTAAAGGCTGTGCCCAAACCGCTGCCCAGCGATAATTCCAATCAGAAAAATAATCCACCAGCACAATCATTGTTTGTAAGCTTAAACTGATTGAGAGAAAACAAAGTGCCACATAACCATAATGTGTACGACTAAATTTCTGTTGTAACCAGCCCGATGCCATTAGCGCAGCACCCATCAGCATTGCGCCAAATAAAAACCAACTATATTGACGCACCAAATTAAAAACGAAAATACTTAACTCATTCAAGCGATAATAAATACTATTTAAATAAGGCCCTGTTTTCCAATCGGATTCAAGCAGTTGGGAATATGGTGTGCTGTACCAAACCGTATCAATAAAATCACGATAATAATAAAACAACATACCTAAAATAAATGCACCACAAAAATAGAGTATCGCCCCCAATATAAATTGGTTCTTTATCGTTATTGATTTGATAAAGACAAAAACAAATAAACCACATACACTATATGGAAATAAAATATCACCTTCCCAAATAAATAGCGTGTGAATAACACCAATCAACGCTAACACAACTAACCGCGATAAATTAAAGCGTGTTCCTTTACGTAGTAGCAGGTAAAGCGTACCACCAAATAGTAATGCAAAAATAAAGAGGAACTTACCTTGGGCAAAAAGGTTTAATGCCATCCATGTTATACGATCACCAAAAGAGGCTTCTCCCGAATGTAACGGATTAAATGAAGCCACTCTTAATAAAGCAAAACCTGAAATATTGAGCAATAAAATGCCAAGGATCGCCATTCCTCTCAACGCATCAAGTGATTCGATACGTTGATGAGACGATTCATTCATTTATTTGAAATCTCAAAGGTGACGAACAGCGCGTAAAAATTCCTGACGCGTATTTTGACTTGATTTAAATAACCCACCTAACGAGGTTGTTGTGGTTGCACTAGTAGCATCACGAATACCACGAGCTTTAACACAATAATGAACCGCATCAATAGAAACAGCCACATTTTTTGTGCCTAGTAACGTTTGTAATGCAATAAGAATTTGCTGGGTTAAACGTTCTTGAACTTGAGGACGTTGAGCAAAGAATTGCACTATACGATTAATTTTTGATAAACCAATCACTTTATCTTTTGGAATATAAGCCACAATCGCCTTGCCATCAATGGTAACAAAGTGATGTTCGCAAGTACTGGTTAATGTGATATCTCGTACTGTCACCATTTCATCAACTTGCATTTTATTTTCAATTAGTGTGATTTTTGGGAAGTTGTGATAATCCAGCCCTGAGAAAATTTCATCAACATACATTTTAGCAATACGACGAGGCGTTTCAGCTAAACTATCGTCGCTTAAATCTAGATTTAACAGCTTCATCACTTCTGTCATATGATGTTCAATTTGCTGTTTACTCTCACTTGGAGATAGCTTTGATTCACGAAGAGGCGTTTCCAAACCGCGTTCAACTAACGCAGCATGCACCCATTGCGCCTCTTTACTTAATGATGACATTGGACTCTCCGATAAACACATTAATGAAGTATCTGTTTCGCTGTCAGCGACAACAGCCTACACTTTAGATGACATGAATCACATTATCCAGCGATACCGCATTTTTCGTTATGAAATTATTGCATTTTTGTATGAACTATTTTTAGATTAAGCCTGTTTTTTCTCTTTTAAACACACCAGAAAACCACCGATTATCAACACAATAAAAGCGACATAAAGCGCAGGTTCTAATTTTCCAGTTAATGCCGTTGAAAGCGAAGAAACAACAGGACCAACCAATTGCCCAATAGCATAAAAGGTCGTGAGTAACCCCGCCATATAACGCCCATGATCAGGAGCTAACTCTCTACCTCGTAAAAAAGCAAGTTGTACCGCACACATCAAACCGCCACCAATTAAAAAGGCACCTATCGCAAGCCCTGTTATTGTCGGGAACCACTCTGCGATCAAAATACCTAATGCTTGTAACCAGAGTGTAATAGCTAAGCGTAACTGTGTGTTTAATACATTACGCGTTAAAATAGCAATTCCGATACATAATGCAGCAGATGCACCAAATACGGGCCAAACAAATTGTGCGATTAAGCTCCCAGGAAAGCGCTCTGCTGCCATTTGAGAAAGAAATGTAGCTGGTAAAATATAACCAAAACCCGCAAAGGTATAACCCCAAATTAACTTTTTCATTGCTGGTGTCAGTGTTAAAGGTGCCACTTTAACTTCTTCTCGATTCATCGCCCAAGGTTTAGGAAGGTGATAACTCACATATATTGCACAAATAAAAGCAAGCGAACCGTAAATAAGCCAGCCAGTCATCGCATTCATTTGCCATTTCATAATTAATACAGCGAGCATACCGCTAATAAATATGCCTGCTCCTGTTCCAGCATAAACAGCAACGCTTAATGCAGGGCGATTAAGGCGAGCCAATAATTCATTGGCCCATGATGCCACCAGTACCAACGTCCAACCACTTGCCCAGCCGATAAAAAAACGAGCAATGCTGTGTGTAAATGCATCATTTAAAAAAGCAGACAACAGAGTGATTATCACTGCTCCCCAAAGCCCTGCCCACAAGCGATATCCCACACCTTTAACAGCTTTCATTGCATCGTAGGAACCAGCAAGATAACCAAGATAATTAAATGCAGCGACAATGCCCGCACTTGTTAGCGTTAATTGATATTCTGCAATCATCAATGGCACTTGTGGTGTAAAAGTAAAGCGCCCTATCCCCATTGCAACGACTAAAGCAAGAAAACCACTAAACGCGATATGAAAAGCTTGCGCTGAATGGCTTTGGTGATTTGAAGTATTCATTGATATCCATTATTTTGTTTTATCGTTTTATACATTTTAAATGTGTTGTTCATTAATAACAGAACACGCAACACATTAACCCCAAATAGTTAACATTTTTGCAATAAGATGTTTCATTTCTTTCTAGTCACAAGATGATCTCTGACATGATGATGTTCATCGTGATAGATTAGTATCATGAAATAAAACAGAACATTTCGATAGATCTTGGAGTATATGATGAGTCAATGTCACGTTAGCGGTTTATTATCTCTTGATGAAGCGCTAGAAAAACTACTTGAAAAACCGCTGGCAATTACCGATACCTTTAACATCCAATTAAATAATGCAGCCGATTATATTCTAAGTGCAGATATTACATCTCCACTCAATGTTCCTCCTTTTGATAATTCTGCAATGGATGGTTACGGACTTCGTTACGCTGACTTAGACACTCAAACTCCTCTTCCGGTGGCCGGAAAATCATTCGCTGGTATTCCTTTTGAGGGAGAGCTTCCTGCTGGTCAATGTGTACGCATTATGACAGGGGCAATGGTTCCTGCTGGTGTTGATACTGTCATTATGCAAGAAGAAGCTGAAGTCACTGAACATGGTGTTCGTTTTTCACAGCCCGCTAAGAAAGGCCAAAATATTCGCCGTATTGGTGAAGATATTAAAGAAAACGATATTGTATTACCTGCTGGCACTAAGCTTTCAACTGCACAATTGCCATTAATCGCTTCTTTAGGGATCGCCACAGTACCAGTTTATCGACGCTTAAAAGTTGCCGTTTTCTCAACAGGTGATGAATTACAAACTATTGGCCAGCCATTAAAAGCGGGTCAAATTTATGATACTAACCGTTTTGCTGTGCGCTTAATGCTTGAAAAATTAGGTTGTGAAGTTTTAGATTTAGGCGTTATTCCTGACTCACCTGAAAAACTCCGTGAAACCTTTAAAAAAGCAGATCAAGAAGCAGATTTAGTGATCAGCAGTGGCGGTGTTTCTGTAGGTGAAGCTGATTACACCAAACAAATTCTTGATGAAATTGGGGAGATTGGTTTTTGGAAATTAGCCATTAAACCGGGAAAACCATTTGCATTTGGTCGATTACACAATGCATGGTTCTGCGGTTTACCGGGTAACCCTGTCTCGGCAACCGTCACATTCTACCAATTAGTTCAGCCTTTGATCGCACGGTTATCAGGCTTTAGTCACTGGAAAGCACCACAACGTTTCCAAGCCGTAGCACAATCATCATTGAAAAAATCAGTGGGTCGTCTTGATTTTCAACGTGGTATCGCAAGTATTAATGCGGAAGGTGTGTGGCAAGTAGACACTTCTGGTCACCAAGGTTCACACGTTTACAGCTCCTTTAGTGTCGCGAACTGCTTTATCGTCTTAGAACGTGAACGCGGTAAAGTGGCTGCAGGCGAAACGGTCACAATCGAGCTATTTAATTCTCTGTTAAAAAGCGAATAGTTTTTATGAGTATCGAATTAACCGATGAAGAAACACTGCGCTACAATCGCCAGATTGTATTAAGAGGTTTTGATTTTGATGGTCAAGAGGCACTGAAAAGTGCCTCTGTATTGATTGTTGGCGCAGGTGGCTTAGGATGTAGTGCTTCGCAATATCTTACAGCTGCAGGTGTAGGAAAACTCACACTATTAGATTTTGATACTGTTTCTCTTTCTAATCTTCAGCGCCAAATTCTTCATCGTGACGCTACGATTGGCCAACCCAAAGTACTCTCTGCAAAAACAACATTAGAAGCAATTAATCCTCATGTCACAATAGAAACTGTTGATGCATTACTTGAAGATGAGGCTTTAGCTAAACTTATTAGCCAACATAATATCGTAATGGACTGTACGGATAATGTGGCAGTACGCGAGCAACTTAATCGCCTCTGCTTTCATCAGAAAAAACCACTAGTATCTGGTGCAGCTATTAGGATGGAAGGTCAAATCAGCGTATTCACTTACCAAGATGACGAGCCTTGCTATCGTTGCTTGAGCCATCTTTTTGGCAATAACGCTTTAAGTTGTGTTGAAGCGGGCATAATGGCACCTGTTGTGGGTACTATTGGCACATTACAAGCAGTTGAAGCCATTAAATTACTCACTGGCTATGGTGAAAATCTGCATGGCAAGGTATTAATGTTTGACGCAATGCGAATGCAGTTTCGTGAATTCAAGTTACCTAAAAATCCACATTGCGAAGTGTGCTCTGCCAATTTACCCGATAACTAACCACTTTCTATCCTAGATAAGGTAAGTCTAACTTTTTTAAACTTACCTTATCACCTTTCAAAGAGAGAGGTATTCACTCTAATGTAATTATCTTAAGCATAAACTCATCTAAATTACTCAAGAAAGTATCTAATCTTGAAAAGATAAATTCAGAGTGTTCATCACTTAGTTTCACATTCCCAGAACAACGTACATTAAAGTTTATTTGTAGGCATTTAGCTTCATTGGCAAGATAATCAACGGCACTGACAAATTTATCAACATATAAAATATCTAGATTTGTCTCTTCTTTTATTTCACGTTTAAGTGCTTGAAGCATGGATTCTCCCTCTTCAATACCACCTGAAGGTATTTCCCAAACATTAGGCATAAATTCATGCTGAGAACGTTTTAGAAAAAGTACTTTATCGTTTATGTCATCAACTTTAATGATGCCACCAACTACGATACGATCATATTTATCCAAAGAATTTAATATGTTATAAGGAACTAAAGGCTCAATCATTTTTTATATAACTCCGCAACAGTTCTAATAATGGATAAATAGTTATCAATAAAATTGTAGCGTTCTTCACCATACCAAGCATCTAATTTGAACATACTATTATGAAATTTAATGGCATTCTCGAAATGACATTTTTGAATGCGTACTTTTTACAATAACTTTGAGATATCTTCTGTGGAGAGTGAAATAAAAAATAATTATTAAGTGGGCAAGTTGTTCCCGGAATATCAGCCTCTACACATGGAATCCCCCACCTTTTGTCTTACTAGTAATTAAAGCTTCTACAGCCTTAGGATCAACATTGCCATTATCTCCACAATCAGCAAATTTCAATTCTGCTCCCAGTTGATAAAGGGGCGCACAAGTTGCAAAAAAAGTATATATAGTAAGAATAGATTAGAATTTCATGATTAAGGATTTCTTTAGCTTGATTAATATTATCTGAAGATATATCACACAAAGCATGAATTTTAACACCTAATAAAACCATTACAGGTAAGTGTTCTTTAATACAATGCTCCCACAACCAATTACTGCCATTTTCATTACAAACTCCTTCCTTGTAAAAATTAAATACATTTAAATTATTTAATTTTAAAATAATTAGATGGTAATAAAAATCTCATTCACACAATAAAAAACCCTATGAAACCCACTATACAAACAAATTAATTAAACAAGTAAAAATATAAATAACAACCTCATAATTAATTATAAAATTATTGTATTTATTTCATTTCAATTAAAATATTTTTAACATTACTTTATAAGTCTAAATTATTTTAGCTTATAAAAATAAATTAAATAATAAAAAATAAAATTAGAAACATTAATAAAAGTAGGTTGTACTCTTATACATACCTGTTTTATATTGATTAATTATTTATGGCATATTTTCAAAATATTATCGCCCGCGTCAAAACGCAACAGGATGCCCTATAAGCAGAATAATCATTTAAGCACGCGTTTTATGTGCTAAAAAAGCAATACAAGGTAGAAGAATGACATTTCAAATTGCAGACACTCTCTATTACAACGGCCTTATTTATACCGCTGATCGTAATAACAATATTGTTGATGCTATCGCGATCAGCCAAGGTGTAATTATTGCTTCAGGTAAAAAAGAGGGGTTACTTTCTTTCTGTAATGAAAACACTGAACAGATTGATTTACAGGGAAGAATGGTCATGCCAGGCATTATTGATGCGCATATGCACCCATTTTGGGGAGGTGCAACGTTGGCAGGTTGCCATCTTGATTATCAATCACTCTCTATCGATGACATTTTATCGCGGATTCAAAAATACCTTGATGAAAACTTTATTGATAATGATACCGAATGGTTAAAAGTCTCTGCATGGTATCGTGAAGGCATGCAACCAGAAGGTGTGCAAATGACACGTTATCACCTTGATACCTTAAATACGGCTCGTCCTATTCTGCTCTTTTCTAGCGATTGCCATAGTGTGCTTGCCAATTCTCGGGCTTTAGAACTATTAAATATCACAGCAGAAACCCCCGATCCACCAGATGGAAATATTGAACGTGATGGTGACAGAACACCTATTGGTATTCTTGAAGATGCACCTGCAATGCAAGCCATTGATAGTTTGCCACCACTCACTGAAGCACAAAACCTACAAATCGCCCGTCATGTTCAAAAACTATTAAATAAACAAGGTGTAACCACTATTATGGATGCGCGTGTGGGTGAGCCTCAATTACGCGCTTTTAATACATTAAGAAAAACCAGTGAACTGACCCTTCGTGTTGAAAATGCCGTTGAAATTACACCAGATGATGTGCCATCTATTGATGATATTCCAAACGCTGTACGCCATGCTGCAACTCGTTTTTCACAATGGCATCAAATCAACGAAAATGCTCAACCCAGCGTTGCTATCCGTCACATTAAACTTTTCCTTGATGGTGTATTACAAGCACCGATTATGACAGCACGCTTACATGCACCTTATCGTATTAATGTTGGCACCGATGACACTCCGCATTGGCAAACATCTGACCATGTTGGTGACCTCTATTTTTCACCTGAAATCTTAACGCCATTAATAACAGAAATTGCTCGTGCGGGTTATCATCCTCATATTCATACCGTTGCTGAGGGTGCAATCAGTACAGCACTGGATGCTATTAGTGAAATGCGTAAAGTCTTACCTGAGAAAGACATTAGACCAGGGCTTGCGCATAATGAATTGATGTGTGAAAAAGATTACGCTCGTTTTACACAATTAAAAACCTACCCTTTTCTCTCTTTTCAATGGGCAGCTGTCGATCAGAACAATATCGAGAAAGATATTGAAATGCTGGGTAAATCTCGCTGTGACTATTTGGAGACAGCTGGGAAATTTATTGATGCGGGTGTCACTGTTGCTTTTGGTAGCGACTGGCCAATTGATCCACTTAATGAATGGTACGATTTTAAAGTTGCGATGACTCGCCAAAAAGATGCAACAAGCCCACGTCTTGATAACGACCGTAATCTGACATTAGTGGAAGTCTTACGTGCGGCCACCATTAATGCGGCAGAAGCTTTGGATATGGATACTCAAATTGGATCATTAGAAGTCGGAAAATTTGCCGATTTTATTGTATTAGATAGAAATCTGTTTGAAATATCGGCAGAAGATGTTGAAAATGTCAGGGTATTGTGTACGATCATTGCGGGGAAACCCACAATTTAGCTGAATAATATAAGTAATAAACCCGCATTAAGCGGGTTTATTTTTATCTATGCACTTAATTCTATGAGAATTAACGTAAATTGGATCTGCTATAAAGCAATAGCCATTACTGTGCTCACTTCTTTTAATCCTTCACGTTCGTAAAAACGTTTTGCTGCACCATTTTCAGCTAATACCGATAACTCAAGATGCGTCATTTTTTCTGATTTTGCCCACTCTTTCATTGCAGTTAGTAACAAACGACCGACACCTTGGTTACGTATCGTAGGATCAGTAACAATATCGTAAATATAGGCATATTTACGTTGAACTAAGCAGTTAAACAGAGGCGTTTCTTGAATTTGTGCAATGCTAAATCCAATCACCTTGCCATCTAAATCTGCGACCAAAAGATGAAACTTATTATTTTTTATTCCATTAATAATAAAAGCTTCGTCTTGTTTACCTGGTTTTAATCGATCGGGTTGTAAATTCGCCATTTCATTAAATAAATGGGTGTAAAGATCATTAATTTCTTCTACATCAGACAAAATTGCTTTTCTTATTATTATCATTTTTTACCTTTATTTGTTGTAGGTTTTTACAGGGGGTGCAATATATGTTTCAAATTTATCTAATAATTGAATAGGACATTGTTCTACAATTGCCATATTGCGGTATTTTTCATGTAAGAATTGTTCGTCCGCCATTTTATCAATCATCATTAATAATGGTGAATAAAACTGATTGATATTAAGTATGCCCAATGGTTTTTGATGCAAACCAATTTGGCTCCATGTAAAGACTTCACTAAACTCCTCTAATGTACCAAAACCACCAGGTAAAGCGACAAAACCTTCTGCCAGTTCTATCATTTTACTTTTGCGCTGATGCATGGTCTCAACAATATGCAGTTCAGTCAGATTTTTATGAGATATTTCACGCCCTTCTAATAGCGTAGGAATAACGCCAATCACCTTTCCGCCTTCAGCTAATACTGTATCGGCGAGTGTGCCCATAATTCCTACACTTGCACCACCATAAATTAAGGTGATATTACGTTTAACCAGCTCTTTGGCAAAAATAATGGCCTGTTCTTTATAAATAGATGAAGCACCTAAACTAGAGCCACAATACACTGCGATAGATTTTATTTTATTCATTTTTATTCTCATTTAGCTAGTTAAAACGAACTTTGAATTATACTTAAGCTTACTTTGATAAAAAAGGTTAAAAAAAGTGTTTTTGCACTTTTTATCGTACATATATTGTTAATTATTATTAAATCTAATATTTAAATCATCCTGATTTTTATTTTACTAATTATTAATAAACTTATATTTTAGCTAAGTTTATTCAACTAAATTTAACTAAAAACATTTATTAATAAATAACTATATTAAAGCACGTAATTTTATCCTATATTATGCGATCCTTTGTTATCTCGCTAACAGAGCACACATACGATTGATTATTGACGAGGTTTTATAGGATGTTGTCAGCCAGACACTCAGCTAAATTACAGGTGTTTTACCCTGTGCTTCTTTTGCTTCTTTCTATGCTTTCGATACAAAGCGGCGCATCCCTTGCTAAAAGCCTATTTCCAGTTATTGGTGCCCCTGCGGTAACGGCGTTACGTCTATTATTGGGGACTTTGATCCTATTTTTTATCTTTAAGCCATGGCGACTCAAATTTAATCGCGAGTCTATTATGCCACTGTTTTTATATGGCTTATCTTTAGGGGCAATGAATTACCTTTTCTACCTTGCACTTGAAACTATCCCGCTAGGTATTGCTGTAGCCCTTGAATTTACAGGCCCTTTAGCCGTTGCAATGTTTTCATCACGCAGAGCTATCGACTTTTTATGGATAATTTTAGTCATTGCTGGCTTAGGATTATTGCTACCTATTGGTGATAACATCCATGGTCTTGATCCACTTGGTATTCTTTATGCATTAGGTGCGGGTGTAGGTTGGGCTTTATATATCGTATTCGGACAACGTGCAGGAAAAGGCTATGGTGCGGCAACCGTATCAATTGGTTCATTAGTAGCAGCTTTTATTTTTGTGCCTATCGGTATGTTACAAAGTAGCCCTGATATTATGTTTAGCTGGTCTATTTTACCTATTGCCTTAGCTATTGCGATTTTATCAACCGCGTTCCCTTATACCTTGGAAATGATCGCACTTACGCGCCTGCCAGCTAAAACATTTGGTACTTTAATGAGCTTAGAGCCGTGTATGGGTGCCTTTATTGGTATTATTTTCCTACATGAACATTTGACGTTAATACAATGGGTTGCCTTAGCTTTTATTGTTTTAGCTTCTATTGGTTCAACAACGACAATGAAAAGCAAAACTAAAATTGAAGAAGTAAAATAGATATTTAACTCATTTTACTCAGCAAGAAGTAAATATTAATTTAAAAAGGATCTTATGATCCTTTTTACTTATTAAATAATAACTTTACTGACCTATCATTGCTATTTTGCGCTCATTGTCTTACCCTAAATAGACTATTTCGATAGATTAGATTTTTTTAATAGATGACCTATCAATTTAATAGTATCAATCGATAAGACTAACCATTAATAATTCACTATCATGATTAACAGAAATTAAGATATTGAGTTATTAATTATTTAGGGAGAACGATTATGAGTACTGCTAAATTAGTCAAATCCACACCTTCAACCCTGCTTTATACCCGTAATAATCTCGATGACAGCGTAAAACTGCACGCTATCGAGTTACTGCAACAGATGGTGACGCAGTTTATCGACCTATCTCTCATCACAAAACAAGCTCACTGGAATATGCGTGGTAGAAACTTTATTTCTGTTCATGAAATGGTTGACGGCTTCCGTGACACCATAAATGAGCACACTGATGAATTTGCAGAGCGTATTGTTCAATTAGGTGGCACTGTATTAGGCACTGCACAAGTTGTCAGCAAGAAAACTCCATTGAAAGCTTATCCTCTGGATATTCATGATGTACAAGACCACTTAAAAGCACTGGCTGATCGTTACGCTATCGTTGCAAATGATATTCGTAAAGCCATTGATGAAGTTGAAGACGAAGATACCGCCGATATGTTTACTGCAGCATCACGTGATCTTGATAAATTCTTATGGTTCATTGAAGCCAATATTGAGAATTAATCTACGTATAAAAAATACGTTATTAATTACATTGTTAATAATGAAAAAGGCTGTCATTTTAGGCAGCCTTTGTCTATTTTACTCTTGGATTAAAATTTATAGACGATACCAGCGTTAACGCTAAAACCATTTCCAGGGAAAAGTAAGGCATCGTTTTTATTCACAGTTGGATTAGCTAACGTACTTGCTGCATAGCGCTTATTTGTAATATTGTCCAAATTTAGGTAAGTCGACCACTGATTATCATATTGATAATGTGCATTAAACCCGAATAATGCGTATGGCTTACTTTTTTGAATATTAAGGTGATTACCATGATCAACTGCAACATTGGTTGGTGACCAATACACTGTGGGACCAAATCTCAATCCTTTTACTTGGTAATAAACTTCACCTGAAATAAGATTTCTAGGAACACCTGCAATATATTTTCGGTTATATTCCCCACCCATAAAACGAAAATCATTATAAGTCCATGTTGCTCGATAAAGAATATCGCCCATTGGAAGTGGTTGAATTGCATTTAAACCTAGTTCTACACCTTGGTGGCGTGTTTTTGCTGGATAATTATATATATCAACAATATTCCCATCTACATCATGTGAAGTGATATATTCGTCTTTAATCAAGCTACGATAGAATACTGCACTCAAACTTATGTTGTCAGTTAATTCCATATCACTACCTACCTCAAAACTGGTTGCTTTTTGAGGTGATAGCTTTAAAAGGTTCACTTTATTTAATGGCGCTTTAGGATTAATAATATCATTAAAAGAAGCAGGTTCATGGCTCATACTGACATTAGCAAATAAACGTGTTTGATAATTAGGATACCAAATAAGCCCAACTTTCGGTGTTAAAAAATTAAATGACTGCTCAAGCTGATTTTGGATAGAAAACAGATCTCTTCTTGCATGAGTACCTTTTAAATCAAGGTTAACTAATACGCTATTTGTAATATGTATTCCCACACCTAAAGAAGCATAAATATTTTCAGCTCGACCATCGAATCGCCCTAACCAACCTTGAGGATTTTTTTCGATATCATCTTTCATTACCGAATGATCCCATGCCAATGCAGTACGATAGCTAATAATCTCTGTCTCTAATTTATAATTAAATTGAGCTCCTTTAGTGTAATAATTTACAAATTGATAATGGCTAGGTGTTTTAAAATTATCGTGTGTTTGTGAATACCACCAGCCAAATTGAATATCGTGAACACCACTATTCCATGTCGATTTATTAGCTATACGTAATTGCTCGATATTTCTATGAGGATCTTTTTTCTTGATTGCAGGTAATATCGCTTTAGGATCATCCTCAAGCATTTGTGAAGTTGCTGGGCCAGGAACATCAAAACGTAAATCTGTCCAATTGATCCATGTTCTGTTTTCAAAATTATCTAATGTATAACCCAATGTTGAACGCATAGCTTTACGCTGAGAAGCTGAATGCTCACGGTAACCATCATAATGGTCATAGCTTAGGCTTATTCTGGCATCAATCGGATAATTTTCACTTTCACCGCCCAACGCCATTTGCATACCTTGACGCCCAAAAGAGCCTTGCTCATAACGTAATTGATTATGGCTCTCTTTTCCTGTGTAAGTAATAAAATCAAGCTCACCACCTAAATTATTACTTTGTAATTGAGTGCTGTTAGCTCCCCGGCGAATACTAACAAATTGAACGTCACGCACGTCAATCATACTTGAATGAAAACTGCCATCCGCTTCATTAAGTGGTAAACCATCTTGCAGTAATAATACCCCTCTGGAAAGAGGCGCACTTTGAACACCCGATCCTCTAATGCTTAAACGAGGTTGATCTAATCCACCAAATAAACTTTGTATAACAATGCCAGGTTGGTTTTTTAATGCATCATTAAGTGTTAATAAGCGATTTCCCTTATCTACCGCAATTAAATTCGTTCCTCCAGCAATATTACTTATTTTTTCAGTTTCAATATTATAAGTATGATTAGAGATATTCTCTGCTTTTGATCCACTCACAATAATACGTTCAGGTTTATCTTCATTCGATTGAGCATAATTAAATATTGTTGTTATCGAAAGCAAAGAGGATGAAATAAACCATAAGATTTTTTTTAAAATAGGCATATTTATAGTTCTACTTATCGTTAAATAAAAATGCCCAACGTTGAATTGGGCATTTAATCTGTTAATGATTGGTTTCATCATGTTCAATAATACGGAAATTCTCACAGATAAATAAATAAGCAAGAACCCCCATCGCAACAAGACCAATAGTGATGGTTAATTCTGGTAATGATGGCCAATAGGATACGCCTGTTGATGTAACCATGCCTGTCACCACAACGTTATAACGATTTAAAATAACGCCAGAAGCCACTAAAGCACCAAATGTAGCAACCCAACCACGACGTTTTATTAATGGAGAAAAACAGATAATTAGTGGGACAATAACGCCAAAACCGACTTCAATCCAAAAGAATAAAGATTCAAAACTACCTTCAAAAAGGTAACTCACTTTACCTTCAGCAATAATACTGCCGAATTTTAGAGCCAAATAAACAAGCATTGCATAACCTGAAATTCGAATTAATCCACTTAATACAGACATGGGTACTTTATGATTAAATGCTCTACCTGCTAATGCAGTTTCAACAGCTATCATTGCAGGACCAACAAAGAATGACGATATTAAAAATTGAAAGAAGATAATTGGCGACCACCACAATGGATGTAATTTATCTACCATTAATAAATAAAGCGCACCGAGTGATGATTGGTGCATTGATGGAATAGCAATACCGATTACTAATAATACAGGTAATATTTTTCGGAAAAACTTATGATATTTACGCCCAATCCGTTCAGTGGCAACTTCGCCAAATTCAATTAATTGCACACTGGTATAAACGGAAACGCAAATAAAAACTTCAAAAAGTACTGAACTATGTCCTTGAGAAACTAGTGGCCGCCAAAAATTCCACCATTGCCCAATATCAAGGAAAAGCCCTACCATCACCAATAAATAGCCAATTAATGAGGTTAATGCAGCACTACGCGCAATACTTGAAAATTGTTCTTGTTTAAAAACATAAACAATTAATGCAGTACCATATCCCCCACCAGCTAGCGCTACACCACACATCACGTCAAACGAGATCCAAAGGCCCCAAGGCCACTCATCGTTAAGATTGGTTACTAATCCCAATCCAGTGACTAAACGAAATAAAATAAGTCCAACTGCAATCAAGCTAATGACAACAAGTACCCAGCGTACAGGTGTCATAGGAAAACGCCACTTACCAAAGCTGGTCGTATTATCGATAACACTCATTCTGATCTCCTTGTTTCATCATCCTTACTATTTTTCTTCGGTTCTTGATGCAATTGCTCATCGTGAATGACCCTATCTTTTCGGTGATTAAACATTGCAATACCACCAAGGATCACCGCCCAAGTTGCCCCCGCAATTGGCGTATATTTCATAAAATCAGAAGTATAAGAAGAGAGTGGTTTTTCAGTTAAGCCTGTTTTAAATCCAAGTTCATTAAAAGGCACATCAGAGATGTAGAGCCATTCAGTTCCTCCAACTTCTTTTTCACCATAAATATGTTGAACATAGTTAGAGTTATTCGTAATGGTTTCTTTCGCTTTTTCTAATAAGGTTTGCCTATCACCAAAAACTAAAGCCTGTGTTGGGCATACTGCGACACAAGCCGGAGATTGCCCTTCTTCTACACGCGAAGAACACATCATGCATTTAGTGACATAAGGAAGTGATTTTTCCCATTCATATTTAGGAATATCAAATGGACATGCCACCATACAATAACGGCATCCTACACAGAGATCGGGATAATAAACCACGGGCCCCGCGGGTGTTTTTTGGAATGCTTTTGCAAAACATGCTGAAGCACAAGCAGGATCAATACAGTGAAAACATTGCTCTTTAACGTAACGCCAAACCGCTTTATCTTCTTTTTCAACAGTAACCGTTTTTATAACCGTCCAGTTTTCATCTGCTAATTTTGCATTTTCGCCACTGGTAGGTTGCCTTTCTTCTATCCATTTATTTTCGTTGTACATTTTACATGCAACTGTACAACTACCACAGCCGATACACTTAGTAAGATCGACTAATACACCTTTAGACATAATGTGTTTCCTCAATCTTTAAGCTTTCTTTTTGTTAAAATGAATACTGCGATCTTGATAATGCGTATGAAGCAATTGATGAGCACGTTCACCACAAGGCTCGCCTAAAAATTGTTTATAAATGCTTTGAATTTCACTATTTTCATAACTTAAGCGAATGGTGGCGCGTTCATCTTTGCTATACAGCGCTTTCATGCGTAATGCTCGAATTTCATCAGAAGGTGGTAATGCAGAACGAGGTTGACCGCCACCAGCAATACATCCTCCTGGGCATCCCATAAACTCGACGAAATGCCACGCTTTTTCCCCTTTTTGAATGGCTTCTAAAACGGGACGAGCATTTCCCATACCAGAACAGACTGCGACACGAATTTCACCGACACTTGGTATATTTAAAGTAGCTTCTTTAATACCTTCTAATCCGCGTACAGGTTGTAAATTAAATAAAGGTTCTGGTGGTCTTTCGCCTGTAATAAAGTAATAACTGGTTCTCACTGCGGCTTCCATAACACCGCCAGTGACACCAAAAATAGCGCCAGCACCGCTATATTCAGACATCAAACGGTCATAATTTGCGGGCTGAAGTGAGGTTAAATCGATATTGTGACTTTTGATTAATCTTGCGAGCTCTCTTGTTGTTAGAACGATATCAACATCACGAAGATCGGGCTTTTCCCATAACACACTTGCACCATTCATTTCGGGACGAGCCGCTTCTGATTTTTTAGCAGTACACGGCATAATGGCAACAGAAACAATTTTACTAGGATCGATATCTTGCTCTTTGGCGTAATATGTTTTTATCATCGAACCAAGCATTGTCATTGGTGACTTTGCAGAAGAGAGATTAGGAATTAATTCTGGATAAAACATTTCACAAAATTTCACCCAACCTGGAGAACAAGAAGTGAATTGAGGCAATACACCATTATTTTTAATTCTTTGCAGTAATTCTGTGGCTTCTTCCATAATGGTTAAATCAGCAGAAAAGTTAGTATCAAAAACTTTATCAAAACCTAACTTTCTAAGTGCCGCTACTTGAAGTAACTCAATGTCCTCACCAGGCTGCATTCCAAACTCTTCACCTAATGCAACTCTTGTAGCTGGCGCGGTTTGTACAACAACATGCAAAGTCGGATCTAACAACGCTCTAATAACTTTATCTGTGTCGTCAACTTCTGTTATTGCCCCCGTTGGGCACCAAAGAGTACATTGACCACAATCGATACAAGGAACACTATCAATTAACGGTAAATCATAGTTTCCCATTACGGTTTGTACTTTTTCACACACTTCAACGCATTGGCCACATAAAATACATTTTTTGTCATCACGGCAAATGGCGACATTGTTAGGATCAATAGGAATACGGCCTCTTACTTGGACGGGGAAAGTACCTTTAGCATTATATTGCTCAGGAACCCAACCTGTACCACCAGAAATATTGCCATCACATCCCGCTGTGACAGCGGTTACCCCAGCGGCAAGACTTACCTTTCCAGCAAATGAAAAGAAAGAACGTCGAGATAATAATTTCTCGTCACTTTCTTCTTTTGTAGGAAGAAGAGATTTCATTTTTTACAATGCTCCTGCTTTAATATATGAATAAAATTACCTATTAAAGGTAACAATATATAAAGAGTTGAATTTTATTTTTGTTAAAAATATTTGTATTATTTAATTAATAAAAACCAATACTTAAAATAAGTATCGAGTTAATATAAAATGAATTATTTATGTAAAAAACACCCTATCAGCAATCATCGTTTCATTTAAGAAAATCAGGAGAGATTTTTTTAATTCAATAAGTGATAGGGTGTTTATGAGAGATATTGTACTGAAAGGGGATTTAAAAAAAACAGCTTTCAACCTTATTAATTAAATATAATTAATTTTATTGACACATATCAAAATAAAAATAAAAGCACAAAAAAAAATCTATAAAAACAGATGAAAAAACCAATAAATAAAAATAAAAAACAATTAAAAATCAATAAATTAAATGCATTGTTATTTTTTATAAATTTATTGAGCGTTTATCTAAACTAAATAAAAAAGGTTCATTTCATAAAATGAAATAAAAAAATATATAATTTAAAAAATATCACATGAATAATATCTAAATAAAGTATACACTTTTTCTAAATAAATAAAAATAAGCATTTTATTATATGAATATTTATTTTGTTATAATTATATTAATTTATGTGAATTAATTATTATATTTTAAACATAGTGTATTTTTATTTTTTAAATATTAATAAGATTCATAAAAAATACAAGTTAATAATATTAGATACATTAACACCTAAAAAAACAAGGAAATGATTAAGTAATTTTAACTATAAAGTGAGATGTGTTTTTTAATAAAAAAATACAACCTCACTTTTATTAAAAATAAAAAGTTATAGTAAATAGCCTCTATTTATTGATAACGCGTTAATAACCAGATAAAAACAAGTTATGGATGCATAAATCACTAATAAAAATGAGAGTTCTATAAAGTAATAAAAAATTATTTCTCTTTAGGCATCTCAGGTTGATAAATAGGGAAAACAGGTAATGCTGTTAATAAACGCGAACCATAATTTTTTGTTAGCAAGCGTCTGTCATAAATGATAATTTCACCGTGGCAATGATGGCTACGGATAAGACGCCCAACTTGCTGAATTAAATTAAACGATGCACTTGGCAAGCTCTGCACTTCAAAAGGATAACGTTTCAGCGATTTAAGCCATTCCCCCTCTGTCACAATCACCGGATCAGTCACGGGTGGAAAAGCAATTTTATGAATATGCACCTGCGTTAAATAATCGCCTTTTAAGTCAAGTCCTTCGGCAAATGATTGCAAACCTATCAATACACTATTATCACCTGCATCAATGCGCTTACAATGTGTTTCTACCAATCTATAACGAGGCTGATCCCCTTGTACCAATAAGCATAAACGTAAGTCTTTCACTTCTTCTAAAAAGCCTTCCATTGCCCGTTGGCTACTAAATAGAACCAATTGTCCTCGATGGTTATTCTCTTCCATGCTTTGACGAAAATAACGCGCCATCTCTTTTAAATGTTCGCGCTCATGGCTCATGGTCGGTTCATAGCGCATTTTAGGAATAACTAATCTACCTTGATCTTTATGTTCAAAAGGTGAAGATAACGTAATAAAGCGATCATCAAAATGCTCACTTAATCCTGTTAGCTCTTGAATGCGAGAATAGCTATTTAATGAGCGTAACGTTGCAGATGTGATAACCACATGTGGGATATTTTTCCATAACAATTGTGTCAGCTGTTCGCTGACTCGAATACCTGCGCAATGAAAATAAAGATGAGACTGCTTTTTATCGTAACGGCGAGTGAGCCATTTCGATACAGGCGCTTTTGAGGTTTGCTCTAATGTGGCTAAGCGCCACAATTTTGCCATATTCTCTAAATAACCGACCATTCTACTGGTCGTTAAAATGGCACTATGTAAACGCACAACATCTTCTTTTGCTGTACGCTCTGTTAAATCATTTAACATGGCTTCACCCAGCATTTTTAAACCATCCGTTAGCTTAAATAATGTCTGGCAACTTAACAGAAGTTGTTCAGGTAATTCGCCTAATGGAAAGAGATATTCATCTTGTTCACTACGTTCTGGTAATAACGCACGCGTAAATGTATCAACCTCTTGATAAGCCTCACGTAACTTAGCAATATGAGCATCAAAACGAATAGGGTCAGCCAATTTAGGTGGTCTTACAGGAATAAATTGCGCTAAATATTGACTAACATGACGAGTAATATTATCCAGCTGATTATTAAGGGTAGCTAAGGTTATTTCCCCTTCAACTTCAAGCGCATCTCGCGCAACATCAGGAATATGATGACCTTCATCCAATACTAATAGCAGATTTTTTGCATCAGGTAATACTGATTCACTTTCCATTGCTGCCATCACTAAAGCGTGATTGGTAATAACCACATCTACTTCATCAATTTCACGGCGTGCAATAAAAAAAGGGCAGCGATGATAATATTGGCAATTACGTCCTAAACAGTTCATTTTATCGGTGCTAATTTTGCGCCATAAGCTGTCTGTTAATGCCCGTTTATGGTGATCACGCAAACCATCCCAACCGAAACTGGTAAAATCATTTTTTAGCTCTTGGCAAATTTCTCTTTCTGCACTAGTCGCCAGATCCACTTTATCCTCAAGCAAAAACATTAAGTCGATTTGTTCACCTTCTGTTGCACAAATCGCGTCTAAATTACGTGGACATAAATAGCGCCCACGGCCAAAAGCCCCCGTGAACGTGAGATCTGGGATGATTTTTTTAAGTAATGGGAGATCTTTGCTAAAAATCTGATCTTGCAGTGCCACATTGGCCGTACTGATAATCAGCGGTTTTTTTTCATCGCGGCTAATAGCAATACCTGGAATAAGATAAGAAAGTGTTTTACCTATCCCAGTTGGAGCTTCAATCACTAGATGTCGTCCCATTTCATCAGAAAAAGTCTTAGCCACTTCAGCTATCATTTCACGCTGTGGCGCACGCGGAATAAACCCTTCAATATGCTCTGGTAGGGCTTTATACCACTGACTTATTTGATTTTTGACTGATTGAGAAAGAGACATAACTACTCTGTGACTGATTTTAAGAAGGGCGCTATTGTCTCATAACACTGTATAAAAATCAGTAGTTACCTTCATTTGCTCTCTTCTTTCATCAAAGAATGGATAACGCCTCGAAATTATTGAGCTTTGTTATAGATTATTAATCCAACTCTTCATAGTATGAGTATTGATTACGTAACTTCTAAAAATAGCCTTATAAAAAATAGTATTTTTTGTTTGATTAAATACAACAACACCAGTTAAGAGACACCATAATGACCTCTACAAAGCGCCCTATTTTTAACTTAGAACTTGATTTACTCCGAACCTTTGTTGCTGTTGTCGATGGGAATACCTTTGCCGCAGCCGCTGAATCGGTTTGCCGCACTCAATCTGCAGTAAGCCAGCAAATGCAACGCCTTGAATCGTTGATAGGCAAAGATCTGTTTGCTCGCCAAGGTCGAAATAAAACACTGACAGAAGCGGGTACACAACTACTTAATTATGCTCGCCGTATTTTGCGCCTAAATGACGAAGCTTGTCTTTCATTGATGCATGAAGAAATTGATGGGATCTTAAAAATTGGCTCCCCCGATGATACGGCAAACACAATTTTACCGGAACTACTTGCGCGTTTTTCAGGGGCGTATCCCCGTCTTATTATGGAAATCATTGTTAAACGTAGTCCGTTTTTAATGTCGATGTTAGAAAATAACGAGCTTGATTTAGCCATTTCTACCGAAGAACATGTGGGTTATCCCAAAATTGTACTGCGTGTTTCCCCTTCCTTATGGTATTGCGGAAAACACTTCCGATTTGATCTTGATGAACCTTTGCCATTAGTCGTATTAGATGAACCCAGTACATACCGCGATATGATGATAAATCACCTTGATCAACAAGGTATTCGTTGGCGAATCGCTTATATTGCTACAACGCTTTCAGGTGCAAGAGCCGCCGTACGTGCGGGATTAGGTATTATGGCGCGTTCAATTGAGCTTTCAGGTGACGACTTGCGTATTTTAGGCGAAAAAGAAGGCTTACCTCCTTTACCAGCAATTAGTTATAACCTGTATCTCAATGCCAATAGCCCAGGAAAAGCAGCACAAATACTGTTTGATTCATTAAAAAATGAACAAAATGAAGTGATTAATCATGCTGATATTACACTTCAACAAGAATAGAGATTTTAAAGCCCTTAAACAGTGTTAATAACCAAAGCAATAAAATATTAAAACCATAAACCAGGACACCGATTATGACTCAATTCCATGGTATTTTTCCTTACCTTGTTTCCCCTGTTAATCAAACTAAAGGCACCATTCTTGAATCTTCATTACGTCGTTTGATCGAACATTTGATCTCGTGTGGCGTTCATGGTTTAAGCCCGTTAGGTAGCACAGGTGAATACGCTTATCTCTCTCAAGCCCAACGTAATGAAATTGTGCGTATCACGGTTGATCAAACTGCGGGGCGAGTGCCTGTTATTGCAGGTGTTGCTGGATTTTCAACCGCAGATGCTTGTCATCAAGCTGAACAATACGCCCAATTAGGTGTAGATGGCATGGTGCTGATTTCACAAAAAATGTACCCGTTAAGTGAAACCGCACAAGCAGGTTATTTCCAAACTATCGCTGAAGCATTTCCTGAAAAATCCATGACTATTTATACCAATCCTGGACTTTTGGGTGATGTTCTTCCTATCTCTTTATTCAATGAACTTAGCTATATCTCGAATATTGAATATATTAAAGATGCATCAAGCAATACAGGTCGCTTACTCACCATGATCAATACATTTGGTGAACGCGTTAAAATCTTCAGTGCTTCTGCACATATTCCATTGTTAGTATTAAAACTTGGTGGTGTAGGTTGGATGGCAGGCCCTGCTTGCGTATTACCAAAACAGTGTGTCGAACTTTATGAATTAGCCACCAAAGGTGATTTTGATACAGCATTAGCAAAACAAAAAGAGATGTGGCAAATCAACGAAGCCTTTACTAAATATTCGTTAGCATCATGTATTAAAGCCTCTTTAAATATTCAAGGTTTTGATGTGGGCTCACCTATTTTACCGCAAGAGCCTCTAAATGAAGCTGCAATGAACGATCTACGCCAAATTATTGCTCACCTTGATTAATAAGCTATTCTTATTTAGAAATAACAAAGACTAGATTTTTCTCTATTCTGGTCTTTGTTATCTGTTTAATTAAAGTTTCTCATCCTTAAATGCAGACCAACACTGTACGACATTGAATAAGAATGAAATAATAGCCACCATTGTTGCAAAATCGTGTTTACTCTATCACCATAACGAGGAGAGAATGTATGCCCATTTCCGTCAGTGAAATAATGGAAATCTTACCTCATCGTTATCCATTCTTATTAATTGATGGTGTTATTTCTGAACCAGCTGAACTTGCTAGTGGTAAATTAATCGCAATTAAAAATATCACCACCAATGACACAGTTGTTTTTGGCGAATTTTACCCTCCCTTACTGCTCCTTGAAAGCATGGCTCAAGCCGCTGGAGTTCTTGCACATTACTATCTTTCTCCCATGGAAGAAGGTCAGCAATGTTATTTTGCCAGTATAAAAAATGCACGTTTTTATGATGCAGTAAAAGCAGGCGATCAACTACTTATTGAAATCGAATTTCGTCGTCAACGCCGTACTATTGTTAGTTTTTCTGGTGTTGTTCGTATTGGTGAGAAGATTGTTTGTACATCTGAATTTATGTGTGCAAGGCAATAAAAAAGGATTGGTAGCTCAAACCAATCCTTCATATCATCATCTTATTGACATTATGTTTAACTTAATGGGCCGCTTCTTCAATACGCAATAATTGTGTTATCTCAGAAAGAGTGTTCTTTTCAAAATTCAATACTTTTTCAACGAGTTGAGCCGATTGTTTATCCTCTATTACTAATGAGGCATTATCGTAAAATTTGCTGATAACATCTTTGTCAGTCATTGGATTTTGTGGGTTACCATATTGAATATCTAACCTCTCTGTGATCATCTCACCATTCTTTAATGCCACGAAAATTAATCCTGGAAAATACGTAGGGAATGGAATTTCGCCTTTTTCGGGATAGCGATAACTCACTTTTTTCGCTAACCTTTGAATATCTTCACGTTGTAAATTTTCTAGAGATAACGATGATAATGTTAACGCATTGTCTAAAAATCCGACTGCAAATAGCCACGGCAAACTAAATTTTGCCCCATAAGCTGTTTTAGGCGCCCATTTTGTTTCAAGTGGCTCGCAAATTAAAGCGGCTGCGACAGGATCAACCACGCACTCCACGCTTTCAATATCATCAGCCGTGATCCCTTTTTTCAGCAAATTACGGCCACAATCAATAGTGGCATGAGCAAAATGACACACAGGATAAGGCTTAATAGAAACATTTAAAAATTCCCATTTTTCACCTAATCCTAAGGCTACTTGTTCGGGTTGTGCTTGCTCTCGAATACCATGGGTTTGATAAAGGCTATAGCGACCTTCAAATATCGTTTCAGGGCCCGTCATTCCACCTTTTGCCAATGATGCAGCAATAATACCTGATTGCGCAGCCCATCCCGCATGAAAGCATTTAGAAGAGGAACTGTTAGCAAGGTATTCCGCCACACCTCCTGCTTGGCTTCCTGTTAATCCTAATGCATTCACAGTTTGTTCAGGTGTTAATTTTAATAGTGAGGCTGCACAAGCTGTTGCCCCAAAAATACCAGCAATCGCGGTGGCATGAAAACCACGCTGATGAAATCCACTATGGCTAGCCAGTCCTACTCTTGCTGCAACTTCCCAACCAATCACCCACGCCGTTAAAATATCTTGTGATGATGCGCCGATAGACTCACCTAATGCAAAAGCAATCGGCGTTAATACCGCGCTGCCATGTGCAATAGAATCAGTATGTGTATCATCAAAATCTAATGCATGTGATGCAATACCATTTGTCAATGCAGCAACTGTTGTACTTGTTGTGAGTGAACTGCCCCAAATTGGAATAGTGCCTTGGCTATCAGGTAAAAAAGTAATGCCCTGACGACTTTGGATCGCACTTTGTTGCGCACTACCCGCAAGTGCAACGCCTAATGTATCTAATAAATGAATTTTAGCGCGCTCTACAACTTGAGCAGGTAAATCAGAAAATGTTGTTGTGGTAATAAATTGGGCTAATTGCTGACTCAATGTCATAAACACCTCGAAATAGATAAGAAAAAGCCAGCATTTCACCGGCTTTTAGATAATAAGAAGGTTAGATGTAATTAAGTCACTTAGTCATTTAGCCAGCCAGAGGCTTTAGTTTGAGCAACAACACGATCAACTTGGGCTGGTGCATTTCCTACATAAGTTGTTGGATCTAAAAGTGCATCAAGCTCTTCTTGAGTAATGTGATCACGAATACGGGTATCACGATTAATTGCTTCAACAAAAGTTATACCTTCTTCTTGCCCTGACATTGATGCTTCATACACAATTTCATGTGCAGTTTGTTTACCTGCTTTATCAGATAGTGCAAACATCACACGCTCTGCCAACATAAAGCCACCCAAAATATCCATATTTTCGCGCATTTTTTCTACATGCACATTTAATCCACCTAATACTGTTTTCATATTATCGAAGATAACAGACAGCATCAGGCACATTTCTGGCATGATTTTCCATTCCATTTTCCAAATTGCGCCATCACGCTCATGCTGATGTTTCATCATATCCGTTAATACAGACAGATTGGCTTTTAGGGTATTACTTACACAAGCCGCATTTTCCACAATGGCAGGATTACGTTTATGTGGCATAGTCGAAGAGCCTACCTGTCCTTTACTAAACGGCTCAGATAATTCATCAATTTCGTTATGCGCTAATAGTAGGATTTCATTGGCAATTTTACCTAGCGTACCGCTAATTAAGCCGATTAACATGCCATATTCACTGAATCTATCACGCGCAGGTTGCCATGAAATTTCAGGTACACCTAAACCTAAGCGTTGTAATACACGGGCTTCTAATTCATCAGCTTTATCGCTTAAAGAGGCTTTTGTCCCCACAGCACCGACCACACTACCCACAAATAAGCGAGGCTCGATCTCTTTAAGACGTTGATAATGACGTGCTAATTCTGTTAACCAAATTGCAGTTTTATGACCAAATGTAATTGGCAGAGCTTGTAATGCTAATGTACGCCCAACCATTGGTGTGTTGCGATGTTGTTCACTTAATGAAAGCAATGCACGACCTAATACTTTGATATCACGTAAAAAAGTATGATGAGCATCTTTTAGTTGTAATACAAGGCCAGTATCAATTACATCTTGTGTAGTTGGACCAAAATGAACATATTCCCCATAATGTTCTGGACAAGCATGTTCTAAACCACGGATTGTTGGCACTAATGGATGGCGAGTAAGACGCACTTGTTCTAATACATAATCCATATCGAGCTTTTCAAGTTTCGCGGTGTCTGCAATAACTTTTGCCGCCTCTTTCGGGATCAAACCTAATTCAGCTTGTTCAATAGCTAATGCCGCTTCATAATCAAGCCAATTTTGCATTCTTGTTTTATCAGAAAAAATAGTTCTCATCTCTTCTGTTGACCATAAATTCTTTAATAAAACTGAATCAAAAACGCTGGTTCCCATAATTATTTCCCCTGTTAAAAAAATAATAAAAAAATCGTTTTTTTAATCAAACGACTTGTTAGATTGTTATTTTATTTATGCAATATAATCTCAAAAAAAACACTTTGATAATTTTAATCTAATTTCAAATATTTCTTATCAATTAAAAAATAACACTAATTCAATGCGTTATAAATAACTCTTTATTTATTAGTTATAACTTTTGAATCTTAAATAACATTTAAGATTTAATTAGAATAATTAATGCTAAAAAGTTAGAGGAAGATCATCATTTTTAGAAAATAGCTATTTTAAAAATAAATAAGTTTGTTATAAATAATAGAAACAAAATAAGCGCGAACAGTAATTAATCATTTTATTTAATTACCGGGGAACTCTATTTCTATATTCGGAGATATTAATAATGAAACAAAATAAACAAACAAAATTGATACACAGCGGACGTCAAGAAATTAAAACTTCTGGCCCCATTAATCCACCAGTTATGAGAGCCAGCACTATTGTTTTTGACTCAATAAAAAGCTGGCGTGATGTGCGTGATCGTCGTGCAACAGAACGTGTATTGAGTTATGGCGCTCGTGGCACCGAAACCGCTTTTGCATTAGAAGCATTAGTAACTGAATTAGAAGGCGGCCATCGTGCACAGTTATTCCCTACTGGATTGGCAGCTATCGCTGTAACCATCATGGGATATGCGCGCAGTGGTGGACATGTTTTATTTGCAGATTCTGTTTATGAACCTGTGCGTAAAATCGCATCGGCTTTCCTTGAACCCAATAACATTGCTTATAGCTTCTTTAAAACAGATGGTTCAGATTTTGAGCAAAAAATTCAACAAAATACACAGCTTATTTTTGTAGAATCACCAGGATCACTTCTTTATGAAATGCTCGATTTACCTGAGATCTGCCGTATTGCTCATGAAAGGAATATTCCTGTCGGTGTTGATAATACATGGGGCTCTGCGTGGCTTTATAACCCGCTAGAATTAGGCGCTGATGTCTCTGTTATTGCAGCAACTAAATATTTGTGCGGTCACTCTGATGTGATGATGGGCATTATGGTTGCGAATGAAAAAGCATGGGAAAAAATTGGTGCATTACCTGAAGCATTAGGCCAAGCCAGTAGCCCTGATGATGCAGCACTCGTACTTCGCGGAATGAGAACATTAGGTCAACGTATTGCTGCTCATGGTAAATCAGCTTTGACTATCGCACAGTGGCTAGAAACTCGTCCTGAAGTTGAAAAAGTATGGTTCCCTGAATTACCTAATCACCCTCGTCATGATTTATGGAAACGTGACTGCAAAGGCAGCAATGGTCTATTAACCATTGAATTTAAACAAGAGTTTACCGCAAAACAATCAGAGCAATTTATTGATGCACTTGAACTATTTGGTATTGGTGCATCTTGGGGCGGATTTGAAAGCCTTGCATTACCCGCCAATGTCGTTGGCGCAAGAACAGCATCTAATTGGCGTGAAGGTCATGGTCCTTTTGTCCGTTTACATGTTGGCCTTGAAGCAACGGATGATCTTATTGCAGATATTACACAAGCTTTTTCAGCATTAAACCAATAACAAAAAATATTGCATCATTACCGGGGAATTCTCTATGACAGGTTTAATCATTGCCGCGCTGGTAACTGCGTTGGTGGTTTATTTACTGGCGCGAGGTTATAAACCTCAACCAGTATTATTACTCGGGGGCTTGTTGTTATTGCTCCTAACTGCTTCTCTCGACCTTAATCCGTTATTACCTGAAAATAAGACAACTCAATTTAAGTATTTTGATGTCTTTCAAATTTTCACGGATATTATGAGTTCTCGTCTTGCTGGCCTTGGTTTAACGTTAATGGCTATTGCGGGTTTCTCTCGTTATATGGAACACGTAGGCGCAAGCCGTGCTTTATTTGCGATTTTTGAAAAACCATTAAAAGCCATAAAATCACCTTACTTATTATTAGTGATTTCATTTCTAGTCACCCAAATCTTGGTTATTTTTATTCCTAGCCATGCTGGTTTAGGTATGCTGTTAATGGTCACTATGTATCCGATATTAATTCGTTCTGGTATTAGTCCACTTTCCGCTTTAGCCGTTATTGGGTGTTGCCAGTTTATCGACCATGGTCCTGGCTCTGGTAATGTGATTATGGCTGCAAAAACAGCGGATATTGAACCTGCCGTCTATTTTGTTCAGCACCAGTTACCCGTTACTATTCCTATTATTATTGCGGTTGCTATCACTCACTTTTTTATTCAACGCTGGTGGGATAAACGTGAAGGATTTGTTTTTGACCCAACAACCATTGATGTTGTAAAAGAAGAAGGTAATAAAATTCCACTGTCTTATGCTCTATTACCAGTGATCCCTTTAATTCTGATTATCGGTTTCAGTCCTTTGCTACACCCTTATATTAAATTAGAAGTTACCACGGCAATGATTATTAGTACCGTAATTGCACTTCTTTTCGAATATGTTCGCTTACGTGATGCAAAAGCAGTGATGAATAGCTTTATGCTGTTCTTTGAAGGGATGGGTAAGCAATTTGTCTTAGTGGTCTCGTTAATTGTGTCTGGTGAGTTCTTTGCTAATGGTTTACTTAAAAGTGGTGCCGTCGATACGCTAATTAGTTCTGCTCAAGATGCAGGTTTCGGCATTGCCGCAATGATCATTGTAATGAGTGCCATTCTTGCATTAGCGGCCTTTTTAATGGGATCTGGTAATGCAGCATTCTTTTCATTTGCAGCTTTAACACCAAAAATTGCCGCTTTCTTAAAAGTAGATGTCATTACCTTAATTTTACCAATGCAAATAATGACTAGCTTTGGTCGTACTGTTTCACCAATTACCGCCGCCATTGTTGCCATTGCAGGTATTGCAAATGTCTCACCATTCCAAATAGTTAAACGTACTGCCATTCCTATGGCTGTCGCAGCTATTGTGAACTTAGCAATGACATTCTGGTTTTTATATTCCTAATTAAGTTGTGTTACCCCTTGCCCTTAAACTCATTTACTCCTGAGTTTAAGGGGTTTTTTCTTATCATTGACTGTAACCTTTGATTGAAATAATTAACGCCAACACCAACTTTACTCAGGCTATTTATAAAAAATAAATAGCCTGTTTATTTATCTATTCATCTCTTTTTTAACCACTATCATTTGTCGATTAAACTGACTTAGCACTTGTTTCAACTTCATATCTAGATATACTTTTGCGCAACATTCATCTGCAAATGAACATTATGAAAAAAATAATTATTGTTATAATCGCACTACTTGCCTTCGGTTCTATCGGTGGTGTTTTCCTTGCGGGCTTAAATATCTATACACGCTCCACAACCCCCATAGAAACAGAACAAACTCAACCTGAAACATCACCTGCACAGCAATTTCCAGCTATCCCAGACAGCTCACCTTCTGCTAAATAAATGAGGTCGCACCGTGGAATACGATTACTTTGTTACACCCAAATGGCTATTTGAACATCAACATAATACTGATGTTGTGATCCTTGATGTCAGCGCACCTATGCCAACTCAACAGATTGACTATCAAGCACTTTACCTTGAACGTCATATTCCACATGCTTATTTTTTTAATCTCGATGAAATCGCAGATAAAACGACAACATTGCCACATATGTTGCCATCTGATGCGCTCTTTTCAGAAACGCTAACGCAATTAGGTATCTCTAATACCACAACTGTTATTCTTTACGATCAAGGCAACTTATTTTCCGCACCTAGAGGTTGGTGGACATTAACAACTCTAGGTTGTCATAATGTGCGCATTCTTGCTGGCGGTCTGCAAGCATGGGTTGATGCTGGATTTGCTATAGAACAAGGTGATGCTATCAAGACACCAGCACAATCTCCATTTGTAGTTGAACGTCACGCCCAGCGTTATGCCAATAAACAACAACTTCTTGATAATCTAGCGACAAAGCAAAAACAGATGGTTGATGCACGTTCTGCAGATCGCTTTTATGGTAGAGCACCAGAACCCCGCCCAGGTTTGCGCAGTGGACATATCCCCGGCAGTAAAAATGTGCCTTGGAATGAATTAGTTATAGATGGGCAATTAAAAGATAAAACTGAATTAAAGCAAATATTTGAACAGGCCGGTGTTGATTTATCACAACCCATTATTGTTACCTGTGGCTCAGGTATGACTGCAGCAATTTTATTTTTAGCATTAACCGTATTAGGTTGCCAATCCATCGCACTTTATGACGGCTCTTGGGCGCAATGGGGTGCTGAAAGTGCCCTTCCCTGTGAATGCTGATTTAATCAATCCTCGCTTTAAAAAGTAAACCCGCATTACGCGGGTTTATTATCAATATCTATTTGGTGTGAAGGCATTAACTTGCAAATATTTTTGCAAGATAGAGCACTACAATGGCACCAATCACAGCGACAACAAAGCTACCGAAATTAAATCCATCCACTTTACCTTTGCCAAAGAAGCTACTAATTGCACCACCGACAACCGCACCTACAATACCAAGAATACAAGTCCATATCAGACCAATATCATAAGAGCCTGGCATTAAGAATTTCGCCAAAATACCTGCGATTAAACCAAAGATAATCCAAGCAAGAATTCCCATATTTCCCCCTAAAATAGTCATGATATAAACAACATACCTAAAAAATGTCACTTATTGAGTGTAAGTCGAAAAAGTGATTTTTTCCAATTATTAGAAATAAATTACACAATATTTAGGATAAATAGATGGATTGTTTCTTAATGAATAAAAAAATAGCGCTGATTAATTAGCACTATTTTTTATTGGATAAGATTATTTTTAAACTACAGAGCCTCTATTGCCACTGCAATTTCTGGCGACGTTTTTAATGTTCTAATTTGTCTAAATAACTCATCAGCTTCTGGATACTCTTTGCGTAAATAACTAAACCACTGTTTAATGCGTGATGCATGATAAATTGTCGTATCACCACGCTTTTCTAAGCGAACATAGCGCTTTAATAATTCAATCACCTCAGACCAAGGCATCCTTGTCTCTATGCCTTTAACAACACGGCTTAAGTTAGGTGTATTCATTGCACCACGGCCAATCATTATCGCATCACAACCTGTTGTGGCTAAACAGGCCAATGCATCTTCACGGTTCCAAATTTCACCATTGGCAATCACAGGTATTGAGAGCCTTTGGCGAATATCACCAATGGCCTGCCAATTGATTTTTTCAGCATTATAGCCATCTTCTTTTGTTCTGCCATGTACTGTGATTTCTGTTGCACCACCTTGTGCTACGGCATCAGCAATTTCATAACTATATGCAGAAGAATCCCAACCAAGTCTGACTTTTACTGATACGGGCAATTCTAAAGGTACTGCATTACGCATTGCTTTTGTCGCTTGATAAATAGTTTCTGGCTGTTTTAAAAGTGAAGCACCACCACCACTACCATTAACCGTTTTTGAAGGGCAACCACAGTTTAAATCAACACCCCAAGAGCCTAAAGAAACAGCTCTAAAAGCATTTTCAGCCAACCATTGTGGGTGTTGTCCTAATAATTGCACTCGCACCAGTGTTCCACTTTTAGTACGACTTTCTGTCTGCAATTCAGGACATAAGCGATAAAAAGCTTTCGTTGGCAGTAATGAATCTACAACTCGTACAAACTCTGTAATACAGAGATCGTAATCGTTAATCGAGGTGAGTAACTCTCTCACTAGGGGGTCTAAAACCCCCTCCATTGGCGCTAATAGAACTCGCACTTTTTAACCTCAAAACTCTTTTCTAGCTTTTGACCAAGGGTTTTGATTATCACTACCTTCATCACTTTTACGTGAACGACGAGGCCCTAATTTACCAGTACGTGAGCCATCTTTATTACGGTAGTTTTCTTTACTTTTATTGCGTCCAGACTCTTTACCTTCACTATCGCTGTCTTTACGACTATTGTTGCGATTGTCTTTACCACGAATATCTGCACGACCACCACTTCTACGCGGGGCATTATTCTTTGGTTTTTTATGCAAAGGCGCGGCTTTAATTGAAGGGTCAGGATCGTAACCATCTAACGCTAAACGTGGAATTTCACGTTTTAATAGACGCTCGATATCAGCTAATAATCCATGCTCATCAACACAAACCAGTGAAATAGCCTTACCCGTTGCAGCAGCGCGACCAGTTCTACCAATACGGTGAACATAATCTTCTGCCACTTGCGGTAATTCAAAATTGACGACATAAGGCAGTTGGTCGATATCAAGACCACGAGCTGCAATATCTGTTGCAACTAATGCTTTTAATTTACCATCTTTAAAGTCAGCTAAAGCACGAGTTCTCGCACCTTGACTTTTATTGCCATGAATAGCGGCTGATTTAATACCATCGGCATTTAAATGTTCAGCAAGTTTATTCGCACCGTGCTTTGTACGTGTAAAAATAAGCACTTGTGACCAGTTTTCTAAGCCAATTAAATGTGACAACAACTCTGTTTTACGTTTTTTATCCACTAAATGGACATATTGATCAACAGATTCAGCTGCTGAATTTTTTGGTGCAACAGAAATACTCACAGGATTATTTAACAGCGAGTTGGCAAGTCCTGTGATCTCTTTAGAGAATGTTGCAGAGAACAATAAATTTTGACGTTTTTTAGGTAATTTATTGATCACACGGCGAATATCATGAATAAAGCCCATATCTAACATACGATCAGCTTCATCAAGCACTAAGACTTCAACATGAGAAAGATCAACCGCATTTTGATGTTCAAGGTCGAGTAAACGTCCAGGCGTTGCTATCAATACATCAACACCACCGCGCAATTTCATCATTTGTGGGTTAATACTCACACCACCAAAAACCACAAGTGAACGGATTGGCAAGTAACGGCTATAAGCTTTCACATTCTCAGCAATCTGCGCAGCGAGTTCACGGGTTGGCGTTAAAATTAGCGCTTTAACTGGTTGACGGCCTTTAGTTTTTTCTGCAGATTGAGCTAACTTTTCCAAGATCGGCAATGTAAACGCCGCCGTTTTTCCGGTCCCTGTTTGCGCACTGGCTAATACGTCTTTACCCGCCAAAATCGGCTCAATCGCCTGTTGTTGAATAGGGGTTGGGGTTTTATACCCTTGTTCATCAATAGCGCGGAGAAGCGCCTCACTTAAACCAAGCGATGTAAAATCGGTCAAAACAGTAGTCTCCTACAACCAGAACGTATAACACGGTGATTGAAATTAAAAATGACGGGCTTTCATGCTGTCAATCTATAGGTATTATTACTCTATAGGTACTACCATTTAGTCGGTAAGACAGTGATGAAAGAGAATGAACCTTGCTAGGTTAACCTAATAACCCCTATTTTAACAGTTTTTGCTATATTCAGAATACAAAAATAATTTTCAATAATAGATAGCGTTTTTTTTTATTACAAAACATATTACAAAACACCTTTATTTGATTATTTATTACAAAATTTCCCTATTGTTCAATATCATCTAATATAATACTCCTTGTTATCGCTGTTTTTAATATCATTGGTTTTGTTACATTTTACTTAAGTAAGGTATCTTCTATTATGTCAGAAACCCATCAGAAGACGACTCGTGGTGAACTAGCAAAACGACAATTATTGGAAGCGGCATGTGAGATCTTTGGTAAAAATGGCCCTGATGTCGCCACCACACGCCAAATTGCACAAGCTGCTCAACAAAATATTGCCGCTATCGCTTATTATTTTGGTTCTAAAGAAGGGTTGTATCTCGCCGTTGCACAACATATTGCTGATCTTATCCGTCTTGATTTTGAACCAACCGTTGCCATTATTGACGAATTTCTTGAACAACCCAATCCCACAGAGCATTTACCATTGCTACAAACGCTGATCACAGATAGCTTTTTACAATATGCTCAACTGGTACTTGATAAAGCCAATATTCATATTAGTCGTATCATGGCAAGAGAACAGCTTGTTCCTACCGAAGCGTATTCCCTTATCCACCAGCAAGCATTATCACCACTTTTAACTCGTGTGAATAAATTATTAGCTATCTATATTGGTTTAGATCCCACACTTCCGACGACAATGCTACACACTCACGCTATTTTAGGAGAAGTGCTATCATTTCGTTTAGTGAGAGAAACCATTCTAAGACAAACAGGATGGGATAGAATTGGTAAGAATGAATATCAAATTATCTCTAATACTTTAAAAACACATATTACGTTATTACTCAATGGATTAAGAGAGATTTATACTCACCCACATCATGCATAAATAGAGTTATTATGAAAACTAAAAAAATCAGTTTCTTTATCATCTTAATGATTATTATCGGTGTTATTGCAGGTATCTATTATTACGAAGAAAACAAAGAGTCTGAATTAGTACTCTATGGTAATGTCGATATACGTACTGTTAACCTGAGTTTTCGTGTTGCAGGGAAATTAGATTCATTACTCGTTGATGAAGGTGCCCCAGTCAAACAAGGGCAATTGTTAGGAAAGCTTGATGATGCCCCCTATCGTAATGCACTAAATAAAGCTTATGGTGAGCGTGATAGTGCTATTGCTGCATTAGCGTTAATGGAAGCCGGTTATCGCAGTGAAGAAATTGCACAAGCCCAATCTGACGTGTCATTAAAACAAGCAGCTTGGCAATATGCCGACAACTTTTATAAACGCCAGCAAGATTTGGCTAACCGAAAGGTAATTTCAGCCAATGATTTAGATAGCGCGAGAAATAATCGCAATCAAGCAGCCGCGGCCTTAAAAGCAGCCCAAGATAAATTAAATCAATATCAAAATGGTTATCGAAAAGAAGATATTGATGCTGCTAAAGGGCAAGTTATGCAGGCAAAAGCCGCCGTTGCTCAAGCAGAGTTAAACCTTCAAGACACACAGTTAGTCTCACCTTCACAAGGTACAGTATTAACAAGGGCCGTTGAACCAGGCACTATTTTATCTGCTGGTAATCCCGTATTTACAGTGTCTTTGACTAACCCTGTTTGGGTTAGAGCGTATATTAGTGAAACCCACTTAAGTGAAGCAATCCCTAATAAAGAAGTCTATCTCTACACTGATGGGCGCAAAGATAAGCCTTATCATGGCACTATCGGTTTTATTTCACCGACAGCAGAATTTACGCCAAAGAGTGTCGAAACACCGGAATTAAGAACTGACTTAGTTTATCGACTCCGCGTTGTTGTGACGGATGCTGACGATGCATTACGCCAAGGAATGCCCGTGACTTTAAAATTTGCACCCACTCATTAAGTGGGAGGCGAAATGGAACACACTGATTACACTATCGAACTACAAGGCGTTGAAAAACGCTTTACCGGTCTAGAATGCCCGGCGGTTTCTGCATTAACAGCCACCATAACGGGTGGCTCTGTCACAGGTTTAGTCGGCCCAGATGGTGCGGGTAAAACCACATTAATTCGTATGCTTGCTGGGCTATTAAAACCAGATGCAGGTGATATTCGTATTTTAGGAATGGATCCGCAAAAACAAAGCGTGGATGTCCGAGCTATTCTTGGCTATATGCCTCAAAAATTTGGTCTCTATGAAGATTTAACGGTGTTAGAAAACCTTAATCTTTATGCCGATTTAAAAAATGTTATCGGTGAAGAGCGCAAAAAAGTTTATCAACAATTGCTCTCTTTTACCGATCTCACACGCTTTACCTCTCGCCTTGCAGGTAATCTTTCAGGAGGTATGAAACAGAAACTGGGGCTAGCTTGTACTTTGTTAGGTAGCCCTAAAGTCTTGCTACTTGATGAGCCAGGCGTCGGCGTTGATCCCATTGCACGCCGTGAGCTTTGGCAAATGGTACATGCCTTAGCCAGTGATGGTATGTTGATACTGTGGAGTACCTCTTATCTTGATGAAGCAGAACAATGTAAAAATATTCTCTTACTTAATAAAGGAGAGTTACTTTATAGTGGTATTCCACAAGACTTAACAGCGAAAATGGCAGGCCGTTCTTTTCTACTTGATGTTGAAGGCCATCAGCGAAGAAAAGTATTACAACAAGCTATTATTCAACCCCAAGTGACAGATGGTGTTATTCAAGGACAATCGGTTCGTTTGATATTGAAAAAACAAAGTAATCAATCCGAATTACTCAATGCCTTGGGTAAACCTGATGCTAAACTTATTCCAGCAACACCGCGCTTTGAAGATGCTTTTATTGATTTATTAGGAGGTGGTCCTTCTCATAAATCTGAATTAGCTGAAATTATGCCTCAAATTCCTCCCACCCCCAATGAAACCGTTATTGAAGCACAGCAACTAACCAAAATGTTTGGTCAATTTGCGGCAACCGATCACGTTGATTTTCAAGTTAAACGAGGTGAAATTTTTGGGTTATTGGGGCCTAATGGTGCAGGAAAATCGACAACCTTTAAAATGATGTGTGGTTTATTAGTTCCCACCAGCGGTAAAGCGCTGGTATTAGGTATGGACTTAAAAGAGAGCTCGGGTAAAGCTCGCCAACATTTAGGTTATATGGCACAAAAATTCTCACTTTATGGCAACCTTAAAGTGGGACAAAACTTGAAATTCTTCTCTGGTGTTTATGGCTTACACGGCAAACAACAGCGAGATAAAATCAACGATATGATAACTGCCTTTGGTTTACAACCAATGGTAAATCAAATCACTGAAACCTTACCTTTAGGTTATAAGCAGCGCCTTGCTCTTGCATGCTCATTGATGCATGAACCCGATATTCTCTTTTTAGATGAACCCACATCAGGTGTAGATCCCTTAACACGTCGAGAATTTTGGCTACATATTAATGGCATGGTTGATAAAGGAGTAACCGTAATGGTGACCACTCACTTTATGGACGAAGCAGAATATTGTGATCGTATTGGTTTAGTTTATCGCGGAAAAATTATTGCTGCAGGAGAACCAGATTCTCTCAAAAAAATGGTTGCCAGCGACGATAATCCAACACCTTCAATGGAAGATGCGTTTATAGGTTTAGTGTTGGATTACGATAAAAAACTTGAACGTGAAAATGATAAAGGGAGCGAAAAACATGCGTAATTCAGCTCAATCCTCTCATGCCCGTTTTTCTTGGCGACGTTTGTTCGCGTTATGTTTAAAAGAAACAAAACAGATCACCCGTGATCCCAGTAGCGCCCTCATCGCTTTTGTGATCCCCCTCACTTTGTTGTTTATTTTTGGCTACGGTATTAACTTGGATTCGAGTAAGTTAAATATTGGCATTTTGACTAATCAACAAAGCCAACCTGCACAAGAGCTCGTTTACACTTTTACCAATTCACAGTATATCAACGCAACTATTAGCGATAATCGACAATTATTGATCGATAAGATGCAAGCAGGACAAATTCGGGGCATTGTGGTTATTCCTGTGAACTTTGCTGAATTACTGACCCGACAAGATACCCAAGCACCCATTCAGGTGATCACCGATGGTAGTGAGCCTAACACTGCAAACTTTGTACAAGCCTATACCAAAGGGGTTTGGCAAATCTGGCTACAACAACAAGCTATCAGCAAGGGGATTGATACTACACCACTAATTGAAGTAGAACCGCGCTATTGGTTTAACCCTGCGGCAATTAGTCAGCACTATATTATTCCGGGTGCCGTTACTATTATTATTACCGTTGTCGGCGCAATTCTCACTTCGTTAGTAATAGCTCGTGAATGGGAACGTGGCACAATGGAAGCCTTACTTTCAACCCAAATCACACGTACCGAGCTCTTACTTTCAAAACTTATTCCTTACCAAGTTTTAGGCAGTTTTGTCATGGTACTGTGCATGGTGGTAACCGTCTTTGTGTTAGGGGTACCTTATCGAGGATCACTTTGGATTTTAGGGGGGATCACCTCGCTCTTTTTAGCCACTGCCTTAGGTATGGGATTACTCATTTCAACACTGACTCGCAATCAATTTAATGCCGCCATGATCGCCCTAAATGCTGCTTTTTTACCTGCGATTATGTTGTCGGGTTTTGTGTTTGAAATTGATAGCATGCCATTTTTTATTCAGGTGGTGACTTATTTCATTCCTGCACGTTATTTTGTCAGTAGCTTGCAAACGCTATTTTTAGCAGGCGATATTCCATTGATATTAATATTAGATATGTGGTTGCTGATCGTTTCTGCCCTATTTTTTATTGGCTTAACTGCATTAACAACACGACGTCGATTAGATTAAAGGGAGAGTATTTATGTTTTATCGTCTTCTCACCCTAATAATGAAAGAGCTACAGTCATTATTACAAGAGCCTCAGACTCGTATTATTTTGATAATGCCTGTTATCTTTCAAATGATCTTATTTCCTTTTGCCGCAACATTAGATGTTACCAATGCCTCTATCGCAATTTTTGATGAGGATAATGGTAAACAATCTATTGAGTTAACCCAACGTATTGCCAAAGCGAGTGCATTTTCTCAAACATTATTACTGAAAAATGAACATGAAATAAAAGAGACCATTGATAATCGTAAAGCTCTTTTATTGGTTCGGTTTCCACAAAACTTTAGTGCTAATTTAGAAAGCCAAATCCCTGTTAAATTGCAATTAATCTTAGATGGACGAAATTCTAACAGTGCGCAAATTGCAGCTAGTTATGTACAACAAATCGTACAAAATTATCAAACTGAATTAGCAGGGCATACACCGTCTTTACTGAATAAAACAGAACTTGTTGTTCGTAATTGGTATAACCCAAATTTAAATTATAAATGGTTTATTGTGCCCTCATTAGTAGCATTGATTATCACCATTGGCGTGATGATAGTCACTTCACTTTCTGTTGCTAGAGAGCGAGAGCAAGGTACCTTGGATCAACTACTAGTTTCCCCTCTATCAACATGGCAAATTTTTGTGGGTAAAGCGGTTCCGGCAATGGTTGTTGCCGCCATTCAAGGCTCTATTGTATTGATTATAGGCATATTTTGTTATCAAATACCCTTTTCAGGTTCATTATTATTGTTTTACTTTACCATGCTAATTTATGGTTTATCGCTGGTGGGTTTTGGATTATTAATATCAGCATTAAGTTCGACACAACAACAGGCTTTTATTGGCGTTTTTGTGTTTATGATGCCAGCCGTTTTATTATCAGGTTATATTTCTCCCGTAGAAAACATGCCAGTTTGGCTACAACATGCCACATGGATAAACCCAATTCGTCATTTCACCGATATTACAAAACAGATTTACCTTAAAAATGCAGATATCACAGTAATATGGCACAGTTTATGGCCTTTATTAGTGATTACAGCAGGCACAGGCTCCTTTGCGTATTATCTTTTTCAAAGGAAGATTGTTTAAAACAATGGTAATTACTTTAGAGGAACTTTTATGACTCCTTTTATTTCTGGTATTAACATTCTCTTTGTTGCGGGTTTTGGCCCAATTACTTGCGATAATGCACAAAGCCAAACATTTTATAAAGATGTGCTTAATCTGCCGTTAAAACCAATGGAAGGTAACAGTGATTATTTATCGATATCAGAAAGTGAATTAAAAGGCGTTCAACATTTTGCACTGTGGCCTTTAGAGCAGGCAGCTATGTCTTGCTTTGGCAAAAATAAATGGGCTGACTCTCTGCCAGTGCCACAATACTGGGTTGAATTTGAGGTGGAGGATATTGATAGTGCAACTCAAACTTTAAAACAAAAAGGCTATCAATTGTTAGTTGATAATCGTGTTGAACCTTGGGGACAAACAGTTACTCGCTTATTGAGTCCTGAAGGCGCTTTAATCGGTTTAACTATTACACCTTGGTTGCGAGATAATTAAACTTTATTCTATTTAAATTATGTGCAACAGAAAAATTCTCTTAACAAAAACACAAAAAAAATCCCACAACTTATAAAGTTATGGGATTTATTTTTTATGCTGTTTTTAAACTACGTTTATCCGCAGATACCGTTAAAATTAACGACGATCGCCTAAAATACGCAGTAACATTAAGAACAGATTGATGAAATCTAAATAAAGCGTTAATGCACCCATAATTGAGTAACGGCGCATATTTTCTTTATCTTCTTGGTTAATCTCATTACCCATGTCTTTTAATTTTTGTGTGTCGTAAGCCGTTAAACCTGCGAAAATTAACACACCTGCGTAAGAGATAACCATGCTCATCATTGAGCTTTGCATAAAGATATTAACGATAGATGCAATAATGATACCGATAAGCCCCATAAACAGGAAGCTACCCATACCCGTTAAGCTACGCTTAGTGGTGTAACCGTAAATGCTTAATGCACCAAACATTGCCGCACAAATAAAGAATGTGCTCGCAATTGAAGATGCAGTATAAAGCAGTAATACACTTGAGATAGTCACACCCGTTAGCACGGAATAGAGCATAAATAATGAGGTTGCCATTGCACCACTCATTTTATGGACCATACCTGATAACACGAAAACTAACCCTAATTGAGCAATGATCAGACCAAAGAAGACGATCTTGCTTGAGAAAATCATTGATAATAATGCTTCGCTTGATGCAACGTAGAATGCAACAAACGCAGTTAATAGCAGACCTACAGTCATCCAACCATAAACCTGAGCCATAAAGGTTTGTAGGCCAGAACCTGTGCGCTGTACGATTGAATCATTTGAACGTGAAAATCGATCCATGATGATTACCCTTTAATCATAGTGATAACGTTAGGTTTAACGATAACGTTTATTTCAGTAAAGAGCCCATTATGGACTCATTAGAATTTAATTTTATCACACTGATTTTACATTTCCATGAAATAAACCGTATGAAATGTCATCACAAAATAAATTTAGGTAAAGTAATGTAGCGATTAATTGAGCGTAATGATTTATTCCCAACGCTCCGCTGAATCATAATCACTTTGGCGCGCATCGACCCATCTATTTTTATTTTCAGAGAGCCCTTCTTTTTTCCAAAATGGCGCGCGTGTTTTTAAGAAATCCATAATAAATTCAGCAGATTCAAACGCGCTATTACGATGGGAACTAGTGACACCCACAAACACTATTTCTTCACCAATATTCAATGTGCCCACTCGGTGAATAACACTGACTCGTTGTAAAGGCCAACGACCTCGTGCTTCATTAACAATGTCATTAAGCGCCTTTTCAGTCATACCTGGATAATGTTCAAGTGTGAGCGTACTTACTTCATCCCCTAAATTGTGATTACGCACTTTCCCTGTAAAGGTCACAACTGCGCCATCACTGTCACACTCAGAAAGCCATTGGTATTCATCACCAACACTAAAATTTTCGGTTTGTACTGAAATACGAGTTGATGCGCTCATTTTATCCTCCTGTAACAGGTGGGAAAAAGGCGATTTCATCACCATCATTAATAATGTGAGAACCTTGAACAAAGGATTGGTTTACTGCCGAGAGTAACTTGCCATCTTCTAACGCCAGTAACCAACGTTCACCTTTGGTAATTAATGCCTTACGCAAATCGTCTACTGTGTGGTATTCACAATCTAATTCAAGAGAATCAACACCGACTAACTCACGGACTTGAGCAAAAAAGAGAACTTTAATCATGCTTCCACCTTAAAGTGACCAGATTTGCCACCTGTTTTTTCTAATAAACGTACAGGCCCTATCACCATATCTTTTTGAACCGCTTTACACATATCATAAATCGTTAACGCAGCTACCGATGCCGCAGTTAATGCTTCCATCTCAACCCCTGTTTTACCGGTTAAACGACAAACAGATTCAATGCGTACACGATTAGATTCAGTGAGTGCTTCTAAACGCACTTCAACTTTAGTTAATAACAGCGGATGACATAACGGGATTAATTCCCATGTTCTTTTTGCTGCTTGAATACCTGCAATTCTTGCTGTCGCAAATACATCACCTTTATGGTGTTTACCTTCGGTGATCATACTTAATGTTTCTGCTGACATTTCAACAAAGGCTTCAGCACGCGCTTCTCGCACTGTTTCAGCTTTAGCGCTAACATCTACCATGTGAGCTTCACCGGCAGCATTAATATGAGTTAGTTGAGACATGCACAACTCCTGAAATTAACGAAATAACAGAGCGAAAAACTACCCACCAATAACAGATAAGTTCGGTGTAATACCGCTATCACCTTGATGAAGAAAATGGGTTTCTCGTTTATGAAGAAGGCCACCCTGAATACGCTGTTGTAATGCCTCTTGTTGACTATCGTCAGCAAGTAGGTCACGTAACGGAATACCATTTTCACCAAATAGGCAAAGATGGAGATTACCAATAGCTGAAACACGTAAACGGTTACAGGTTAGGCAAAAGTCTTTCTCATAAGGCATGATCAGACCAATTTCACCTTGATAATCAGGATGGGTAAATACTTGAGCAGGCCCGTCACTACGGGCGCGAGGAATTTGTAACCAACCTTCATTGAGTAAGCGCTGGCGAATAACTTCACCAGACAAATGAAAGCGGTTGAAAATATCACTACCGTCACCAGTTTCCATTAATTCAATAAAGCGCAGCTGAATAGGCCTGTATTTGATCCAATTAAGAAAATCAGGAAGATTTTTATCATTCACATTGCGCATCAACACAACGTTAACTTTGACTTTTTCGAACCCTGCGGTAAATGCAGCATCAATACCTTCCATCACTTGGCTAAATTTATCTTGTCCAGTAATAGCGTGGAATTGACGAGGATCGAGACTATCAACGCTCACATTAATCGCACTCAAACCCGCGTCACGCCATTGTGCAACATCTCGTGATAAACGATAACCATTGGTTGTCACTGCGATTTTTTTAATTGCGGCATTATCTTTGATTGTCGCGATAATATCAGTAAAATCGCGGCGCATTGTCGGTTCACCACCCGTTAAGCGGATTTTTTCTGTCCCTAATGTGGCAAAAGATTGTGTCAGTCTGCTGATTTCATCTAATGAAAGAAATGATTTATGACCGTTAGGCTTATAACCATTAGGTAGGCAATAAGTACAACGGAAATTACACACGTCTGTAATTGAAAGACGTAAATAGAAAAACTTGCGGGAAAACGCATCAACGAGTTGTTGCATAATAACACCTTTCCAAATCGGGAGATGCTGGCATTTCTACCTTGCACCCTGGTGACTTGTTTCGTCACGGCCAGAACATCATATCTTGTCAATACACGACTTAGACGTTAAGGCTAGGAGTTTATCTTTACCTGTTTTTCACAGGTTTCTAATACCTATATATTTATTGTGGATTCTACCTGTTAATTATGTAAAAAGCGAATAATGTTTTCGCTATATAATTTATAATACAACGACTTACAACACTTTAGTCACGCTAATAACATAAACAAAAACACTTTCATTGGTTAAATATTAGCCTATCAAAAGTGAAATTAAACTAGGAATGTGATGAAATCACGTCGTGATCATAGGCTTAAAATTTAATTGTGATAAATTAGCGGCAAATTTTTAAAGATGAGTAGAACAAATATGCGAAATCGCACGCTAAGTGATTTAGATCGTGTTGTTGCCCTTGGTGGTGGTCATGGCCTTGGACGTGTGCTTTCAGCACTCTCCTACTTAGGCTCTCGCCTTACTGGTATTGTCACAACAACAGACAATGGCGGTTCTACTGGCCGTATTCGTCAAGAAGAAGGCGGCATTGCGTGGGGTGATATGCGCAATTGTATTAATCAGTTAATTACTGAGCCTTCTGTTGCTTCTGCAATGTTTGAATACCGTTTTTCTGGTACAGGTGAACTGGCTGGACACAATTTAGGAAATTTAATGCTAAAAGCGTTAGATAACTTAAGTGTTCGGCCTTTAGAAGCGATTAATCTTATTCGTGGATTATTAAGAGTCAATGCGCATCTTATTCCTATGTCTGAACAAGCCGTTGACCTAATGGCAATAGACGACCAAGGTAATGAGATTTATGGTGAAGTTAACGTTGATATTTTGCCTAAGATCCCACAAAAACTTGATCTTTATCCTAAAGTACCAACGACAAGAGAAGCCATTGAGGCCATTGAGCAAGCGGATCTTATCTTAATTGGCCCTGGTAGTTTTTTTACCAGTTTAATGCCTTTGTTATTATTGCCAGAGCTTGCACAAGCATTACGCCGCAGCAGTGCAACAACAATTTACATTGGTAATTTAGGCAAAGAATTAAGCCCTGCGGCTGCCAGTATGACGATGTCTGATAAAATTGCCATGATGGAGAATTATATTGGTTTACAAACAATAGATGCGGTGATTATTAGCCCTGAAACACAATATGAATCGATGAAAGGTCGATTAATTGTACAAGCTCAATTGGAAGCCAAAGATATTCCTTATCGTCACGATCGCCATTTATTAGGTAAAGCTATTGAGTTAACACTGCAGCAATTAGGGCAACGTAACACATCAGCTCAAGCCGTTAAATAAAATTCAACCACCTAACTTAACAGCCTAATTTCATAAAACAAACCGCATCTGTAATAAACAGAAAATGCGGTTTGTTTGTTGATAAAAACGTAATATTACTATTGGTTTTCAGCGTATTATTAACTATTAAGGTGTTTTAACGTAATACGTTGGCTGATGGTTTCTTCAATTTCAGAAAGTGTCATTGGCATATCATTTTTCATTAAACCGAGGCCAGCCACAGTTCGAGAGAAAGATGTTAAATCCAATGGCGGTAAATCCATTATCCAATTTTCTTCTGTTGCCAACGTATCTTCTGCATTAAGAATATTTTGTATAACATCCGTAAAAGCTTGATGAGAAGAAACCCAATCTTGATCACCACTCGCCCAAAACCAACGCGCCGCAATAAAGTTTTTCCACATATCTTCCCAGCCATCGTAAATTCGACGTAACATTGAGGCACTCATTAGTGACCATGTTTGTGCTTCTTGCTGGGTAATATAACCTTGCTGACACCCTTCTAAACAGAGCTTGTTAAAACGGCAGAGATCCCAAATAAGATATTTCACATTTTGAATATTCATACGATTAGTGCTCATCATATCGATTTGCCATAAACGCTCGTTTTTATCATGTTCCGTTAACTCTGAAAGCAAAATATCATTTTTTAACGATTGAATATCTTCCTCTTTACCTTCTAAAATCTGATCGCGCAGTTGGTAAAAATCATTGGTATGGCCTTGGGTGAGTAACCAAAACAGTTGATAGACTAAATCCCAACGATCGTTAATTCCCCAGCCTGCAGATAATCCACCATCATCTTTGCCTTGGTCATACTCGTTATATGCCCATTCATTCATCACAGCGTAAGGTGCTGCTACATATAATCCCCATTCATGAGGTAATAATTGATCTGTTGTATTTTCTACTTCAGATAAAATGGGCTCCTGCCCTGCTGTTGATGGTTTTGATAATTCACTATCTTGTACAGCAAATTTGCGTAACCATTTAAAAAGCAAAATAAGAAGAATAACACCAATAATGACCCCTGCAGAGCCGGGAAACCCTGCATAAACATAACCACTCATTCACTGTCCTTAATATCTTTTTTATCTTTGTAAATAATTGACGCTTGTTTGTGGTGATATTTAAACAGTTGAACGCCATTAAGGGAATATAAAACTAGGGAAAAAGTGAAAGATAAAAGGGAAAAAGGGATAATCCGGAGTAAATATACAGATATCCCTTTATTGTGCTGGTTTAAATTCTATTATTAAGAGTTCGCAATAAATTGAGCACGCAACGCTTGTAGTTTATCTCGCGTACTTGCGGCTTTTTCAAACTCAAGATCTTTGGCATGTTGGTACATTTCAGCTTCTAAACGCTGGATCTCTTTTTCCAATTCAGCAGTCGATAATAATGGGTAATTTTCATGAATATCTTTTGCTTTATGCCCTTTCTTGTTACGACCTTGAGAAGGTTGACCAATCTTAAGAATATCCCCGACTTTCTTGTTTAACCCTTTAGGTACAATGCCATGTTCAAGGTTAAATTGTTGCTGTTTCTCACGACGACGTTCAGTTTCACCAATTGCTTTCGCCATTGAGTCCGTAATTCTATCGCCATATAAAATTGCTTTACCTTCAAGGTTACGAGCCGCACGACCGATAGTCTGAATTAATGAACGCTCTGAACGCAAGAAACCTTCTTTATCTGCATCCAAAATGGCCACCAAAGAGACCTCTGGCATATCCAACCCCTCTCGGAGTAAGTTGATACCGACTAATACATCAAACTCACCAAGGCGCAAATCACGAATAATTTCAACACGTTCAACAGTATCGATATCAGAGTGTAAATAGCGAACTCGCTCACCATGCTCTTCTAAATATTCTGTTAAATCTTCTGCCATCCGTTTTGTTAATGTGGTAACCAATACACGTTCATTTTTCTCAGCACGAATACGAATTTCAGAAAGCAAATCATCAACTTGTGTCGTAACAGGTCGCACTTCAATAATCGGATCAAGTAAACCTGTTGGTCTTACAACTTGTTCGACAATTTCATCACCTGATTTTTCAAGCTCATATTTACCTGGTGTTGCTGAAACATAAATCGTTTGTGGTGCTAACGCCTCAAATTCTTCGAAACGCAATGGACGGTTATCAAGCGCAGAAGGTAAACGGAAGCCATATTCAACTAAGGTTTCTTTACGCGAGCGGTCACCTTTATACATTCCACCAATTTGAGGAATAGTAACGTGTGATTCATCAATCACTAATAAACCGTTAGCAGGAAGGTAATCAAACAGGGTTGGAGGTGGCTCACCGGGGCCTCTACCCGATAAATAACGTGAATAGTTCTCGATACCGGAGCAATACCCCAACTCATTCATCATTTCGAGATCAAATTGAGTACGCTGTGTTACGCGTTGCTCTTCAACAAGTTTATCGTTAGCTAAAAGTACTTTACGTCTCTCTGCGAGTTCTTTTTTGATTTCTTCCATCGCTTCAAGTATTCGTTCACGCGGGGTGACATAGTGCGTTTTAGGATAAACGGTAAAACGAGGCACATTATAGTGAATTTGCCCAGTTAAAGGATCAAACAGTGAAAGACGTTCGACTTCTTCATCAAAGAGCTCAACACGTAATGCATAATCATCAGATTCAGCAGGAAAGATATCAATCACTTCACCACGGACACGAAATGTCCCGCGCTGAAAAGCTTGATCATTACGAGTATATTGTAGATCAGCGAGACGACGCAAAATTGCACGTTGGTCGATTATCATGCCGTTTGTAAGGTGAAGCATCATTTTTAAATAGCTATCAGGATCACCTAAACCATAAATCGCAGAAACGGATGACACCACAATCACGTCTTTACGCTCTAATAGGGCTTTAGTGGCAGACAGACGCATTTGTTCAATATGTTCGTTAACAGAAGCATCTTTTTCAATAAAGGTGTCAGAACTTGGTACATAGGCTTCTGGCTGATAATAATCGTAATAAGAAACAAAGTATTCCACTGCATTTTCAGGAAAGAATTCTTTCATTTCACTGTAAAGCTGCGCTGCTAAGGTTTTATTTGGCGCAAGCACCATCGTAGGCCGATTTAAGTTGGCTATCACATTAGCAATAGTAAAAGTTTTACCTGAACCAGTTACCCCTAAAAGGGTTTGATGTGCAAGCCCATCGTCTAATCCTTCACAAAGTGAAGCTATAGCCGTAGGTTGATCACCAGCAGGCTTAAATTCAGAATACAGTTTAAAAGCTTTGCTCATATTTTCTTCTCCTCGCTGACACTCCTTATGATACTGGATAAAAATCCAGCTTCAATCTCTATCTACTAAAATTTATCTGAATAATTAGCATAAGTTATCCCCAGTTTTAGAACTGGGATTTTTTCAAAAAGCAAGCCCCTATTTTGTGAATTATTCAAAGAGACACGTCAACAACATTCGCTCTATTGATTTTATTTAATTAATTGATATATAAGAATTAAAAATAAAAGTTGAGAATAACGCCAATCTTTAGCAATGCCTTGTATTCTCTCTATTCAGAGTATTTTTATAATGGTAATACACAAGGTTATCCACAGGAATAGTGGATAACTACACAAAGTTGTTATCTCTCGGTAGGTTACGTCTTTTTTTCCAGCTTAAAATATCCCTCAAAATTGGCAAAATTTATTTTTTTTATTTTTTTATTGGCATAAAAAATAGACTTTTATCATTTACCCAATAATGGCTTATCAACCTAGTTTTAAACAAGAAAGATCGAGGTAAGGCGTAAAGTTATGCTCTTTTACTTCATTTAAATAGGGTATTTTGCCTAAGAACGGTGCTTTAATATGCTGCTTTAATGTTGCCAGATATTCCTTCTGATATCGCCCTGCGGGTTCAACCTCATTGGCAACCCAACCCGCCAATGTTAAACCAGATTGAATAATTGCTTGTTGCGTTAATAACGCATGATTAATACAACCCAATTTAACACCTACTGTTAAAATAACGGGAAGCTGTTCATTAATAACCCAATCAGAAAAAAATTGTTTTTCTGATAGTGGCGTAAACCAACCACCAGCCCCTTCAACTAAAATCCAATCGGCCTGCTGTTTTAAATACGATAAACCTTCTGACATTACATTAAAATCAATAGGCTGATTCATTTCATCGCTGACAATATGAGGCGATGTAGGTGTTTCAAAACAGTAAGGATTAACACGGTGATAATCTAACTTTACCGTACTGAATTTTTGCAATGTAAGTGCATCTGAATTACGTAAACCTTCATTTAGCCACTCACTTCCCGAAGCAACTGGTTTATAGCCCGTGGTTTGATATCCTTGATGCGCTGCACATTGTAACAGAGCACTACTTACCACGGTTTTACCTACTTCTGTATCTGTACCTGTTAAAAACCATGTCTTAGTCATGTAATATTTTTCCTATAACAATTTGATAAGTAAGTAAATATTTACCAAATTCTATTTTCCATACCTTTTCTAGTGCACGAAATTTCTGTCGTGTCATTAACCCTTTTTGTCGATCACCCTGCACAAAATTGGCACCAACGCCCTTCAAAGAAGCAAAGAGCGCATGTAATGAGTCATATTGTTCTGTGACAGTTTCAATAGAAAATTGACAATGAAAACCACGACACGCTTTCTCAATATCGTGAAGCGATAAAAAAGGATTAACATGGGGATGTTTATCAAGAGATTGCCAAGCATCTCTGACTTCTTGCAGTGTCAATGTAGTGAGTGTTGAGAAATAAAGTGCACCTTTTTTATTTACTGCTTTCATGAGTGAGTTAATCGCAACGGATAAATCATCACACCATTGCATCGCTAAATTACTAAACACGATATCCACACTTTGTGACGTAATTGCACAATGTTCTATATCACTTTGTAGATAACCATCTGCCCGTTGTTGTTGTTTTGCCACTTGTAGCATCCGATGTGATAAATCAAGTGCAATAACAAACTTGCCTTGCTGTTTCCATTTTTGGCTGAAATACCCTGTTCCACATCCTGCATCTAACACAATATTGCCACTATCATGACGTGCTAAATCCATTAATTTATTACCACTGTAGCGCTGAATATTAGCGTGATTATCGTAATGAACAGCGGCTTTACCAAAGGTTTGAGCTATACGTTGTTTATCTGTTTTGACTAAAGAATGCATGAAGCGTCTCGATTAACAGCTTAATATCTGAAAGGTGATGGCGAGTGGTTAACGTTATTCGTAAACGTGCACTATGAGGTGGAACTGTAGGTGGAAAGATAGCTTTTACCCAAAGCCCTTTAGATTGCAGATAATCTGAAAGTGTTTGGCATAATTGCTCATCACCAATAATTACTGGCTGAATAGCCGTTTGTGAAGGCAATAATTTAATAGGAAGTGAAATAACGCCTTGCCGAAAGGTATCAATTAATTGTTGAAGATATTCCCGTTCATTATTCGCTTGCTTAATAACATTCAAAGCAGAGTTTAAGGCTATAGCTTGTGCCGGTGGCATTGATGTACTGTAAATAAGATGACGAGCATATTGTTCAAAAAACTCTGCGGTTGGCTTATTACAAAGCACAGCCGCCCCACTGACACCAAAAGCCTTACCAAAAGTCACCACTAATAGCTCAGGTTTGATACCCGCTTCATCACAACTACCTCGACCTTCTTTACCTAAAACACCAATACCGTGTGCGTCATCGACCATTAACCATGCATCATGTTGTTGGCTTATTGTTGCTATTTCTGTTAATGGTGCTTGATCTCCATCCATGCTAAATACCCCTTCTGTAACCACCAAGGTTTTACTAGCCGACGTTTTGTTAAGTCGTTGAGATAAAGAGTCAGAAGAGTTGTGTAAAAAACGCCATAATGTGGCGGGTGATAATACGGCGGCTTCCATTAACGAGGCATGGCATAGTTTATCCGCAATGATAGCATCGTCTTTTTCAAGTAATGCTGAAATAACACCTTGGTTAGCGCTATAGCCAGATGAAAATAACAATGCATTATCGTAACCCAGCCAATCTGCGAGATGCTGTTCTAATTGCGCATGAGCTTGTGTAAATCCAGTGATATGCCCTGATCCACCGCTACCTACACCGTACTCATCAGCACCTTGTTGCCATGCTTTAATAACGTCTGCATGCTGGCTAATGCCTAAATAATCATTGCCGGAAAAATTAAGGTATTTTTCACCGGATGTGGTGATCAAAAAGCGTCCCTCCGCCTGTTTGATCACTTTGCGTTTTCGCCATAATGGCGTATTTCTACGCCCATTAAGTTGTTTATCTAAATAGGTTTGCCAACTCATTACAGTGCCGCGTTATAAAATTGTTCAGTGTCTTTATTGGCAACAGCTTGTATCAAAGCTTCTTCTTGCTGATTGTCGCCCATAGATACTGCTAATCGTTCAGGATTTAAGCCTAATTTACGGAATAATTGGTGATCTTTATCTTCGGTTGGATTGGTTGTTGTTAATAATTTGCAACCATAGAAAATAGAGTTCGCCCCAGCCATAAAGCAGAATGCTTGTGTTTGTTCACTCATTTGCTCACGACCGGCAGAAAGACGTACATAAGAGCGTGGCATCATGATACGAGCAACGGCGATAGTACGAATAAAATCAAAAGGATCGACATCTTCATTATCAGCTAATGGAGTACCTTTGATTTTGGCTAACATATTAATCGGCACACTTTCAGGAGGCTGTGGCAAATTGGCTAATTGCACTAACATTGCGGCACGATCTTTCACTTCCTCGCCTAACCCTAAAATTCCACCCGAACACACTTTAATACCAGCATTGCGCACTTTATCAAGTGTATCTAAGCGATCTTGATATGTTCGCGTTGTCACGATACTGCCATAAAATTCAGGTGAGGTATCAAGGTTGTGGTTATAAAAATCCAGTCCTGCATCTGCTAATCGGTTAGCTTGTGAATCATCTAACTTGCCCAAAGTCATACAAGTTTCCATACCTAATGCTTTGACTTCTTTCACCATCTGTTCAAGATAAGGCATGTCACGTTCATGAGGATTTTTCCAAGCGGCTCCCATACAAAAACGCGTTGAACCTGTTGCTTTCGCTTTTTTTGCCGATTCAATCACTTGCTGCACTTCCATTAAACGCTCTTTTTCTAATCCCGTTTTATAGCGCGCACTTTGAGCACAATATTTACAATCTTCAGGACAAGCCCCTGTTTTAATAGAAAGCAAAGTACTCACTTGGATCTGTGAAGGGTCAAAATGTTGACGATGCACTTGTTGTGCTTGAAAAACCAAATCTAAAAATGGCATATCAAACAATGCTCTGGCTTCTTTTAATGTCCAGCGTTTTAGTGTGCTCACAATACAATCTCCTGTTTAAAAGTGATTGCCAGTTTAAATAATAGGGTTATCATGTCAACTAAAATTGATCACCATTGGTTTACATGATTAAGTGAAAAATAGAATGACACCTGAAGATATCGCTTTCGATTTACGCCACATTTGGCATCCATACACCTCAATGAGTAATCCGTTACCTGCTTACCCTATCGTCAGTGCAAAAGGCGTTGAATTAGTCTTAGCTGATGGTAGAAAACTGATTGATGGAATGTCTTCATGGTGGGCGGCAATTCATGGATATAATCATCCTGAACTTAATAATGCGGTTACCACACAACTAAACAATATGTCTCATGTTATGTTTGGTGGCATTACTCATCCCCCTGCAGTATCACTTTGTCGAAAATTATTAGCGATAACACCAGAGCCTCTTGAATGCATATTTCTAGCAGATTCAGGTTCGGTTGCCGTTGAAGTTGCTCTGAAAATGGCCTTGCAATATTGGCAGGCTAAAGGTGAAAAACGTCAACGTATTGTGGCGTTAAAACAGGGTTATCATGGCGATACCTTTGGCGCGATGTCAGTGTGTGATCCAGATAACTCCATGCACAGTCTGTACAAAGGTTACTTACCTAATCATCTCTTTGTAGATGCACCTAAAACAGGCTTTTATGAAGAGTGGGAGCCAGCTGATATTAACTCATTACGCTCAACACTAGAGCAACATCATCAAGAAATTGCCGCCGTTATGCTTGAACCAATTGTCCAAGGTGCGGGCGGAATGCGAATTTATCATCCTGAATATTTAAAACACGCAAGAGCCCTGTGTAATGAATTTGATGTGTTATTAATTGCAGATGAAATTGCCACTGGTTTTGGTCGAACAGGTAAGCTATTTGCCTGTGAACATGCTGAAATATCGCCAGATATTATGTGTGTAGGTAAAGCATTAACAGGTGGATATATGACTTTATCAGCCACTTTAACTACACGTCATATCGCAGAAACTATCAGCCAAGGTGATGCAGGATGCTTTATGCATGGCCCTACTTATATGGGAAATCCTTTGGCTTGTGCTGTTGCTGATGCCAGTTTATCTCTATTAGCAAAAGGCGATTGGATAAACCAAGTTGCAGAAATTGAAAAACAGCTAAAACGCGAGCTATTACCGTTAAAACAGACTAAAAGTGTCAAAGATGTGCGGGTTTTAGGGGCGATTGGCGTGGTCGAAATGAACGAGCCCGTTAATATGGCAAAATTACAAAAAATCTTTGTAGAGGAAGGGGTTTGGATCAGGCCTTTTGGCAAACTGATTTATATTATGCCACCATTTATTATGCCACCAGCAAGCCTCGCTAAACTCACTCAAGCTATTGAAAAAGTGGTTAATCTTTCATAAATCTTTCATCAAAATAAACCTCTAGCAAGGTAATGTTTTGCTAGAGGTTCACAGTGTTTTTTATACTGTGACAGTTATTTTGTCACAACGGTAACCCACATTGCGCCTTTACCTACTGGGTAACAAGCTAATTCAGTTAATACGCCGGTGTGTTTATCAATACGAGAAACAGAAGCAAAATCTGATTTTTGACCACAAGAAATCAGATAATTGCCTGTATTATCAAGATTAAAACCACGAGGCTGTGTCTGTGTTGAGTAATGCCCCACAGGTTGTAAATAGTCGCCCGCTTCTGAAATTGCCATCGCACAGATAAAGCTTTCAGAGCGTTCGCTGGCATAAAGAAAACGGCCATCAGGTGTGATATGAATATCTGATGCCCAACGAGTACTGTTAAATGTTTCAGGGACAATATCGACCGTTTGCATTAAACGATATAAATCCCCCATACGACGATATACATTGATTGTCGCATCTAATTCATTAAGGCAATAGAACACATCCCCATTAGGATGAAACGCCATATGACGAGGGCCTGCATTTTGTGCTGTTGTCAGCTCTTCAGTTCCCGCCTCGGTTAAACGACCGTCTTCTGATAAATTAAATAAACGAATATGATCTTCACCTAAGCAAGGAACAATTAGTTGTTTATTATTCCAATCGATATTAGATGAGTGAGGCTTATTTAATCCGTCAATAATTTGAATAGGTGATTGAGGGACCCCCATCTCATTAATAGGCAAAACAGCCAAATTGCCTTGATGATAGGAAGGAACAAATAAGAAACGCCCAGTTTTATCTAAGCATAAATGAACAGGAGTACTTGGAATGGAAGTGATAGCCTTTTGTTCTAACTGACCATCGGCTGCTATCGCAAATGTCACTACACTAAAATGAGGACGAATACCTACATAAAGATATTTTCCATCCGCACTTGCAATCATCGGTTGTACTTGCCCTGCAACCTCAACAACCTGCAATAAATCCATTTCACCTTCAGTATTTAATGAATAAACATGGATTTGCTGACTCTCTGGACTTGCTACGTAGACTAGCTGTTTCATCCCTTCTCCTTAAAACAGATTACCCATTGATTTATAAAGAATAATAGAAAAACTAACGTTTGGTTGTCACGATTAAGCTAGTTTATCTTTTATTAGTTAACGTGTACCATCAGCAACATTGCATCTTAATACTATCAAGGGGCTTATTTATGTCATATCGCGTTATTGCTTTGGATCTTGATGGCACACTGCTTGATGACCAAAAACGTATCCTGCCAGAATCTTTAGAAGCACTCAATCTTGCAAGAAAAGCAGGTGTTAAAGTCTTAATTGTAACAGGTCGCCATCATGTTGCTATTCATCCATTCTATCAAGCACTCGATCTTGATACCCCTGCGATCTGCTGTAATGGGACTTACCTTTATGACTATATTGGTAAAAAGGTACTGGAATCCGATCCATTAACTACCCAAGAAACCAGCGCAGTATTAGATCTCGTTAAACAAACAGATGTACATCACTTAGTTTATGCTGATGATGCAATGATGTATGACCAACTATCAGCCCCAGTACAACGTACTTTAAAATGGTCAGAAACATTGCCTACCGCACAGCGTCCAAATTTAATCAAAGTCGATGATTTCTATAAAGCCATGCATGATGTTAATGCTATTTGGAAAATTGCGACAACAACGCCTGATCATGATGAATTACGCACTTTAGTTGAAAAAATTGAGCAACAAGTCGGTTTAGAATGCGAATGGTCTTGGGTTGATCAAGTTGATATCGCCAAAAAAGGCAACAGTAAAGGTCGCCGTTTACAACGCTGGGTTGAAGCGAATGGCATGAATATGAGTGACGTTATTGCCTTTGGTGATAATTTTAATGATCTTAGCATGCTAGAGCATGTTGGCTTAGGTGTTGCAATGGGTAATGCTTCAGATGAAGTGAAAGCTCGCGCTAAAATGGTCACCAAAGTAAATTCACAACCAGGTATTGCAGAGACTATTCATAAATATATTCTGTCTTAGTCCTATTTTTATATCGCCCAAAAGAAAAAGACCTCACTTAAAATGAGGTCTTTTTTATCGACAAATGTAACTGATAACTCAAAGATGACGACTTAGCGAAATACTCTTTATTTGCGCATAAAGCCACTGCCCTTCTTGAATATTCAATTCATCTTTTGCCCAAGGCGTGATCCTTGCCCATAAATAATTACCATCATTGACAAGTTTCACATCAACTTGGCCATCATTTTTAATGGTTTCAACCACTTTCATATGCAAAATATTACGAATACTGCTATTTGATGGACGAGTCGTTGTTAATGACACATCAGAAGCATCAATACGGACACGCACATCACGACCAATTTTAGTCTCGATTTGAGGCAGCCACAACACTTGGTTACCAAAAGCCGTTGCGGTCATATCGTAATGGCTATGGTGTTCTACAACCATTACATTGGCGATACTGCTTAATGTCTCTTTTTGTAACCAAGGACGTAATGCACTGCTTGCCCAGACATCTTCAAGTTTACCTGTCGCCTTAATTTTTCCTGCATCCATCACAATGACGTTATCTGCAAGTCGAATAATTTCATCAAGACTATGGCTCACATACAAAATAGGAATTTGTACATCTTGTGAGAGCTTTTCTAAATATGGCAGTAGCTCACGTTTACGCGGTAAATCAAGCGATGCTAAAGGCTCATCCATTAGCATAATATCAGGTGCTGTTAACAACGCTCGCCCTATGGCAACACGCTGTTTTTCACCACCTGATAAGGTGATCGGAAAACGAGAGAGTAAATGACCAATCCCTAACAAATGAATAATGCGATCAAACTGCACTTTCATTGTCGGCGACATACCGTAAAGCAGATTTCCTTTTACGGTGTAATGAGGAAACAGCCGCGCATCTTGGAATACATAACCCACTTTACGTTTTTCAGGTGGCAGATAAATTTTCTTTTCAGTATCAACCAGTGTGTGATTGTTTAATACAATCCGCCCTGAATCTGGTTTTGTTAAGCCGCCAATCACATTAATCAGTGAGGTTTTGCCCGCTCCGGATAAACCAAAGACAGCGGTAATACTTTCTGTTGGTAGTTCAGTATTGACTTCCAGACGCAGTGATCCTAGCGTCTGTTTAAAATTCATCTCTAGCATACGCCCCCCAATCTTTTACGACCCCAACGAGTTAGCCACTCTGAAGCCATTAAAGAGACGAGCGCCAAAATAATTGCAATAACACATAAACGAGCGGCATCCATTTCCGCTCCCGGTGTTTCAATCAAGGTATACATTGCCAGAGGAATAGTTCTTGTTTCCCCCGGAATATTGGAGACGAAAGTGATTGTTGCGCCAAATTCTCCCAATGAGCGCGCAAATGCCAACACAATTCCTGCGATGATCCCTGGCATAGACAAAGGTAATGTTATGGTAAAAAAGACGCGTATCGGTGAAGCCCCTAAGGTTCTCGCCGCTTGTTCCATACGTTGATCGACAGCTTCTAATGCTAATCTGATCGCTCTTACCATCAGTGGAAATGCAACGACTGCGGATGCAAGTGCTGCGCCTCGCCAACTAAAGGTAAAGCTAAAACCAAACCAGTCATACAGCCATTCACCAATAAATCCACGTCTCCCCATACTGATCAGTAAAAGATAACCGACCACAACAGGAGGTAGAACTAAAGGTAAATGGATAATGCTATCAAGCAATGATTTACCGGGAAAACGTACCCTAACTAAAAGCCAAGCCATAAAAATACCAAAAGGTAGACTAATAATAACTGCTACAGTCGATACCTTAAGGCTTAGTATAATGGCTTGCCATTCGTATTCACTTAACATCTCCAAAAGTATAATTCCTACAGTGGGCTAAAGCCGTATTTCTTAAAGATTTCTGCGGCTTGAGGTGTTTTCAGATAGTCATAAAAATCACGAACTGCTTTATTGTCCTGACCTTTTACAACTGCCATTGGATACTCAACAGGTTTGTGGCTATCAGCTGGGAATACGCCGACCACTTTCACTTTATCACTCGCAACCGCATCAGAACCGTATACGATACCTAATGGTGCTTCATCACGTTCAACCAGCGCCATACCGCTACGTACGTTATTAGTACGCGCCATATCTGGGCTTACTGTATCCCATGCACCTAAATATTCTAATGATTCTTTTGCATAGATACCAACAGGCACATGGTCAGGATCGCCAACGGCTAGTTTTCCGCCATTAAGTAAGGATTTCCATTTAGTTTCCTTATTAATAACAACGTCATTTAATTTACTATCTTTAGGGGCAATGAGTACTAAATCATTACCTAATAGTGTATGACGTGAATCTGCAACCATTAAATTTTTATCGATTGCGTAGTCCATCCACTGCTGGTCTGCTGAAATAAACAGATTTGCAGGTGCGCCCTGTTCAATTTGGCGAGCCAGCGTTGAAGAAGATGCATAAGACGCAACAACTTCAGCTTGTTTCTCTTGCTTATATTGTGCCGAAATTTCATTAAGAGCATTGGTAAGAGAAGCGGCAGCAAATACCGTTACTTTTTCCGATGCAAAACTTTGGCTTACTAAAGCAAAAGAGATAACTGCGCCAGCAAGTAACTTGCCTGATAATTTTTTCATGTTCTAATTCCACTTAAATTAAAGGATGACACGCTGTATATACCAAGATACAGCGTAAAATGAAAGGATTAGATGTTAGAAACTGGTTATATATCAATAAATATAACCATTAAAAAGAAACAGAAAATGAAGATAGGTAAACTTATATACTCTAAATAATTCAAGTCACAGCTAGGCGACAAGTGAATGAGTCACTAGGAGCATATAACCTGTGACCAAAAATAAAATTTATTAATAAATCAATGCATAACAAGTCGATACTCTAAATAATTCAAGTCACAACTAGGCGGCAAGTGAATGAGTCGCTAGGAGCATATAACCTGTGACCAAAAATAAAATTTATTAATAAATCAATGCATAACAAGTCGATACTCTAAATAATTCAAGTCACAGCTAGGCGACAAGTGAATGAGTCACTAGGAGCATATAACCTGTGACCAAAAATAAAATTTATTAATAAATCAATGCATAACAAGTCGATACTCTAAATAATTCAAGTCACAGCTAGGCGACAAGTGAATGAGTCACTAGGAGCATACACAAGTATGTGACTAGTGCGAATGAACGCAGTCAACAACGCTGTGGCTTGAAGTATGACGAGTATCATGAGTATGTGGCTAGTGCGAATGAGAACACAGTCAACAACGCTGTGGCTTGAAGTATGACGAGTATCATGAGTATGTGGCTAGTGCGAATGAGAACACAGTCAACAACGCTGTGGCTTGAAGTATGACGAGTATCATGAGTATAAAAAAACAGCCCTCTACAAAATAAAGGGCTGTTCTAAATCAGGAAGGGAGAAATTATGATTTTTTGTCTGCTTTTGGCTGACTTGGTGAAATCAAGTTAAACACTTCACCTAAACCATAAATGATGCCCATAATCAGTACCATAACAACAGGTACCATCAAGAGAGCAAACCCTAAACTTTTCAATAATTCAAGCATGATAACCTCTTTATCATGGTATATTCGGAAAGCCAGAGTTGGCATTTCTTCACGAATGACGAATAATAACGCTATAGATGTATATATTCTAGAGAATTATCGCTTTGTGTCGGCACAAAAAATGCGATAAACACACAAAAAAAGAAGAAGCCTATCATTATGCAAGCAGAAATATTATTAACTCTTAAACTTCAAGATAAGCTCTTTGCCGATCCTCGCCGCGTTGCGCTGTTAAAACAAATCAAAGCGACGGGTTCAATTAGTCAAGGGGCAAAAATGGCAGGCATTAGTTATAAAAGTGCCTGGGACGCCATTAATGAAATGAATCAACTCGCAGACGAACTTCTTGTTGATAGAGCAACAGGCGGTAAAGGTGGCGGTGGTGCAACTCTCACACATTATTGTGAGCGCTTACTTCAACTTTACGATCTGCTCGGTCAAATTCAGCAAAAAGCCTTTGATGTATTGAAAGATGATTCACTCCCTCTTGATAGTCTTTTAGCCGCTATTTCTCGTTTTTCATTACAGACCAGTGCTAGAAACCAATTTTTTGGTACGATCATTGAGCGTGATAACCTACAAGTTCAACAACATGTTAATGTGCTACTTGCAGATAGAAAAACGATCATTCGTGCTGCTTTGACAGAGAAAAGCGCTGATCGCCTAGGACTTAAAAAAGGTAAAGAAGTACTGATTTTAATTAAAGCACCTTGGGTCAATATTGAAAAAGGAACTTCTTTAACACAGCAATATGACAATGCGCTTTCAGGCACACTCACTCAAATTGAGACAGGTAGTGAAAACAGCGAATTAGTGGTGACATTAGAAGGTGGACAAGAAGTTTGTGCCACATGTTCTAATCAGCATGTTAAAGAGCAAAAACTGCATATTAATGACAGCGTAACCGCTTTATTTAATGCTGATCAGGTGATTGTTGCAACACTGTGTTAATCATTAATATGATTACTTTTAAATAAAAAATAAAACCATCACTTAGTTATTATTTTAACAATAATATTAAGTGATGGTTTTTAATTAGGAATAACATTTACATAAATCAATTTTATTCTAATAAGCTTCTAATTAACGTATGATGCTAACGTTTTCCAGCTTGACTGAACTTTCAGGTCTATCGCCTAATTGTATGATAACAGGAACAAAAACATTAAAGTCTTGTAACCAAGCTTGTTTGCTACTGATTTTCAATTGTCCTTGATGAGTTTCGTGACACTCAACTAACAGATATTTTCCACTAAACTCAGATGCAATGCTACGCGCATCTCCTTCGCTTATCACATTACAACGTATTGATGAAGCTATTACTTCTTTTTTGGAATCAATGCTTTCCCACTGTGCTTGATATTGCTGACCAACTACTAATGGGAATCTCAAATCTGTCTGTAACTTACGGAGCACTGAAATATCGTGGCTAATAGACATGGCAAACTTTAATTGTAATTGATTAGCCAGTGTTAAACGTTGCACTGTCCAGATACCATAATCTTCTAGCTTACGTATATAGCCATCTGGTTGTGCAACCAGTTGTACATTAATCTTAGCGTACTCGTTTACTATGGTATAACTGATCTGTTTAAAATGAGGAAGAGCCAATGGTTTTACCAATGATTGAGTTTTATTATTAATTGCCTTAGAAAGTGGAAATTTATTAAGCCAGTACGGGTTATTATTACTTAAATCAGGCATTGTTAGCCTCATCAATGTTGATGCAGGCTTATTAATAGCAGGTACAAAGTGTCCTTCAGCAGTAAACTTTTTTCCTTCTGGTAACTGACATAATTGATTGAAAAGTTGCCTCATTTTAAGATCTATTTTGAAACTATCTTTACGACGAATAATATCATCAGTGATCAGCGAATCAGTAACGTACCCTTCACGATCTAAGTTCATTGCAACTATAGCGTCGCCCTGATGAGTTTTACAATTATATAAATAGTGCTCAATCTTTAGCTCAAGAGGTGCATCATAAGGAGGTTCCCAGATGGTTTCTGCAAAATCATATCCTGTACGTACTGATAATATGTCGCCAATATGCTGAATACTATTAATATCAACAAGATCCGTTATACCGCTCATAGATGTGTCAGATAATTTTTCCCATAGCGCTTCTTTTATTGGAAATTGACAAATCATACGAATATTCTCTGATGCCATCAGCTTATTATCTTGAGCTGGTGCATAGCGAAAATAACTATTACCGTAATAACGAGCTTTGGTTAGCCCATCTTCATTCAATACATCCTTATATAAAAACTGAGCCTTGTTCTGCTTACAATCAACAGAATGCCAATGTTGAGTTTTTTCTCCATTATTATCTGTTAATGACACCATGTAATTCACACGATCATGGTTCCTAACTATAGACAATGGATTAATTTCATTATTTATTAATAATAGCTTATCCGTTGCATAGACAAAAGAAAATAGCAAATAAGGTAGAAATAAAAATAAAATAATTAAAAAACGCAGGCTGTGCATATATATCCCTTCACTGATTGATTATTTTTTATATTTAATATGGCAGAAAATTACTATGTATATTGCTAATACTAATTAGTTCTATTTCTTAGAGTAATTATTTAGTAATATCAGTAGAATAATAAATTTAAACTTTCCGACTAATACAACGCGTAAATGCTTCTTTTATTGAGGCACCTAAAACCTCATCACTACAATTGCTTTTTAATGTAATAATTGCACTATCAGGTATTCCCTCGCCGACCCAATGATCCATACGTAAGATGTTATTTGTGGTTTACACTCAATATCAAAGCTAATTTTTTATAGTCTCAACAAATCACCTGAAAAATAAACTGGTGTAGGAGTTATAAAGCTCTCGTTATAAGAGCTAATTATATGTCCTAGATATTCATTAAAATTTTTATCTAATGCTCTTACCTTATATTCATTTTCATCATAATGATAAACTAAGTTAGGCTGATCTGAGTACGTTAACAGAAAATAATATTGAGTTTCTGATTCTATTGAAATAAAAAATGGCTTTTGCTCTAACATATCCCACAACTCCAGATTATATAACTCCTCTCTTAAGCTGTATTGGAATAGAACATGCCCTCGTATAAGCCATTCTTTGTAAAAAATGAGAGGATCATTCCCAAAAAAACCACCACTACAACGCCCAATACAATTCAAAAAATCATAAAGTTGATCAGTTGCTTTAATATCATAAAGACGTTCAATTTTTTTATCTCATCATCAGAATACCCCTTTATTTTATGAATATTGATAGGAAGCTCTGGATAGACAGAATGTAAATAATTTATTAATTGATTATTATTCATATAATGAAAAATCACCTTACTCATAATTATCATAAGATTATTTTATTTAGCATCCATTTAAACTTTTCGACTAATACAACGTGTAAATGCTTCTTTTATTGAGGCACCTAAAACCTCATCATTACAATTGCTTTTTAACGTAATAATTGCGTTGTTAGGTATGCTTTTACCAATCCAATTATCCAATCGTAAGTGATCATAAGGAATAATAGATATGATACCATCAGTCACATTTACACTACATAAGTTCATATTTTTGAATAGTGTCGTTTTATTTTTATAATCATACTCTTTAATTATTTTCTTTATCCATTCAGAATATGATTTTTCATCATTACGCATTTCATGATATTCAGATGAATTAGCATCTAATATTTCGCTTTGGATTAATGCATTTCTTGTAAAAAAACCCAAATCAGCATCAAGTGGATCTTTGGATAAAACCTTATAACCTTTTTTAAAATCCATCAAATAAATACCACTTTTTGAAAGGGTTATTATAATATAATAATCATTGTTAAAATAGACATTTGCTCTTGAATTATTTTTTTTTGATATAGACACTATTTACTCCTCAACTATTGTAATATTAATCTTAATATTTTTTGAAGATGCATTTTTGATAGAATTATTTATTGCATCCCATTGTTCTTTGGTTGTTCTTGCAGGAACACCTAGTTCTAGAGTTTTTGATTTAACATCACTTGGTAAAATCTCAGCTCTTCCCTTTCTTTCTCCCGAATATTTATCTATAGTTGAAATATATGTATTTAATGTATTTTCTATTGATTTTGGATTTTTAATCCTTGAGGCTGTTTGGGTATTTAATGTCTTTACACTAATATATTCACCTGTATTAGCATCATAATGAGAGGATCATCCCCAAAAAAACCACCACTGCAACGCCCCATACAACTTAGAAAATCATATAGTTGTTCTGTTACGTTAATACGATATAAACGTTCAATTTTTTTATCTCATCATCAGAATACCCCTTTATTTTATGAATGTTGATAGGAAGCTCTGGATAGACAGTATGTAAATAATTTATTAATTGATTATTATTCATATAATGAAAAATCACTTTACCCATAATTATCATAAGATTATTTTATTTAGTATCCATTTAAACTTTTCGACTAATACAACGCGTAAATGCCTCTTTTATTGAGGCACCTAAAACCTCATCACTACAATTGCTTTTTAACGTAATAATTGCACTATCAGGTATTCCTTCACCGACCCAATGATCCATACGTAAATGGTTTAGAGGACTAATAGTAATTTCATCATCTGTAAGCTCTAAGCCACATCGATTCATATTATTAAAAAGTGCTGTTTTATTTTTATAATCATACTCTTTAATTATTTTTTTTATCCAATCTTGATAAGATTTTTTATCCTTATACATTTGATTAAATTTATCTGAACTTCCTTTAATTTGTTCACTTTTAATCAGAGCGAGTTTTGCATAACAACCTAATTCTTCATCAAGAATATCATTAGGTAAAACTTTATAACCTTTTTTTAGATCCATTATATAGATAGAATAGCCAGAAAAAGTTAATAAAATATAATGAGCGTCATTATAATAAACACTTGCTCTTAATTTATTATTTTTTAATTTAAACATTAATTATTCCTCAATAATCGTAATATTAACTTTTATATTTTTTGAAGATGCATTTTTGATAGAGTCATTAATAGCATCCCATTGTTCTTTAGTGGTTTTTTCTGGAACTCCTAATTCTAATGTTTTTAATTTTACATCTTTTTTAGAAATTTCTGTAGTTCCACGTCCATCGCCACTATATTTATCCATAGTTGAGATATATGTATTTAATGTATTTTCTATTGATTGTGGATTTTTAATCCTTGAGGCTGTTTGGGTATTTAATGTCTTTACACTAATATATTCACCTGTATTAGCATCATAATGAGAGGATCATCCCCAAAAAAACCTCCACTACAACGCCCTATATAATTCAAAAAATCATAAAGTTGATCAGTTACTTTAATATCATAAAGACGTTCAATTTTTTTATCTCATTATCAGAATACCCCTTTATTTTATTTATAGGAAACTCTGGATATATAGCGTGTAAATCATTTATTAATTGATTATTTTTCATAGAAAAATTCATATAATAAAAAAATCACCTTACCCATAATTAGCATAAGGTAATTTTATTTAGTATCCATTTAAATTTTACGACTAATACAACGCATAAAAGCTTCTTTTATTGAGGCACCTAAAACCTCATCATTACAATTGCTTTTTAACGTAATAATTGCACTATCAGGTATTCCCTCGCCGACCCAATGATCCATACGTAAATGGTTTTGAGGCTTAATAATAATTTCATTACCTACAATACTTAAACCGCATAGGCTCATATTCTAAAATAGAAGATGGATTAATATTAAGCATTAGTTAAATCTAATTTGATACTATTCAAAATAGTCATAAAATCATCTAAAGTAAATTTATACTTTACATCTTCACTTAAAAATCGGCTATCATTAAAAATTCAATTTCTATTTTATCGATTCCACTATCTTTATTTAATTGACAAAGTATTTATTTTTTCATGAAATTTCGATAGTAATATTCTCATATTTATTGTTACTTACAAAGTCGATTTTAAAGTTAGAATCTATCATCTTTCCCCTTTAATTTATGAATAACATTATAAAAAATTCTAGATAACAGGTCCATCCCATCGTAATTGGTTACGTAATTCATTAGGAACCAAATCAAATAACATTTTTATATACTTTACATTGCCATCATACAATATACTTATTTTTGAACTACATTTCTCAGTATATGTTTTAGCTTGAAAATTTAAAAATGAAATATCACTTTTATCAAAATCTTGATTAAGTATTTTTTTAGGTAAATTATGAATTAACTGTAATTCATAATAACAAGATTTATCTTTTGCTTTTGCTATCACTCCTCTAGATTGAATATTTCTTAATTGGGGTAAAATCCAATACATCATATCTATGTATATTTCATTTTTAGTCATTAACACTTAACTCCTTAATACAGAAGCAATATAAATTATTATGATTTTAATCCTAAAAAATTATAATTTCCGACTAATACAACGCGTAAACGCCTCTTTTATTGAGGCACCTAAAACCTCATCACTACAATTGCTTTTTAATGTAATAATTGCACTATCAGGTATTCCCTCGCCGACCCAATGATCCATACGTAAATGGTTTTGAGGCTTAATAATTTCATTACCTATAAAGCTTAAACCACATAAGTTCATATTTTCAAATAGAGCTGTTTTATTTTTATAACTATATTCTTTAATTATTTTTTTTACCCACTCTGAATAATATTTTTTATCATTATACATCTCATTAAATTCTTGTGAGTTACTTTCTATTTTTCTACTATTACTTAAAGAAATTTTTGAATAATAACCTAACTTATCATCAGTGATATTCTTAGATAAAACGTTATATCCATTTTTCAAATCCATAAAGTGGATATAGTACCCCGAGATAGTTACTATAATATAGTAATCATAATTAAAGTAAATATCTGTATATAAATTATAGCCCTTCGATATAATCATTAACTATTCCTCAATTACAGTAATATTAAACCTAATATTCTTTGAAGATGCATTTTTGATAGAATTGTTAATTATTTTCCATTGATTAATTTCTGTCATTCAGTAATTTATAATCATCTTTACTTCCCTTTTTATAAACAACTTAGATAATTATCGTTAAATAAAAAACCATCACCTAATTGTCATATTAAGCAATAGTTTTTGGATTAAATAATTTTCTCATTAAAATTTAGTAACTAAAATTATTTTGAGTACATACGAGTAAAATAATCATTAATCTTATTATTATCGAGTAATCTATCTTTAGTAAAATCAATATTATCAGAGACTACAACATATTTTCTTAAATCTTCAGGAATATCTTCAATCGAAGCATAAATACTAGGGACAATAAAACGAAAATAATCACCAATTTTATTTTCTCCTTCATACCCTACTGGGCGGTACTCATATAATTCATTAAAAACTCAAAAAAGAAAAATCCCTATCAATTCAATTAAAAAATCAAATTAAAAACATTTAATTATTTATTGCCTAATAATTCACATATATATTATATTTCAATTATACAAAAATACTCACTTTCATTAAGTTAAAATCTCTTCGTAGTACACCGACTAAATGCAAGCCGAATACCCAAACCTATCTCATCAGATGAGCTATCTAGCGATAAAATAACCTTATGGGATGCCCCTATTCCTTCCCATCCTTCAAGACTTGAATGGTGAGAAGGTGAAATTAATATTTTGTTATTAGAAAGATAAACAGAACAATTTAGCATATTAGCTAAAAGTTGACGTTTTGAGCGATAGTTATATTTATACTGTAATAATTCTAGCCATGAATCCCAGTTTTTTTTTATATTTTCCTTTTTAAAGAGTTTGTCATATTCCTCATCTTTGAGCTGAGTTCGACTATTCTCTAAAACTTTAATTAAACTTTCGCCAAGCTCCTTATTTGAACATGTTAAAGAAAGTATAATTGATGAAAAATTAGGATCGAGTGTCATTAGCCCATAGCCAGATTCCGTATTTAAGCAAAAAAATTTATCTGTCATTACTATCAAAGCACAATACTCATTATCGTTAATAAACGTCATCATTTTACCTGCGTTATTTTTACTTCAATATTCATACTTTCTCCATAAGCTACCGCACGATTAATTTCAATCCATTGGGCCTTTGTTGTCGATTGTGGTACAGCAAGCCAAATTTCTCGTTTTGCTATCATTTCTGAATGTAAATTAACTCCTGACAATCTATAACCTTCAAATTTTGCAGCATCATCTATATTACCTTTAATTGTATTATAAATTTGTTTTGGTCGATTAAGTTTACTCATCGTTTGAGTATCTAGGCTTTTTGCACTTATTGCTACTTTATCTTTAGCAATATAAAAATCAAATGTTTTAAAATTTTTTGGCAACCTAGTGTGAACAGGTAAGCTTTTCGCAATAGAGTTTTCCCATGACATTCCTTGTGTATTTATATTTCCTCCCCCAGAAGACCATTTCATACCAATTTCAGAAGCAGAAATTGTTTTACTTGCTGAATTTCTACCAAAATATCTAATAGCAAAATCGCTTAATTCTTTAACTAAAAAACCAGCACTAACAAGAAAAAACTGGTTATCTGGCTCTGAGATCCACGATGAAAACTTTAACCAAGAAGGAGTGTTTACATCTATTTTATCTAAATCTTGCGAATTCCAATATTGAACATATTGTTTAGCTATCTCAGTTTGCATTGTATCAGCACCAAGATAGCTAGCCCAATATGGTCTTTTAGTTAATTCAAGTGCATTTTCAATTCTTTTTTTCTTGATCTCTATAACTGCTAACGGATTAGTATTTAATTCAACATCTAGTTTTAAACTATTTTCATTGCTAAAAACTGTATATTTGTCGATTATCTTTGATAGGCATTCAGCATTAGACCCACATTTATGTATTTCTCGATCGAAATCCATCGAAATATCATGAAATAAATGGTTGAAACGGAATATATTCTCAGCTGAACTAGCACCACTATATACACCACCTGGCTCACCAGTAAAAACACCGCCGGCAATACCACCAAATAATCTAACAAATTGCGCTTGTGATTCTGATTTTCTCTGCCATTCCTCAGCCTTAATAGTGTTATCACCCAATGAAATAGCCGCAATTTCAGCAGCTAAGCTACCTATAACTGCACCATTAATATTTCCTCCACTAATTTGGGCAGATAAACCAGATAATGTTGCATGGCTTAAAACCTTTCCTGCATGACCTAATACCGCGCCATTATCACCAATTAAATTGGCACCTTCGGCATGAAGCTGACTACCGATATTGCTTAATAGCGCGGTTTTAAAATTATCAATAAAACTGCCACCTTGAATGGCAGTGCCCAATGTTGAACTGACAACTGAATGAGAGGCAACGCGTTGTGCAACTTGATTCCATGTTGCGCTATCGGTCGCAAGTAACTTGCCTGTTGAAGGTAATGTTCCACCTTGGATTGCCTGATCCCAACCCATAAATTGGTCAAGACCCTGAAGTGCCCCTGCAACCACCATACTCGTCACCACAGACTTGACCGTGTCGCTACGCCCCAGTGATTCAAGTGTTTTAGAGATGTTGCCTTGGTTTTCAGCTAAAGAGACCGCCGCTTGCGAAACTAAAGAGGCAAAACCTGCTTGTGCTGCAACCGATGCCGTTGAAGCCACGCTTGCTGAAGCACCCGCCGCAATGGTTGCTTTACTTGCCATTCCACCAATAGTTGCCGCGGTTGCTGTACCGTAAGTGGCAACTCCCACTGCAATAGCGATAACCGCACCAACAACAGGATTTAATTGTTTTGTTTTATCATCCCAATCAGAATAGGTATCCTTAACTAAATTCCAATTGACGTTTTGATGATGTTGAAGATCTTTAAGCCATGCATATTCTGGAGTGTTACTTAAAACTGTTAATGCTTGTTCTAGTGATTGTCCTTTTTGAACTTTAATATCAGCAGATATTCCTTTAGGCGCATCAATAGTCAGTTTTCCACCAATATAAAGTGTTGGTAATGCCCAACTCTCTTTGATATAACCCTGATTGCGCTGAGTAATATAAATATCTTTTGAATTAGTAATAACTTGCTTAAATGCTGTATTTTTAACTGCTTTAAAATTAACTTTTCCTGTTTTACTGGTTAATTTTGCATTCTTCGCTGTTTCTAGTTTGCTCGCTTCTAAGGTAATATCATCTTTAGCAAATAAATTAATATCGCCATTAGCGATAAACTCGGTAACTTTATTATTTGTATTATGACGTTTTTTCGTGTATTTCTTTTTGGTAGTACATAAAGTCCACGGATTACATTTTTTCTTCTCCTCTTCGTAATAACTCGATTCCTCCATCGCTTGTGCGTAAAGAAATCCACCTTTAGCAGCAATATCTATCTCTTTATTGGCAATCAATTTTGATGCCTGAAATAAAATACTGCCTTCAGATAATAGAGTTAAATTATTACCACTATTAATTTCAGTACTGACTTGTTTGCGAAGTTCTTCTAACTTAGAACCCGACTCTTTACGAAAATATGTTTTTACCGATCCTAATTGAATATTACCACCACTGGATATCGTAATGTTACCGTCTGATTTGAGTGAGCTACCTTCTGTTATTAACGTACCTGATGACGCAATAGAAATGCCTTTATTTCCTGTAATAGCCGATGTGCTATACTGAATATCTTGAGAATCTTCGTGGGGATCTTTGATGGCGGAATAAGCATTTGCACCCAGCTTTATATTCCTACCAGCTAATACAATGACTTTATCTTTTGAATTTAATACTGTTGAACTTAAATCAACATCACGCGCTGCATTTAAGATAAGGTTATCATCTGAAAATAACTTAGATTGTAATTGAGGATAATAAGTATCACTAAAGAAAGGATCGGCTTCTTTTATTGATTTTGAGGCAAGGAAAATATCCTGCCCGGCATTAAAGGTTATAGCTTTATCGCTGTGATATTTTATTCCTTGACTAATAATATCTTTACCAGCCGTAAATGTAATATCACCTCGCGTTTTCCAGCTTTCCGTTTTTGATAATGCAGACTCTTTATTATACAAATGAAAATATGGTAATATCTTAAAAAGTTCCGATTCATTTCTCTGAATTTTTATATCACCTTGTGAAATTAAGCTTAAGAAGTTAGCATTATTAATTTCAATATTATTAAAAGTTATATCTTTTCCAGATTGAAATAAAATAGAATCAGAGACATTAATAGCCGGTGGAGTTAGAACATTATTTTCATTAAATGCAGAAATGGGATTTAATGTATAATCAATGTTTCCATTCTTAGCAAGAACAACACCGTCTTTTGCTGTTAGATCTACTTGGTTAAGCTCTATATTTTTATTTGAAATTAAGCTTAATGATTTTTTAGATGAGAGGTGTGAATCTTTTACAATAATATCTCCACTAGAGATAACAGATAGTTCATTATTTGAATTTATATTTGACGATATATTAATAGAATTAGAATTAATCAATATGTTATTAGCTAAAAAATTATAACCTGAGTGTAACTTGTTTATTGATTTTTTTATTGGTAAATACTTAGATGGGGGATTTGCTTCTATATTGATACTATTTTTAAAATCTAAAACCAAATTACCTTTCGATAATATCGTAGAAAAACTTTTTCTATCAGGTGACCAAGAATAAAACTTATTAAGTAGTTCAAATTTCAACGGCTCCCTTACATAAAGAATATCATAATTACCATCGTCATCCTCTTCATCTACATATACACCGAGATCTTTATATGAAGTCTTATACCTATACCATAAATTTAACTCTCCAGGCATTAAATTTGAAATAACAGCATTACTTCCTGTCAAAATAGTATTTTCATTACTATGTATCACACCTAGGTTATTAATCAATTCATTAGCATTAATGTAAATGTTTTTTCCTGAATCAATATGTCCTATAAAATCACTATAATTATATTTATATCTTTCTGTATTAATAATATCTGTACTTGTTAAATCTAGGTAACCAAACCATTTTTCATATGGAAAATTTTCCAACACAGGATAATATGTATTTATAGAAACAACGCCTTGGCTATTTCCCCAATATGATGCAACAAAACTTTTTCTAGCAGTAGAGTTTGCTTCGACATTTAAAAAAGTTGGTAATTCATTTAAAGATGTATTAACCAATTTCTTAGTTCTAATAATCAAATCACCCTTTTCTGTTTTTATCGTGGCTGATTGATTTTCAATTAAAGTGCTTGGGTCACCCTGCGCATTTTTCTGTATCCATAAATTATCTTTCGCTTGAATAATCGCTTTTTCGCCTTTATTCGTGAGTTTATCTGCGAATAAACGCATATCTTTCTCTGAGATAACTTCACTATGATTAATCAGCGTATTAGTTGCTAAAGTAATATCTCTTTTTGCTTTTAACTTTGTATTACTATTAATTTGTAGTTCTTTACTACTAACATTAATATCTCGCTCAGATTGAATATTGCCATTAAAGGTAATTTTTCCATCAACAGTTATATTCACACTGTTTTGATTTGTCTGAATATTACTTAAATTAACACCAATACCTTTTTCTGTACTGACTAGACGGATTTGATTGGCATACATTCCACCTAGCGCTTTAGTATCAATAGAAAGTATGGGTTTAACACCTTCACCATTAATGCTATTTACTGTACCTTTATCAAAATCGATACGGTTATTTCCTTGCATTAAAGAAAGGTTTTTAGCGTTAAATTTTCCATTTAACTCAATACTACGGCTGATAATGTCGGCATAATCCTGAGCTTGGAGATCTATACCTTGCGTGCCAATAACAACACCGCCTTTTTTCACTTCTATTGCCGAATAGGCGCCTTGAGGATTAAAAAGAGGTTTTCCTGTTGTGAGCGTAATTGCTGGGGTATTTATAAACGAACAACCATCACACGTAATACCATTTGGATTAGCAATAACAACTTTCGCTTGTTCTCCCGCAACTTCTAATTTTCCTTGTAATTGTGAGCGCCCATTTCCTACCACTTCATTAATAATTAAATGAGCAGCACTTCCTTTTAAATTAGTATTGGCATTCACTTGTTTGGCTAATTGTGTATTAACAGAAGTTGTCGCATTATTAATTACAACACCTTGCTTGCTAACATTGAACGAATGAAACTTATTATGAGAAATACCAAGATCATTAGGTGTTGAAATATTAATAATAGGAACAGTATTTTGCTGATTGACTTTAATCGTTTTATCGGAGGGCGTAATTGCTAAACTCCAAGCTGGATGTAATGGATAAATAGCAATTACATAAGCTATGCTATAACTTATTAAACGTTGTTTCCAAGAAATATCCTTTTCACACATAAAAACTCCTAACATTTAAATAGCAAGAGAAATGGACCAATATAAAGACCAGCAATCTGGCTTTAATGATTTGGGATAAAACACAGGTTTATTAATTAAAATTTGAGAAGAAAAAGTGGAATGATAAAAAGAAGCACCTATTGCACTTCCAATTATTTTATTCTTTTCTGTTTCATATTGATCTGAATGGGCGACACCATAATCAAGTGCAAAAATAAAATTCCATTTACTTAAAAACGAAGTTATTGGTGATATATTTATTTCATTGCGCCAATAAAACCCACTATTAGCATTAAAATTTATTTCTTTATATCCACGAACAGCTTTTATTCCATCTATTGCTATTTTTTCCGAACCATAAAGATTATCAGGCGTATATTGACTATGAAATGAAGTAAGATAGGAAAACTGATCAGTGAATAAATATTGATAGCTTAAATTTAAACTTAGTTTTCGATAATGACTACGAGGTGAATTGTCAGCAATATAATCAGGTGTCGCGCCAAAAAGAGAGATCCCAAACTCAGCAGTTGGATTAATGATTAAATATCCATTATGTAAACTTAAAGTATATTCAGGGCTAAATGATAAAGAAGTCAATGTGGGACTATTTATTAATAATTTTTGTTGTGCTAACTGCGTTTTTGCTTTCTTATGCTTTAACGTTCCCTTTAGTGTTACTCGTTGTTTATTATCTCGATAGACTAAACGACTAATATCAAATTGCTGATCTTTATTTTTGTTTTTATAAATATATTTGTGATTATTTTGGAAGGAATAAGATGAACTACTATCAGATAACTGGTATTGATAAAACCAATAACCATAAGGGATATTAACACTTGCAGTATAAGCACGAGAATAGTGAGCATGAGGGAAATCTGTATTTGTTTTTAGTGAAAAAATCCACTGCTCACCCAAGCCAAACAAAGAATCTATTGTTGTTGTATTAGTAAGTAAGATCTTTCCTGTTGTTTCTGTTCCCGAATTATCAATTGTTAATCGATTCTTTAAAGGAAGTTTTTTAGCTTTTCGATTAATGGTTACAGATGAATATCCCACACTATCGCTTGGTTGAATATCCAATGTATATTGCGTTGTTGTTAATCGATTAAGCTGTTCTAATCCATGTTCTAAATCTCGTAGATTTAAAATTTTTTCTTTAAAGGAAGGAAAAATAATATCAATTAATCTAGATGAAACACCATTGATAGAAATATCTTTTATTCTACCTTCAATAATCTTTATTACTAACTTATGATTAGAAAGATCTTGCTCTGGAATAATAGCTTGTGAGGTAACATAACCTTTTTCAATATAATTATTAGTAATTGATTTAGCGACCTCATGCATATCATTTAATGTTAGACATTGTTGTAGATACGGTGAAATTACTTTAGATTTCTGTCTATAATCTAATAAAGTATTTTCTGTAATATCAACTTTATTAATAAGAAAGCATTTATTATTTACATTTTCATCATTCAAAGAAAAACTATTTTTGCTAACGAGTAAAAATATAAAGAAGAATAAGTTTATTTTTTTAAATTTATGCATATATAAGTCATCCTTAAAGAGATGTTTATATATTTACATAGGAAACGCATTTTAAAGGTTATCATTAAATAGTAGGTGTATAAGACTTTTGGAAAAAGTTCTTTCAGCAAATATTGACAAGTTTCTATTAACCCTATATTGCTAGATACTTAACTTGCACTTAGCTTACATTAAAAAAATAAGGCTAATAATAATGAAACACTTACAACTCAACAAAACACAATTCCGCTTAAGCGATAAACTTTGTTTACAAATTGACAATTTAGCCATAAATGAAGGTGAGAGTTGGGCATTTGTAGGCAGTAATGGAAGCGGCAAAACCGCCTTAGCAAATGCATTATGCCAAGAAGGTATTTTGCTCTCTGGTGAATTTATCAGCACATTTTCTCGTCCAATTAGTCTCTCTTTTGAAAAACTGCAAAAAATGATTGAAGAAGAGTGGCGTCGGAATAACACAGATTTATTAAGTGAAGGTGAAGAAGATACTGGCTTAACTGTTACTCAAGTTATTCAAATGCAGGTAAAAGATGATGACAGATGCTTTTTATTAGCAAAGCAATTTGGTGTTGAATACCTTTTATCAAGACGTTTTAAATATCTATCTACAGGTGAATCTCGAAAAATATTGCTTATTCAACTTTTAATGAATAAACCTGATTTAATCATTTTAGATGAGCCTTTTGATGGGTTAGATGTTGATTCTCGCCGTGCTTTAAATGAATTGTTAACACTATTACATCAACAAAATCTGACTATCGTACTCATTCTAAATCGTTTTAATGATATTCCTGATTTTATTCAGTATGCAGGTCTACTCATTAATTGCGAACTAGTCGCCAACGGTGAGAAAGAACAGGTTTTATCTGACTCTGTTATTGGGCAATTATCTCACAGTGAAACTCTTGAAAATCTCACATTACCTGAACAAGATTCGCCTGATGCCATTCCTCAATTATCACCGACACTTTCCCCTATCGTGCTAAAAGATGGAGTAGTGAGCTATAACGATAAACCTGTTCTTCACCATTTAAGCTGGGAGGTAAAACCTCAGCAACATTGGCAGATTTTAGGCCCTAATGGTGCAGGAAAATCGACATTATTAAGTTTAATTACGGGCGATCACCCTCAAGGCTACAGCAATGACTTAACGCTATTTGGTCGTAAAAGAGGAAGTGGTGAAACAGTATGGGAAATTAAACGCCATATTGGTTATGTCAGTAATGCCTTACATCAGAGTTACCGTGTTTCTTCAACGGTAAAAAATGTCATTATTTCAGGTTTCCATGACTCTATTGGCATTTATCAAGCGATTACAGATAAACAGCTAAAACTTGCTGATGAATGGTTAGCGTTAATTGGTTTAACTGCACATGCTAATCATCCATTTCATGCCTTATCTTGGGGTCAGCAACGCTTAGTGTTAATTGTTAGAGCATTAGTTAAACACCCTACCTTACTTATTCTTGATGAGCCATTGCAAGGATTAGACACAACGAACCGGCTCTTAGTACAGCGTTTTATTGATATCATGATAAGCCACAGTAATACGCAACTTTTGTTTGTGAGCCACCATCAAGAAGATGCGCCATCGTGTATTACTCATCGATTGACTTTTATTAAAGAAGGCGAAATTTATCGTTACCAGCAAGAAATTTGTTAAATGTTGATTTTTACTGTCATAATCAGGGCAATGATTTTAGAAATTAACGCTAAACTTAGGTCTGAATTTTTATTTAAATCGACATTTTCTTGCTTATTATTTGAACAATAATAAATAAAGAATGTGTCGTTTTTACAGGCGCTATTTTCGTCTATTTTTTATACAAAACGGATATTTTGTTTTTTTACGCCGATCCCGCTAGATTAATAGCTTGAACGATTAAGCAAAAGGTGTGACAACTGTGCAATAATTCATCGAACAAACGACATTTTTGACTTAATCCCCCTTGTTTTGTCACTTATGTTTGGCGTTCTTGTCGATGATCCATATAATGATTGAAGTGCTAATTTTAAACTTATATTAAGAAAGTAATTATAGGAGTCTAAACTATGGCAGTAACTAAGCTTGTGCTAGTTCGACACGGTGAAAGTGTATGGAACAAAGAAAACCGTTTTACAGGCTGGACTGACGTTGAGCTGTCCGAAAAAGGCCGTAATGAAGCGCAAGAAGCAGGTAAACTGCTGAACGCTGAAGGTTTCGTTTTTGACTATGCATATACTTCTGTTCTGAAACGCGCAATTCACACCCTGTGGAACATTCTTGATCAAGTTGATCAACAATGGCTGCCAGTTGAAAAATGCTGGAAATTAAACGAACGTCATTACGGTGCTCTGCAAGGCTTAAACAAAGCTGAAACTGCTGAAAAATACGGTGACGAGCAAGTTAAACAATGGCGTCGTGGTTTTGCTATCACTCCACCAGAATTAACTAAAGACGATGAACGTTTCCCAGGTAAAGATCCTCGTTATGCATCTTTAACTGCGGCAGAACTGCCATTAACAGAAAGTCTAGCATTAACTATCGACCGTGTAACACCATACTGGGAAGAAGTTATCAAACCACGTGTTGCTTCTGGTGAGAAAGTTATTATTGCAGCTCACGGTAACTCACTGCGTGCTCTGGTTAAATACCTAGACAACATGAGCGAAGACGAAATTCTTGAGCTGAATATCCCAACAGCTGTACCTTTAGTTTACGAATTTGATGAAAACATGAAACCAATCAAACGTTACTACTTAGGTAATGCTGACGAAATCGCAGCAAAAGCAGCCGCTGTTGCTAACCAAGGTAAAGCGAAGTAATTTTGCTTTAAATCTATTAATTTAGGTTTATATGATAAATACCGCTAGAAATAGCGGTATTTTTTTATATTAAATTTCTAAATTTCAATTTTTTCATATTATTTTTTATTTTATATAAAAAATATAATATTTAACTCGATAGCCTTAATTAAAAAATATTAAATTATCACTTACAGTTATTAAATATTTAATATATTGTCACCATTGGATTTTAAGTCATTTAATTATTTATAAATATAAAACGCTTATAACAAACGCATATTAAAATAGGGATATTTTATGTCTGAGTGTAATTATAACTCTTATGGAGCTTGGTGGTATTGTTCTCCAGAAGGGCGAATTTTAGAACTTCATGAACAACCTTTTTATACAGAAAGGCAGCACTATCTCGCTCACTCAGAAAAGGGTATGAAAATCTAAAAAATAAATCATTAGAAGAAATGGCTGAGGCTATTTCAGATCAAGCCGTATCAGGTACTCTCGGCCTAATTGAAACAACAGCACTAGGTCTAGATAGATTATCTGATGTTTATCTTTATCACCATTTATTACGAGCACCTCCCTCAAAAAATCTCGTTTTTGATAGAGATGTCGAAGCAATACATCTTTTAGTTTATGCTAAAAATCCTTCTGAAGTTGTAAATATTGCAGGAACTATTATTGGTGAGTATATTTATGAAAATTTAGACGAACAACAAAAAAATGAATTAAATAAAATACTAAATACAAGAGAATTATCCATTGATACAGGTGCAACAAAATATAAAGTTAATGAACTTGCATACTATAATGGATTTAACGAAGTACCATCCTTTATAGAAATACCGTAGTAAGAAAATTACTATTATCCATAATTATTTATCTAATTACCAGAAGTGCAATTTTAAGATTAAACATATTTAAATCGAAAGCAAGTTTAAAAAACAAAAAAAAATTATCAAAAGGATGGATAGATATTACAGTTGTTTTAGTGAGCTCTTATGGTTTTATAGAAAAATTAGATAGAGCATCTAGACGATTACGTGCTCTTAGCCCGGAGTTATATTATAGATTAGATAATAAGCAACTATCTCTAACTTATCTTTTTTTTGAAGAGGATATTAGCCCTATTCTAAATATAATAGAGAATAAAAACTCGCATGATACATACGAGCTTTTACAAGCTTATGTTACTTTATTAAATTCAAAAAATAATTAATCTGCGATACTATATCCTGATGTTCCTGCAATATGGTGACTACAAGTTATGTCCCTATATTGCACAAGAACAGACTCTTCCGGTTGGGAACTATTACTATCTATACTATGTGGGTAACGAGTAGAATAATCGACAATAGAAGCTTGATTTAATACGATAGTATAATATTTTTCATTTTTACCGTGCTGTGAAGTTCTATAAAAATCAAAGGTTAATTTAAGAACTTCATTATTAGAAATGGCAACTAATAACAAAGGTGATGATTTATCAATATTTTTAATAAACTCTATTGGATGATGGGATACATTTTAATTTCTTGTTATCGTGCTACTATATTCAATAATAATAATTTCATCTTCCTTTCCTTCTTGGCATTTATTCCCAATAGAGTCAATTGTTCCACATCCTCTTGAAATTAATCCTTGTTGTTTCCCTTCAATTATTAAATAAATTAAGTTTCCCATTTTAATTTTTTAATCCTTTAATTATAATAACCTTAAATATACTACTATAATAAAACATTAAAAATCAAATAAAGAATAGGGATATTAATATGAAATTAAAAATAGTTACCATTCTATTTATTATTATTATGTTTATAATAATGTTTGTTTTATTTCCGTTTAAGGAGGATAAAATAAATAATCCTTCTCCCTCTCTATTTAAACAAAGCCTTTCACATTATCAGCTTTACTTAGGCGATATTTATTTTGATAAGAATGATAAAAATAAAGCCCGCAAATTTTATTTATTATCTGCTTATAACGAGAATGCGGAGGCTCAAGCAAAAATAGGTTCTTTCTACATTAATGGAAATTTATATTTCCCTAAAGATTATGAATTGGCCATGAAGTGGCTACTAAAATCGTCTAGTAAAAATAATCCTACTGCACAGTTTTATATAGGATATATGTATGATGATGGTTTAGGTGTTATACAAAATTACTATATAGCAATTGAATGGTATTTAAAATCTGCAGAGCAGAATTTTAGTAGAGCACAGAATAATCTAGGTCTTTTATATTTAGATGGTCTTGGTACTAAACAAGACTACGAAAAAGCAATGGAGTGGTATTTAAAAGCAGTTAGTAATGGGCATATCAAAACAAACAATAATATTGCTTATTCATATCAACATGGCTTAGGAGTTGATCAGGATTATCAGAAAGCAATGATCTTCTATTTAAAGGCGGCTGAAGATAATGATCCCTCAGCTATTTATAATATTGGTTATTTATATGAAAAAGGATTGGGTGTCATTGCTGACAAAGAAAAAGCATGTGAATGGTATCAAAAGTCATATGAGCTTGGATTTAAACCCGCTAAATTTAGACTTGATCTATTAAAGATACATGACTAACTTACTTTCTTTTTCATAAAAAAATACCGTTGATTAATTATCAACGGTATTACAGTTTGTATATTAAGATAATATCAGTTAACCGCGACGAGCAACAACCGCATCTGCTAGTTGGCGTAACAGTATTTCAGTATCATCCCAACCAATACAAGCATCGGTGATACTTTTACCGTAAACCAAAGGTTCACTGCTTTCTAATGACTGGCTACCTTCCACTAAATGACTCTCAATCATAACGCCGATTAATGCTTTTTCACCTGAGCTAATTTGTTGGCAAATATCAGCACCAACTTCCATTTGTTTCTCAAATTTCTTGCAACTATTGGCGTGACTGAAGTCAACCATCACGTTTTGTGGTAAACCTGCTTTTTTAAGCCCTTCTTTTACCGCTGCTACATGTTCAGCGCTGTAATTTGGTTCTTTACCACCACGTAAAATAATGTGGCAATCACCATTACCTGCAGTACGTACAATGGCTGAATGACCCCATTTAGTGACAGAAAGAAAACAGTGTGGCGATCCCGCAGCATTGATTGCATCAATAGCAACTTTAATAGTTCCATCTGTGCCATTTTTAAAACCAACAGGACAAGACAAACCAGACGAAAGCTCACGGTGTACTTGAGATTCTGTAGTACGAGCACCAATTGCACCCCAACTCATTAAATCAGCAACATATTGAGGCGTTATCATATCTAAAAACTCGCCAGCTGTTGGCAAGCCACTATCGTTGATGGTTAATAAAAGATTACGAGCAATACGTAAACCTTCATTAATATCAAAGGTATGATCCATATGAGGATCATTAATTAAACCTTTCCAGCCTACTGTTGTACGTGGTTTTTCAAAATAAACACGCATAACAATTTCAAGTTTATCTTTAAGCTCTTCTCTAATGAGACTTAAACGTTGCGCATACTCCAACGCAGCTTTCGGATCATGAATAGAACAAGGTCCAATTACCACTAATAGACGATCATCTTTTCCTGCTAGGATTTGATGAATAGCTTCACGGGCATGACGAACTGTAAAAGCCGCATTATCAGTTGCTGGAAACTTTTCCAATAAAGCAACTGGCGGTAAAAGTTCATTAATTTGTGTTATTTTAAGGTCATCATTTTGATAATTCATTCCCGTGTATCCACTCTTTTATGTTATCTAGTCAATGTTATTATTGCTTTCCCAATCTAACCATTCGTTTTCTATCTGTAAACACCCTTTCACCTTAAAGCTCCTATAGTTGTTTTTCTAAAAAATCGTCAAAAATGGAAATAGCGCATTTAAGCAAAATAATGATTCAAAATTGCGTTAAGTATAAGAATAAAAACAATGAATAGTAAGGCTGGAGAGAAAGATAACTCTACCAGCCTTTTTTATTAGGAGAGATAATTATTTCTGCTAGAGCGTTTTGCTGTTTTGATCCACAAACGAGAACCGTTAATAGCGATAGCCAGTAAAATGATATATTCAACAGACATGGCATAAACACCTTGCTTGTAAAATATAACAACACTAATCACGTTGATAACCGACCAAACTAGCCAGTTTTCAACTAATTTCCGTGTCATTAAAATCATCGCCACAATCGACAGGACGGTCATTGTAGAATCCCAGAATGGGTAAGCATCAGGTTCAAGCACTGGCGTAGCTAAATTTGTACCAAAGACATTTAGTATATCAACAGCAACAACAGCTAAATAACCAAATACAGTATCAATATTAAAGGTCAAAGCGACAATAGCAGCTATTGAAACAACAATTAAAAAGAGACGATGGCTTGGTTTTAACCAACGAATTCTTAGTTCCGCTTGCTCAAAATCATTTACTCTACTCCATGCGTACCAGCCATAAATATTAGCTGCAAAGAAGAAAATTTGAAGGAGTAAGCTTGCGTATAGCTGAATTTGGAAAAAAATAATGGCAAATAAAGTGACGTTAATCAGTCCAAATAAGTAATTAATTATTTTTTCCTGACTTGCAAGCCATATACACAAAAGACCAGCTATAGTGCCCACAGCTTCAATCCACGAAAGTGGGTATCCACCTTGCCCAAGTGGAATATTGACTAAAATATTATTGATACTAAACCAACTCATGACATCCATTTTACAACCCCGACTTAATCATAGAAAAAAACAAAGAAAATATGGGTTATTGCGACATCTTTGCAAAGTAGTAAAGATATATTATAAATTCATATTTATAATGGTACTTAGTTTTTAATATTAAACATTATGTTTCTGATTTAAAAAAATAACAAACAAATGTTTTATATACTAAACAAATTATTCTAATTTTACTTTTTAAACAATAAAAACGACAAATAACTTTATTACATTTTACTTATTAGAGAGAAATATGGAGCCAACAACACGTTTAATCGATCGCATACTATCTTTTGCTCTCCTCGATCCTAGAATTGAGGCAGTAGTACTAACAGGATCGCTAGGACGCAATAGAAAGATAGACAGTTATTCTGATATTGATATAGAGCTTATCGGTTATGGTGCGACAGAGCTCGCAAAAAACCAACATTGGTTATCACAATTCGGTGATGCTCTTGTCAGCTTACAGTTGGAGTGTGAAGATCCCAAAAGTAAGTTTTGGCCTATTTATTTACATGTTTTAGCTCAAGGTCGCAAAATGGACATTATGATGGCTGAACCTGAGCGTATTTTTAACATGAAAACAGAAGGACTTAGCCCAGTTTACCAGCGTGGATATCAAATCTTACTTGATAAAACGAGTTTATGTGACGGGCTTCCTGAAATTAGCGCTATAACGCCTCCTACGCTTTCAAAAGAGCAAGCATGTAACAATGCTCAAGAATTCTGGTTTGAGGCGACACAAGTCGCTATAGCCATTCTACGCCATGAGTTTTGGTTTGCTAATTATCGTATCAGTGATATGCGTGAATGGCTGATAGCATTACTTGAACAAGTTGCACTGCACGATACCCCAACACAAGATGTGTGGTATCAAGGGAAAAACTTAAAAGAATGGCTACCTAAATTTTATTCATTGCGTTCATTGGAAAGTACTCTTGCAATGAGTACTCCCTATGAAGCGGCAGCAACACTTTCAATTATGATGGCATTTTTTCTTGATGCATCGAAACGCCTCAATTACCCTATTGATACAGCAATAAAAACACAAGAATTAGTCAGCAATTGGTTAATCGATAATGAATTTTTGACTGAAAATGAATACACCCAAATCACGTCATCAATTATTTGTCATTACTGATTTGAATGTCATTTCAAATTAAGACTAGGTAGTTTTTTCATTTTGAGAAAACTATCTTTATTGTTTAATAAAGCAATGAATTGCACTATCAAAAAATAGAAAAATAACTAAGAGTTTGTTTACTGTTTAGGGAATGATAAATATATAGGAAGGAGTTTGAAATGGTGGGCCGTGGGCGATTCGAACGCCCGACCAATTGATTAAAAGTCAACTGCTCTACCGACTGAGCTAACGGCCCATTTCAATAAAAACGGATTGGTGTTCGAAAATGGTGGGTCGTGGGCGATTCGAACGCCCGACCAATTGATTAAAAGTCAACTGCTCTACCGACTGAGCTAACGACCCTTTTTCGAACTTGCCACATTCTCTGTGGCAACGGCGGGTAATAATACTGATTTAATGTTTTTGTGCAACGTTTTTTTTCAAAAAAAAGTTCAACCGTTGAAAAAACAATCATTTAACCCCGAAAATGCAACATTTTACATTACGGGGTCAATAATTAGAGTGCCGCTAGCTGCTTTTGTGCTAATTTAGCGCCCGCACTATTTGGATATTGCTTAATCACTTGTTGATAAATAGCTTTAGCATTATCCTTTTGCCCTTTCTCTTGCATGATCAAACCAATTTTATAAAAGGCTTCACTTGCTTTTTGAGATTTTGGATAGTTTTTAACAACAATAGCAAATGTACTTGCTGCCTGATCCTTATTACCTTTTAAGTAATACATCTGACCCAACCAAAAATGTGCATTTGATTGATAGCTAGATTTTGGATAGTTATTGATAAAGTTGTTTAATTCAACAATTGCTTTATCGTAATCTTTAGAATTCAATACGATATCAATTGCTGCATTATAATCGGCCTTCTCATCACCTTGTCCTGAGCTAGTTGCAGCAGGTGGTGTTGAAGAAGCAGTATTATCAGGTTGAGTGGCTTCAGTTGATGTTGAAGCTCCGCCACTAAGGCCATCTAACTGTTGATAGATATTGCGTTGGCGTTCAACAACTTGATTTAACTGGTATTGATTTTCCTGAATTTGACCACGTAACATATCAATATCACGCTGAGAATCAGCGAGTTGTTGCTGTAATTGGGTCAAAAGCTGGCTGTGAGCATTTGAAAAACGCTCAAGTTGGGCGAGTCGTTCATCGGTCGAACCTGAACCGATATTACTGATTGGCGCTTGGGCAATAGCGGCTACAGGAGCCGCTACGCCAACCAGTAACAACAGACTCATCAAGAAAGGTCTGAAGTTACTGTTGTTCATGCCGTTCTCTTAGTAATCCAGTACTGCACGACGGTTTTTCGCGTAAGCGGCTTCGTCATGACCCAGTACAGCTGGTTTTTCTTTACCGAAAGAAACGATTGACAGTTGATCAGCAGATACGCCTTTACCTTGCAGGTACATTTTCACAGCGTTAGCACGACGTTCGCCCAGAGCGATGTTGTATTCTGGAGTACCGCGTTCGTCAGCATGACCTTCTACAGTGATACGTACTGATGGATTTGCACGCAGGAATGCAGCGTGTGCGTCTAACAGGTTAGCGTAGTCTGAGCTAATGTCATATTTGTCGAAACCGAAGTAAACGATGTTTTGTTGTTTCAGTTGTTCTAATTGCTGACGTGCTAATTCTTCAGCAGTAGGACCTTGTTCAACAACTGGTACATTGTTTGTATCAGTTTGATCTTCGTTTTTGTTTGAGCTACATGCTGCAACAGCAACGAGTGGTAATGCTAACATCAACCCTTTAAACACTTTGTTTAATTGCATCTCTATTTGTTCCTTTATTTTGTTTGCCATACATAATTTTTATGCATCACATAAACGGTGACCAGGCAGGTGATTTAACCTGACCATCAGTCGCCGGAAGACGCGCTTTGAAACGTCCATCAGTCGATACTAGCTGCAAAATGGTGCCTAAGCCTTGTGTAGAGCTATAAATAACCATTGTGCCGTTAGGCGCGATGCTTGGCGTTTCATCCAGAAACGTATCTGTTAGATATTGTACGGAATTCGTTTCCAGATCCTGCTTAGCGATATGTTGCCTACCGCTTTCAGAACTCACCATAACTAAGAAACTACCATCTGGGCTTACTGCAGGATTTTGGTTTTGTTTACCTTCCCACGTAATACGCTCTGGTGTTCCACCGTTAATATTAACTTTGTATATTTGTGGACGTCCACCTTGATCTGAAGTATAGACTAAGGTTTGTCCATCTGGCATCCAATTTGGCTCAGTATTATTGCTTCTGCCATTGGTTACCTGTGTCATATTCCCACTTGCTAAATCCATAACATACAGATTTAAGCTACCACTCTTAGAAAGAGCAAAGGCAAGTTTAGAGCCATCAGGTGAAAACGAAGGTGCACCATTATGTCTTGGGAATGATGCAATTTGGCGAATTTCACCTGTTGCTAATGTTTGTACCACTAAAGCAGATTGACCGCTTTCAAAAGTTACATAAGCCAGTTTAGCACCATCTGGTGACCATGCTGGTGACATTAATGGCTGTGATGAACGATAAACACGATCTTGGTTAAATCCATCATAGTCAGAAACGCGCAATTCATAAGGATATGCGCCCCCATTAGTCACAACAACATAAGCAATACGTGTACGGAATGCGCCACGAATACCAGTCAGTTTTTCGAACACTTCATCACTGGCCGTATGAGCAGAATAACGTAGCCATTTAGATGGGACTTTAAACTCGCTTTGAGATAAAACCGCGCCTGGAGAACCAGCAACGTCAACTAACTGATAGCTTACTAAATATTGGCCATCCGCTGACGGTTGTACGCGTCCAACAACAACAGAATCAATCCCTAATGCAGTCCATAATGCAGGTTGGACTTCAGAAGCCGTGACAGGCTGTTGAGGTATACGTGATACATCAATAGGATTAAATTTTCCGCTATTACGTAAATCAGCTGCAATCACACCAGCGATATCTTCTGGCATTTGACCAGTGCCTTCCCATTTAAAAGGAACGACACCAATAGGGCGTGCAGTATTCACCCCTTGTGTAATTTCAATTCGAACTTCAGCGTTAGCCAGAGTGGTTACGCATAAAATTAAAAGTCCGAAGATAACATTTAATGCCTGCTTCATCATGTCTCCCTTTTATTATTGCGGTTATTACGCAATAACGCACAGAATAGTAACAAACGCTTTTCAACAACACCATACAACACATCAATAACATTCTAAAATAGCTATAAATTAGTGTATGTTTTCCTACTATCAGACAGTTTTATGGCTTAAACTCAATTGTCGATGATTTTACTTGTTCATAAACATCTTTTGGTGGCTTAGGTAATTTAGCGGTATTTGCTGCTCTTAATGCCACTTGGCATAATGCCGCGTCACCACCTAAAATTTTCGCATTAATTAACATCCCATCAGGTGCAATACTAATTCTTAGTTCACAAGTTTTACCTTTGTATAACTCTGGATCAATGAACTTCTGTTCTATTGCAACTTTCAGCTGACCTTTATAGCGATCTACACCTTCACCATTTGCACCAGTGCGGTTTCCACCACCTTGCCCTGCTGCAGAGGCACCGCTTTGTTTATTACCATCAGCCATTAAACCATCGAGCAAACTATCAACGGCTTTACTCTGCTGTTGAGCAGCGGCTTTCGCTTTAGCTTCTGCGGCCGCTTTAGCTTTTGCCTCTGCGGCTGCTTTTGCTTTAGCGTCTGCTTCAGCTTTCGCTTTTGCATCAGCTTCGGCTTTTGCTTTAGCATCTGCCTCGGCTTTAGCTTTCGCCTCTTCCGCTTTTTGTTTTGCGGCTAACTCAGCTTGTTTTTTTGCTTCGGCTTCAGCTTGTTGTTTAGCATCCGCTTGTTCTTTTAAGATGCGATCACGCTCTGCTTTCGCTTGCGCAGCCGCTTCTTCTGCCACTTTTTGTTCTTCTTTCGCTTTGGCGGCAGCTAACGCGGCTTCACGTTTTTGAGCTTCTGCTGCCTCTTTTGCTTGTAAACGTTCAACTTCTAACGTTTTCAAACGTTCTTGTTCTTTCATTTGCTGCTGACGCAACTCTTCTTCTTGTTGCTCTGCACGCGCTTTACGTTCTTGTTCTGCTTTTTGGACGTTAGCCTGTTGCGATTTTTGCTGGTTATACTGTTGTACTACAGCATTAGGATCGACCATAATAGCATCAATAACTTGCCCACCTTCACCACCGCCACCACCTAAATCCCACTTCTGAGTTAATGACCCCCAGATAAGCAATGCGATAACAAGCAAATGCAAGGCAGTAGACAAGATAACTGAACGGCTCAATTTACTTCGGATTGGCTTCGTCTTCTTTCCCACGCTATTATCCAAACTTATTTCAACCTATTACATAGGCTGAGTCATTAAACCTACAGATTTAACACCTGCTTGACGTAACATGTTGAGCGCTTTAATTATCTCATCATAAGGAACATCTTTAGCACCGCCAATCAGAAATATAACTTTCGGATTTTTTTCCAATTGCCGTTTAGCTTCAGCCATAATCTGTTCTTGAGGCAATAATTCTAATACTTCTTGATCAACACGAATATTATATTGCCCAATTCCTGCAACCTCGACAATCACCGGAGGATTATCACTGGTTGAAACAGTTTGTGTATCTGTTGCTTCAGGAAGATCAACTTCAACACTTTGCGAAATGATAGGCGCTGTTGCCATAAAAATAAGCAAAAGCACTAACAATACGTCAAGCAAAGGAACAATGTTAATCTCTGATTTTACGCCTCGGCGGTTACTGCGACCTCGTGCCATCAGCTATCTCCTTCTGCGTTAACTATTTCTTTTCTGCTGAGGCAAAAGCTTGGCGATGTAAAATCGTCAGGAACTCTTCCATAAAGTTATCGTAACTTTGTTCCAGTTTAGTTACACGCTGCGTAAACCGGTTATAAGCCATAACTGCGGGGATTGCCGCAAATAAACCGATAGCCGTTGCAATCAACGCTTCAGCAATGCCGGGTGCGACCATTTGTAATGTTGCTTGTTTAACACTACCTAATGCAATAAATGCATGCATAATCCCCCATACTGTACCAAATAGACCAATATATGGGCTGATAGAACCAACAGTACCGAGGAAAGGAATATGAGTTTCTAGTGATTCTAATTCACGATTGAAAGAGACACGCATTGCTCTTGATGCACCATTTACAACTGCATCAGGGGCATGAACGCTTGCTTGATGTAAGCGTGCAAACTCTTTAAAACCGGAATGAAAAATTTGCTCTGAGCCTGATAACTCATCACGACGAGCTTGGCTATCTTTATATAAACGAGCCAAGTCAGTACCTGACCAGAATTTATCTTCAAAATCTGCGGCTTCACGATCAGCGGCATTCAGAACTTTAGTTCGCTGAATAATAATCGCCCAAGATGCAATAGAAAATCCGATTAAAATCAACATGATCAACTTAACTAAAAGCCCAGCTTTTAGAAAGAGATCGATAACATTCATATCAGCCACTACTTAAACTCCGCGATAATGGACTTAGGAAGCGCTACAGGCTTCATTTTTAATGAATCTACACAGACAACGAGCACATCTGCGCTACACAAAACACAACCATCTTGATTAATAAGCTTTTGAGAAAATGTCATTGAGGCACCACGTAATGTGGTAATTTCACTTTCTACTTGTAAAAGCTCATCAAGTCGAGCTGGTGCAATATATTCTATTGATAATTTACGTACAACAAATACAACATGATCATACTCCCGTAAATCATGCTGATGAAAACCTTTTTCTCTGAGTAGTTCTGTTCGGGCGCGTTCAAAATATTTTAGATAGCTGGCGTGATAGACCACACCACCGGCATCAGTATCTTCATAATAAACACGAACAGGCCAAAGAAACTGCATAATATCTTCCTTACATTTTCTGAGTTAAGTCCATAAATAATTAAGCTATAAGTCACTTAACTATACTTAAGAGGTAGCTCTAAGGGAATCATAGTAACGTAAAGAATAGAAAACACAGTTTTCAGGCGCCAATCATAAACTCTTCTTTGCAACACGCAATATGCTTTGTGCTCTGAATAGAAAAAATATTTTCATTAAGACAGCATAAAAATGCTTGCTAATTAGAAATTCATAGATTGTCTTATTTATTAGTATTATTTTTAATGGCCTAAAAAAACCAGTTTAAAAACTGGTTTTTCATATAAATCAATTAATTATTTATGATTGGTGTCTCATGGAGGTAGTGCCACTGCCAACTCGTTTCATGAGAATTGCGTCTCAATAACGCCACTGACTCCCGCATAAGAATTTTCTTATTTTCACTGTGTATTTCTTGATATCTGACAACCACCAAACAATCTGATTGATAAATTATTTTATAATCATCTGTTTTTATTTTCAGTCCACTTCTTTTTCCTGCATTTTGTCTGAACATCGCAATAACATCATCATAACTCACTGCTTTTCCATTGATCCCAACCATAGAAAACTCACTAGATAAAAGATTTTCTATCTTAGTTATTGCATCAATAGAAAGAGGAAATTGCGTAAAAACAGCTTCAATCTCATCATGTAAAGATCTAATGCTTTCTATAATTAAATCTGTATTAAATTTCATCTTGTATTTCCTGTACAATATTTTTTTTCTTTAATGTAAATAATAATGTGATAGGCAATATGCCAATTAAAGCACATATTAAAAACGTCATGTTATAAGCGGTTTGTGGTAAGTAAAAAAGTGAAAGAATATTAAATAACATAGCAACAACGGTTGCTCCGACACTAAAAACGACCTGCCTATTAATATTCCAAATAACACTGGCCTGAACTAATTTCTGTGAGTTAAAATCATATAATGCTGTTGTTTGCGCAGTATTAGCACCAATTCCGCCACCAATCCCGATAACTAAATAAGCAATAATTAATAAAGGTATATCCGTATTACTATTTACAAATATTAATAAAGCAATACCTATACTGTGTAATAACAGCGCGAAAATAAATAAACGTTTCATGCCTAATTTATTATAAAATACACCACTTATTGTCATTGAAATAAAAGCCCCAAGTGCATATAACAACATGAAAACACCTGTGCCTTGAGCAGTAAATTTTAAATATTGTTGTAAATAAAATATCGCAAGAATATTTACACCAGTGAAAACACCAGGAATACAGTAATAAACAAAAATAGAGATCGATAAATTTCTATTTTTTAATAATGATAAATTAATAACTGGAGATATATGGCGTCGATAATGATAATAATAAAGTACTGCAAAACATGCCGATAATGCCGCTATGACTAATGCAAGTAATGTTGAGTGATACTCACCATAAGCCGATAGAGCAAACAATCCTGAAACAATAACCAAACTAATAAGAATGATACCTTTGATATCAGGTATAGCGTTTTCTTTAGGTAAAGGCTCTTTTACCCAAATAAAAGCTAAAAGTGCGGTTAGTAATGAAAAAGGAATATTGCTATAAAATACCCAACGCCAAGAAGCCATATCAACAATAAATCCACCTAATGTAGGTGATATTGCTGGAGCGATTAAAGCTATCGCCATAATGATCGTTGATATTTTGCTTCTTTCATGTCCTTGAAAATATTGAAAAGTTAGTGCTTGTCCAATTGGGATCAATAATCCACCACTAACACCTTGAATAAAACGCCACAAAATAAGTTCACTAAATGAATGTGAGTCCCCTACTAGCGCCACAGACACACTAAACATCAGCATTGATGTCACCATCAATGCTCTAATACCAAAACGTTGTGATAACCAATGACTTAATGGAATAATTAACGTCAATCCCAAAATATAGCTATTTGAAACCCAAGTCACTGAAACAATGGAAATTTGCATATCATCAGCGACTGCGGGTAATGCAATGGCTGACATAAAAATGTTGATACAATCTATAAAGAAGCCCAGCAAAAATATAGATGCAATTCGATAGCGGTAAGTCATAAAAATCCTCCGCGCATAGAGTACGGAAGATTGACGAATTTCGTCTATCTGACAAAATAGAACTTATTGTTTAATCAGAGTAAACAATCATGCAAAATCAAATTGATCGAATTCGCTCTTTTATTGCTGTTGTTGATACAGGATCTTTTACTCAAGCAGCAAAATATTTACGCTTGAGTAAATCAATGGTGAGTATTCATATCAAAGCATTAGAAACCGAGTTAAATGTCTCATTACTCAATCGCAATACTCGTCGATTTTCACTGACAGAGACTGGAGAGATGCTTTATCAAGATTTTCGTCAAGTGTTAATTCAATTAGAGCAAACATTAGATAAAGCGAGATTGGGTCAGCAGGAACTACAGGGATCATTGCGATTAAGTTCAACCGCTGAATTTGGTGAATATTATATTTTGCCGTTACTTAGTCAATTTATGCAATTACACTCAAAGTTGAAAGTACAGTATGCGTTTAATTCTTCTATTGAGGATTTAATAAATCATAAGTTAGATTTAGCTATTCGTTTAGGCACATTAAAAGACAGTAATTATCGCTCTACCAAATTGGCTAATTACGAGATAAGTTTAGTTATTTCACCTGATTTGTTACAAAAATTCTCGATAAAAACTATCAACGATTTAAGCGCTATTCCTTATTTAGCAAACAGTAATTTACGTCAAAGTAAGCTTTCATCATCTTCAGAATTTAATACCCTACTCTCTCAGTTAGCTCAAGATGCTTATTTTGAAACTAACACCATTGCCGCATTAAAAAAAATGGCTCTTGCGCACTCAGGGATGACTATTTTGCCACATTGGTATATTCGTCAAGAATTATTAGAAGGCCAATTGGTTGTACTGTTTCCTGAACATGCACTTTTAACTCAATCCGTTAATATTATTTTCCCTTATAGCGAACATATCCCAAGAAAAACACGTCTCTTTATTGATTACTTAAAAGAAAATATCCAGCTATAACGCTAGATGTGCGAGAGAATTTAGAAGAAATAGTTAGGAAATAAAATACCTTATTTCTTTCTCATACACTGAGCAGAAATAAGGTATTTTTTAGAAGAAAAAGTAACTTAGCCCAACAACTAAAATAATAATTGCAGGGATTGGATGTAATAAACATTTTGCAACAACATGTTTAGGGCGAAATGCTAAACCAAAAGTTGCACCAGCACACACAGACCAAATAAGAAGGACACCTTGCCAAATTGCAAGTGAACTGGTGTTCGCTGCAAATCGACTAGGATCCCACATGATACAAAATGCCATTACCAACGCCATGATTAAAACAAGAGCCCTAATAGGGCCCTTGTCTAGTAGTTGGTAGCTTTTATCCAACATTATTCTTCACTTTCTGAAGCTTTTTTCGCTTCAGCGTGCTCGAAAGCTAGTCCTGCGATCACCGCAATACTACAAGCGAAGAGCGTTCCGAGAAGCCATGCAAAATACCACATTCTCTATGCTCCTTAGTACAGAGTATGATTATTGCCTTCGATAAATTTCTTATCGAGGCGACCATGCATTTTCCAGTAACACCAGATGGTGTAAAGGAGAACGATAGGTACAAAGATAATCGCAACAACTGTCATTACCTGAAGAGTAAACAGGCTAGAAGTTGCATCCCACATTGTTAAGCTCACATCTGGGAAAGTGCTTGAAGGCATCACAAATGGGAACATAGTCACACCACAAGTCAGGATAACACAAGCAATTGTCAGTGAAGTGAACAGGAATGCCCAGCCACCTTTATTTGCTTTAGTAGCAACAATCGCCAGTAAAGGACATAACAGACCTAATGCAGGCAGAGCCCATAATACTGGATAGTTGTTGTAGTTAGTCATCCAAGCACCAGCTTCGTGAGAAACGGTTTTCAGTAGTGGAGATGAAGGACCAGCTGTATCAACAGTACTTGTAATAATGAAGCCATCGATACCATAGATTAACCATACACCAGCTAATGCGAAACCAACGAAAGTGATTAATGAGGTAATGTAAGTTGTCTTACGAGTACGCTCATGTAATTCACCAGTAGTACGCATTTGAAGATAGCTTGCACCGTGTGCAACAATCATCATTAAGCTAATTACGCCAGCTAATAAACCGTATGGGTTTAGTAGGTACAGCAGGTTAATGATACCGTTAGTTGTACCATTATAAGATACACGTTGCATGCTATCGACTTCTAATGGAACACCTTGTAACAGGTTACCAAAAGCAACACCGATAACTAATGGTGGAACGAAGCTACCAATAAAGATGCCCCAATCCCACATACCACGCCATTTTGGTGATTCTAATTTAGAACGGTAATCAAAACCTACTGGACGGAAGAATAATGCCGCCAATACGAAGATCATACCAAAATAGAAACCAGAGAATGCCGCAGCATAAACCATTGGCCATGCAGCGAATAATGCACCACCTGCTGTGATTAACCATACTTGGTTACCATCCCAGTGAGGTGCAACAGAGTTAATCAAAATACGGCGTTCAGTGTCATCTTTCGCGATAACGCGTAGTAACACACCGACACCCATATCAAAACCATCAGTGACTGCGAAGCCAATCAGTAAGATACCAATCAGTAGCCACCAAACAAATCGCAATACTTCATAATCAAACATAGTGGACTCCTGTGTTACTTACTTTGTGCAGAAGATGCGTTCTTCTGTTCAAAGTGATAGCGACCCGTCTTCAGGCTACTCGGCCCAAGGCGACCAAATTTGAACATCAGGAACATTTCGGCAACTAAGAACAGAGTATACAGACCACAGATAAGACCCATAGATATTAGGATATCAGCCTGTGTCAGTGAAGAAGTTGCTACAGCCGTAGGCAGGATTTCACCAATCGCCCATGGTTGACGTCCATATTCTGCAACAAACCAACCTGCTTCAATCGCAATCCAAGGTAATGGAATACCCAGTAACGCAGCACGTAGTAACCATCTATAGTTACCAATACGGTTTGATAGAACAGTCCAGAAAGAGACAGCAATAATCATTAACATCAGGAAGCCAACGGCAACCATGATACGGAATGACCAGAACAGAGGTGCAACATTAGGAATAGTGTCTTTTGCAGCAGATTTGATTTGCTCTTCTGTTGCATCGACAACATTTTCAGTATAACGCTTCAGTAATAAGCCGTAGCCTAAATCTTGTTTAGCGTCATTAAATGCAGCACGAATAGCAGGATCAGTATTACCTGCGCGTAGTTCGCTTAATAATTCGTAAGCTTTCATACCGTTACGAATACGAACTTCATGCTGACTCATCAGATCGTTAAGACCTAATACAGGCGTATCGAAAGAACGCGTTGCAATAATACCCATGACATAAGGGATTTGTAATGCAAACGAGTTTTCCATTTTTTCTTGATTAGGGAATGCAATCAGATTAAATGCAGCTGGAGCGGCTTCTGTATGCCATTCACCTTCAATTGCAGCCAGTTTGGTTTTTTGCACGTCACCCATTTCGTAACCAGATTCATCACCCAGTACGATAACAGATAATACAGCTGCGATACCAAAAGTAGCGGCAACTGCGAAAGAACGTTTTGCAAAACCGATGTCACGACCTTTGAGCAGGTAGTAAGAGCTGATACCCAGAACAAAGAATGCACCAGTACAGTAACCAGCAGCGACGGTGTGAACAAATTTAACTTGAGCGACAGGGTTTAAAACCAGATCAGCAAAACTCAACATTTCCATTCGCATGGTTTCAAAGTTGAAGTCTGCAGCGACAGGGTTTTGCATCCAACCATTCGCAACAAGGATCCATAGCGCAGAGAAGTTAGAACCGAAAGCAACTAACCAAGTTACCATCAAGTGCTGCTTCTTACCTAAGCGATCCCAGCCAAAGAAGAACAATCCGACGAAAGTTGATTCTAAGAAGAACGCCATCAGACCTTCGATTGCTAAAGGCGCACCGAAGATATCACCGACGTAATGAGAGAAATATGACCAGTTAGTACCAAATTGGAACTCCATGGTCAACCCAGTTGCGACACCCAGAGCAAAGTTAATACCGAATAACTTACCCCAGAACTTTGTCATATCTTTGTAAACTTGTTTACCCGACAGGACATATATCGTTTCCATGATTGCCAGCATAAACGCCATACCTAACGTTAACGGGACAAACAGGAAGTGATACATCGCTGTTAAGGCAAACTGTAACCGTGACAGTTCGACAATATCAAACATCTTGACTCCTTGCTCCTAGCAGGAAGACACCGACTTGCGGCAACCCGACTTTATTAAATTATAAAGCCTCATAACTACCAGCAATAAATGCCTCTAAAAACAACAACGAATATTAAAGACCAAAAACACAATACCTTACAAATAGTACGCTTATATTTACATATAATAAATATATTTTGCGTGACCCAGATTTGAATTCTGAGCTTAGGTCAACAATACGACTTTTAGGTTTGTAACAGCATATTTGATCGTGTGCCAATTTAAGCATATTCAGAAATTTTTGCCACAATTAATAACTTGACCTACATCAAAAAAACACTTTAATGTTAACTAGTTGCGAATAAATTACCCAATAGTTACCATTGTGTTAATGCAATGTTGTTTTTATTTTTAAGTGTAATTTATCTCCTTATATTTTCCATAATAAAATTAACTTTTTATTTTCATAAAAGCCCTAAAAATAAACACTTTTAGTTGTGTTTTATTAATTTTAATATCAAAATCATTTTTTTGCAGGTAAAAAATAAATATTTAAAAAAAATAATCTATTAATTAATAAGTTGAAATTTACAAAAATGTAAATACAGAAAATGACATCTAGTTAATTTATCAAATAAAGATAAAATTAAAATCCAATAGTGATTATCTATTTTTAATATTAATAACTATTTATTTTGTTTTTTATTTCAGATAAGTAAACTGTAATTAATCTATGTTATATACCTAAAATACAAATCAATAATTCAATAAAATTAAAAATAACCTTTTAAATCAATTAAATAAGAAAGCCATCAAACCAGGTTCACGAAAAAGGAAAACAATTTGTCTTTATTGTATTTTATTATTTTTGTGGAACATTTCTTACAACAATCATAAGTGTTTCATCATTACTCTTGATAGGTATAAAAGAGCCTAGTTTCAGCTTTAATCTCCTTTTTGATGCCCTATCATAATAAAAGAATATTTTCTCAGGCACGCTTCTTTACCTGCCCTCCTTTTCACTTATTCATTAACATGTTTAAAAAAACATTTTTGTAGTAAAAATGTGCCTTACAGCGATGCTGAAGGGGGGATTTAGGAACCATTATTACGATACTTATAGGAAAGGTATGATGATCACAACATAAAATAACTACTTACTTTTTTGTTAGTCCGTTTTTCATCTAAAAACATGTATTTAAAATGTTATTTTTAATAACAAAGAATGGATACAAACAGTATTTATCGTTATTTTCATTTTATGTAAAAAGCTTATAAAAAGAAAAAAGAGCGATTTTGCATAGAGATCAATATTTAAAAAAATCAATTAAAAACAAGTAATTACAATTAATTCATATAGATGTTTAATGTGTTAATCACAATACTTGATATAGACATTAATATTTAAATGAAGCTAGATATAAAAATGCCAGCTCCTATTAAGAAACTGGCATTTAAGATAGTATCAACCTGAAATCATTAACAGTATTGTTACTTACTTGATCATTGATTTAATAGCTTCGCCAATATCGGCCAAGCTACGCACAGTTTTAACACCCGCAGCTTCAAGAGCAGCAAATTTCTCATCTGCTGTGCCTTTACCACCCGCAATAATAGCTCCCGCATGTCCCATACGTTTACCTTTAGGGGCAGTCACACCAGCAATGTAACCTACAACCGGTTTAGTCACATGATCTTTGATATAAGCGGCTGCTTCTTCTTCTGCTGTACCACCAATCTCACCGATCATCACAATTGCTTCTGTTTGTGGATCTTCTTGGAATAGCTTCAGAATATCAATAAAGTTAGAACCCGGAATTGGGTCACCACCAATCCCAACACACGTTGATTGACCTAAGCCAACATCTGTTGTCTGTTTAACTGCTTCATAAGTTAATGTACCTGAACGAGATACAATACCTACTTTGCCCGGTAAGTGAATATGACCAGGCATAATGCCAATCTTACATTCACCTGGAGTGATAACACCCGGACAGTTAGGGCCAATCATGCGTACACCCGCTTCATCTAATTTTACTTTTACTGTTAGCATATCCAACGTAGGAATGCCTTCTGTAATAGTAATGATGAGTTTGATGCCCGCCTCAATCGCTTCTAAGATTGAATCTTTACAAAATGGTGCAGGTACATAAATAACTGTCGCAGTTGCACCTGTTGCCTCAACAGCTTCGCGTACAGTATTAAATACAGGAAGTCCTAAGTGCGTAGTACCACCTTTACCCGGCGTAACACCACCAACCATTTGTGTACCATAAGCAATTGCTTGCTCAGAGTGGAATGTTCCTTGGCTACCAGTAAAACCTTGGCAAATTACTTTGGTGTTTTTATCAATTAAAATAGACATTATTTTGCCTCCGCTGCTGCAACAACTTGTTTCGCGGCATCAGTTAAGCTTTTAGCTGCGATAATATTTAATCCACTATCTGCTAATTTTTTGGTGCCTAACTCTGCATTGTTTCCTTCAAGACGAACAACCACAGGAACATTAACGCCAACTTCTTCAACTGCGCCAATAATACCGTCTGCGATTAAGTCACAACGAACAATACCGCCGAAAATGTTGACTAATACAGCACTGACATTTTCATCAGACAAAATAATTTTAAATGCTTCTGTTACACGCTCTTTTGTTGCACCACCGCCTACATCGAGGAAGTTAGCGGGTTCGCCACCGTGAAGTTTAACGATATCCATAGTACCCATTGCTAAACCAGCACCATTGACCATACATCCAATGTTGCCATCTAATGCAACATAGTTCAGTTCCCACTGCGCAGCTTGCGCTTCTCGCGGATCTTCTTGCGATGGATCATGCAGTTCACGCATTTCAGGCTGGCGATATAATGCATTGCTATCTACGCCTAATTTACCATCAAGACAAATCAGATCATCTTCTTTTGTGATAACCAGAGGGTTAATTTCAATTAGCGCAAGATCGCGCTCTAAGAAAATAGTAGCTAATCCCATAAAGATCTTAGCAAATTGGCTGACTTGCTTGCCTTTTAAACCTAGTTTAAAAGCAAGTTCTCTTCCCTGATAAGGCATAGGGCCTGTCAGTGGATCAATAATTGCGCGATGAATAAGTTCTGGCGTTTCTTCCGCCACTTTTTCAATTTCTACGCCGCCTTCAGTTGAAGCCATAAAGACAACGCGACGGGTACCACGGTCAATAACCGCACCAAGATAAAGCTCTTTAGCGATATCAGTTGCAGCTTCAACCAAAATCTGTGTAACAGGTTGACCGTTAGCGTCTGTTTGATAAGTCACTAAACGTTTGCCTAACCATTGTTCAGCAAATGCGCGGATCTCTTCTTTAGATTTAACGACTTTTACGCCGCCCGCTTTACCACGTCCACCCGCGTGAACCTGACATTTCACGACCCAAGGGCCTTGACCGATTTTTGATGCAGCTTCTTCTGCCTCGCGCGGCGTGGAGCAGGCGAAACCAGCAGGTGCTGGTAATCCATACCGTGTGAAAAGCTGTTTTGCCTGATACTCGTGTAAATTCATGATGTTCTATCCATAATCTTGTTGAAAGTCGGGCTTTCTTATTTTTTTGACTATAAGCCAGAGAAATCTGACTTCACGAACACACTGTACTTCTTTGATGCTTGTGTCTGTTGCTAAGTAGGCAGGAGGAGCATCTCCTGCCTAGAAGCGATATTTATTACCTATACATCAAGTAATAAACGGGCTGGATCTTCTAGCATCTCTTTGACGGTTACTAAGAAACCGACAGACTCACGACCGTCAATTAAGCGGTGGTCATAAGACAGAGCCAGATACATCATTGGTAGAATAACAACCTGACCATCAACGGCCATTGGGCGATCTTTAATAGCATGCATCCCTAAAATGGCACTTTGTGGTGGGTTGATAATAGGCGTTGACATTAATGAACCGAAAACACCACCATTTGTAATAGTAAAGTTACCACCCGTTAAGTCTTCAACGGTTAACTTACCATCACGGCCTTTTACTGCTAATGCTTTAATGTTTTTCTCAATATCCGCCATGCTCATTGCATCCGCATCACGTAATACTGGTGTTACCAGACCACGAGGTGTTGATACCGCAATACTGATATCGAAATAGTTGTGATAAACCACATCAGTGCCATCAATAGAAGCATTCACTTCTGGGTAGCGTTTCAGTGCTTCAACAACCGCTTTAATATAGAAAGACATAAAGCCTAAACGGACACCGTGGCGTTTTTCGAAAGCTTCGCCATATTGAGCACGTAAATCTTTGATTGGTTGCATGTTGATTTCGTTAAACGTTGTCAACATTGCAGTAGTGTTTTTCGCTTCTAATAAACGTTCTGCAACACGTTTGCGTAAACGTGTCATTGGAACACGTTTTTCGCTACGATGAGATAACAGCGCTTGAGGCGCTTCTTCAACAGGTTTCGTTGCAGTTTTATTTGCAACATGACCTTCGATATCTTGGCGAGTTAAACGACCACCTACACCACTGCCTTTCACATCAGCAGGATTAACATCGTGCTCTGCAACTAAACGACGTGCTGTTGGACTTAATGCATCGTTATTACCTTTTTCAGCAATATCAGCACTTTGACGTTGTGCTGGTGTACTATCTTGAGCTGGTTTCACATCAGCAGGAATACCGGTGCTATCACCTAAACGAATGCGGCCAAGTAATTGGCGTGAACCAACGGTAGCGCCTTCATCTTCAAGAATACTTTCTAATACGCCCGCTTCACTTGCAGGAACTTCTAAAACAACTTTATCTGTTTCGATTTCAACCAGCACTTCATCGCGTTGAATGCTATCACCAGGTTTTTTATGCCAAGTTGCGACCGATGCGTCAGCAACTGATTCAGGGAGATCCGGTACTAGAATGTCTACACTACTCATTTTCTATCCTTATTTATTCAACTTTCAGTGCGTCTTCAACCAGAGCTTTTTGTTGCTCCTGATGAACAGAGGTATAACCGACTGCTGGAGAGGCTGATGCCGGACGTCCTGCATAACGTAATGTTGCGCCCGTAGGGATCGCATCACGGAAATTATGCTGGCTACAATACCAAGCCCCCTGATTTAAAGGCTCTTCTTGACACCAAACGAAATCTTTCACATGGGAGTAAGATGCCAAAATTTGCGCAATATTTTCGTGTGGGAATGGATACAGTTGTTCAATACGAATAATGGCAACGTTGTTTTGCTCATTAGCACGACGTTGTTCTAATAAATCGTAGTAAACCTTACCTGAGCACATCACAACACGTTTTACATCAGCCGGTTTTAAATCATCCATTTCACCAATTACAGGTAAGAATTTACCGTTGGCTAACTCATCCAATGCAGAAACCGCTAATGGGTGACGTAACAGTGATTTTGGTGACATTACGATAAGTGGGCGACGCATACCACGTAACGCTTGACGGCGTAACATATGGTAAACCTGAGCTGGTGTTGATGGCACACAAACCTGCATATTTTGCTCTGCACACAGTTGCAGATAACGTTCTAAACGTGCAGAGGAGTGTTCAGGGCCTTGGCCTTCATAACCGTGTGGTAGCAGCATCACTAAACCACACATACGACCCCATTTTTGCTCACCTGAACTAATAAATTGGTCTATAACAACTTGAGCAACGTTTGCGAAGTCACCAAATTGTGCTTCCCAAATTGTTAAATCACGAGGTTCTGTTGTGGCATAACCATATTCAAATGCAAGAACAGCTTCTTCTGTTAATACAGAGTCCCAGACATTAAATTGCCCTTGAGCATTATGAATATTAGCCAATGGAACATAAACAGAACCATTAGTTTGATTATGAACAACGGCGTGACGGTGGAAGAATGTACCACGACCAGCATCTTCACCAGAAAGGCGAATTGTGATCCCTTGGTCAACTAAAGTCGCATACGCTAATGTTTCCGCAGCACCCCAGTCGAGTAGTTTTTCACCTTCTGCCATGACAGCACGGTCAGCATAAATTTTCTCAACACGAGATTGCATGACGATTTCTGACGGAACAGTACTCACACGGCGTGCTAAATCTTGTAAACGTGTTTTCTCTACTTTATGTGGATACTCTTCATTCCATTCGTGATTTAAATACGGCTCCCATGTGTAAGAATGCAGCCCCATTGGGCGGTATTCTTCAACGACACAATCACCACGATCCAGTGCATCACGATAGAGATTAACCAGTTCAGTCACATCATTGGCATCAAGCAGTGATTGAGCAACCAGTTTATCTGCGTAAATTTTACGTGGTGTTGGGTGTTTCTTGATTTTTTGATACATCAGAGGCTGAGTCGCATTTGGCTCATCCGCTTCGTTATGGCCATGACGGCGATAACACACCAAATCAATCATTACGTCACGTTTAAAAGTATTACGGAAATCCAACGCAAGGCGAGTCACAAACGCAACCGCTTCTGGATCATCAGCATTAACGTGGAAAATTGGTGCCTGAACCATTTTCACAATATCAGTACAGTATTGTGTTGAACGAGCATCTTTTGGATTTGACGTGGTGAAACCAACTTGGTTATTGATAACAATACGAACTGTACCGCCAACTTCATAACCACGCGCTTGGGACATATTCAAGGTTTCTTGAACAACACCTTGACCAGTTACCGCAGCATCACCATGGATTGTAATAGGAAGAACCATATTACTACGCGCTTCATCTAAACGATCTCGACGAGCACGAACAGAACCGATAACAACTGGGCTAACAATCTCTAAGTGAGAAGGGTTAAAGGCTAATGCTAAGTGAACTTGAGCCCCTTCAGTTGCAAAATCGGATGAGAAACCTTGGTGATATTTAACGTCACCAGTTCCCAAATGCTCTTTATGGATCCCCGCAAATTCATCAAATAAATCAGCAGGTTTTTTACCGAGGATATTAACCAAAACGTTTAAACGTCCGCGGTGCGCCATACCAAGAACCACTTCACGAGTATCTTGTTTACCAGCATGACGGATTAAATCTTTTAACATAGGTACTAGTGCATCACCACCTTCTAAAGAGAAGCGTTTCGCACCTGGGAATTTCGCACCTAAATAACGTTCTAAGCCTTCAGCAGCTGTTAGCTCTGTCAGGAAGCGTAATTTTTCTTCTTTTGTAAATTGGTCTGCAACATTAACTGATTCTAAACGTTGTTGGATCCAACGTTTCTCTTCAGTGTTAGTGATATGCATATATTCAGCACCGATTGAACCACAATAAATGCGTTTCAGGGCTTCGTATAAATCACTTAATTTCATGGTTTCTTTGCCGATGGCAAAAGAACCAACATTGAAAGTTTCTTCAAAATCTTCTTTAGTCAGATTATGGAAAGCAGGATCTAAATCTGGAACAGATTCTTGTTTCCATAAACCAAGTGGGTCGAGGTTCGCATTTTGATGGCCACGGAAACGAAAGGCATTGATGAGCTGCAAAACTTTGACTTGTTTTGAGTCCGTTGCCGGATCGCTTACCGAGGTATGGTATCGAGTGGATTCTTTTGCGAGGCGTCTGAAGTAGTCGCGGGTCTGAGAATGCGACTGCTCTATGCCTTGACTTGCGGGCAGTTGTTGAAAAATCTCTCTCCAACTTTCGTCAACAGAGTTGGGGTCAGTTAGGTAATCTTCATAGATATCTTCTATGTAAGACTGATTCTCTCCTGCTAGAAATGTTGATTCTAGCCAGTCCTTCATTGCGCCGTTCTGCATTATGATCCCTTAAGCTATACAGCTTTAGTTCGCCGTGGATAACTAATACCGTGATTAAACGGTGTCGATTGCAAGGTTCTCTCATGACCCGCTATCTCGCAGGTTCTTTAAATATGGAGCTTTAGCTCTCAAGGAACCTTTAAGCACTGTCTAACAGTGTTTAAAGGTGCCTTACTATTTACCGCAAACGTCTAACTTAGTTTTTCCATTAACCGCCCTAACTATTTTAGGGCGGTTATTATTTTATGCACTACGTTTTAACAACATCGACTTAATATGGCCAATTGCTTTTGTTGGATTGAGTCCTTTAGGACATACGCTGACACAGTTCATAATGCCATGACAACGGAATACGCTGAACGCATCGTTAAGATCATCAAGGCGAGATTCTGTTTCTGTATCACGACTATCAATCAAGAAACGATATGCAGCTAACAATCCAGCTGGCCCGATAAACTTATCTGGATTCCACCAGAATGACGGGCAAGAGGTTGAACAACAAGCACAAAGGATACAATCGTAAAGTCCATCAAGCTTTTCACGTTGTTCTGGTGACTGTAAGTTCTCACGAGCAGGAGGATTTTTGCCATTATTAATTAAATACGGACGAATTTTCTCATACTGTGTATAGAACTGAGTCATATCCACTATTAAATCACGAATTACTGGTAAACCGGGTAACGGTCTGATCACAATTTTCTTACTTCCTTTCTGTAAAGATGAAATAGGTGTGATACAAGCCAAACCATTTTTACCATTCATGTTCACGCCATCAGAGCCGCAAACACCTTCACGACAAGAACGACGGAACGATAAGGTAGGATCTTTTTCCTTTAATTGAATTAATGCATCCAACAGCATCATGTCACGCCCTTCAGGAACTTCGAGGGTGTAATCTTGCATATGCGGCGCATTATCAACGTCGGGATTGTAACGATAAATCGAAAATTCAAGTTTCATATTTAAGTCTCCGCAACTTCAATAACACCGCTAATTAATATGTACGCACTTTTGGTGGGAAGGCTTCACGCAGTTTTGGCTGCATATTGACTTCACGGCGTGTCATTGTTTCGGTTTGCGGTTGATATAATGTATGGCATAACCAGTTCGCATCATCACGCTCTGGGAAATCGAAACGGCTATGAGCACCACGACTTTCTGTACGGAAGTTTGCAGATACTGCAGTGGCATAAGCTGTTTCCATCAGGTTATCTAATTCTAAGCATTCAATACGCTGAGTATTAAACTCGCTTGAATTATCATCCAGTCGGGCATTTTGTAAGCGCTCACGAATAACTTTTAGTTCTTCTAAGCCTTTTGCCATTGCATCACCTTCACGGAATACTGAGAAGTTATGTTGCATACAAGATTGCAGTGCTTTACGGATCTCAACAGGATCCTCACCAGAACGATTGTTTTCCCAGCGATTTAAACGTGTTAATGCTGCTTCAACATCCGACTCGCTTGCATCACGCATCGTGCCTTGTTCCATCAGAGATTCTTTTAAGTGAACCCCTGCTGAACGACCAAATACAACGAGGTCTAACAGTGAGTTACCACCTAAACGGTTGGCGCCATGAACAGATACACAGGCAATTTCACCGACAGCAAACAGTCCAGGAATAACAACATCTTCGCCCTTCTCATTTACACGAATGGCTTGGCCTGTCACTTTTGTTGGAATACCACCCATCATATAGTGGCAAGTAGGAATAACCGGAATTGGCTCTTTGATAGGATCAACGTGTGCGAATGTACGAGACAGATCAAGAATACCCGGTAAACGTGATTCAAGGACTTCTTTACCAAGATGGTCGAGTTTCAATTTCGCATGAGGACCCCAAGGACCATCACAACCACGGCCTTCACGAATTTCAATCATGATAGAACGAGCCACTACGTCACGACCAGCAAGGTCTTTAGCGTTTGGTGCATAACGTTCCATAAAGCGTTCACCGTCTTTATTCAACAGATATCCGCCTTCACCACGACAACCTTCGGTCACTAACACACCCGCACCCGCAATACCGGTTGGGTGGAATTGCCACATTTCCATATCTTGCAGTGGAACACCTGCACGAACCGCCATGCCAACGCCATCACCAGTGTTGATATGTGCATTTGTGGTAGATTGATAAATACGGCCCGCACCACCTGTGGCTAAAATAGTGGCATTAGCTTTGAAATAAACGACTTCACCCGTTTCGATGCAAATTGCAGTACATCCAACAATATCACCATCTTGGTTTTTCACGAGATCCAGTGAATACCACTCTGAAAAGATAGTTGTGTGATTTTTTAAATTTTGCTGATACAGGGTATGCAACAATGCGTGCCCAGTACGGTCAGCAGCGGCTGCAGTACGCGCAGCTTGTTCGCCACCGAAGTTCTTAGACTGACCACCAAACGGACGTTGATAAATACGGCCATCATCTAAGCGAGAAAATGGAAGCCCCATATGTTCCAGCTCTAAAATTGCTTCAGGGCCAGTTTTACACATATATTCGATTGCATCTTGGTCACCGATATAGTCGGAACCTTTTACTGTATCGTACATGTGCCATTCCCAGTTATCCTCATGAGTATTACCTAACGCAACAGTAATACCGCCTTGAGCTGAAACAGTATGAGAACGAGTAGGAAAAACTTTAGAAATTAGTGCGCAAGACAAACCCATTTGGGAAATCTGTAAAGCAGCACGCATACCCGCGCCACCAGCACCAATAACAACGGCATCAAACTCTCTTACTGGCAGATTCATTACACACCCCACACCACAATTGTTCCATAAATAAGATAAACCAACAGCGCAACAACAATAATCAGTTGTAAAGTCAGGCGTAATGCCAGCGGTTTAATATAGTCCGTTAACACTTGCCACATGCCTATCCACGCGTGGATAAGAATAGAAAGCAACGTCAAGATGGTGAACACTTTGGTTAGGGATGAGCTAAAGAACCCTCGCCATACTTCATAGGTAATTTCTGTGGTTGCAATAAAACCCACAAGATAAAGAACATATAAAACGATGATGATGGCTGAGGCACGCAGAAATAACCAATCCTGTATGCCAGTACGACCTAAAGTAGAAGAATTACTTACCATACTAATACCCCCGCCAATATTGATAAAATTACTGTAATAACCATAGATGCAGCCGCTGAATTGCGACCTACAACCAAGGTTTCATCAATAAAGCCGAAGTCCATTAACATGTGACGAATACCACCACAAATATGGTATGCCAATGCCGTTAGGATGCCCCACAAAATAAATTTTGCGAAGAAGCCAGTCATCATTTCAGCAGCTTGCTGAAAACCTTCAGGAGAGGAGAGAGAGGTGCCAAGTAACCACAGTAAGATGCCAACTGCGACTAACATGATAACCCCAGAGACACGATGCAAGATCGATGCGATAGCAGGGAGTGGAAACTGTATCGTCTGTAAATCCAGATTGACAGGTCTTTGTTTTTTCACAATTTATGCCCACACAGCTTTTATAATTTTTCCTTCCTCCGGACCTGGATGGAAATCAAACAGCGAATGGGGTACAAAGGCACATTTTAAGTAAAATGTTAAATCCGTCTATTTTACAAAAATTGTGGATTCGTTACGCTGGTTCTCCATACAACAAAGGTTCCGGAGACCTGCGCGCAGTATAAGTGGTTCACAAACTTATTACAATTACCACACAACTTGTGTGCTGGACATTTGCCTCGAACAGTGAGAGGGATCACTATTTAATATATCCGATGCAAAAATGATTATCATTTTTGACACACGCACAACATTTTTATTACATTTACCACATAATTTTAATGTTTATGTTTTTTTTGTGCGCAAACACGCTTCCAGAAACCTCAAACTTATGTAAAAGTGTTGTCAGTACTAATTCTAAGTGCATTGCATAAAAAAGCACCTAAAAAAACATAACATCAAAAGCTCCTTAACATAAGTGACACACTATAGACCCAGATATGACGGGCATAAAATAAAACCCGACTGGGTACCTTACATCAACTATAGTTTCACTATCGAAGTGCATCTTTATTCTTTATGGAGATACCCTCGACTTTGTTAGGAGACATATAAGCGCTAAGGAGATTATAAATGGCTGATAACAAAGCTAAGCTAACGATTGATGAAACATCTGTAGACTTGGACGTTTTATCCCCTACACTCGGTTCCAAAGTTATTGATATTCGTACTCTCGGCTCCAAAGGTTATTACACCTATGATCCCGGCTTTACCTCAACCGCCTCTTGTGAGTCAAAAATCACTTTTATTGATGGTGATAACGGTATCTTACTTCACCGTGGTTTCCCTATCGGGCAATTAGCGACTGAATCAACATACTTGGAAGTTTGTTATATCCTGCTGTACGGTGAAGCTCCGACCCAAGAGCAATACGACAATTTTAAAACGACTGTCACTCGTCACACCATGATCCATGAACAAATCACCCGTCTGTTCAATGGTTTCCGCCGTGACTCTCACCCAATGGCTGTATTGTGTGGTGTAACAGGGGCCTTAGCTGCGTTCTATCATGATGCATTGGATGTCAGTAATCCGGTTCACCGCGATATCACGGCTTATCGCCTGTTATCCAAAATGCCAACCGTGGCAGCAATGTGTTACAAATACTCAATTGGTCAACCTTTTGTGTATCCAAAAAATGACCTATCTTATGCGGGTAACTTCTTGCATATGATGTTTGCAACACCATGCGAAGAGTATGTCATCAATCCAGTACTTGAGCGTGCTATGGATAGAATTTTCATCCTTCATGCTGATCACGAACAAAATGCGTCAACATCTACAGTACGTACAGCAGGCTCTTCAGGTGCAAATCCATTTGCCTGTATTGCTGCGGGTATCGCGTCACTTTGGGGACCCGCTCATGGCGGTGCGAACGAAGCGTGTTTACGAATGCTGGAAGAGATCAAAACAGTTGAACACATTCCTGAATTTATTAAACGAGCAAAAGACAAAAATGACTCCTTCCGTTTAATGGGCTTTGGTCACCGTGTTTACAAGAACTACGATCCTCGTGCAACAGTTATGCGTGAAACTTGTCATGAAGTGTTAAAAGAATTAAACCTCAATGACAGCTTGCTTGAAGTGGCAATGGAATTAGAACGCATCGCATTAAACGACCCGTACTTTATTGAGAAAAAACTGTACCCTAACGTAGATTTCTACTCTGGTATTATCCTTAAAGCGTTAGGTATTCCATCCAATATGTTTACTGTTATTTTTGCGATTGCACGTACAATTGGCTGGATTGCTCACTGGAATGAAATGCACGAAGATGGTCTGAAAATTGCGCGTCCTCGTCAGCTTTATACTGGTTATAATGAGCGCGATTTTAAAAGTGAAATTAAAAAGAAATAATTGAGTTCTATTAATTATTTATCTTGATAAGCCCCGTTTTAAATCGGGGCTTTATAATTTTAGCTACTATTAGCGACTAAAAGTTAATCAGCTTTTTAAATATTCTTGTGGCGTCTGCCCTGTCATTTTCTTAAAAAATGTAATAAAGGCACTGTCACTAGCAAATCCTAATATCTGACTAATATCTATATAACGATGATGAGTAGCTAATAATTCAATGGCTTTCATTAATCGCCACTGTTGACGCCATTGTTGGTAACTTAAACCTGTTTCTTTATAAAATAAACGCGTGATCGTTTTTTCACTCGCTCCCACATATTTCGCCATTTCTTGTAACGGTGGAGGTAAATCATCAAACGATAAACGTTTTAATCGCCTATCTTTCGGCATAAATAAATGATTGGGTTGTCGTTGAGCCTGCATGATTTCATCAAAGAAAACAGCTAATAGATTCGCATAACGCCCTTCTTCCCATTGCGTATCAAAATCAGCCACAGAAATACGCTCAAGAATTTCTCGCAAAAGAGGAGAAAGCGTAAATATCTCACTCTCACTTGGAAATTTATCATGATATTTATCGGAAATATAAACAGAACGATATCCCACAGAGGCATACATTTCGACTCGATGTTCCAATTTTGCAGGGATCCACGCAATTCTCATGGGAGGCAAAACAGAAACCCGAGAGGCTAAAGTAATTCGCATACATCCTGACTGCGTAAATAATAATTGTCCTCTATCATGAGAATGAAATCCTGAATCGTGCTTTCCCATTTCTGCTGCAATACCCACTACTGATGCAAGATGCTCTTCTGGCACAAAGTGGTCGTATTGATTAAGCCAAGCCATCACTTGTCCTATTTAAAAAATAATATGTCTTTATATTTATAACAAGACATTCATTATCTCTGTATTCTGTTCATCAAGATTTAAGGATGTAGGATAAAAAGATGAACAAAAAACTCTCTTTATGGTTAGCAATTGCGTTAATGATGTTTCCACAAATTGCAGAAACCATTTATAGCCCAGCACTTACTGATATTGCAAACGGCTTTTATGTCAGTGCAAACGAGGCTGGACAAACACTTTCGCTCTATTTCTTTGCATTTGCATTGGGGGTCATTATATGGGGTCGGTTATGTGATGTCATTGGTCGTCGTCCGACAATGTTAGCTGGGTTGTTTATTTATGCTATTGCTTGTCTTGGTGTTTTCATGACACAAGATTTTTCAGTATTACTTGGATTGCGCATGCTTTCCGCTTTTGGTGCTGCGGTAGGCTCGGTCGGCACACAAACCATTATGCGTGATGTCTATAATGGTGATGAGTTAGCAAAAGTATTCTCAGTTATGGGAGCGGCTATCGCCTTAAGTCCAGCAATAGGTATGTTAAGTGGTTCATTATTAGTGAGTTATGCAGGCTACCAAGGTGTATTTAGTGGCCTAGCCTTTCTTGCTGTGATTTTACTGTTATGGAGCACTTTTTCTTTACCTGAAAGCCGTCCTGAAACAGTAAAAACAGCGCCGTTAGGGGAAACTGCAATAAAAATGCTTAAAGATAAGCAAATTGCTAAAACAGTATTATTAATTGCTTTTTTTAATATCAGCCTCTTTGCTTATTATCAGTTAGCACCTTTTATGTTTGATAAACAAGGTTATAGCGCAAGCACTTTTGGATATAGTGGCATTGTGTTAGCAATAGGTGTCGGTATTGGCTCTTATATTAATAAAGCATTATTAAATCATCATTGGTCATGTGGAAGACTAGTTTTACTCGCGAGTTTTATTGCATTAGTCAGTGCTGTGGGTGTTTATTTTTTACGTGACCACATTAGCTTTATTATTCCGATGATGACGAGTGTTATTGCTTATGGCATTGCTATTCCAAATATCTTAGCCACAGCATTAGTACAGTATAAAGATCGCTTAGGTACTGCGGGGGCATTATTAGGCTTGTTCTACTATCTATTAATTGGTGGTGGGCTTGTACTTGCAGGATGGGGACAAAGCTTAGCAATCACCTTACTAATCTGTAGTCTAAGTTCATTGCTACTCTCTTTTTCTCGTCAAACGACAAAATAAAAAGGAATAAACTGACTAATATTACCTTGGTAGACGCTATTCATTGATGATTCTCTTATCCCGTACTAAATGAAAAGTACGGGATTATTTCTAGCAATATTAAGTTTCGTTTTTTGCTGTTAATTCTCAATCAATTTAACTAAGGGTTAATGCTTATTTTGTTAAACAGACAATTCTTAAATTTTTCAAATACCACAAAAAATGCCTTTATTATCACTTCTTCATTTTCAGCACTTTTTCCTGATATAGCGTTTTATATATTGCAGAATTGAATATTAATAAAGCTAGGGTAGCTTTTTTAGCGTTTATATCTATAAATTTAACAAATGATATATCTTGCCATCGTTTCTAGTAGTGATAATCAAATTGTTCGTTTCGCTATTTCATGGTAAAAAAAACTGTTTATCCATACATAGCTTAAGGAACTGGCGTGATAAAAAAAATCTTAGACATTTTCCCTATTTTTGGGAAAAAAGACGTCGATATTACTGAGAAATATCTCCAAGAATCTCTTGTACTGCTTGCTATATTTGATGAAGGGTTACCTAAACGTGCATTAGATTATGTACTTACAGGCAAAAACCCTGAAATTCTTTTTGAATTAAATAAATTGGATGCAGCAAAAGCAGCCGTTTATTTTCATCGTGCAGGAACATTAGAATGGTGGTATGCCAGTAATGTTGATACAGGAAAATATAGTAAAGTTATCACCCAAGGTCTTAATGCCCGCCATAAGCTCTACTCTAAAGTTGGCGAAAGCTTTTCCTTAGAACAAGCCGCTCGTTATGCAAAAGTCATTGCAGCTGCATGCCAAGATATCAATATCAAAGTGACAACAACTGAAGTGCCAACTTGGGTTATTTACCTGTTAGTTGATGCGTTTTACACCACTTATGATAATGCACGTAATCTTAATTTAGAGCATCGTAAACATTGGAGTATGGAATTTATCGCTAATATGGTCGAAGCAGAGGCCAATATTCCAGGCGAAAATGCATTATTTGCAGTATTCGATAGAAAAGATATCTCTGAATATTATGCTTCTAATCTTAAACGTATTTATGAACTTCATGATTTAAAAGATTATCTACTTTCACATCAAGAATTTATTAGAACAGAATTAATCGAAAAACTGTCAGCAAATGGTTTAGTTGAGCTAATTAACTATCTAAATAAAAATACGATATTACGCGATACTTTTGCAGATATTATTGTTTTACTTGCCACCAGCAGTTTAAAAACAGTAAAAAAAGCCGCAGAACCTATTTTGAATACCTTACCGGCTGAAATTGTAAAAGAAAATTTAACTCATGTTTTAATGAATGGTACACCAAAACAACGTACACAAGCGGCTGATTTATTTGCTCGCCAAGGTGAAAACCGTGATGTGCTTGAAGAAGCGTTAAAACATGAAACCTCAAAAGCAGTCATCAAAAGCATTGAAAGTGCCCTACAACGTTTTAGCGTTGTTGATAACGCAAACACCGTTGATGCCATCGAAGCGCCTGATTTTACACCATTAGAAGATACGCCATTACCTGATAGTGCCCGTGATATTATGGTCAATAACTTCAATGAGATGTTAGCTAAAGCGAAAGAAAATGCTGAATGCGAAATTGAAGAAAATAAAACATCGAAGCACTCTTATAATTGGGCACAACGTCATTATAAAGATTTATCTAAGATTGATGAAAAACAATGTCGTGCATTAGTTGATAAACTCAATAGTGGGCAAGGCACTATTCAGTCGAATGAAATCCAAATTATTAAACACAAAAATCGTATTCCTAATTTGCCAGAATACACATTCTTCCATGCTGTGCGGGTGATAACTAACAACCGCCAACATGCCGATCACTTCTCCTCTCACTACTTTAATGGTGATATTCCTGAGCGTTTATTTAGTGATATTGAATTACGACAAGTTGAAAATGTATTAGAAAGATGTAGCTTCAAACGCGCAGCCCGTGTCACAGCGGCACTATGCTTAGAATCTTATCAAGATGGTTTACGCCGTTTTCGTAAACCAGAACAAGTTTGGCCATTCTTCTCTCAGCATACTGATTATATTGCTGAAGCTCTAAACTTAATGCCAAACCAAAGCGAACATCGCTATCGTCAATTTGAAACATCACAAGGTATTGAAGTATTAGGTCGTTTCCCAACAATTCCTGCACAATTTATTCCGCGCATCATGGAATTGGCATTAGGTGAAAACAAAACACACCGCGTTTCTGCACAAAAGTTATTAGAAACACTGCCTAATATTCATTTAAGTGCACAAGAAGGATTAACCTCTAGTAAACAAGAGATCCGTGTTACAGCCATTGAATGGCTAGCTCGCTTAAATAATCCGGATTCCTTACCTGCGCTTAATACCTTATTGAAAAAAGAGAAACGCGAAGTAGTACGAGCCTCTTTACTCACTGCATTAGAGCAATTAGGTGAAGACATTTCGAGCTACTTATCGCCAAAAACGTTATTAGCAGAAGCTGAAAAAGGCCTTAAAGCCAAAGCACCAGCAAGTCTTGCTTGGTTTAATTTTGAGGCAATCCCTGCATTAACATGGGAAAACAAGAAAGCGGTTGATCCTGCGATTATTCGTTGGTGGATTATTCTGGCAGTAAAATTAAAAATGCCAGGAGGCAACGCGCTATTACAACGTTATATCGGCCTGCTTTCTACAGATAGCCAACATAAACTTTCTAGCTTTATTCTACATACCTTCGTTGCTCAGGATATTAAAGGGCCATCACTGGAAGAAGCCATGGTAGAAGCGCAACGTGAAGCGCCGGGACGTTTAAGTAATTATCAAAACTGGGCTAAACGTTATCCTGAATATTATGCTAAATATGAAAACTTCACATTAGAACAAGTGGTTGAAGAGATTAAAAACGAGGTATTACGTCGTTATTTAGGCTCAGCAATCAGTGATAAAGGTATGCTTGCGCTTATCTGTGGTATTGAAGGTCATGTTGCGGTATCTGTACTACGCAACTACATGCGCGATCATTATCAGCGTCGTGCTCAGATTGAAGCGATGATCGATGCTGTTGCTTCAAGCAATGATCCTATTATCATCCAGCTTCTTCTTTCGCTATCTCGTCGCTATCGCACTGCATCTGTTCAGGAGAAAGCCCGTAATTTAGTTACGCAAATCGCAGAGCGTAATGGCTGGAGTGCAGATGAATTAGCCGATAGAACTATTCCAACCGCAGGTTTTGATGATACTGGAACATTAGTGCTGGAATATGGTGAACGTATTTTCACTGCAAAAATGGATGCAAAACAAAAACTTGCTCTGTTTAATCCAGAAGGCAAAGAAGTTAAAGCGTTACCTGCTGCGCGCAAAAATGATGATGCAGAGCTGATTAAAGAAGCGAAAAAACTTTTCACTTCAAGTAAAAAAGAACTTAAACAAGTTATTGAATTACAAAGTGTGCGTTTATATGAAGCTATGTGTGCTCAACGTCAATGGTTAAGTGCAGATTGGCAAGAATATATTTTAGCTCACCCAATTATGCATAAATTAATCGAACAATTAGTTTGGCAGGAAGTTAAAGATGGCGAAGTGATCAATACGTTCCGCCCTTCTGATGATGGCGCATTACTTAACCTTGAAGATGACGAAATCACTTTACAAAACGATTCATTTATTCAATTAGCCCACGCGGCATTAGTTAATGAAGATGAACGTAAAGCATGGATCGCGCATTTTAAAGATTACAAAGTGAAGTTTTTATTCTCACAAATGGAACATAAAATCCCAGAGTTAGATCTAACGCAAACAGAAGTTGAAGACCGAAAAGGCTGGATCACTGACACCTTCACTTTACGCGGTATTTTAACCAAAATGGGTTATCAGCGTGGCCCAGCAGAAGATGGAGGCTCGTTCTCCCACTATTACAAATTCTTCTCTAGTTTAAACTACTACGTCAACATCGGTTTCAGTGGTAGCTATGTGCCAGAGGAAAACATTCCTGCCGTCTTATTCGATTTAAGTTTTGAGAAAAATCAGCAAGATTACTGGGATCGCAATAATGTTGAGCTAAAAGAAGTTCCGCCAATTTTATTAGCTGAAAGCTATGCTGATTATCTAAAAATCGCTGAAGCTTGTGCAGGATTCGATCCTGAATGGGAAAAGAAAACACCTTGGTAATAATTAGGGATAACTAGGAAAGAATATGGCTAAAAAAGCACCCGCAGAACAACAAGCAATCAGGGAAAGTGCTGAGGTTCGATTTGCTCAAGAGTTAGAGTGTTTAACAAAAGCAGATGTAAATAATCCTAAACCACAAGGATGGCTTCGCTCTCCTCGTGCTGTACGCCAATTTATTTTAGGTGATGATGCATTAGGTATCACACCTAAGTTTTTCGGCGACGATGCCTTGGTTGATCGCGCAATTGTCACATTATTAGGCAAGCAAGGTTTAATGCTAGTTGGTGAGCCAGGTACAGCAAAATCAATGCTCTCAGAGCTTTTTGCTGCCGCCATCAGCGGTGATTCAGGATTAACTATTCAAGGCACTGCGGGCACTACAGAAGATCACATCAAGTACTCATGGAACTATGCGTTGTTATTAGCAGAAGGCCCAACAGAGCGCGCTTTAGTGGGATCGCCGCTTTATCAAGGTATGTTACAAGGTAAAATTGTTCGTTTTGAAGAGATAACCCGTTGTCCCCCTGAAATTCAGGATGTACTGGTTTCTTTGATGTCAGAAAAACAGTTAATGATCCCCGAAATGGGTGATGGTGCGCGTATTAGTGCAAAACCTGGGTTTAACCTTATCGGTACAGCAAACTTACGTGATCGTGGTGTCCACGAAATGTCTGCCGCATTAAAACGTCGTTTTAATTTCGAAACGGTAAAACCCATTCGTGATCCGGCATTTGAAATCAGCTTAATTCAATCACAGCTAGAAAATGAATTAGGCTCTTTAGCTAATGAAGTGACGGTACCTGTTGATGTAGTGGAATTACTGGTAACCACATTCCAAGAATTACGTTCAGGTAATACACAAGATGGCGGTAATATCAAAACCCCTGATGCAGTTATGTCTACCGCAGAAGCGGTGAACATTGCTTATGCTTGTGCCTTAGAAGCACATTATTTAGGTGATGGCGTAATGAATGCTGGTGCGATTGCACGCCAATTAATCGGTGTTGTATTAAAAGATAATGCTGATGATATTAAACGTATTCGTTATTACATGGACAATGTAGCTAGAGAACGCGCAAGAAACAGTAAAGAGTGGAAAGCGTTCTTTGATGCATCAAAAGAGTTTTGGCAATAACACGCTGAGATTAATTGCTACACAATAAATACGTTATTTATCAATTAAAGGCAGAGTTTACTGACTCTGCCTTTTCACCCAGAAAAGGGATCGACACGGTGACGCTACCTTCAATACCTTTGCCAGAAAGAATTGACCAAGCACGACTGAAATGGACGTCGTTACAGCAACAACATCTCTATTTTGCCCCTGTACGCCATCACAGCCCCGCTTGTTCTTATGCTGTTTTATCACTAATTAATTCGGTAAAGCCTGACTATATATTAATTGAAGGCCCTGATACCTTTAATTCTCTTATTCCAAGCCTGACTGATAAAGACACCCTGCCTCCGGTGGCTATTATGGGGCAAGCAGAATATTTGCATAATGATGGTAACCAAGAAGAGCGAGAAAAATCACTGCACTCTGCCTATTTTCCATTTTGTGAATATTCTCCTGAATGGCAGGCATTACGAGTTGGTTTACGCATCAATGCAAAAACACGCTTTATCGATTTGCCATGGGCGGCTCAAGTTAATAACGAAGAGTATAGTGATTCACAAAGTCGCAGCTTACAAAAAGAACGTTATTTAGCCCATAGCCAATTTATTGCACAATTAGCCAAAAAATGTCATTGCCGTGATCATGATGATGTTTGGGAGCATCTTTTTGAGCTACGCAACATTGAAGCTTTAGCTGATTGGCAAGCCCTCTTTAATGATACCTTTATTTGGTGTGCTCTTGCGCGTCTTGATTATGAGCCAGAAGTACTTGAATCAGAAGGTTCTTCGCAACGTGAAGCACATATGCTCACTCATATTAAAACCATCAAACAACAAGAGCCCAATGCCAAGATTTTAATTGTAACAGGAGGATTTCATACCCTTGCATTAATTGAAGGTCTAGCTGATTCACAATCTCAATCTTTCGCCATTTCTAGCACAGAGCAAAAACAATTCACTAAAATGCAAAGAATGGCCGAAAAAGAACAAGCTTGGCTTATTCGTTACAGTTTTGACAGATTAGATGCACTTAATGGCTATGCTTCTGGTATGCCATCTCCGGCTTTTTATCAACAAGTTTGGCAAAGTTTGATGCTACAACATCATGATAAATTAGAAAATAATGCTCTTGCTAAACAGCCAACACAAATTTATCGCAATAAAATGGGGATCGCATTTTTAAGCTCAGTGGCTCAATCTATTAGAGAAAAACAATTTGATAATCCACCTAGCTATTTAGCCGTAAAACTGGCTGCCGAGCAAAGTTTACGCCTTGCTTTACTTAGAGATCATGCTGGTATGGGTCGCTATGATTTGCTTGATGGTTTACAAAGTGCCTTTATTAAAGGCAGTTTAGATGATAGCCAAAGCGAGTTATGGACAGAAATTAAAACCTGTTTTTCCGGCTATCTATTAGGCAAAATTCCATTAGGTACAGCAACACCACCGTTGGTAAATGAAACCTATGAACGTGCCAGAGGTTTTCGTTTTAAACTTGATGATACATTAGCAAAAACCACTAAATGCGATGTTTACCGCAACCCTCAACATCGCTTAAGAAGTCGTTTTTTACATTTACTGGCTTTCTTAGAAATCCACTTTGCACATCGAATCAATGGCCCTGACTTTCTTTCTGGTCATCAATTGGATTTATTGTTTGAAGAGTGGCAATACGCTTGGACACCCAATGTGGAAGGAGAGCTGATTTCATTATCAGAGAAAGGCTCACAACTTGAAGCTATCGCCTTAACTAAGTTGTTATCTATGGAAAAACAGCTTGAAGAACAAGGCCAAGGTCGCTCAAGTCAAAGTGCTGTCACTTTATTAACACAAGCAGCATTAATAGGCCTCCACCAGCGCATTCCATCACTCTTTAAACTATTAGATAGCTATATTCAGCAAGATTTTCGCCTTGAGTCATTAACTCAATGTGGACATAAATTGATCCATTTATGGCGAGGTCGTCAATACCTTGATATTACCGATGAGCTAGCACTGGAAAATCGACTACATCACGTTATCCCTCAAGCATTTTTTTGCTTAGAACAACTCGCTCAAGGTGATGAACAACAACAAGAAAGCAATTTACAAGCTTTGCTCTCTTTACGTGAACTGATTGAATTTATGCCATCACTCAATAATCCTCATGATTACAAAAGCGATTTCTATCAGCAACTTAATCGCCTTGATGGTCAACTAGATGCAGTTCCTTTATTAAAAGGTGCTGTTGATGCATTGCGCTATTTAGGCTCATATATTGATGAAACCACGCTGACAAACGCATTAAATGCCACGTTTAGTACAGGAAGTTCTCCTGAACAAGCTATTGGTTATTTTGTCGGGATTATGCGAACAGCACCAGAGCTTGTGATCCGCTTACCTTTATTGGTTGATCACTTAAATACCCTGTTACAACAATGGGATGAAGAGCGTTTCATTCAGATCTTACCTGATCTGCGTTTTGCATTTAGCCAACTTAATCCCAAGCAAAATGCAGAGCTTGCACAATATATTGCCAACGATATTGGTTTAGATACACAAGCGTTATCATTATGGCAGTCAGAATTTAGTGCCAAACAAATGATTGAAGCCACTAAACTCAATCAAAAACTGCAACAGCGTATAACAGAGCAAGGCATAATTTCTTGGTTTGATACTAAGAAAGCAGAGAAAGGAGACAATGCCTATGAGTCAGCATAATGGCGATATGCCTGAAGATAAAATACAACAAGCAAAACGCTGGCGCCTGATTTTAGGTCAATATGCGGATGATGCTCTTGGGCAAGCGACTTTTAATGCTGATGATTTAAAAGTTGAACGTACACTCGACTTTCTCTATCGCCGAGAATATCAGCGCCGAGGGCTTCGCCAAGAGCGAGGACGCCATGGTTCACTCGATGCATCGCAACTTACTGCGGTAAACTGGCTAAATCAAGCACGTAAGCTATTTCCTAATAGCACCTTTGAACGTATGCAATCACAAGCTATTGAACGTTATCAAATCAGTAGCTTTCTTAAAGATCCTAATACGTTAAAAGCAATGGAGCCCACAAAAGCGTTAGCCAAAACACTATTAAGCTTACGTGGACGAATGAGCGAAGAAACACGAGATGCTGTTAAAACTATTATTCGCAAAGTGGTTGAAGATATTTTACGTCAAATTCGTAATAATTTTCGCCAATCATTAACGGGACGTCGTAATCGCTTTAGACGCTCTTTGGTGCCTAATAGTCGCAACTTTGATTGGCGCGCAACTATTGCTGCAAATTTAAAACATTACGATACCCAAAATCGTCGCTTAGTCATTGAAACACCTTATTTTAACTCACGGATGCAACAACATTTTCCGTGGGATGTTATTCTCTGCGTTGACCAAAGTGCGTCAATGTCTAGTTCCATTATGTATGCTGCTGTTTGTGCCAGTATTTTAGCTTCATTGCCTGCCGTTAAAGTCTCTTTAGTGGTTTTTGATACTCAAGTTGTCGATTTATCTCATTTAGCAGACGATCCTGTTGAGGTTTTAATGACCGTACAATTAGGAGGCGGTACTGATATTGCTGGTGCAATGCAATACTGTGAAAGTTTAGTCAAAAACCCTAAACGTACCGTTATTTCACTAATCAGTGACTTTGAAGAAGGTGGCTCATTAAACCGATTATTAGATTGCACACAACGTCTTAATAGCCAACAAGTTAAATTATTAGGGCTTGCGGCACTTGATGATGAAGCTCAACCTGTTTATGACTCTGCGATTGCACAAAAACTTGCGGACAGAGGTATGCAAGTTGCCGCCTTAACACCAGAACATTTCGCACAATGGCTAGCAGAGGTAATGCAATGAGTTGGCAAACCGTTTACTTTCATTACGATGAAGATGCGCTCACTGTATTTGCTAATGCAGGATTATTAAGACGCGCAAGAAAAGACGTTGATAACGAAAAAGTATCACTCACTGATGCCAATACAGGGCAATTCAGTAGTGATGGACAAAGTGTTGTTTTACACGAAGCAGGTATTCAACAAGCCAGTTGCGATTGCTCTGCATCTGGTTGCTGTAAACATATTTTAGCCGCCGTTTTATGGCTACAAGCTAATAATAATGCTGATAATTCAAATAACGATAATAGTGATGAAATATCATCAGAAACCATTACTGAACCTGTTGAAATCATCCCTCTGCTACCCACATTATTTGCTCTTGATCCAGAAGCATTAATCAAAAAAGCGGGTAAACCAGCCTGTCGGACAGCAATTAAATTAATTGAGCAATGGGAAAATATAACATTCAATCTAGAAGACACAGGAATTCAGTTAAAAATTCAACTTCCTGATGTTGATGAGCCTGTTATTTTCTTACAAGCGAGTGGTTACGATGGCATGTTATCACCATTTTCCGACTCACATAAAAAAGCCTTTCATCTTGCTATCGTGGCTAAATTATTTGAGCAATACACGAAACCTTGGGCATGGCCTGAAGATTTAATGACGGTGCAATCTTCTAAACGTCCCCTGAATGATGAAGAAATAGCGCTAATTAATACCATTGAACAATTTATTTATGATTTATTACGCCAAGGGCTATCACATATTAGCTTAAGCAGTGCCACACAGTTGCACTTATTAAATATGTCCGCTCGAGCAGAAGGTTTACCTCGTTTAGCGTCTTATTTACGAACATTAAGCACTCAAGTCAAACTGTTGGCAGAAAGACATTTCACCATGGATGAAAGCAATGTCTTGCGTTTATTAGCCCATATTTCTGCCTATCTATTCCAATTATCTAATGCGACACCAGAACAGTTAAAAGTGTTACGAGGGCAACTTCGTCGTCAATATGATGATAAAAAAAATAGCCTTTCTCTTATTCCGGTTGGGGCAAATTGGTGGACAGCACAAAGTGGCGCATTAGGAGCAACGTTTACCTTTTGGGATAGCGAAGAAAAACAGTTATTACAAGCGACACAAGCGCGCCCTAATCAGCTCGATACCTTGTTTAATCGTTATGGTGTTTGGAACAGTTTGTCATTATGGAAACAAACTGCGGATAAATTAATGCGTCGTCCTTTTTTATTACAAGAGCCTCGTATTTCTGATGAAGGAAAACTCGCCACTATTGGTGATAGTTTTGCTCAAAATCAAGCAGACTTTCTTGATATGACGGACTACAACAATTTACAAACTGAGCTAGGCATCAATAATTGGCGAGATTTGCCCGATTACTTTGCCCATCAAACAGAAGGTTTTCTTTCCCCTCTTGTTTTGCATATCAAAAACTATAAACCTTTAATTTGGTATGAAGTAGAGCAATGCATAATTTGGGAAGTGTCAGATAATCATGAGAATTCAGCATTCTTGCGCCTTTATTGGGAAGGAACAACACAAAATAATCTAGAAGAGTTGCGCTTTCTTACCAAAAAAGAGTTAGAAATTGTCGCAATCACGGTGCAACCCGTTCGACGTGATCTCAATATAGACTTGTTACCAACGACTATTTGGATCAAAACAGAAAAAGGCATTGAACTGTTTTATCTCGATTTTGACCAATTTCCACGTAAGAAAAAACAATCAGGCTTTATTAGCCGTATTCAAGAATATATGGCTAAACGTAAGCAACAAACAGCAATGCATCACAGTGAACCGACTCTAGCACAAAAGTTCTGTCGCCCTATTTTATCGGTATTAGAAGCTCAAGCGTGTACTGGACGGGAATTACTTTCAGAAATGCAAAAAGAGCAATTAGAAATAAGCAAACATACCGCAGATGATTTAGGAATGACATTAATAGCTGATCAATTGGCTTATTATTTGGCGTTAACTTCCCGCGACTCACGGACGTTATTACAGTTAATTTGGCTATGCGATAATCTGCAACAATTACAAAGTCCGTTACCTATTCAACTTAACGAATAATTGGTATTAGCGAAAAAAAGCTATCTCTCAAATTAAAGAGAGATAGCTTTTAAGATAAGAATAAATAATGGGTTTATGCTGGATTATCAATATCAACAAATGTCACATCTAAATGATGTGTTTGAGCCAGCCATTCACCTAATGCTTTAATACCATAACGCTCTGTTGCATGATGCCCAGCAGCAAAGAAATGAACCCCCATTTCTCTTGCGATATGAATTGTCTGTTCTGAGACTTCACCTGTCACAAAAGCATCTACACCTTGCTCTGCAGCATCTTGAATAAAGCCCTGTCCGCCGCCCGTACACCAAGCAATATTACGAATAGTTTCAGGGGCATTATCACCACAATGTAATACATTGCGTTGTAACGCTTTTTCTAAACGTTCTTTTAATTCAAGAGGTGTTAAAGGTAAATCAAATACGCCTTTAGGCAATAAAGGTAATATTTCACCTTCAACTTTAACCCCCATTTTTAATGCTAATTGAGCATTGTTACCTAAGATTGGGTGAGCATCTAACGGCAGGTGATAACCAAAAAGATTAATGTCATTGCAAAGTAATGTCTTTAAGCGGTTACGCTTCATTGAACGAATAACAACGGGCTCATTTTTCCAAAAGTAACCGTGGTGTACTAAAATTGCATCAGCGTTTAATCGTACTGCTTCATCGAGTAATGCTTGGCTTGCAGTCACACCCGTGACTATTTTTTGAATATGAGGGCGTCCTTCGACTTGAAGTCCATTAGGCGCATAATCTTGAAAGTTCTCAATGCTTAACTTCTCATTAATCACTAATTCCAGATCAGTATTCTTCATTTCATTTATTTCCCTGTTATCACGAATACCACTATTTATATAACAATAGTAAAAATAGCAATAGGTTAGTGGCATTCGTTTAAATGACTCATTATTGTTTATTGTAACGTAAAAATTGAAGATTATTTGAAGTTAAGAAAAAACGAGAAGATAGCATTACAAAAATGCTTAAAAAAGAGGAATAAAAATAACGCCTACTTATGTAAGCGTTATTTTGATGTTCTGTTATTTGTGGCTATTTAATGCCACTTCTGATTTTGCCAGCCAAACTGGTTTATCACTTGTTTTAGACCATACACGGTGTATATAGCTATAAAATTGTGCACGTTTAGGATGGAAAACCATAACAGGAAATGCCGCAACACCTAGCGCAACAGCACCAGTACGACGGGCCAAAACATGTTTTTTTGTATATTCGTTATAAGCTGGCATAGTGCTCTCCTGTATAGAGATTAATTTGATGTTGAAATTTTACCTCATTTGATGAAATTTTACTACTGATCAGACCACTCAATTCGTGCGAAAAATCACCTTTATTTTGCTTGATATGTAATTAAATTTCAGAATAGAAACAAAAATGAAACATAAGTGACATAATTGTTAACAGAATTAGATCGGTATTTTTACTTAATAAAAGTTGTAGTAAATAATTTCGAGGATAAATTATCAAAAAAGAAAAAATCAAATAAGAGAAGAGAAGAGAAGTAGAATATTCAAGAATGCAGGTTTTAGTATTAACAACATAGATCTGCTACTAAATAATATACGACTGAATAATACATTTAGCAGTGAGTAATGAAGTATTTATTCAGGAAAATCAAGAAAATCAACGTCCATTGAATGATGGATAAGGCGAGCGATAAATAAGGCATCATTTTTTGGTAGATAATAAATTGAGTGTTTTTTAAACTCAAATCGTCTCATGCCATCACACACCCAATTGCACTCTCGCCCAATCCAAGGTGCTCGAGCAAGTAGCTCAAATGTCTGTTTTAACTCATTATGGTATTTTTTTGCCTGAGTCACACCAAATTGCTGAATGGTATAACGTGCAATTTGATAAATATCTTCTTCTGCTAATTTAGAAAGTTTATACATTTAAGTCCTTTTCAGCTCTTGTAAAAATATCATCCATGTTATTTTCACTTTCTGGTGAATTCACACCATCTAGTACCATTTTACGAATTATTTGGATCCGTTCTTCTCTGATTTCCATCATACGTAAAGCATCTCTGATTACCTCGGAGGTATTTCCATAACGTCCTGAATTAATCATTTCACCAACAAAATCATTAAAATGTTCACCCAAAGTTACGCTAGTTACTCGTGCCATAAATCCTTCCTACATTGTATTACTTAGTAATACAACAGTAGCAATAAATTTATTAATTTGCCATCTAATACCATAAAAAAACACCCCACTATTGAAAACCAATTTTGAGGTGTCATCAGTAAATAGAGAATTTTATAGCTTAAAATACCCTGAACTTATTTCTTAACTGCTTTACCTTTACCACGTAGGGTTTCGGTTAATCCTTTCAGGAAATATCTTACAAGCTGATCGCCACAATTACGGTAGTTTTTATGCCCTGGTTTACGAAATACAGCACTTAATTCAGGCTTAGAAACACGGAAATCCGCAAGCTCATAAATATTTAGAATATCCACATCTTTTAATTCAAAAGCGACACGCAGTTTTTTTAGGATAATGTTATTTGTGATACGCTTTTCAACTTCAGGTGCTGGGAAGTTTTCATCTTTTCCACGACGATAAAAAATTAGTCCATTTAAAAAATGTCCCATCGCATTATCGTCACACTCGACAAATTCAGGTTCATCGTCTTTTTTCAGCCAGCTATTTACTAACTCTTTTGTAACTGTAAAATCAGCCAATTTCATGATTTCAACAACATGTGCATCACTTAGATCCAGCATGTAGCGTACACTTCGTAAAACAAAATTATTTTGCATTGTATTGATTATCCACTCTATTTTTAATTCTAAATCAACCTCAATGATGGATATCAATGCTGTGATCTAAAAATATTCAATAATTAAAAAAATACACTCTACCTTTGGGTAGAGTGTATTCTATATAAATAGTTTATTGCACTAACTTATTTGTTAGCAAAAACATTATTTACTATTTCAATCGCTTCTTTTTCAATTAATTCACGATGCTCAGGGCCTCGGAAGCTTTCACAGTAAATCTTATATGCTTCTTCAGTACCAGAAGGACGAGCAGCAAACCAACCGTAATCAGTCATCACTTTTAAGCCACCAATAGATGCGCCATTACCTGATGCATGTGTTAAACGTGCAGTAATCGGATCGCCTGCTAATGTGCTTGCAGTCACCATTTCAGGTGATAAGCGTGACAACAGCGCTTTTTGTTCATGAGTTGCTGATGCTTGAATACGATTATAGCTTGGTGAACCAAAGCGTTGTGCTAATTCGTTGTAATGCTCTTGCGGATCTTTGCCTGTTACCGCTTTCATTTCAGCAGCTAACAGACATAAAATGATGCCGTCTTTATCGGTTGACCATGGTTTGCCATTAAACCGTAAGAAAGATGCACCTGCGCTTTCCTCACCACCAAAGCCAAACTCACCACTAAATAAACCTTGAACAAACCATTTAAAGCCAACTGGTACTTCAACAAGTTCACGACCTAAATCTGCCACAACACGATCAATCATTGCACTTGAAACCAGTGTCTTACCCACTTTTACATCTTGAGCCCATTGTGGACGATGACGGAAAAGATAGTTAATTGCAGCCGCTAAGTAGTGGTTAGGATTCATTAAACCAGACGGTGTCACAATACCATGGCGATCGTAATCAGGATCGTTAGCAAAAGCTAAATCGAATTTATCACGCAGTTGTAATAGACCTTCCATTGCCCAAGGTGATGAACAGTCCATCCGAATAACGCCATCATGATCGAGCGTCATAAAACGGAATGTCTGATCGACTTGATCGTTAACTAATTCAAGATCAAGGCCATAATATTCACCAATGCGTTTCCAGTACTCGATACCAGAACCACCTAATGGATCAACACCTAATTTTAAGCCTGCTTTCTTAATGGCTTCCATATCAACAACGTCACCTAACGCTTTGACATAAGGCATAATTAAGTCTTGAGCTTCAATATAATCACTCGCCAAGGCTTCATCATAAGAAAGACGTTTGATCCCTGCTAAATTACTTTCAAGCAGTTCATTAGCACGTTTTTCAATAACAGAAGTTAAATCGGTATCAGCAGGCCCGCCATTTGATGGGTTATATTTAATACCGCCATCTTCAGGTGGGTTATGTGATGGCGTGATCACAATACCATCAGCAATATCTTGATGTGCATCGTTGTAAGTCAAAATAGAAAAAGAGACTGCCGGTGTGGGTGTATAGCCATTATTTTCTTGAATAATCACTTTCACTTTATTAGCAGCGAGTACTTCTAAAACAGAAATAAATGCAGGCTCTGACAGTCCATGAGTATCTTTACCCACGTAACATGGCCCTGTTACTCCATTTTTTGCACGTACTTCAGCAATAGCTTGTGCAATTGCCAAAATATGGGCTTCATTGAAGCTATGGCGATTTGCACTTCCGCGATGGCCAGATGTACCGAACTTCACACGATGAGCATTAATGCTAGCTTGTGGTTTAAGTGAATAATATTGCGACGTTAATTGTGCCACATTAATCAGATCACTTTGACAAGTATGCTGCCCTGCTCTTGGATGAATTGCCACAAATCTTCTCCTATTTGACATCACAAGCACGCTTTAAACAAAAGCCTTTGCAATGCATCAATTAACAATAGTGGTTAGATAGTTCCACACACCTTATCAATCTCATTCGCAGGGAATTGCATATCCTGCATGATGCTTTGTACCATTGTTCTTTTACGCTCTGTATTGGAGTTAGTAATAACCCAAAATGGCGTGCCTGAAATATGGCGCGGTTTTGTATGACGTCCACTATCGAGTAATGTTTGTTCATCACCAGCAAAATAGATGCGTGTTCGTCCATGTACTGTTTCAGCAGATTGAGTAAAAGTAGCACTATCTAGGCTATATAACGTAGAAAGGATCTGTAAAAAACGATCAACTGATTTTGTTTTTTCTGCATAGCTGTCAGATAACAACAGTTCTCGCATTTCACGGACCGGATTTTTTGCTGGTGTAATCGATTTAGGTTCAGCTTCCTGTTTAATAACAGGTGCTTGTACTGACTCAGTGACAACGACTGGCTGTACGGGCTGTTTGGCATCAAGCTTCAGTAGACGCCTTAAAATATCTGAAGCGCTTTCACCGATATGTCTAGTTTCGCTAGCAATATAGCGGTAAAGTTCGTCATCAATTTCTATCTTTTTCATTGCTACCCAGTACTGTTTTCAAAAAAAAGTAATTAGGATTATAAGATATAATCTTTAAAAACAAAATAGGTAAAATTTCAATAACTTAAAGAAGATCTATACAAGATCCAGCCATTTCAATGGCTAAGCTTGGTATTTATCCTATTGTTTATCTCGGTATCATCTTCTATTCTTTGAACTTATTCAAACAAAGCCTGCTTCAAATACCGCCTTCTCACACTACACCAACCATCAAATAATATAAAATTCTAAATATTTATTTTTGAGCAATATCAAGATTTCAACTTTTTAAATAAGTTTAGAATAAATATCTAGATAATGTCACTTATCTAGTTTTTTATAAATTTCCCTTATCAATTATTTCTGCTCTTAATCACTCACGCATATTATTACGATAAGTTGGCTTAGCACCTTGTGCATGTCATCATAGAAAAAATCGCAATTATTTTTTGGTCATTAACATGAAACTCAATACATTATTAAATTATCAATTACATCAACCTGAAACAGCACCTGCATCCGATTTACCTATTGTTTTGATCCACGGTCTTTTTGGTGACTTAAATAATTTAGGCATATTAGGGCGTGATCTACGCAAAGACCACTCCGTGATCCAAATTGACGTGCGTAATCATGGACATTCTCCTCATAGCGAAAGTATGAACTATCAAGATATGGCACAAGATGTACTTACATTACTTGATAGTTTACATATCTCAAAAGCCATCATTATTGGGCACTCCATGGGGGGAAAAATAGCAATGGCAATGACGGCATTAGCACCAGAGCGAATTGCTCGCATTGTCGTAATAGATATGTCACCTGTAGCTTACAATGTCCGTCGCCACGATAACATTTTTGCGGCACTCGAAGCCGTCAGTAAAGCTCAAGTTACACGACGTCAAGATGCAGTAGAAATTATGAGTCCCTTTATTAAAGAAGAGGGAGTTATTCAGTTTTTACTTAAATCATTTAAAAGTGGTGAATGGCTATTTAATTTATCTGCAATCAAAAATGCTTATTCAGACATTATTGGTTGGAAAGAAGTTCCTGCTTGGAATTATCCGGTGCTATTTATTCGCGGTGGTTTATCACCTTATATATTAGATGAATACCGTAATGATATTGCACGCCAATTTCCGCAAGCTAGCGCTTTTGTCGTAGCAAATACTGGACACTGGGTACATTCAGAAAAGCCTAGCACTGTTATTAACGCTATTCGTCGTTTTTTATCCAAAGCTTAATTTATTGCCTAAAGTGACGCCATTAAGAAAGTAATAATTTAGCTGAATGTATAATTATTGTACTTAATCACGCAATCTGTCGATAAAAAGACCAAATGACAATAGGTTAAACTCAGGAAGCAGTGGCAGGACGCCACTATGTGGGGTATTATTGGGCGTTTCGCAATTTAGTCATTGGTATACGCCCTTTCACAGCAAAATTTATGGCAAAAGAACAAACTGATCGCACCACACTGGATTTGTTCGCAGATGAACGCAGACCTGGGCGACCTAAAACAAACCCGCTTTCTCGGGATGAACAGCTTAGAATTAATAAACGCAACCAATTAAGACGAGACAGAGTCAATGGTTTACGTCGAGTTGAGTTGAAATTAAATGAGGACGCTGTGAATGCACTTAATGAGTTGGCGACTGCAAGAAATGTTAGCCGTAGCGAGCTTATTGAAGAAATATTACTAGAACAATTGGCGCAAAATCACGCCTTGAAAATACATCAAAATGAGAATAGCTAGCAGCTAAACCACACAAATTCGACAGAATTACACTGCTATTTTCGTCAAAATACGTTTTTTAGTTTTCTATTATGAAAACAAGATGTTTATTTTTCACTAGTAATTGTTCAAACACAGACAAATATACTCTAACTATTTTGAAGTGTGGCTAGGTGGTAAGTAAAGGCGTTACTGGTACATACAAAGTATGTAATTAGTACGAATTAACGTAGCCAACAACGCAACAATTTGAAGTATAACGAATATAGAATAAAAGAGGTTATCTCACTTTATGGCAATCATAGGTATATTCTTCGGCAGTGATACCGGCAACACTGAAAATATTGCCAAAATGCTTCAAGAAAGACTGGGGGCTGATAATGCCGAAGTTCATGATATCGCAAAATCCAGTAAAGAAGATATCGAAGCATTTGATATTCTGTTACTAGGTATTCCTACTTGGTATTATGGTGAAGCACAATGCGATTGGGATGACTTTTTCCCAACACTAGAAGATATTAATTTTGACGGTAAGCTGGTTGCACTGTTCGGTTGTGGCGACCAAGAGGACTATGCAGAATACTTCTGTGATGCAATGGGCACAATCCGCGATATTATTGAACCTCGTGGTGCTGTCATTGTGGGTCACTGGCCAACAGAAGGTTACCATTTTGAAGCCTCTAAAGGGCTTGCAGATGATAATCACTTTATCGGCCTTGCGATTGACGAAGACCGTCAACCAGAATTAACCGAAGAGCGTGTTGATGCTTGGGTTGCTCAAATCAAAGAAGAAATGAGCCTAGATGAAATTCTGGGATAAATAAATACTCAATATTGAGAATGATAATTATTCAATGGTGTGCTAAGATAGTGTGATAGGTAGGGGTGTTTATTTTTAAATATCATGCCTATAATCAATAAGGTTATTTATTCACCCGAGTGTTAATGAATCAACCCTATTAGTGAGCACAAAAATTAAATTCACCATTAGCAACAGGATTAAATCCGCATGACCGACAATAATAAAGCGTTAAAAAATGCTGGGTTAAAAGTTACACTTCCTCGCTTAAAGATCTTGGAAGTGCTCCAGGATCCTGAGTGCCATCATGTCAGTGCTGAAGATCTCTATAAAAAACTCATCGATATCGGTGAAGAGATTGGTCTGGCAACCGTGTATCGCGTCTTAAACCAATTTGACGATGCTGGTATTGTTACCCGACATAATTTTGAAGGTGGTAAATCAGTATTTGAATTAACTCAACAACACCATCACGATCATTTAATTTGTCTTGATTGTGGTAAAGTTATCGAGTTTACAGATGATGCGATTGAAGTGCGCCAAAGAAACATCGCTGAACGTCATGGTATCAAGCTTTCCAATCATAGCCTTTATTTATATGGCCACTGTGCTGAAGGCAATTGTAAAGAAGATAGCCACGCACATGATGAGAAATAATTCATTCTGGATAATCTCTCAGTAAAAAAAAGGAACTGTCTACAGTTCCTTTTTATTGCCTAAAATCCGAGGATAACTCTACTTAGCCACACTGATACTGTGTTTAATATGTTTTAAATGAACCACGATAGTAAATGTAACAATGACTAACAGTGACCAAGAGCCCCATTTTCCTGCATGTACAGCAGACCAAGCACCAATTTGGTTAGGATATTGCCATACGCCAAAAAATGTACCGAAATTCTCAGCAAGCCAAATAAAGAAACCTATCAGAACAAAAGCCAATAATAGTGGCATTTTTCGCTCTGTATCATAAGGCGTAAAATAAACCACACTACGGGCATAAAGACCTAAAATAAAGGCAGTTAAATACCAGCGATAATCACCGATAAAGTGATGAGAAAAGAAATTAATATAGATAGCGAGCGCAACCAAAGTTGCCATCCAATAAGGTGGATAATGTTCAATTCGTACTTTTAAAAAACGCCATGCTTGAATTAAATAACTTCCTACCGCGGAATACATAAACCCTGTAAATAAAGGGACTTCCCACAATTTAGTGTAAGCAAAATCAGGGTATTTCCACGATCCAATTGCCGCTGATGTTTTAAATAATTCCATCACAAAACCAACAATGTGGAAAAAACAGATCGCTTTTAATTCATCCCATGTTTCGAGTTTTCCCCATACCATCCATAATTGGAAAGCAATAGCGAGAATAAGTAAAACGTCATAACGAGGTATCCCTAATATTCCTTTACTTGGTGTTACAAATAAAATAAAAAAGAAAAATCCCGCAAATAAACAAGAACGCGCTTCTTTCACACCAAAAAAAAGAAATTCAACAATAAATCGTTTTATACCTTTAAAAGGCTTCAATGGTGGTTCTAATAAAAAATCATCCAATCGCTTTAACATGCTTCTTCCTGAAAACGTGCATTATTAAATAGTATTCAATGCAGAATAATAAATTAAGGAGAGATAAAATGAATGAGAAGAAATTTGCCATAGAATGAAAAAACGCACAAGGATGAAAAGGACGAAAAAGAAAGGATTTAAAAATAAAGGTATTTACCCCCCACTACGATACCCACTCTGACTGCCTTTTAGGGTAAATACCTTACGCAAATTTTGCGAAATAACTGAAGCTCAAGAGATAAACATAACCCACTCACATTTATCTCAGACGACATAACATGACATGACGACTTTACTTCTACTTTTTACTACTGCTGACAACTTCACTTTATTAACGAGGCTAATTTTTGAGAATAATATTTATTCTTTTTAATTTATCCCTACTCTTTCTATTAGTTATTTTTACTTATCGTAATCGTATTTAGCTTTTTATTTTTATTCAGGATAAAGTGCAATTAATACACTTTATCCTCACTCTGATATTAGAAAATAGTAAATGGCATAATTACGTTAAATTTAACGTCTTTTTCATCTTGGAAGATATTACCAAAACCACCTTCATAACTTGGGATATCGGAATGGTTATCATAACGGGTATAATGAAGCTTAAAGAGTGTCCCTTTAGCGCGACCTTCTTGAACCGTATACATAATATCCGCATTCCACGCACTTTCTCTGATGCGCTGACCTTGATCATAAATGGCTTTACCACTTGGTTTAGCATCCCATGCATAAACATAAGAAGTACCTACCGCCCAGCCAGATAGATCCCAATTTTTCAGGTCGTACATTACACCCGCATAAAGTGCTTTTTCACCGTTGGCGTTAAAGTCAGAACGACCATCCCACCACACATCAAGACGACCATTTGATGTCGCCCAACCCGGAGTCATACGTTGTAAGAAATAACCTTGATTACCTTCAGCTTTAACCCATGTTCCTTCTACTTTGAAGTCAAATACATTGTAGGTATAACCAAAAGTCAGTGCTTGTAACCATGCCAGCCCATCATAAACATCATTAACGCCACCACCGGTCACTTTATCTTTAGCACCGTAGAATTGGTAAGACGTTCTTAATGCATTGTCAGCAATTGGGAAATCATAAGAAACTTTACCAAAATACTGATCGATATAACCATCAGCCTGACCAAATGCAGCTTCTAACACAAGGCTGTTTTTAAAATCATATTTGGCGCCGAAAGAGTGAAGATAGCTGATATTCGTTTCTAGATCAGCTTTACGGAAGTTATACATATTCCGATACCATGGTGCTTTGTATTCATCTGTCCACATATAGGAGAAAGATAATTCACCACTTTTATCGAAATCGAAGACTGCACCAGCTTCAGCACCGCGGTAAGTTCCTGGTAAGAAGCTCCAATGTGGACGCAATAAACTTTGGCCTTTAGGTTGAATATACCCACCTTGTGCCCAGAAGTTGCCTAATTTGAATTTCGCAGCTGCTTTATAAACGCTCATACCACTGCGATCGCCAGTCCATTTTTCATCCCAGCGACTTTTTGCATCACTAAAACCGATTTCATTAGGTGCAGCAGGGCCACTATTATTCAATTCAGCCGCACCAAAGGCAGCTAAATCAATACCAATAAAATCACCTAGGTAACCTGATGAGAAGTCTAGATTAGCGTTGAAAGTAGAATGGTGTAGGTTGGCTTTGTATTTACCGTAATCAGGACTATTTGGTGTTAACTCTTTTCTATCACGGTCACGTTGCCAATAAAAAAGACCACCTGTTAAGGTTGAGTCATCAATAAATCCTTCAGCATGAGACATTTTTGCAGGTAGTGCAGTTACAAGCAATGCGCCCATAACGGCAAGTGCCACCCTGCCTGGTTTAGCATGTTGCATAACCATAGCATTGTTTCCTCTTTGACTTTGACTAAAAAAGAAATAAGCACAATGCCTATTTCCAAATATAAAACCCCAAGTGGGGAAAAAACCTAAATTAGGTTAGAAACAGCATATTTTTCGCGACGCGAATTATCAACCAAAAAAAAAGAATTTTTATCAAAATATGACCAAGGGCACATAACTAAATGATCGTTTCATTTTCTTGCTTTTATAAGCTCTCATTAAAAATAAACATAACAAATTGATTTAATTTAATTTTTTAGACTAATCTTTAAACGATATTAGATTTCGTTTTTATTAAAAGGAATAATAAGTAGTGCTTATAAATAATCTTTTTTAACGTTGTAAAATATGTGCTTTAAATCACACTTTTCTTACTACAGTCTTATTGAATGAAATGTTATGAAAAAACGGAAGAATAAAGTGATAACAAGTTAATTATTTCAAATGAAATAAATAAAAAGTTATCGTTTGGAATGAAAAACTTGAGATTAATTGATCCTAAAAGAATAAATACTAAATATAAATAGATGAAAAATTGTACAAAATTAGAAAAAAACAGATAAAAAAATGCTCGATAACTAATTACCGAGCATTCTATTAATTTTGGTGCTAACTATTGCGACTCAAAATAAGGTTTAAATCAACCTTGTTGAGAAATCTTAGCCCAAGTGTCACGTAAGCCTACTGTACGGTTAAACACTAACTTATCCGCTGTTGATAGCTTATCAGCACAGAAGTAGCCTTCACGCTCAAATTGATACGCTTTTTCGATAGCTGCATCTTTTAAGCTACGTTCAACAAAACCTTCACGAATAACTAAAGATTCAGGGTTAATTGTTGATAAGAAATCATCTTCTGCCGCTGGGTTTGGTACGCTAAACAGACGGTCATACAGACGTATTTCAGCAGGAACAGCATGTGGAATACTTACCCAGTGAATAACACCTTTTACTTTACGACCATCAGCAGGATCTTTATTTAAAGTCTCAGCATCATAAGTACAGTAAATGGTCGTAATTTCGCCTTGTTCGTCTTTTTCGACACGTTCTGCTTTAATCACATAAGCATTACGTAAACGGACTTCTTTACCTAGCACCAGACGTTTATATTGGCGGTTTGCTTCTTCTTTGAAGTCAGCACGATCAATATAAATTTCACGGCTAAATGGCACTTCACGCGTTCCCATTTCCGGTTTATTAGGGTGATTCGGCGCAGTTAAAATCTCTTCGCCTTCTGGCATATTTTCAATCACTAAACGAACTGGATCGATAACAGCCATTGCACGAGGTGCATTTTCGTTTAAATCATCACGAATACAAGATTCTAATGCAGCCATTTCAACATTATTTTCTTGTTTCGTTACACCAATACGTAAACAGAATTCACGAATAGAGTCTGCAGTATAACCACGACGACGTAAGCCTGAAATGGTTGGCATACGAGGATCATCCCAACCATTGACGATGTTTTCTGTCACAAGCTGATTCAGCTTACGCTTTGACATCACAGTATATTCAAGGTTAAGACGAGAGAATTCATATTGACGAGGATGACAAGGGATAGTGATATTATCCAGCACCCAATCATATAAACGACGGTTATCTTGGAATTCTAACGTACATAAAGAATGAGTGATATTTTCCAAAGCATCTGAGATACAGTGGGTAAAATCATACATTGGATAAATGCACCATTTATTTCCAGTTTGGTGGTGTTCAGCGAATTTAATACGATAAAGCACCGGATCACGCATAACAATAAATGGTGATGCCATATCAATTTTCGCACGTAAACACGCTTTACCTTCTTCAAAGCCACCAGCACGCATTTTTTCAAACAGTGCTAAGTTCTCTTCTACGCTACGTGAACGATAAGGACTGTTTTTACCTGGCTCTTTTAATGTACCGCGATATTCACGAATTTCTTCAGCGCTCAACTCATCGACATAAGCTAAGCCTTTATTAATCAACTCAATCGCATATTGATAGAGTTGATCAAAATAATCTGAGGAGTAATGAACGCTACCTTCCCATTGGAAACCTAACCACTGAACATCTTTTTGAATTGAGTTGATGTACTCAATATCTTCTTTTACTGGATTGGTATCATCAAAACGTAAATTACATTTACCCTGGTAATCTTTAGCAATACCAAAATTCAGACAAATTGATTTCGCATGGCCGATATGAAGATAGCCATTAGGTTCAGGTGGGAAACGCGTATGCACGCTATCATGTTTCCCTGTTGCCAGATCTTCGTCAATTATTTGACGAATAAAGTTAGTTGGGCGGGCATCTGCCTCATTCATGGTCATTTTTTCCTCAAAGCAAAACGCATAATTAACCCACTATAATCCAATAAGCAGGTTTCATAAATACCTTAGCTAAATACACCCCTGAGATATTTATCAAAATAGAGATAAAAAAACGGGAAGTTTGAAAGACTCCCCGTTTTATCGTCTTATTTAACCATCTCTTTATAGAGGATTAAATATCTGTATAGAATTTATTTTAATACTTTGTAGATAACGGTTTTATTTCCAACCACATCACCTGTAACTTGTTCAGCAATTTTATCAAAATCATCAATATTGCTTACAATCACAGGACTTATCATCGATTTAGCATTAGCGTTCAGATATTCAAGATCTAATTCTAAGATAGGTTGACCGACTTTAACGTTCGCACCTTCTTCAACTAAACGCTTAAAGCCTTTACCGCCTAATGCGACAGTATCAATCCCCATATGAACGATGATTTCAACACCATTATCGGTTTCAATACAAAATGCATGGTTAGTATCAAAAATCTTAACAACCGAGCCTGTTGCAGGTGCCATTACAATATTAGAGGTTGGTTTAATCGCAAGCCCATCCCCTACAACACCACTTGAGAAAGCTTCATCAGGCACATCTTTTAATGCTACAACTTCACCATCAAAAGGCGCAATCATTTCAAGTAATACTTTTGCATTAGCATTAGCTTGTTTTATAGGTGTTTTTTCAGTAGACACGGTTGAAGTAGATGTACCTTCATAAGCGGCAACTGGGCCTTGTGTTAATACATCGCGCATTGCGTTAGCCACAAGTTCTGCACGCGTACCCACAATCACTTGAACACTTTGTTTATTTAAACGAATAACACCTGATGCGCCTAAACGTTTTGCGTATGCATCATTAACTACAGAAGAATCTTTTACATTGAGGCGTAGGCGAGTAATACAAGCATCGATACCCGTTAAATTATCAGAGCCACCAATAGCGGCGATATATTGACGAGCTTCTTGCTGGATGCCTGCTTTGCTATTCGCAGGGGCTGTTGTGATATCTTCATCATAACCATCTGCGGTTTCATCATCAGACACTTCATCTTCACGGCCTGGTGTTTTTAGATTGAATTTCGTAATAGTGAAACGGAAAATACCGTAATAGATAAAGAAAAACACAATACCTTGGACAATCAACATATACCAGTGTACAGCAAGTGGGTTACGAGATGATAAGAACATATCCACTAAGCCTGCACTAAAGCCAAACCCTGAAATCCACTCCATACTAGCAGCAATATAAACAGAAATTGCCATTAAGAATGCGTGAATAACATAAAGCACTGGTGCAACAAACATAAATGAGAATTCAAGCGGTTCAGTGATACCTGTGAAGAATGCAGCAAATGCACCCGCCATCATAATACCAGCAACTTTTGCTTTATTTTCTTTACGTGCACAGTGATAAATCGCCAGTGCAGCACCTGGTAAACCAAACATCATGACAGGGAAGAAACCCGCTTGATAACGACCAGTTACACCGACTGTCGCTAAACCAGCATCAATAGATTTCTGACCAGCAAGGAAATTAGGAATATCATTGATACCCGCAACGTCAAACCAGAATACAGAGTTCAATGCGTGGTGTAGACCAACAGGAATTAATAAACGGTTAAAGAATGCGTAAATACCGGCACCTAATGCCCCCATATCTTTAATACTTTCACCGAAGCTGACTAATCCGCCATAAATAACAGGCCAGATATACATCAAAATAAAGGCAACGATGATCATGAGGAATGACGCTAAAATAGGAACTAAACGTCGACCACTAAAGAATGAAAGTGCAAGAGGCAATTCTACTTGGCTAAAACGGTTATAAAGTTCCGCTGAAAGCACACCCACTAAAATCCCCACAAATTGGTTCTCTATTTTACCAAATGCGGCAGGTACAGCCTCTAATGGGATCCCCTTGATCATAGACACTGCTGCTGGCGAACAAAGTGTTGTGACCACCAAGAAACTCACAAAACCCGTTAGAGCGGCAGCACCGTCTTTGTCTTTTGACATGCCATAAGCGACACCAATGGCAAATAAGACTGACATGTTTTCGATGATAGCAGCACCAGATTTGATAAGTAAGGCAGCAAGCGCGTTATCGCTACCCCAGCCTACTGGATCAATCCAGTAGCCAATCCCCATCAGAATTGCAGCTGCAGGTAATGTAGCAACAGGCACCATTAGTGCCCGTCCTATCTTCTGCAGATAACTTAAAATATTCACAAACTCCCCCTTGGATAGCCCCTATACGGGATCTTATTCATACTCATTCATATTTTATAAAAAAATTGATGAGCTAATTATTTAATTCCATTTTCAGTCTAAAAAAATTATTTCGTATCGCAAATTAATTAGTCATAATTTGTGATTGAAGTCACCAATATCGTATATTTTTTAGCTGAAATGCTGGCTAAGTCAGAAAGCTTATTTTATGATTAAAAATATCTTTTGGCGGGACAATTGAGTCATCGACTAAAAATGAAAAGAAATTCGTGTTATAGATGAGCCACTGATAATCACACAATGAAATAACATGTTCCTGAATTATCAGATTTGTCTTTTTTCTAAGAGGTTACTATGAGGTTAATCCCCCTATCCACGGCAAAACAAGTTGGTAAGTGGTCTGCAAATTACATCGTTGAAAAGATCAACGCATTTAATCCAACCGCAGATCGCCCTTTCGTGCTTGGTTTACCAACTGGTGGCACGCCATTGGCGACATATAAAGAGTTAATTGAATTGCACCGTGCTGGAAAAGTCAGTTTTCAACACGTTGTGACATTCAATATGGATGAATATGTTGGTATTCCATCAGATCATTCACAAAGTTATCGTACATTTATGTATGAAAACTTCTTTAATCATATTGATATTAAAGATGAAAATATCAATTTATTAAACGGCAACGCAGAAGATCCACAAGCAGAATGTGCACGTTATGAGGCTAAAATAAAGTCTTATGGCAAAATCAATCTGTTTATGGGCGGTGTAGGTAACGACGGTCACATTGCATTTAATGAACCTGCGTCATCACTCTCTTCACGCACTCGTATGAAAACGCTCACCGAAGACACCCGTTTAGCAAATTCACGTTTCTTCGACAATAATGTTAATCATGTTCCTAAATACGCACTAACTGTCGGTGTAGGCACATTATTAGACGCTGAAGAATTAATGATTTTGGCAACAGGTTTTAATAAAGCGCAGGCTGTGCATGCCGCCACCGAAGGTGCAGTTAACCATTTATGGACAATTTCCTGTGTCCAGCTTCATCCAAAAGCAATTATAGTGTGTGATGATCCTGCCACAATGGAATTACGAGTTAAAACATTGCGTTATTTCCAACAAATTGAAGCGCAAGAGTGTCAAAAATACCAAGACTAAGTTTAGTAAAATAAGTACCTACTGATTAAGTAGTGGAAAAGGCTAAGCTCTCTTACTTATCAGCCAGAATTTACTGGCTGATATCGGCTTTTTTTAGATTGACTTCCCTTATCAGGAGACAAAGGTATGTTTGCCTTAACAAATGCTGTTATTTATACAGGTTACGACCGTTTAGAAAATCACGCCATTATTATTAACGGCTCCCGTATTGAGCAGGTTTGCCCACAGGATCAACTGCCAAAAGATATCACTGTTCGTGATATGAAAGGTGCAATTGTCTCTCCCGGTTTTATCGATTTACAAGTTAATGGTTGTGGTGGCGTGCAATTTAATGACACACCAGAAAATGTCACCGTTGAAACGCTAGAAATCATGCAAAAAGCAAATGAGCGTTTAGGCTGTACCAGTTATTTACCAACACTAATTACCTGTTCTGATGAATTGATGAAGATAGGCATCGAAGCAACTCGCGCCTACATGAAAAAACATGAAAACAAAGTACTGGGATTACACTTAGAAGGCCCTTACATCAATGTGATTAAAAAAGGGACACATGATCCGCAATTTATTCGTCAACCAAGTGCTCAGATGATTAGCTATTTGTGCGATAACGCTGATGTCATCGCTAAAATCACCCTTGCACCAGAAATGGTTGATGAAAAGTATGTTCGTCAATTAATCAAAGCAGGTATCATTGTTTCGGCAGGCCATTCCAATTCGACTTATGAAGAAGCTCGTAAAGGATTCCGTAATGGAATTTCATTATCGACCCATCTTTATAATGCAATGCCTTATATTACAGGCAGAGGCCCTGGCCTTGTTGGCGCTATTTATGATACACCTGAGGTTTATGCAGGTATTATTGCTGATGGTATGCATGTTTCATGGGCTAATATTCGCAATAGTAAACGTTTAAAAGGCGATAAATTACTATTAGTCACAGATGCAACTGCGCCTGCGGGGCTTGATCCTAATAAAAATGAGATGGATAGCTTCGTTTTTGCAGGAAAAACCATATATTATCGTAATGGATTGTGTGTCGATGCTGATGGCACATTAAGTGGATCATCACTTACCATGATTGGCGCGATTAAAAATAGCGTGATTCATGTAGGTATTCCATTAGATGAAACATTACGAATGGCTACACTTTATCCCGCTCGTGCGATTGGGATAGAAAAAGAACTCGGTACAATTGAAGCAGGAAAAATTGCTAATCTCGCTTCTTTTGACAAGGACTTCAACCTTTGCACAACATTTGTCAATGGTATTGAAATAACTGATAACTAATGGATGTATATGCTGATGAGTCATAACAACACTGAAACGCAAATTGGCAATATCGATCTTGTTAAACAACTTAACAGTGCGATTGTGTATCGACTGATTGATCAACACGGGCCCATTTCCCGTATCCAAATAGCCGAACAAAGCCAACTAGCACCTGCCAGTGTGACTAAAATTACTCGTCAGTTGCTTGAACGTGGACTGATTAAAGAAGTTGACCAACAAGCATCAACAGGTGGACGCCGTGCGATTTCCATCATTGTTGAACACCGTAATTTTAATACCGTCAGTGTGCGACTAGGACGCAATGATGCGACTGTCGCACTCTATGATCTGAGTGGTAAGGTCATTATTGAGCAACACTATCCCATAGAACAGAGCACACAAAATGAAGTTGAAGCTCTGCTTATTAATGCAATTGATGATTTTATTAAACAAAATCAACGTCGTATTCGTGAGCTGATTTCAATTTCTGTCATCTTACCCGGCCTTGTTGATCCCAATAAAGGCGTTGTTCGCTATATGCCTCATATGAAAGTGGATAATTGGGCTTTAGTAAACAGTCTTGAAAAACGCTTTAGCCTTCCATGTTATGCTGGTCATGATATTCGAAGCCTCGCATTAGCTGAAAACTATTTTGGTGCTACCAGAGATTGTGAAGATTCGCTATTAGTGCGGATTCACCGTGGTGCGGGTGCCGGGGTTATTATTAATAATAAAATTCTCCTCAATCAGCGCGGTAACCTTGGGGAAATTGGCCATATTCAAATAGACCCTCTAGGCGAGCGTTGTCATTGTGGTAATTTTGGCTGTTTAGAAACAATTGCATCCAATACAGCAATTGAAGCCAAAGTACGCTATCAATTAGAGCAAGGCTACCCAAGTCAATATTTATCATCGACACAATGTCAAATCCAAGATATCTGTCATGCGGCAGTTAAAAATGATCCATTAGCGGTGGAAACAATTAAACAAGTTGGCCTACATTTGGGTAAAGCCATTGCGATCGCAATTAACTTATTTAACCCACAAAAAGTTGTCTTAGCGGGTGAATTAACCGAAGCTGCTGAAATTTTGCTACCGTCCATTCAAAGTTGTATTAATACGCAAGTCTTAAAAGAATTTAGAGAAGAGCTTCCTGTAGTCACATCAGAGCTTGATCATCGTTCTGCAATAGGGGCTTTTGCATTAACTAAACGAGCAATGCTTAACGGAGAATTGCTTCAACAGCTATTAGAAAAGTAAGTTATTGCTGATAAATTATACTTTTTGAGTTAAATACATACTTTTTCTTAGTTAAATAGAAAAATGAGTCTAAATTTCAAACAGTAATAGATTAAGAAAAAGAAATGTTGCGTGATTTTCTCACTACATTTCTTTTTTTATACCTTTTTATCTCTACATTTTAATAGTGTTTATTCATCTCCTCTCTTCTTACTGCTTTGTTTTTTCTTTTTATTCACACTTTACACTCTCTTATTTTTGAGTATATTTTTTATCAACAAGGTTGTTTTTTGGATCTTTTTTCGACAAAATGATTAACCATCGAGCAAACGGACACGTTTCTCGAAAATTAATGCAAAAAGCAGTTGACGGATTTGTCTGTAATACGCATAATGCGCCCCGCAACGCCGACGAAGGTTATGCAAAAAAAGATGGCTATGTAGCTCAGCTGGTTAGAGCACAACACTCATAATGTTGGGGTCACAGGTTCGAATCCCGTCATAGCCACCATCTTTTTTGCGGGAGTGGCGAAATTGGTAGACGCACCAGATTTAGGTTCTGGCGCCGCAAGGTGTGCGAGTTCAAGTCTCGCCTCCCGCACCATTTTAACCTCGTCAAGAATTTATCAGTTGGGATATCGCCAAGCGGTAAGGCACCAGGTTTTGATCCTGGCATTCCCAGGTTCGAATCCTGGTATCCCAGCCATATTTCTGATAAATTAGTGTGTTGACAATTGAATTAGCGGATGGGATATCGCCAAGCGGTAAGGCACCAGGTTTTGATCCTGGCATTCCCAGGTTCGAATCCTGGTATCCCAGCCATCTTTCGCTAGATTCAATATGGCTATGTAGCTCAGCTGGTTAGAGCACAACACTCATAATGTTGGGGTCACAGGTTCGAATCCCGTCATAGCCACCATTTTTTGGGATATCGCCAAGCGGTAAGGCACCAGGTTTTGATCCTGGCATTCCCAGGTTCGAATCCTGGTATCCCAGCCATATTTTGAAAGAGAGACTCGCAAAGCGAGTCTTTTTTTCTCCAAGTTGTTGCGGGAGTGGCGAAATTGGTAGACGCACCAGATTTAGGTTCTGGCGCCGCAAGGTGTGCGAGTTCAAGTCTCGCCTTCCGCACCATTGATTATTAACGTGTTTATCACGAAATCAACGATTAAGACTCGCAATAGCGGGTCTTTTTTGTTTCTGCGATCCTATTTTCCCCAAACACAATTTCCCCCTTTGTACTTCTCTTTACTTTCCTGCATTCAAAACGATTTTTTTAATTCCATCTTTATTTTTCCAAGCCTTTTTGATCTCTCTGTACATATATTCACTCAAATACTATACTCCCCTATAGTATATTTAAGGATTATATATGCCACACTCACCAGCAGAAAAAAAAGCCGCGTTAACTCGCGTGAGAAAAATCAAAGGGCAACTTCTTGCATTAGAAACTGCTCTTGAAAATGAAAATGAATGCGGTCAGGTATTACAACAAATTGCTGCCATTCGGGGCGCTATCAATGGCCTAATGGCAGGTGTACTCGAAAGTCATTTACGTGAAGGTCTAATGGATGCTGTCGCTTCTCCTGAAGATCAAAAAAATTCCGTTAATGATGCCATTTCACTTATCCGCACTTACCTGCGTTAATAACAAAAAAAAGGATACACCATGAAATCTCGTGCTGCGGTCGCATTTGGACCAGGAGAGCCTTTAAAAATTGTTGAAGTTGATGTGATGCCACCAAAAGCTGGCGAAGTGCTCATAAAAATTAGCCACACAGGCGTTTGCCATACAGATGCCTTTACGCTCTCAGGTGATGATCCTGAAGGCGTCTTCCCAGCAATTCTTGGTCATGAAGGCGCAGGCGTTGTTGTTGAAGTAGGTGAAGGCGTCACTAGCGTAAAACCTGGCGATCATGTTATTCCCCTGTACACAGCAGAATGCGGTGAATGCCTATTTTGTAAATCAGGCAAAACAAACTTATGTGTTGCAGTCAGAGCAACACAAGGAAAAGGCTTAATGCCTGATGGAACAACACGCTTTTCCTATAATGGACAACCTATTTATCACTACATGGGATGTTCTACCTTTAGTGAATACAGCGTTGTTGCTGAAGTTTCACTAGCAAAAATTAATCCTGAAGCTAATCACGAAGAAGTCTGTTTATTAGGATGTGGTGTAACAACAGGTATTGGTGCAGTTCACAATACGGCAAAAGTACAAGAAGGTGATTCAGTCGCTGTCTTTGGTTTAGGTGGTATTGGTCTTGCTGTTCTGCAAGGTGCAAGACAAGCCAAAGCGGGCCGTATTTTTGCCATTGATACTAATCCTGAGAAATTTGCATTGGCACGTCAATTTGGTGCGACAGATTGTCTAAATCCTAATGATTACGATAAACCTATCCAGCAAGTCCTTGTCGAAATGACCCAATGGGGTGTTGATCATACTTTTGAATGTATCGGAAACGTCAATGTGATGAGAGCCGCATTAGAAAGTGCGCATCGTGGTTGGGGTCAATCTGTCATCATTGGTGTGGCAGGTGCAGGACAAGAGATCTCAACACGTCCTTTCCAATTAGTGACGGGTCGTTCGTGGAAAGGTACTGCTTTTGGTGGTGTAAAAGGCCGTAGTCAATTACCCGGCATGGTTGAAGATGCAATGAAAGGTAATATCGAACTTAAACCTTTTGTTACCCATAAACTGCCATTAGAAAAAATTAATGAAGCTTTTGATTTAATGCACGAAGGTAAATCAATCCGCACTGTTATTCATTTCGATTAATCATCCTCAAACCTATGTCTCATCGGTTTGTCTTTGTTTTTTAAAGGAGTCAAAATGGAAAGGATTGAACGTCACGCCTGTTTTGGTGGTTGGCAAGAAGTTTATCAACATACATCAAAGGCGTTAAGTTGTGAGATGAAATTTGCCATCTATCTTCCTCCGATGGAAGAAGGGCAAAAATACCCTGTTTTATATTGGTTATCAGGTTTAACTTGTAATGAACAAAATTTTATTACTAAAGCTGGTGCTCAACAATTTGCAGCACAACATAGCATTATTTTAGTTGTGCCAGATACCAGTCCTCGTGGTGAAAATGTCGCTGATGATAGTGCTTATGATCTAGGGCAAGGTGCAGGCTTTTATCTTAATGCCACCCAATCGCCTTGGAATGAACATTACAAGATGTATGACTATATTGTTGATGAGCTACCGACACTGATTGAAACACACTTTCCTGTCACGGATAAACGCGCAATTAGCGGACATTCAATGGGAGGACATGGCGCCTTAACGATTGCCTTACGAAATTCAGCCCGCTATCGCAGCGTGTCGGCATTTTCTCCTATAGTGTCACCCTCTATTGTTCCTTGGGGTAAAAAGGCGTTTAGCGCCTATTTAGGGAATGATGTGGCACAGTGGAAACAATATGATGCGGTTGAATTAATTAACCAAGCAGAAAGTGTATTACCTATGCGTGTTGATGTCGGGCTTGATGATCCGTTCTATCAAGAACAGCTTAAACCTGAATTATATGCGCAAGTTTGTGACAAAAAACAGTTCCCTTATCAATTGAATTTACATCAAGGGTACGATCACAGTTACTATTTTGTGGCAAGTTTTATTGGCGAACATATTGCCTTTCATGCAAAGCACTTAAACGCTTAGCGATAATGCGATGATCTCTTTAGGGAGAACATCGCATTACTTTATTACTTAAATCACTTAATGCCTAATGCATAACGTAGCGCCGCTTCTTTAGCCTTACCTGCATGTTGAGCTACTAAAAGACCGATATTTCTAACAACTTTTAATCCCGGTAATTGGTGACTAAAGGCGTGATAAAAAACATCCATTCCCGCTTGCATCACTAAGTTATCAGGCATACGTCGACGCTGATATTTCTTCAATAACGCCATTGAATCCCAAGGTTCAAAATGTTTTTTGGCATCAGCCACTAAGTCTAAGAAACAATCCACATCACGGTAACCTAAATTGACGCCCTGCCCCGCTAAAGGATTGATGGTATGAGCCGCATCTCCCAACAAAATAATCCCTTTATCAACATAACGGCTTGCATGTTGACGCGTTAATGGGAATGAACCGGCTGCAATAGGTGTCGCTTTACCTAATCGCTCAGGAAAAGCATGTTGAATTTCTTTTTCTAACTGCATCATCGACATGTTTTGCAGTTTTCTAATTCGATCAGGTGAGTCATACCAAACCAAACAAGCCCAATTATCAAAAAGCGGTAAATAAGCACGAGGCCCAGAAGGGTAAAAACGTTGCCATGTTCCCTTTTCTGGTGGTAATTCTGTTTTTACTGTAATCAACATACAAGATTGGCGATATTGCCAGCCATTGCTACCAATACCTGCAAATTGGCGTACTTGAGAATTCGCACCATCGGCACCCACCACTAAATTTGTGGTCACTTCACTGCCATCAGAAAGTGTTACCTTCCATTTATCATCTAAATAGATCATTTTACTTAGACTGTTTGGGCATAATAAAGTGATATTGCTATAACGTTCAGCTTCTTGCCAAAGCGCTAATTGCAAAATACGGTTTTCAACCATATACCCCAATTCGGGCAATCCTAAGCTTTTTGCATCAAAAACAACATGAGCGTTTTCTTCTTCCCATGTTTCAAGAGTGAGATAAGGCGCAGAACGCATAGCCAAAACATGTTGCCATGCACCTAGTTGTTTTAATAGACTAACGGACGCACAGCTAATCGCAGAAATACGGATATCAGGATGAGATGACGCATCAAAAGGTGCTGGAGACTGTCGTTCAATCATTGCGACACGCAATCCTTCTTGCGCCAGCCCAATTGCAACAGCAGCGCCAATCATCCCGCCACCCGCGATGATTGCATCAAAATCGTTTTTTACATTACTCATCATTGTTATGTCATAACTCATTACTTTAAATAATAGGTAAGCGCTGTTTCTGTTTATTTTGATTAAACTAAACGCCATAAAGAATTAGCGCCGACTTACTCTAGTCACTGACCACACAAATGACTACAATAACCGCCTTATTGGCTTATTACACGCAACGTTTTCCAGTGATTAGCTATTGTCTCACTGAAAATACCGGATTTACACAATGTCGACGATAAAAAAACTGTACATTAAAACTTGGGGCTGTCAGATGAATGAGTACGATTCATCCAAAATGGCAGACCTACTCGAAAGCACCCACGGTTATCAGTTAACCGATGTCGCCGAAGATGCGGACATTCTACTGCTAAATACCTGTTCTATCCGTGAGAAAGCACAAGAAAAAGTCTTTCATCAGTTAGGACGTTGGAAATATTTTAAAGATAATAAACCCGATATTATCATTGGCGTTGGCGGTTGTGTTGCCTCTCAAGAAGGTGAATACATTCGTCAACGTGCGCAGTGTGTCGATATTATCTTCGGACCACAAACCTTACACCGCTTACCTGAAATGATTAACCAGGTTAAAGGTACTAAAAGCCCAGTTGTCGATATCAGCTTCCCTGAAATCGAAAAATTTGACCGTCTGCCAGAGCCTCGTGCTGATGGCCCTTCCGCTTTTGTTTCTATCATGGAAGGCTGTAACAAATACTGCTCTTTCTGCGTAGTTCCTTACACTCGCGGTGAAGAAGTTAGCCGTCCTTGTGATGATGTGCTATTTGAAATTGCTCAATTAGCTGCACAAGGTGTGCGCGAAGTAAACCTGTTAGGTCAAAACGTTAATGCCTATCGTGGCGCCACTTTTGATGGTCAAATCTGTAGCTTTGCTGAATTAATTCGCTTAGTGGCAGCAATTGATGGTATTGACCGCGTTCGCTTTACTACTAGCCACCCTATCGAATTTACTGACGATATTGTTGCAGTTTATGAAGATACACCAGAATTAGTCAGCTATTTACACTTACCAGTGCAAAGTGGTTCTGACCGCATTCTAACATTAATGAAGCGTAACCATACGGCACTTGAATATAAGAGCATCATTCGCAAATTACGCAAAGCGCGTCCTGGTATTCTGATAAGCTCAGACTTTATCATCGGTTTCCCAGGTGAAACACAAGACGACTTTGAAAAAACGATGCAATTAATTGCAGATGTTAATTTTGATATGAGCTTTAGTTTCATCTATTCCGCTCGTCCCGGTACGCCAGCCGCTGACTTACCTGATGACGTTAGTGAAGATGAAAAGAAACAGCGTTTATATCTGCTACAACAACGTATCAATCAACAAGCCATGAACTTTAGCCGAGCGATGCTAAACAGTGTGCAACGTATTCTTGTTGAAGGCCCTTCACGTAAAAATGTGATGGAGCTTTCTGGTCGTACTGAAAATAACCGAGTGGTTAACTTTGAAGGTACACCGGATATGATTGGTAAGTTCGTTGATGTTGAGATTGTGGACGTTTATGCCAACTCCCTACGTGGTAAAGTGGTTAGAACGGAAGATCAAATGGATTTACGTATCCATGAATCACCAGAATCCGTCATTGCACGTACTCGTAAAGAAGATGAATTAGGGGTAGGTGTTTACCAACCTTAATTAATCAGATTTAACAAAAGGATAATCAGTGACAGTAATAGCACATGCACAAGTAGCGACCCAAGAAATTTTCTTAGAGCCAGCTGAAAATGCCCGTTTAATGAGCCTATGTGGTCCATTTGACGATAATATTAAGCAACTTGAGCGCCGTTTAGGTATCGAGATTAATCATCGTGATAACCGTTTTAAACTCACGGGTAAATCATTATGTGTCAATGCAGCAGCAGGAATTTTACGTCGCCTGTATGTGGAAACCTCGCCAATTAAAGGCGTGATCCCCGATATCGACCCTGAACAAATTCACCTTGCAATCAAAGAAAGCCGTGTGCTTGAGCAAAGTGATGAGCATGTTCCTGAATTTGGGAAATCGACCAATATTCGAACTAAGCGAGGTGTGATAAAACCTCGTACACCGAATCAGGCACAATATATTGCCAATATTCAAACCCATGATATTACTTTTGGTATTGGGCCTGCCGGTACAGGGAAAACTTATCTGGCTGTTGCTGCCGCTGTTGATGCTCTTGAACGTCAAGAAGTGCGTCGTATTTTATTAACACGCCCTGCGGTTGAAGCCGGTGAAAAACTGGGCTTTTTACCGGGCGATTTAAGTCAAAAAGTCGATCCCTATTTACGACCACTTTATGATGCGTTATTTGAGATGTTAGGTTTTGAAAAAGTTGAGAAACTAATAGAGCGTAATGTCATTGAAGTCGCTCCTCTCGCTTATATGCGTGGGCGTACACTCAATGATGCCTTTATTATTCTTGATGAAAGCCAAAACACCACCATCGAACAGATGAAAATGTTCTTAACGCGTATTGGCTTTAATTCTAAAGCGGTTGTTACTGGGGATATTACCCAAATTGACCTGCCAAGAGGCAATAAATCAGGCTTACGTCATGCCATCGAAGTTTTATCCGATGTGAATGACTTAAGTTTTAACTTTTTCCACAGTGAAGACGTTGTTCGCCACCCTGTGGTTGCCAAAATTGTTATCGCCTATGAAGCTTGGGAAACGGAAGATCAAAAACGTCGCCAAGCTATCAAAGCAGAAAAAGAGAAGCTTCAGAGAGAAAATCATGAGTGAAGTTATCCTTGATTTACAAGTAGCTAGTGAAAATACACAAGGGCTTCCTACTGAAGCCCAGTTTATGACATGGTTGGAAGCGGTATTACCGCAGTTTCAACCTGTAAGTGAAGTGACTATTCGCATTGTGGATGAAGCAGAAAGTCATGAACTGAATCTCACTTATCGCGGTAAAGATAGACCCACTAACGTGCTTTCTTTTCCTTTTGAAGCACCACCTGAAATTGAACTGCCTCTATTAGGTGATTTGATTATTTGCCGACAAGTGGTAGAAAAAGAAGCCGTTGAACAGAGTAAGACCGTCGAAGAACATTGGGCACACATGGTTATTCATGGTTGTCTGCATCTTTTAGGTTATGATCATATTGAAGATGATGAAGCCGAAGAAATGGAAGGTTTAGAGACAGAAATCTTACAAAATTTAGGTTATGCAGATCCCTATTTAATTGAAAAAGAGTAACAGTTCTCTTATTTTTATGATAAATACTATATCTAATTAACCATTCAATGAGGAAAAATAGTTAAAACGCCATGAGCGACGACCAATCTTCGAGTAACGATAACCCTGGTCCTAAGAAAGGGTTTCTCACACTGCTTAATCAGTGGTTCCACGGTGAACCTAAAAACCGTGATGATCTGATGGAGCTTATCCGCGATTCTGAACAGAAAGAATTAATTGATCCTGATACCCGCGACATGCTTGAAGGGGTAATGGATATTGCTGAACAACGTGTTCGGGATATTATGATCCCACGCTCCCAAATCGTTACACTAAAACGTAATCAAACTCTTGATGAATGTTTAGATGTAATTATTGATTCAGCACATTCCCGTTTCCCAGTCATCAGCGAAGACAAAGATCATATTGAAGGCTTATTAATGGCAAAAGATTTACTGCCATTTATGCGTACTGACGCAGAGCCATTTAGTATGGATAAAGTCTTACGTTCAGCGGTTGTTGTACCTGAAAGTAAACGGGTCGATCGCCTATTAAAAGAATTCCGCTCACAACGCTATCATATGGCAATTGTGATTGATGAATTTGGAGGTGTATCAGGGCTTGTCACAATTGAAGATATTCTAGAACTTATCGTAGGCGAAATTGAAGATGAGTATGACGATGAGGATGATATTGATATTCGTCCACTGAGTCGCCATGCTTACTCAGTTCGAGCTTTAACCCAGATAGAAGATTTCAATGAAGCGTTCGGTACACATTTCAGCGATGAAGAAGTTGATACTATTGGCGGTTTAGTTATGCAAGCCTTTGGTCATCTTCCTGCTCGTGGTGAAACTATTACCATTGATAATTACCAATTTAAAGTTGTTATGGCAGATAGCCGTAAGATCATTCAGGTTTATGTGCATATCCCAGATGATGCGCCCATTCCTGAACTAGGTAATGATGCATAGGATCTAAATGAATAATACCTCTTTCTTAAACCGCCAGTGGGTTCGCGCCCTTCTGGCGGTTTTTTTCGGTGCTATCGGCACCTTCGCGTTTTCGCCTTTTAACTTTTGGCCTGCGGCCTTAATTTCACTGCTGGGCCTATTACTGATAATCACGCAACGTACAACCCGACAAGGTGCATTTCTTGGCTTTGCTTGGGGCTTTGGATTATTCGGCACCGGTGTAAATTGGGTTTATGTCAGCATTGCTGATTTTGGCGGTATGCCATTTGCAATAAATATCTTTTTAGTGATTTTATTAGCACTTTATTTATCACTCTATACCCTACTTTTTGCCGGCTTATTAAATAAGTTTTTCCCAAACCCGACTCTATGGCGATTTGTTTTTGCTGCACCCGCACTATGGCAAATTACAGAATTCTTAAGAGGTTGGGTATTATCGGGTTTCCCATGGTTACAATTTGGTTATAGCCAAATTGACGGCCCATTAAAAGGTATTGCACCTATTTTTGGTGTCACAATGATAACGTTGCTACTGACTGTTATCAGTGGCCTTATCGCATTTGCTCTCTTTCGAAAATCAATTTATAGCCTTGTTGCAGCACTCCTATTATTGGTGCTGCCTATCAGCTTTAAATCTTATCAGTGGTATCAACCATTACCAGATGAAACACAAGAGATAGCACTTGTTCAGGGGAATATTGCGCAATCATTAAAATGGGAACCCGGTACATTAGAAAGTACACTAAAAACCTATCTCACTTTAAGCCGTCCTTTTATTGGTAATGCAAATCTTATTATTTGGCCTGAATCGGCGATCCCTGATATTGAAATTCAACAGCAAGGCTTTTTAGCTGAGCTTGATAAGCAATTGAGAGAGCAAGATACTCATTTAATGACAGGAATTATTGATGCTCGGCCGACATTAGAAGGTTATCGTTTCTATAATAGTGTCATCACATTAGGTGAACACTATGCTTATCAATATCCAGCCACAGATCGCTATAATAAACATCACCTTGTTCCTTTTGGTGAATATGTACCATTAGAATCACTATTACGCCCACTGGCACCTTTCTTTAATTTACCGATGTCATCATTAAGCCAAGGCGAATATGTACAACCTCAACTGACTATCAATGATGCCAAAATTACCGCGGCTATCTGCTATGAAATTATTTTAGGTGAGCAAGTTCGTGCTAATTTCAAACCTGATACACGATTCTTATTAACGATTTCTAATGATGCGTGGTTTGGCAATTCAATCGGCCCTTGGCAGCATTTTCAAATGGCGAGAATGCGCTCTCTTGAGTTAGGAAGACCATTATTACGTTCGACAAATAATGGTATTACAGCCTTTATTGCCGCCAACGGTGATGTAATTTCTCAACTTCCTCAATTTGAAAAAGGTGCTTTAGCGGAAAAAATGACACCAACAACAGGATTAACCCCTTATTATAAATGGGGTAATACACCATTGTGGATACTGGTTGGATTATTTTTTATTATCGCCTTTATTAAACGCCGTAATTAAAATGAATAAAGCCCAACCTTATTAAGTTAATATTAATTAGGTTGGGCTTTCTCTAATAAAAGGGCTTTATCATGGAACATTACCCTGAATATATTCTCGATATTATTTGGCAAAGAGCTAAAAAAATATCAACAGATAATGAAACAAAGGGTTTCCGTACAGATAAAGAAAATAAATGGATCCAACGCCAAATGTTCAATCGGCAACAACATGAATTTGGCTGGGTATTATCAAAACACCCAGAGTCAATTAATCAACTTATTGAAGATAAAACCATTGTACCTGTGCATTGGAAAACTGCGATTAATATTCAACAAAAACAAGAGGTTGAATCTAAACGCCTTAATGTCTCCTTACTTGAACCACCAGCACTATCTCAATTAATTCATTCATCAGCCGATATTCAATCTTATTGGCAATATGCTCATAAGATTTCCAGTGATAACGAAGAAAAAGGTTTTCGTAAAGATTATTACGGTTATGTTATTGAGCAAAATGCGTTCGGAAATAAACAACATCAATATGGTTGGACATTAGCCCAATTAACACCTGTAAATAAAAATAATCAAACCGCTATCCCTATTAATATTGTGCCGATACATATTAATACTTCAAAACGTATTGCCAATGAAAAAGTGTTAATAGCTCAAAACACTCAAGAAGCAAAAATTGAGCGTAGACGTAAAAATGTTATTTATGAGGTGATCTACTTTATTGCCAGCTTACCCGGTATCATTTTTTCTTTACTAAAATTCTGATAACTGATTTAAAAAGAAGCCCACCATAAACGTAGTTTCAATCCCCATGAGGATGACCAACCACTCGTAAAGCCCACCATTTCCCCTTTATAAACAATAACAAATGAAGGTGTTGCACTAATTTCCCACTGCTGAGAAATATCGCCTCGATTATCATTTATTACAGGAAAGACCAGTTCTTTAGACTGAATACCACGTGCGAGTTTTGCATTATCACCAGAACGGATCGCAACTGATGTCACGTTATACCCATCTTGCGCTAACGAATTTACTGCGGGTGTTGTTAGTTTACAAACACCACACCATGTTGCCCAAAAATAGATTAATAAGGGTTTTTCAGCACTCAATTCTGTTAATGAAACAACTTTATTATCAACAGTATAAAGTTCAGGTAAATTCGTTAAAGAAGGTGGCGTAGGTTGTCGCCACCAATCCATCGCGAAAGAGGCTATACCGAAAATGACCACCAGAACAATAAGTTCTTTACTCCACTTTCGTAAGCGACTACGCATTATTTTTTCACTTTAGCCAGTTGCTCTTTCACAATCACTTCTAGCTGAGCATAATCAACGGCGCCTGGGATAACCATATCGCCAACAACAGTTGCAGGTGTACCTTGAATACCTAATTTACGAGAAAGATCTAGGTTATTTTGTAACGCTTTTAAGCTGTCATCCGTTAATTTTACTTTGCTTGTATTGGTAGTTTTCATTGCATCATCAATACTTGCATTATCTAGCATTGTTTTCTTCTGCATTAAACGTTGATGTAACGCTAAGAACGCTTTTGGATCTTCTTTCCATACAGAAAGCACAGCTTGGGAAGCTTTGGCCGAACTTTCGCCTTTAAATGGTAATGGTTTAATTACCACAGCTACTTCTGGATAATCTTTTGTGATTTGTTCTAATAATGGGTCGAAACGTTTGCAGTATGGGCAGTTATAATCAGTAAAAGAAACTAACACTAACTTCGCGTCTTTTGCACCAATACGAGGGCTTGCTGCATCGTTATATAATGCGTCGTGTTCTGCCTTTAATGCAGTACGAAATTGTGCTTGTTGCTCATCGGCTTTTTGTGCTTGTAATGCAGTGATTGCTTCTTCCAGAATTTCTGGATTTTTGATTAATGTATCACGAACCAGCGCGCGAACTTCTTTTTCCTGATCAGCACTTAATGCCGCGGCTTGCACATTTGCACCAAAAAGTAATGACGAAATAACCAGTGCAGAAAGTGTTTTTTTCATTATTGGGCTCCTTTAGCCTCTGAAAGAACAGTCAATGTTGAATCTTTATTTAAAAGAGGGGGTAAAACCACGCCATCTTTATGGCAAGGTCCATAAACTTGGTTAAAAGGTACAGCAACTTGACCACGTTGTTTTAAAAACTGAGTGATCTTATCAGAGGGTTTAGTCCAATCCCCTCTTAATGCAACAACATCAGGTGCTGACAGTGCAGCCTGAATATCTTCTCGCAATAATACATTGTATTTGTTTGCTTTGCAGGTCACACACCAATCTGCCGTGACATCAACAAACACACGTTTATTATCAGCCAAGGCTTGATGTATTGCTTCTTCAGATAAAGGTTGCCAATTTACCGTGTCTTGACCTGCAAGTGTATGGCTTTCTGGTTGAGCAACAAATAAATAAGTACTTCCCGCCAAAAATAAGGCAATTACAGTAGAAATAAGAGCCGTTTTTTTGCCATAGTGCCGTGTAATTGCGAGTAATAAAAGCAAAGTAATAACAATAAAAATGCCAGCAACAATTGCCATCCCAAAATGAGGAATTAAAAGTGTAATAAGCCAAATGCTAGACAATAGCATCATAAAACCTAAAACAACTCTTAGGCGATTCATCCATTTACCGGGTTTTGGTAGCACTTTTGCAACAGATGGAAATATTGCCACTAAGATCCAAGGCAAACTCATTCCTATCCCTAATGCAGTAAAAATAAGCCATAACTCACTTAACGGAGCAATCAAAGCATAAGCGACTGCGGTACCTAAAAATGGTGCAGAACAAGGGGTAGCAAGTAAAGTAGCAAAAGCACCTTCCCAAAAATGACGACCATATCCCTGCCCACCAGCCGTTGCCATTTTAGTATTCATATTGCTACTTAAACGTAACTCAAATAGACCAAATAAATTAGCGGTAAAAATAGCCGTCACTAACACCATAAATCCAATAAACCAGGGGCTTTGAAACTGTATTCCCCAACCTAAGGCTTCTTGGCTATAGCGTAAACCCGTCATAAATAGAGCTAATGCCCAAAAAGAAACTAAAATACCTAAAACAGACACCGAAAATTGCTTACGAATAACCCCTTTATCTCGATTTTCAAGGTGTAAAATCGAACCCAACTTCATCGCGAGTACAGGTAATACGCAAGGCATTAAATTTAAGATCAATCCACCTAATAGCGCAAAAGCTAGAATACTCCATAATCCAACACTTGAATGAGATGGAGGAGCAATACCTGTTTTCCCCAGTCCTATTGTGTCATTAACTTGACGAGAGAAATCTTGGTCAGTAATAACAAATGAGAGTGCTTTACCCGAAATATCACCCGCAGCATCACCCCAGTCATCAGTTACATCAACAGTGACAAATAAATTATTATCTTTATGATTTAAATGCGGAATACCATAAAGCATACCTTCGGGAGGATCGAGATAAATATTAGGTTTAACCCACGAACCTTGCTCTTTTTGTAAAGAGATAGTGAGCTGGCTATCGTTATAATCAGAAGAAACCGAGGAGATAAGTCCTGTGCCAACTGGGATTTTTGCCATCGCCTGACTATATTGCCATTCAAAATCAGCAGGTGCTGGCTCTGTAAGATCCAAGTCTAAAGTGTAGTCAGTCAAAATACAGACATTACTGCATGTTGATAACGTTAAAACGCCTGTTAAACGATCCGCATCAACAGAGGTTAATTCAATCGGAAAAACAACTTGCTTGTCATAGCCTTGAGTGTGAATACCTGCGACATCAAAAGCAGAAGGTGACGGCCAATGCCATACCATTGTACTCACATCTTGTGACCAATTAATTTCAGGTGCAACACCACCTTCTCCTGGTGAGCGCCAGTAAGTTTTCCATCCAGACTCAAGTTGCACTTCAAGTAACATTTTCACATCGCCTGTTGGTGACTTTTGTGCTGTCGCCCTAACTTGTGCGTGAGAATTATCAGGCATGGTTAACCAACCTGTATCTGCTGCTTGAGATGTAGATAACGTAAATAGCGTTAATACCAACGCCATAACAAAAGAACGAAACATAACAACTCCCTAAAAATTCCTACAACGCTACACACAAAGCTACGCCCAAAGATAGACGTGCAAATTTTTAGCTAAAAGGAAATTTCTAATCCCTCAAAATACAATAATGAAGGTGAAGTCTTATCGGAGGAGGTGGATGATGGTGTTTTTTCTGGCTACGCTGACGCGAAACATAGATAGCGGCCATACTTAACAGTAATAGTACAGCCCACGAATGGAAAAAAGGCTCTATTGTTAGTGGAGGAACAGATAATAATGATTTAGCACTTAATTCACAGGTAGAGAGTGAATAAGTATGTTCTGTTGCGCTATTCTCATCAGTAATCGGTGTTGATAGTGGATATTGAGTTTGAGAAACAGCCGTCGCTAAGCGCTCACTAATGACGTGGGCACCTAATGAACGCTGAACAATGCAACACAAGATCAGCAAAACTGTTATCACCACTAGCCAGCGACCTGACCGCCAATTACTCATAGATGTTCCTCATCAATATGACCCGCTATCTTAACGGTAATCCACAGACAAACAACTCCTTAAGACAAACTTTACAAATCCCTACTTATTTTATTTTTACTATTATCTCAATTTTTCATCTTTAACCTTTATTTCCGTAAGGTTTCTACTACAATAATTTTAAATATTGAAAACAACTTCCAAAAAAATAATCAACCACATTTGATTTCATTCTTTTATTGAGAGATACCTCTCGTATTTCACAAATTACACTTCCCAACGGTATGTTATTTGTTCTATCTATTAACATTATCAAAACAAATTAAAACAAAAAAGCAACACAAGGCAAATCACAAATATCATTTATCACCACGACAGGAGTTATTATGCGCATGCGTAAACTAGCATTATCATTAATGATTTTAGGGGCTGCAGGAGCTGTGCAGGCAGAAGAACTCACTGGAACCTTAAAAAAAATCAACGACAACGATATTATTATTGTTGGACATCGGGAATCCTCTGTTCCTTTCTCTTACTATGACAACCAACAAAAAGTGGTTGGTTATTCTCAAGACTATTCCAATCTGATTGTACAAGCAGTAAAAGACAAAATAGGCAAACCTAATCTGCAAGTTCGCCTGATCCCTATTACATCTCAGAATCGCATTCCATTATTACAAAATGGTACATTTGATTTTGAATGTGGCTCAACAACCAATAATGAAGCTCGTCAGCAACAAGCTAGTTTCTCTAATACTATTTTTATCGTAGGTACACGTTTACTGGCGAAAAAAGACGGTGGAATAAAAGACTTCTCTGATCTATCCGGTAAAAACGTAGTCGTAACATCAGGAACAACATCTGAAATGTTACTCAACAAACTTAACGATGAGAAAAAAATGAATATGCGCATTATCAGCGCAAAAGATCATGGAGACTCATTCCGTACACTTGAATCAGGTCGTGCTGTCGCTTTTATGATGGATGATGCATTACTTGCTGGTGAACGCGCTAAAGCGAAAAAACCAGGTCAGTGGGAAATTGTAGGAACCCCACAATCTGAAGAAGCCTATGGTTGTATGTTGCGTAAAGACGATGCTCAATTCAAAGCATTAATCGATGAAACTATCGCTAACGCACAAAAATCAGGCGAAGCAGAAAAATCCTTCAATCGCTGGTTCAATGCCCCTATTCCACCTAAAAACCTTAACCTAGAATTCACTATCTCTGATGAAATGAAAGCCTTATTTGCATCACCAAATGATAAAGCATTGAATTAAAAATACATACGAAGTTGATGCAAACAAATAATTATAAAGTATCTGTTGGACAGACAGATCAGTGAAGTTTGGGGCAGTCGTTCCCTGCCCCTATTTTTCACCGGAGGTGAAATCATGTCGATTGATTGGGATTGGGGGATATTCTTCCAAGAAGCTCCTTTCGGAAACACCACATACTTAGGATGGCTGATTTCAGGCTTCCAAGTCACCATTGCCTTATCTTTATGCGCTTGGGTTATTGCCTTTCTTGTTGGTTCTTTATTCGGAATTTTGCGTACTGTACCTAATCGTTGGCTTTCGAGCTTAGGTACAATTTATGTTGAGTTATTCCGAAACGTACCACTTATTGTTCAATTCTTTACATGGTATTTAGTTATTCCTGAACTATTACCTCAATCTATTGGCGACTGGTTTAAAATGGACTTAGCGCCAAATGTACAGTTTTTTGTCTCTTCAGCACTCTGTTTAGGTTTGTTTACTGCAGCACGTATGTGCGAACAAGTCAGAGCTGCAATTAATTCATTACCCCGTGGGCAAAAAGCTGCTGGACTTGCCTTGGGTTTAACTTTACCTCAAACCTATCGTTATGTTTTATTACCCAACGCTTACCGTGTCATTATTCCACCAATGACCTCCGAAATGCTTAATCTCGTAAAAAACTCAGCGATTGCTTCCACTATCGGGTTAATTGATATGGCGGCACAAGCAAACAAGCTACTCGATTATTCAGCGAAAGCGTATGAGTCATTCACAGCAATTACCCTCGCCTATGTTTTTATCAACGTCATCATTATGTTAATCATGAGTTGGCTTGAAAAACGTGTGCGTTTACCAGGCACAACAGGAGGTCAATAATGTACGAATTTGACTGGAGTTCTGTTGTTCCAAGCCTACCATTTTTAGTCGATGGTATGGCAATCACTTTAAAAATCACTATCACCGCTATAGTAGTTGGTATTTTATGGGGAACGGTGCTTGCTGTTATGCGCCTTTCTACGTTTAAACCTATTAGTTGGTTTGCGGCTGCTTACGTTAATACCTTTCGTTCAATCCCATTAGTCATGGTATTACTGTGGTTTTATTTAATTGTGCCTAACATATTACAAAATGTTCTAGGACTTTCACCGAAAAGTGATATCCGTTTAATTTCAGCAATGATAGCGTTCTCATTATTTGAAGCTGCGTACTACTCTGAAATTATAAGAGCAGGTATTCAAAGTGTTAGTAAAGGACAATTCTCTGCCTCACTTGCATTAGGAATGACTAAATCACAAACGATGCGCTTAGTGATTTTACCTCAAGCATTTAGAGCCATGGTTCCACTTTTACTCACTCAAGGAATTGTCTTGTTCCAAGATACGTCCTTAGTTTATGTATTAAGTCTCACTGACTTTTTCAGAACGGCGGCAAATATTGGTGAACGCGATGGCACACAAGTTGAGATGATCCTCTTTGCAGGTTTTGTTTATTTTGTCATTAGCTTCGCAGCTTCAATGTTAGTGAACTTTCTTAAAAAAAGGACTACCTAGATGATTTCCCTAAAAGACGTATCCAAATGGTATGGTCAATTTCAAGTACTGACTGAATGTTCCACTGAAGTTAAAAAGGGGGAAGTTGTTGTTGTCTGTGGGCCTTCTGGTTCAGGTAAATCGACACTGATCAAAACAGTGAATGGTCTAGAACCAATACAGCAAGGTGAGATCCTTGTTAATGAAATCAAAGTAAATGATAAACGTACCGATCTTGCTAAATTACGAGCAAAAGTAGGTATGGTATTCCAACATTTTGAACTTTTCCCTCATCTTTCTATTATTGAAAATCTTACACTCGCACAAGTTAAAGTACTTAATAGAGAGAAAGGCGCAGCAAAAGAAAAAGGCTTAAAGTTATTAGAACGCGTTGGTCTATCCAGTCATGCGAACAAATACCCAGCTCAACTTTCTGGTGGTCAACAACAGCGTGTCGCCATTGCTCGAGCTTTATGTATGGATCCTATCGCAATGTTATTTGATGAACCTACATCCGCACTTGATCCTGAAATGATTAACGAAGTACTCGATGTAATGGTAGAGCTTGCAAATGAAGGCATGACGATGATGGTAGTAACCCATGAAATGGGTTTTGCTAAAAAAGTTGCTGACCGTATTATCTTTATGGATGAAGGTCGAATTGTGGAAGATAGGCCTAAAAATGACTTTTTTGATAATCCAAAATCAGACAGGGCAAAAGATTTCTTAGCTAAAATCTTGCATTAATACTTTATATCTCCTCTGCTGGCGTGCTTTCTTAGCACGTCAGCCTCAAATAATAATTTTGAAAAACCTCGCAACCAAATATCAAGCAATCTTCTTTTCTCGCAATATCACCAACGTTTTTCTAGAAAACACGCATTTATTCTCTTTTTGTTTTAACTCGTTCCAAGATATCTCGCAATTGTCTTGAAAAAGTTATGCAAACAGTGGCTTTCATTGAGATCAATAGTTGTGGCTATTAGACAAAATCAGCTATGCTATGCAAGACTTAATTTCATAATAGCGGTTACCCTCCGGTAGCCATTAATTCACCATAGGATTATCGGTGCCATGCAAGAACAATATCGTCCCGAAGATATAGAGCAAACTATCCAGGAACACTGGGAAAAGAACAATACATTTAAAGTGACAGAAGATAATAACAAAGAAAAATATTACTGCCTGTCAATGCTACCTTATCCTTCTGGCCGACTACACATGGGACACGTCCGCAACTACACCATTGGTGACGTGATTTCCCGTTATCAACGTATGCTGGGTAAAAACGTCTTACAACCTATCGGTTGGGATGCGTTCGGTTTACCAGCAGAAGGTGCCGCAGTAAAAAATAAAACCGCTCCAGCACCATGGACTTACGAAAACATCGATTACATGAAAAACCAGTTAAAAAAACTGGGTTTTGGTTACGATTGGGATCGTGAAGTCACTACTTGTACACCTGAATATTATCGTTGGGAACAGTGGTTCTTTACTAAGTTATATGAGAAAGGCTTAGTTTATAAAAAGACCTCTGCTGTTAACTGGTGTCCACATGATTTAACCGTATTAGCTAACGAACAAGTTATTGACGGCTGTTGCTGGCGTTGTGATACCCCAGTAGAACGTAAAGAAATTCCACAGTGGTTTATCAAAATTACCGATTACGCAGAAGAGCTGTTAAACGATTTAGATACGTTAGATGAATGGCCTGAACAAGTTAAAACCATGCAACGTAACTGGATCGGTCGTTCAGAAGGCGTCGAAATCACATTTGATGTTGCGGATAGCGACGACAAAATGACGGTTTATACAACACGTCCTGATACCTTTATGGGTGTTACTTATGTGGCCGTTGCAGCTGGTCATCCATTAGCGCAAAAAGCAGCTCAAAACAATCCTGAAATTCAACACTTCGTTGATGAATGCCGTAACATGAAAATGGCAGAAGCCGATATGGCAACAATGGAGAAAAAAGGGATTGCTACTGGTCTTTATGCCATTCATCCATTAACTAAAGAAAAAGTAGCTATTTGGGTCGCTAACTTTGTCTTAATGGAATACGGTACAGGTGCCGTGATGGCGGTTCCTGGTCATGATGAGCGTGACTGGGAATTTGCAACCAAATATAACTTACCTATTAAAGCTGTTATTGCTGATGCTGAAGGTAATCAACCTGACTTATCTGAAGGTGCATTAACCGAGAAAAATAGCCTGATCAATTCTGGTGAATTTTCAGGTTTAGATAACCAAGCTGGCTTTAATGCTATTGCAGATAAACTTGCACAAATGGGTGTTGGTGAACGCAAAGTTAATTACCGTTTACGTGACTGGGGTGTTTCTCGTCAACGTTACTGGGGTGCACCAATTCCAATGGCAACCTTAGAAGACGGTACTGTTGTTCCTGTTCCTGAAGATCAACTGCCTGTTATTCTGCCAGAAGATGTAAAAATGGATGGGATCACCAGTCCAATTAAAGCCGATCCTGAGTGGGCAAAAACCACCATTAATGGTCAGCCAGCACTGCGTGAGACAGATACTTTTGACACCTTTATGGAATCATCTTGGTATTACGCTCGTTATACCTGCCCTGATTACGATAAAGGCATGTTAGATCCAAAAGCAGCTAACTATTGGTTACCTGTTGACTGGTATATTGGTGGTATTGAACACGCCATCATGCACTTAATGTATTTCCGCTTCTTCCATAAACTGATGCGTGATTCAGGTTTAGTGAACTCTGATGAACCAGCAAAACGTTTACTGTGCCAAGGGATGGTATTAGCTGATGCGTTCTATCACACAGGCGAAGATGGTGCTCGTCATTGGGTATCTCCTGCTGAAGCTATTGTTGAACGTGATGAGAAAAACCGCATCATTAAAGCGACGGACAGTGCTGGTCATGAACTGACTTATGCTGGCATGAGCAAAATGTCTAAATCTAAAAATAACGGTATCGACCCACAAACAATGGTTGAACGTTATGGTGCAGATACCGTCCGTTTATTTATGATGTTTGCAGCTCCACCAGAATTAACACTTGAATGGCAAGAGTCTAGTGTTGAAGGTGCTAACCGTTTCTTACGTCGTTTATGGCGTTTAGTTCATGAGCACACTCAAAAAGGATCGGCACAATCACTTGATCTGTCTGCATTAACAGAAGAACAAAAAGATTTACGCCGTGACTTACATAAAACTATCGCAAAAGTGTCTGATGACGTAGGTCGCCGTTTAGCTTTCAATACCGCGATTGCAGCTATCATGGAGTTAATGAATAAATTAACTCGTGCAAGTCAAGAAACAGAACAAGATCGTGCATTAATGCAAGAAGCATTAGAAGCCATCGTTCGTATGCTTTCTCCAATCATTCCTCACGCTTGTTTTGTAATGTGGCAGGCATTAGGTGGAAAAGAAGACGTTGATGTTGCGCCATGGCCTGTTGCTGATGAAGAAGCTATGATTGATGACACTAAACTGATTATTGTTCAAGTGAATGGTAAAGTCCGTGGTCGTGTCACTGTTCCGGCTAATTCAGAAAAAGAATATGTTCAGGAAATGGCGACAAAAGAGTACAGTGTTGCTAAATACTTGGAAGATGTGACTATTCGTAAAGTCATTTATGTTCCAGGAAAATTACTGAACATCGTTGTTGGCTGATAAGGAGGCCTAGTGCGATATCTATTTTCGCTATTTTTCGGTTTAGCGGTGTTAATCACCGCTGGCTGCGGTTTTCACTTACAAGGGAAAACTCAGGTTCCAGCAGAATTAAAAACGCTTTATCTTAGCTCTGGTGACCCTTATGGCCCATTATCTCGTGTAATGCGCCAACAACTCAGACTTAGTGGTGTTCAGCTTGTTGAAAATCCAACAGCAGATATCCCTATTCTCAAAATTGTGGGCTCGTCAGAGAGTAAAGAGACCGTTTCTGTGTATCAAGACGGTAAATCAGCAGAACGTCAGCTAACATTTGTGCTAGATGCGCAAGTGATTATGCCAGATGGAACGATTTATCCTATTTCATCACAGGTTTCACGACCATTCTTCGATAACCCATTAGAAGCATTAGCAAAAGATGCTGAAAATGACATTATCAAACAAGAAATGCGTGAACAAGCGACAGCAATATTAGTGCGTAAATTATTGGTTGTTCACAATGCTGAACGCCAAAAAGCCGCACAAGCTGAGCAAGCAAAACAGATAATCTCTCCGGCCAAATGATCCGCTTATATCCAGAACAACTGAATGCGCAGCTCCAAGAGGGGTTGCGCCAAAGTTATCTACTCTGGGGCAATGAACCTCTATTGCTCCAAGAGTCTCAAGATGCCATCCAATCTGTTGCTAAAGCCCAAGGGTTTATTGAACACTATCAATTTACTCTTGATAATAATACGGACTGGAATGAAATTTACTCACTTTGTCAATCGCTAAGCCTTTTTTCTCAAAGACAATCTCTTTTACTGCATTTGCCTGAAAATGGCCCTAATGCAGCCATGTCAGAGAAACTCACAAGGTTATCTCAAGAGTTACATCAAGATTTATTGTTGGTTTTACGTGGCAATAAACTCACCAAGGCTCAAGAAAACAGTGAATGGTTTAAAACATTAAGCCAGAATGGAACGTATGTTTCTTGTCTCACACCTGAACTTGATAAATTGCCTAATTGGGTTGCTCGTCGAGCAAAACAAAAAGGATTAGCGCTGGATGAACAAGGTAACCAACTACTTTGCTACTGCTATGAAGGTAATTTGCTCGCATTGGCACAAGCGATAGAGCGTCTTTCCCTACTTTACCCTGATGGTAAATTGACATTACCTAGAGTAGAAGCAGCCGTTAATGACGCTTCTCATTTTACCCCTTATCACTGGGTTGATGCATTGCTTGCAGGTAAAACACAACGCGCATGGCATATTTTGCAACAACTCAAAAGAGAAGATAGTGAACCTGTTATTTTACTCAGAACGTTGCAACGTGAATTAATGCAATTAATTACGCTACACCGAGAGTCTAAAACAGCCGCTTTAAAAACGATTTTTGATAAACATCGAATTTGGCAAAACCGACGTCCAATTTTTACAGCAGCATTACAACGTTTATCCGAGCATCAACTGCTAACTGCAATACGGTTATTAGCCAGTATCGAAATGACCATTAAACAAGATTATGGTCAAACTGTTTGGCCATCTCTTAGCGCGTTAGGCTTATTGCTTTGTGGGAAAGCATTACCAGAAGGATTTGTAAGTCATGCCTAAAAATAATGATCCTACACCTTTAATTAATCAAGCTATCGCCTTATACGGTGGCACATTTGATCCAATTCATTATGGGCATTTACGTCCAGTTGAAGCACTTTCAGGATTAATTGGCTTAAAAGAAGTGGTATGGCTACCCAATAATATTCCCCCTCATCGCCCACAGCCTGAAGCATCTTCTCAGCAACGTCTGGATATGGTACGTCTTGCTCTTGAGCCATATTCTTCATTTAAAGTGGATACTCGTGAGCTTGAAAAGCCGACACCTTCTTATACTATTGAGACATTAAGAGACTTCAGACAAGAAATTGGTAATAACCAACCTTTAGCATTTATTATTGGTCAGGATTCATTACTTTCAATTAATACGTGGCACCAATGGGAAAAACTATTAGATATATGCCATTTGTTAGTTTGTGCTCGCCCTGGTTATCAAACTCATTTCGAGTCACCTCAAATGCAGGAATGGCTAAAAAAACACCAAACCAATCAACAAGAAGATATTCATTACCTACCTTCTGGCAAAATTTTTCTGGCTGATACACCTCTTTATAATATTTCAGCAACAGATATTCGTGCTCGCCATAAAGCAGGAATTGGTTGTCATGATTTGCTACCCAGTTCTGTTGAAGACTATATTCGCCAGCAACAACTCTATAAATAATGAATTAAGGCTAAAGTTGCTCTCTTAAATAATTAAAAGTGAACGGATAAGGCGAAAAATAGCGTTGATGACTCAAATACTCATCAGGATAAACAGTTAACCAATATTTGAGTAAATCATAAGGTTTAGATAAAGGCACAATACCTTGACGATATTGTAAAATTGTCTGTGCCATTTCTTGTTTTTGTTGTGAGTTTAGATTTCGCTTAAAATACCCAGCCATATGCATTAACGCATTAGTTTGTCCTTCTCTATTTGCTGCAACACTGAATGCCTTCATTAGCTTTTCCTGATATTTCGATGCAACTTCTCCAAGGGGAATAGCATCAGAAAAATTAGCAATATCACGCCCCAACTCTCGATAAGCCACAAGTGAATAAGCCATAATTAAATATTTGTATCGGCTATGAAATTTAACTAAAGCCCCTTTAGTTAATGATTGATAAACCTGTTGTTGATAATCAAACAGTGTGAAAAATTGGGTAAGAAAATGGTCAAGAACAATAGGCTGTAAAAGTTGATCAATATTTAATTGAGGTAAAGCAAAATTCAAGGGTGAGGTAAGGCGGTCTCCTTTTTTTCCAACATAACCATAAAGTGGTAACAGGTTATCTCTATTTTGAGCCTCTATCTGCATAATACCTATCTTTTCCGCCTGAACAGTATCGCAAAGCAATGCTAACTTTTCTTGTAATTGGTGATTGGTGTTACTCATAATTTCTGAAGATATCCCGAGATAATTCACTTTTCTTTCCATTCTTTTTTTCTCCAATTAAAAAGTCTAAGCATTACACGGTATAATCTGACGCTAACAAAGTAAAAACACACCTAATTAGGTGTTTGATGAGCATTGACAGACGATGTTTAGCTGTTATTCTCACCCTCTGTTCCCTTAAGGGAACTGTAAGGTAAAACTGTCGTCTAACTGAAAAGTTCTTATGCGCCTTCTTTTTATTATTGATTATGACGCAGTTAATGGGCATATATGAATTTTTCTAAATCAAACGTCGAAAAACAAAAGAATGAGGTTTATGTTCTTGTTATCGCTAACTGGAATTACTCATCGAGTAAAATAGATTTATTGGTGTAAATTCCTTTAAAATAGCGTTCATGCTCTAAATAAATCGAGATGCAGTAAAACGACAAGTAAATTGGTCACTAAAAGCAGACAAAAGTCTGTAACTAGTACAAATAAACATAGTTAACAATACTGCAAACTGACGTATAACGAGTATAGTATTTTTCGATTGAATTAACTCATTAGATTAAAGGTGATCCTTTTGCAAGGTTCTGAATTACAACAATTTATTATTGATAAACTTGAAGATTCTAAAGCTCAAGACATCATTGCATTAGATGTCCGTGGAAAATCAAGTGTAACGGATTACATGATTATTTGCACAGGTACATCCAGCAGACATCTTATGTCTGTGGCAGATAATCTCGTTGATGATTGCCGCGAAGCGGGATTACAACCTTTAGGTGTGGAAGGACAAGGTGTTTCTGATTGGATTGTCGTCGATCTTGGTGAAGCCATGGTACACGTAATGCAAGAAGATAGCCGTCGCATGTACGAACTTGAAAAACTCTGGAGCTGAGTTTGAAATTACAGCTCATTGCCGTTGGTACAAAAATGCCGGACTGGATACAGACCGGCTTTATGGATTATCTTAATCGATTTCCCAAAGACATGCCTTTAGAACTTATTGAGATACCCGCAGGTAAACGCGGAAAGAATGCCGATATTAAACGAATTCTCGAAAAAGAAGGCGAACAAATGTTAGCAGCTGTTGGTAAAGGGAATCGTATTGTTACTCTTGATATTCCTGGCGCTCGCTGGGATACGCCAAAACTTGCAGAACAACTTGATCGATGGAAGCTTGATGGTAGAAATGTCAGCTTATTAATTGGTGGCCCTGAAGGGTTAGCGCCTGCTTGTAAAGCTGCAGCTGAACAAAGCTGGTCTTTATCTCCTTTAACAATGCCACACCCCCTTGTTCGTGTCGTAGTTGCAGAAAGTCTTTATCGAGCATGGAGTATTACGACAAACCATCCTTATCATCGTGAATAATCAATAAAATTGGCGGGTCAGTAAGTGAAGTCAAATGGGATGAAGAGAAAAAAACGTACCCCGTTTCGAGATTATACTGCGGAATCAAAATTGTTTATCCGCCGTGTGATCGTCGCATTTTCAGTAATTATTATATTAAGTGGTGTTTTGGTTTTTAACCTCAATCACTTACAAATCGCTCGCCATGACGATTATCAAACACGTTCAAATGATAACCGAATTAAACTCGTCCCAATTGCACCTAGTCGTGGCATTATTTACGATCGCAAAGGGATCCCTCTTGCGCTCAATCGTACTATCTACCAGTTAGAAGTCGTACCTGAAAAGGTAACAAACTTACAAGAAACGCTTGAAAGTTTGAGAGAAGTTGTTGACTTAACTGATGAAGATATCACAGCTTTTGAAAAAGAGCGTAAGCGCTCTCGTCGATTTAGCTCTATTCCCTTAAAAACTACACTTAGCCAAGTGCAAGTTGCGCGTTTTGCTATCAATCAATATCGTTATCCGGGCTTAGAAATCAAAGGTTATCAACGCCGTTATTATCCTTATGGCTCAGCATTAACACATGTAATTGGTTATGTTGCAAAAATTAACGATAAAGATGTTGAACGCCTTGATAAAGAAGGTTTATCACCTAATTACGCCGCTACTCATGATATCGGTAAATTAGGTATTGAACGTTATTATGAGTCTGTATTACACGGAACAACTGGCTATGAAGAAGTTGAAGTCAATAGCCGTGGTCGCGTTATTCGCCAATTACATGAACAACCGCCACAAGCAGGTAAAGATATTTACCTTACCGTTGATCTTGAATTACAGACCTATATTGAAACATTACTCACCACAAGCCGAGCTGCTGTTGTAGTGACTGATCCTCGTAATGGTGAAATTTTAGCCCTTGTCTCAAATCCAAGTTACGATCCGAACTTATTTGTGGGCGGTATTTCTAATACTGATTATCAAGGATTGCTAAATAACCCTGATAGACCGCTAATAAATCGAACAACACAAGGCCTTTATCCACCAGCCTCAACGGTTAAACCCTTTATGTCTGTTGCTGCATTAAGTGAAGGGGTTATTACTGCGAATACGACTATCCACGATCCTGGCTGGTGGCAACTTCCAGGCTCTGAAAAACGCTATCGTGACTGGAAACGCTGGGGGCATGGTAAACTCAACGTTACCAAGTCCATTGTTGAGTCTGCGGATACATTTTTCTACCAAGTTGCTTATGATATGGGAATCGATCGTATATCAACTTGGATGGGGCGCTTTGGCTATGGCGAATACACAGGAATTGATCTATCCGAAGAACGTAATGGCATCATGCCAACGCGCGAGTGGAAACAGCAACGTTATAAAAAACCTTGGTATCAAGGTGATACGATCCCAGTCGGAATTGGTCAAGGTTATTGGACAGCAACGCCAATTCAAATGGCAAAAGCGTTAATGACATTGATTAATGATGGTCAAGTTAAAACCCCTCACCTACTTTACGGTACGAAACTAGGTAATGAAATGTTGCCTTATGTTGATACTGAAACCCGTCAAATTGGTGATATTAACTCTGGCTATTGGGAATTAGCAAAACATGGTATGTATGGTGTGGCTAACTTCCCTAATGGCACAGGTCGTCGAAGTTTTGCTGATGCTCCTTATAAAGTGGCAGCTAAATCAGGAACTGCACAGGTGTTTAGTTATGAAACATACAACGCAAGCCAATTAGCTGAACATCTTCGTGACCACAAACTGATGATTGCCTTTGCGCCTTATGATAAGCCGACTGTTGCTATAGCAATTATTTTAGAAAATGGTGGTGCTGGCCCTTCTGTCGGTGATATTACAAGACAAATTCTTGACCACATTCTCCTAGGTGATAACAACACAGTGTTACCTGATTCGCCAGCTGCTCCACGCGGTTCAGAGGAATAATCATTATGACTGAAAATAATAAGAAAAAATCCTTCTGGACCCGAGTCCATATAGACCCTCTATTCTTGCTCTGTATTATTGCTTTATTGGGATACAGCGCATTTATTATGTGGAGTGCAAGTGGCCAAGATCCAGAAATGATGCAACGCAAATTAGGCCAGATTGGTATGGGGTTTATGATCATGATAGTCATGGCTCAAATCCCACCACGAGTCTATGAGAGTTGGGCTCCACATCTCTATTTCTTTTGCGTTATCTTGCTTATTCTTGTTGATGTCTTTGGTCAAATAAGTAAAGGTGCTCAACGCTGGTTAGATTTAGGTATTGTACGTTTCCAACCTTCAGAAATTGCTAAAATTGCGGTGCCATTAATGGTAGCACGATTTATGAACCGCGATATCTGCCCGCCTACGTTGCGTAATACAGCTATTGCTTTGGTACTTATTTTTGTACCAACGTTATTAGTTGCGGCACAGCCCGATTTAGGAACATCAATTCTTGTTGCCGCATCGGGTTTATTTGTTCTTTTTCTTGCAGGAATGAGTTGGCGCCTTATCACTGTAGCCATAGTTCTTGTTGCTGCTTTTATCCCCATACTCTGGTTTTTCCTTATGCATGATTACCAACAAGCTAGGGTAATGATGCTGCTTGACCCTGAATCTGATCCGCTCGGCGCCGGATATCATATCATCCAATCTAAAATTGCCATTGGTTCTGGCGGATTACATGGAAAAGGATGGTTACAAGGCACGCAATCTCAATTAGAATTCTTACCAGAGCGCCATACAGACTTTATTTTTGCTGTATTGGCTGAAGAACTCGGATTAATTGGTGTTTTGATACTGCTAGCTCTTTATATACTCTTAATTGCGCGAGGCCTTTACCTTGCAACGAAAGCACAAAATACATTTGGTAGAGTAATGATTGGCGGATTAATGCTAATCTTCTTTGTCTATGTCTTTGTCAACATAGGAATGGTGAGTGGTATTCTTCCTGTTGTCGGTGTTCCGTTACCGCTAATGAGTTATGGAGGCTCTGCCCTAATTGTCTTAATGGCAGGATTTGGCATTGTTATGTCTATTCATACACACCGAAAACTATTATCGAAAAGTTTATAATGAGGTTTCTATGCGTCTGCAATGGGTTTTGATAGGTATCAGTGCATTGCTACTTTCAGGGTGTGTTGTTGATAAACCGAACACTAATAAACAGCCAGCACCATTACCCAATGTGCCTGTTCAACGTGTTCTCGGTGCTGAACCTCGTTACGAGCCTTATCACCCAACGGCAAATCAAGATTACCGAAAAAATGGTGTGGTCTATCGTATTGTGACTGATCCCGCAAACTTTAGTGAGCGAGGAGAGGCTATTGTTTATGATAGCTTAGCTATGAGTCGTTTAACGACTATTGGTGAACGTGTCAATCCCTATGAATTTGCAGCTGCACATCCCACATTACCCATTCCAAGTTATGTAAAAATTACAAACTTACACAATGGGCGCACAATGGTTGTCAGGATCAATGACCGTGGCCCTTACGTCAACGGTAAACAAATCCAAGTCACTCCCGCCGTTTCTGATAGTTTGCGTTTAATGCCAACAACACCATTGCAAATTGAAGGGATCGTCGTCGATCAAAATGGCCATATGAGTGGTATTGGTACACATGGGGCTCAAATTGAGAAGAAAACAACAGCCTTACCCGAACGCCCTAATTTTAATGCTCAATCAACAACATCTACGCCATTAACAACATCAGCACCTGTTAATATGCCTATTGAGCCACCAGCACAACCAGAAGCCAAAGTTTCAGCTCCAACTTCAGTTCCAACTTCAGTTCCAGCTCCAGCTCCAGCTCCAGCTCCAGCTCCAGCTCCAGCTCCAGCTCCAGCTCCAGCTCCAGCTCCAGCTCCAGCTCCAGTATTACTATCAAACTCCATAGCACAAGGCTTTTATGTACAAGTTGGCGCACTCAGTAACGAAAATAATGCTCAGTTTTGGCTCAATGATTTATCGTCATCATTTGGTACTCAAGGCGTGATTAATAAAACAGATGGACTATATAAGGTACAACTCGGCCCTTATTCCTCTAAAGATCAAGCCGAAGCAATAAAAAACAAACTGAAACAAGTTAAAGATATCTCTGGGTTTATTATTACTCAATAAAGGTAAGATGCCGTAAAATCCTTTTTATATCAGCAAATTCAAGCGTAGAATTGCCTGGTTTTGCTGATATTTTATTTATCAGCCCCTATTTTTCCCTGAATTTTCGGATTAAACAAACAGAATGAAACAGACACTCCCAGCTAAATTACTAAGAACGAGCCTATTAAGTGCCACTTTTGCTTTATTGACAGTAACGCATCAAAGCTTGGCTGATGATTCACTAAAAACAATGATACCCGCTGTTCCTAATATCGAAGCCGAATCTTATATTCTTATTGATTATAATTCTGGGAAAGTGCTGGCTGAAATGAATGCTGATGTTCGTCGCGATCCTGCAAGTTTAACCAAAATGATGACCAGTTATGTTATTGGACAGTCTATTCGCGCAGGCAAAATTACTAATAACGATATCGTGCCAATTGGTGAAGAGGCATGGGCAACGGGTAACCCTGTTTTTCGTGGCTCCTCTTTAATGTTCTTAAAACCTGGCGACCAAGTTACTGTCGCACAATTAACCCGTGGTATTAATTTGCAATCAGGTAATGATGCTTGTGTTGCAATGGCCTCTTATGTCGCAGGTAGCCAAGATACATTTGTCACCATGATGAACGATTACGTTAAACGTCTCGGCTTAAAAAACACCCAATTTCAAACAGTTCATGGACTTGATGCTCCAGGGCAATATAGCTCTGCTCGTGATATGGCGTTAATTGGAGCCGCATTAATTCGTGATGTACCTGACGAATATGCCATCTACAAAGAGAAAGAGTATACCTATAACAATATCCGCCAAACGAATCGAAATGGATTGTTATGGGATAGCAGTTTAAATGTGGATGGTATTAAAACTGGCCACACTGCCTCAGCAGGTTATAACTTAGTTGCCTCAGCAACCGAAGGCAATATGCGCTTAATTTCAGCAGTAATGGGTGGCCATTCATCTAAAGGTCGTGATGCTGAAAGTAAAAAATTGCTGACTTGGGGTTTTCGCTTCTTTGAAACAGTAAAACCACTCCAAGTAGGTAAAGAGTTTGCAGCTGAACCAATTTGGTATGGTGAAACAGATAAAGTACAATTAGGCGTAGATAAAGATGTTTATTTAACTATCCCTCGTGGTCGATTAAAAGACTTAAAAGCAAGCTATGTACTTGATAATGTAGAATTACATGCCCCAGTGACTAAAAACCAAGTTGTCGGAACCATTAATTTCCAACTTGATGGGCAAATTATTGAACAACGTCCACTCGTGGTGATGAATGAAGTAAAAGAAGGTGGCTTCTTTAGTCGCATTATCGATTACATCAAATTATTATTCTCACACTGGTTTGGCTAAGACTTGAAAAAGATAAATGTGACCACATATAACTTACATATAGATATTGGCATAAACACATTTACCATTCCCCTATTTACCCTAATTACCAGTATCGCATTCCTTAATAATTAAGGAATGCGCTTTTTATTTGTCAAGATTAGGTGTAGATATAGATAATTAAAACAACAGTGTCTGTTGTCTTAAGGAATTACATTATGATGAAAACAAAATTAAATGAACTGTTAGAGTTCCCATGTTCTTTCACTTATAAAGTGATGGGTCATGCAAAACCAGAATTAGTGGATCAAGTCGTTGAAGTTATTCAACGCCACGCACCAGGTGATTATACTCCTTCTGTAAAACCAAGCAGCAAAGGCAATTACCATTCAGTTTCTATTACGATCAATGCAACCCATATCGATCAAGTAGAAACACTGTATAAAGAGTTAGGTGAGCTTGAACTAGTTCGTATGGTTCTGTAATCCCTTCATTTAAAATGATGAATTTTTCAAAAGCGCCTTTTACTCAGGCGCTTTTTCTTATCTTAATATCTTTCATTTTTCTCTCCTCTTCGGAAAAAAAACATCTCAATCTGGTAGTTCATTTACTGGGGCGTTATACTGCTCTTCACAATTACGCTACAAATGAAGATTTTCACGGTGCAAGACAAAACAATCATTATTCGCCAATTAGGTGTGAAACCCTACTTACCGGTTTCTGATTCTATGCATCAGTTTACGGAAAAACGGGAAAGTCACACTCCTGATGAAATATGGCTCGTTCAACATGAACAAGTTTTTACTCAAGGCCAAGCAGGTAAAGCTGAACATTTATTAAACACAGGAACTATTCCTGTTATTCAATCTGATCGTGGCGGTCAGGTGACCTATCATGGCCCAGGCCAACAAGTCATGTATGTTTTAGTGGATTTAAAACGTAACCATATTGGTGTTCGCCAATTAGTCACTGCACTTGAAAATACCGTTATTGATACGCTAGCGGAATTTAATGTAGAAGCTTATGCTCGCGCTGATGCACCGGGCGTATATGTGAAAGGCGATAAAATCTGTTCGTTAGGGCTACGTATTCGTAAAGGTTGCTCTTTTCATGGTTTAGCCCTCAATATTGATATGGATTTATCCCCTTTTTCACGAATAAATCCTTGTGGTTATTCTGATCTGAAAATGACACAGTTAATTGATTTTGCTCCTAATACGACAACGACACAGGTAGCACCATTATTAGTTAAGCATTTTTGTACACAACTAGGATTCCAACCACAGTAATAAAAATGCTATAATTTTTTTAACATTTGTCATTTTTTTTTAAAACCCTGATTACCTCAGTCACATCGTGTTAATCACTCTAGATAACTGGAACTGGCACAATTATGAGTAAACCTATTCAGATGGAACGCGGAGTTAAATATCGCGACGCCGATAAAATGGCACTTATTCCTGTTAAAACAGTCGCTACAGAACGTGAACAACTGCTACGCAAACCTGATTGGATGAAAATAAAGCTGCCCGCTGATTCAAGTAAAATTCAGGGCATCAAAGCAGCAATGCGTAAAAATGGCCTTCATTCTGTCTGTGAAGAGGCATCTTGTCCTAACCTTGCAGAGTGCTTCAATCACGGAACGGCAACCTTTATGATCTTGGGCGCAATCTGTACACGTCGTTGCCCATTTTGTGATGTCGCTCATGGCCGACCAAATACTCCCGATCCACAAGAGCCAGAGAAGCTCGCACAAACCATTAAAGATATGGGATTACGCTATGTTGTTATCACCTCAGTAGACCGTGATGACTTACGTGATGGCGGTGCCCAACATTTTGCCGATTGTATCGCCGCTATTCGTGCAAAGAATCCTACTATTCGTATTGAAACACTAGTGCCAGATTTCCGTGGTCGTATGGATAAAGCACTTGAGATCCTGACAGACACTCCACCAGATGTCTTTAACCATAACTTAGAGAATGTACCTCGCGTTTATCGTCAAGTACGCCCAGGTGCTAACTATCAATGGTCATTGACGCTATTAGAACGCTTTAAACAAGCACACCCTGATATTCCAACAAAATCAGGCCTGATGGTAGGTCTTGGGGAAACCAACGAAGAAATTATTGACGTTATGCGTGATCTGCGTAAACATGGGGTAACGATGCTGACATTAGGGCAATATTTACAGCCAAGTCGCCACCATCTTCCTGTTCAACGCTACGTCAGTCCTGACGAGTTTGAATATATGAAAGAACAAGCACTTGCAATGGGCTTTACTCACGCAGCTTGTGGGCCTTTTGTTCGCTCATCTTATCATGCCGACCTTCAAGCTCAGGGGATTGAGGTTAAATAACGATTAATCTCTCATGCTTAACATTGCAATTGCTGTATTTATAGGTGGTGGTTTAGGTAGCGTATTACGCTGGCTAATTAGCTACCGCCTAAATTCTATTTTTCCTCATTTTGCCACAGGCACCTTTGTTGCTAACTGTATTGGTGCATTTATTATTGCCTTTGGTATCGCTTGGTTTAGCAAAGCACCACATATTGATCCTATTTGGAAAATTATGCTGACAACGGGCTTTTGTGGCGGTCTGACAACTTTTTCAACCTTTTCGGTTGAAGTGGTTTCTCTCTTAACAGAAGGGAAAATTGGATGGGCATTAAGCACCATGGGGGCTAATTTAGCGGGCTCATTTTTAATGACAGCATTTGCATTTTGGTTATTACGTGAAATGTAATATTAGAGACATAATAGCCTATTCAATAATAGGTTTAACTCTAGAAACATTAAAACCCGTTAAAAACGGATTTGCTATATAAAATACAAACCCGTTAAAAACGAGTTTGCTATATAAAATACAAAACCCGTTAAAAACGAGTTTTGCTATATAAAATACAAAACCCGTTAAAAACGAGTTTTGCTATATAAATATAAAAACCCGTTAAAAACGGGTTTTTACTGTCTCAAAGAAGTCGTTAATTAGATAGCGACAACGTTTGCAGCAGATGGCCCTTTCGCGCCGTCAGTAACTTCAAACTCTACTTTTTGACCTTCAGCAAGGGTTTTAAAGCCTTCTGATGTAATAGCGGAAAAGTGTACAAATACATCTTTGCTGCCATCTTCTGGAGTGATAAAACCAAAACCTTTAGTTTCGTTAAACCACTTAACGTTACCTTTTAATTTAGACATCAAGTTTACCTTTAAAATAGAAAATAAACGCAAGCGTTTTGCGTTGGCTATAGTAAAACAAAAATGATGATTCCCTGTCCACAGCCTAGATCACGAAACTCACATTTTTTTTCTGCTAAATGATTAATATTCAGACAAATCCCATGCCTTAACGCATAGTTCACTTAAGAAACAATACTTAATACTTACAATCTGAACTATTCATCAACTTCTACTTTTTCATATTGAAGTAGCCAACGCTTAATATCTAACCCGCCGGTATAGCCAACTAACTTGCCGTTATGACCAATAACTCGATGACAAGGAATAATTAAAGAAATTGGATTGCGTGAATTTGCCATTCCGACCGCCCTGCAATAATTGACCGAACCTAATGTAAGTGCCAATTTTTTATAACTCCAAATTTCACCATAAGGGATTGTCTGTAATGTCTTCCAAACACGGCTTTGAAACTCCGTTCCTTCTGGTGCCAGTGGCACAGAAAAGGCGGTACGTTTACCCGCAAAATACTCTTTTAATTGTTTTATACATTGATTAATTACGGGGCTTGAATTCACAGCAACATCTTTGTCATTTACAAAATAGAGGCTGGTGATCCCTTTTTCATTGGCTGTAATAGAGATATAAGGTTTTGGGAAGCCAACAGGTGCATCGAGATAGTCTTGGTACATAATATTTTCTCTGCTGATTTGTCTGTAGCACTAAGAGTAAATCATGCGTGATTGATAATGCAATCATCTAATTACTTGTATATCTAATAAAAATGGATCAATAGCGAGATCGAAAAATAAAATTAGTGCGCTAACTGTTTAATTTTAATGATAATCATTATCAAAATAGAAAAACACCATATATTGTGTGGTTGAAAATAAATAACTCTATATATAGTATTTAAGTACTTCTCATTATGGATGTGAAAACAGACGCATCCATATTTTTATAAGGGTTATTTTTATGTCTGTTATCCTCTATACCAAACCGAATTGCGTTCAATGTAGTGCCACAGAACGCGCATTAAAACAGAAAAATATTCCGTTTGTTGCTGTTGATCTCACCCAAGATACACAAGCCTTAGCTCAAATAGTCTCTATGGGATATCGCCAAGTTCCCGTTGTTGTTCATGGTGATCAACATTGGTCGGGTTTCTGCCCTGATAAGATAAGACAGATTACGCTCTAAAGGAGCCTTTCATGCAAACTGCACCTTTGATCTATTTTTCAAGTCGTTCGGAAAACTGCCATCGCTTTGTACAAAAGCTTCATTTACAGGCGACTAGAATTATTGAAGATGAAATATTACTTGCAACACAGCCATTTGTGTTGCTTTGCCCTACTTACGGTGGTGGCGGTACTAAAGGTGCAGTTCCTAAAGCGGTTATTCAGTTTTTAAATATTCGTGAAAACCGCCAACTAATACGCGGTGTTATTGCTTCTGGAAATACAAATTTTGGTACAGCTTATGGGTTGGCTGGAGACATCATTGCACAAAAATGCCAAATCCCTTTTTTATATCGATTTGAGCTATTAGGCACACCAGAAGATGTAAAACGTGTAAAGACTGGTTTAAGTACGTTTTGGTCAAACCTAGCAGACCACTGCGTCACGAGATAATTAACATGACACAATCAATAGAACAACTTGATTACCATGCCTTAAACGCCATGCTAAATCTGTATGATGAGCAAGGTAATATTCAGTTTGATAAAGACAAATTAGCGACACATCATTTTTTTCGTCAACATGTAAATCAAAACACAGTGTTTTTTCATGATTTAAAAGAAAAACTCGAGTTTTTAGTACAACAACACTATTACGAAGCTCAAGTATTAGAACAATATGAATTTGCCTTTATCAAACAGCTATTCAAACATGCTTATAGCAAAAAATTTCGCTTTCAATCTTTTTTAGGTGCTTTTAAATACTATACCAGTTACACCTTAAAAACCTTTGATGGTGAGCGTTATCTTGAACGCTATGAAGATCGCGTCTGTATGGTAGCGCTTACTCTTGCACAAGGTGATACCAACCTTGCCATTCATCTCGTTGATGAAATTATTAGTGGTCGTTTCCAGCCCGCAACACCAACTTTCCTAAATTGTGGAAAACAACAACGTGGTGAATTGGTTTCCTGCTTTCTATTGCGTATTGAAGATAATATGGAATCTATCGGTCGATCGGTCAATTCTGCATTACAGCTTTCTAAACGTGGCGGCGGCGTTGCATTTTTGCTTACTAATTTACGTGAAGCCGGTGCCCCTATTAAGCGTATAGAAAATCAATCTTCTGGCGTAGTTCCCGTCATGAAAATGCTTGAAGATGCTTTTTCCTATGCAAACCAATTAGGTGCAAGACAAGGCGCTGGCGCTGTTTATCTTCATGCTCACCATCCTGATATCTATCATTTTCTTGATACCAAAAGAGAGAATGCAGATGAAAAAATCCGAATAAAAACTCTCTCTTTAGGCGTTGTTATCCCTGATATCACGTTTGAATTAGCAAAACGTAATGAAGATATGTATCTCTTCTCACCTTATGATGTAGAACGTGTTTATGGCGTACCAATGTCAGAAATCAGTGTTAGCGAAAAATACAGTGAGATGGTGAATAACGCACAAATACGTAAAAAGAAAATTAAAGCGAGAGAGTTCTTTCAAACATTAGCCGAAATTCAATTTGAGTCTGGCTATCCTTATATCATGTTTGAAGATGCGGTAAATCGCGCAAATCCTATCGCAGGTAGAATTAACATGAGCAATCTCTGCTCTGAAATTTTACAAGTCAACAGCGCAAGTGAGTATCACCCAGACTTAAGCTATCGCCATATCGGTCATGATATCAGTTGTAACTTAGGTTCTATGAATATTGCTATGGCAATGGATTCTCCTAACTTTGCACATACCGTCAACACTGCAATTAGGGCATTAAGCAATGTCTCTGAAATGACGAAAATTGAGTCAGTTCCTTCTATTGAAAAAGGTAATCTCGCTTCTCATGCGATTGGTTTAGGACAAATGAATTTGCATGGCTATTTAGCGCGTGAAAGAATTTATTACGGCTCTGAAGAAGCATTAGATTTCACCAATATCTATTTTTATACTGTCACTTATTATGCGTTATTAGCTTCAAACCAATTAGCCATTGAAAAAAAACAACACTTTAAAGGTTTTGAAAACTCAAAATACGCAACAGGTGAATACTTTAATAAGTATGTATCACAACAATGGCTGCCAAAAACACAGAAAGTCCACCAGTTGTTTAGTCAATCGAATATCCATATTCCTACACAAGAAGATTGGCAAACACTCAAGCACTCTATTATGACGCATGGGATCTACAACCAAAACTTACAAGCGATACCACCTACTGGGTCTATTTCCTATATAAATCATTCCACATCAAGCATTCACCCTATTGCAGCACCAATAGAAATTAGAAAAGAAGGCAAGATTGGACGTGTTTATTACCCAGCCCCATTTATGACTAATGAAAATCGCCAATATTATCAAGATGCGTATGAAATTGGGGCAGAAAAGATTATCGATACCTATGCAGAAGCGTCACAACATATCGATCAAGGCTTATCACTGACATTATTCTTTTCAGATGAAGCCACAACTAGAGATATTAACAAAGCACAAATTTATGCTTGGCGTAAAGGAATTAAAACCTTGTATTACATTCGTATCCGACAATCCGCATTAGCAGGCACTGAAATAAAAGGCTGTGTTTCGTGCGCACTTTAATAATTACAATAAGGAGAACATAGCATGTCATCACCTTTATTAAGTCATGTTAATGCGATTAACTGGAATCGTATTGAAGACGAAAAAGATTTAGAGGTTTGGAACCGTTTAACCATGAATTTTTGGTTACCTGAAAAAATTCCACTCTCTAATGACATTCCTTCATGGAACACATTAACTCAAGCCGAAAAGCAGCTCACTATTCGTGTTTTTACTGGGTTAACGTTACTGGACACAATCCAAAATACAGTAGGCGCGCCAACATTGATGCCCGATGCATTGACGCCACATGAAGAGGCGGTGTTATCCAACATCTGTTTTATGGAAGCTGTTCATGCTCGCTCTTACAGTTCGATATTTTCCACACTCTGCTTAACAACAGATGTTGATGAGGCATATCGTTGGAGTGAGGAAAACCCTTACCTGCAAAAGAAAGCAGATATTATTCTGCGCTATTATCAAGACAGCGATCCTTTAAAGAAAAAAATTGCCAGTGTATTTTTAGAATCTTTTTTATTTTATTCTGGATTCTATTTACCTATGTATTGGTCAAGCAGAGGAAAATTAACCAATACAGCCGATTTAATTCGTCTCATTATTCGTGATGAAGCCGTTCATGGTTATTATATTGGCTATAAATTTCAAAACCAGTTATTAAATAAATCTGAATTAGAGAAACAAGATATTAAAGATTTTGCATTCTCATTATTATTGGATTTATATGACAATGAAGTTAAATATACTGAAGATCTTTATGATACTGTTGGTTGGACAGAGGATGTAAAAAAATTCCTTCATTATAATGCAAATAAAGCATTAATGAATTTAGGTTATGAAGCATTATTCCCTGATGAAATAACAGATGTCAGTGCAGCGATCCTTTCATCATTGTCGCCTGATGCTAATGAAAATCACGATTTCTTTTCTGGCTCAGGTTCATCTTATGTTATTGGAAAAACCATTAATACTGAAGACGATGATTGGGATTTTTAATACAAAATAATACAACTAAGTGTATTAGAGACAATAAAATACATTCAATTTAATTATATATTTCGATTTTAACGTAACGCACTGAAAAATAGATATTATTTTTTTGTGCGTTTTTTTACGTTCAATAAACCACCTAATTGTATGATTTTTACCGTTTGATTTATTCAAATAATCAATTTTTTACGAATGGTTTTAGCTTATTTAAAATATTCAAACCGATAACAAGCTAAAAATCATTACATTTACTAATGTATATGGATTTTTTTTCATTTATTTTTTCCTTATTTTTTCCTCAATTTAGTTATTTAATGCCTGTTTTTATTGAGATCCTAATCAAAATAATAATATCTTTAAAAACAACTGTATTTCAGTAAGTTAAAAGAAATATCATCTTTTAATAAAAAAGTTTTATTTCACTTTATTTAATTGTTAATCATTATAAAAATAAAGAAAAAACATCCCGATTTTTTAATTAATTATAATTAACATAGGGTTGTCAGATGCAATCATTGTGGTAGGGTATTTCCCTTACTAAAAATCTTATTTAGGAAAACAACAATACTGATTTAATTAAATTTAATTTATTCCTTTCATTATTTAAATAGGAAATAATATATTGCATGGCAATTAAACTCGAAGTGAAAAATCTCTATAAAGTATTTGGCGAGCACCCCAAACGAGCCTTTGAATTATTAAAATCGGGTATGAATAAAGATCAGATTTTTGATAAAACAGGTTTAACCGTTGGTGTTCAAAATGCAAATCTGGCAATTGAAGAAGGCGAAATATTTGTCATCATGGGATTATCTGGCTCAGGTAAATCCACCCTAGTCCGCCTTCTCAATCGTCTGATCTCTCCTACAAAGGGAGAGGTGCTTATTGATGGTGAAAATATTGCCACCATGTCTGATAAAGAATTACGACAAGTTCGACGTAAAAAAATCAGTATGGTGTTTCAGTCATTCGCCTTAATGCCACATATGAATGTGCTTGATAACACAGCTTTCGGAATGGATCTTGCTGGATTAAGCAAAGACGAACGTTATAAAAAAGCAATGGATGCGTTAGAGCAAGTCAATCTTGGTAGCTACGCAAACTCTTGGCCTGATGAGCTTTCTGGTGGGATGCGTCAACGTATTGGTCTAGCTCGTGCACTTGCCAATGATCCCGATATCTTGTTAATGGACGAGGCCTTTTCAGCACTTGACCCATTAATTAGAACTGAAATGCAAGATGAGTTATTGAGCTTACAAGGCGATAAACAGCGTACTATTGTGTTTATTTCTCATGATCTTGATGAAGCCATGCGTATTGGTGATCGTATTGCCATTATGCAAGGTGGGGTCGTCGTCCAAATCGGCACACCTGATGAAATACTAAATAATCCAGCTAATGATTATGTACGCACATTCTTCCGTGGGGTTGATATTAGCCATGTATTTAGTGCAAAAGATATTGCCAAACGTCGCCCTGAAACCTTATTACATGTTGCTCCCGGTTTCGGCCCTCGCTCAGCATTAAAAGTGCTTGAAGATGAAGATAGAAATTTTGGTTATCTCATTGAACGAGGTAGGAAGTTTATTGGTATTGTTTCTGTGAACTCTCTTGAAGAGGCTCTAAAAAATAAACAACCTATTGAATCAGCCATTTTATCCGAACCTTGCGCTATAAATGGTGATACACCATTAAATGAGCTGATTTCAACTGTTGCACAATCTCCCTGTGCTATTCCTGTTATTGATGAAAAAAACCGCTATATCGGTTTAATTTCTAAAGGAATGTTACTACAAGCACTGGATAAGGAGACGCCAAATGAGTAATACAACAAATCAAGATACGGTTTTAGATACAAATATCCAAGAAACCGCAACAAGCGAGACAGCTCAGGAGACAACCCATAGCGTAAATGATGATCCTTGGGCTACAACCGATGCCAGTACAACAGAAAGTGATCCTTGGAGCAGTGCTGACAGTTCATCGGCAGATGCCGATCCATGGGGAGCTGGCAGTGGTAGCGACACTATTGATACATCATCCGCAGGGAGTGATTGGCTAGATGCAACACCTACTGATGTTGCGCCAGACTCTTTTAATCTTATGGACCCCTTTCATAATACACTGATCCCTTTGGATTCGTGGGTTACCGACGCAATTGATTGGATAGTATTGCACTTTCGTCCTGTGTTCCAAGGTATTCGAGTCCCCGTTGATTTTGTGTTAAGTGGCTTTGAGAATTTCTTAACCTCAATGCCAGCACCTGTTGCCATTATTCTATTTTCACTGATTGCATGGCAACTCTCAGGCAAAGTGATGGGCATCACCTCGTTTATTTCATTGATATTAATTGGTGCGATTGGCGCTTGGTCTGAAGCAATGGTTACGCTTGCTTTAGTACTAACTTCGTTACTGTTCTGTCTGATAATTGGACTTCCCTTGGGGATATGGCTTGCCAATAGTGATAAGGCATCAAAAATTGTTCGGCCTTTACTTGACGCAATGCAAACTACCCCTGCATTCGTTTACTTAGTGCCTATTGTAATGCTATTTGGGATTGGTAATGTGCCAGGTGTTGTAGTCACTATTATTTTTGCTTTGCCGCCTATTGTGAGACTGACCATTTTAGGGATCAAACAAGTTCCTGAAGATTTAATTGAAGCAGCTCAATCATTTGGGGCAAATCCACGACAAATGTTGTTTAAAGTGCAGTTACCACTCGCCATGCCAACAATTATGGCTGGTGTAAACCAAACCTTGATGTTAGCGCTTTCAATGGTTGTTATTGCGTCAATGATAGCCGTTGGTGGATTAGGTCAAATGGTATTACGTGGTATTGGTCGCCTTGATATGGGACTTGCTGCTGTAGGGGGTGCCGGTATTGTTATTCTCGCGATTATTCTTGACCGATTAACGCAATCCTTGGGGCAGAATAGTCGTCATAAAGGCAATCGATGCTGGTATATGACAGGCCCTATTGGCTTAATTTGCCGACTATTTGGCAAAAAAGCATCGTAATAAATATTTTCACTATTAATTAAAAATCTATAAAGAACATAACGTTCAATCAATATAAGAAATAGAGGCGACAGTTCGCTGTCGCTATTTATCTCTTACTATCACAACAGAAGGAAAAACTATGCGTAATCCAGTTATCTGGGCAACCGTATTGTCCGCCACACTGATAAGCACCCAGTTATCCGCTGCTGATTTACCCGGAAAAGGGATTTCGGTTCAACCTGTGCAAAGTACAATTTCGGAAGAAACCTTTCAAACCTTAATCGTCAACAAAGCACTCGAACAATTAGGCTACACAGTTCAACCGATCAAAGAAGTCGATTACAACGTTGCTTATTCCTCTATCGCCAACGGTGATGCCACTTTTATGGCGGTAAGTTGGGTTCCACTTCATAACTCGCAATATGAAGCAGCGGGCGGTGATAACACTTTTTATCGTAAAGGCGATTATGTCGTTAATGCAGCTCAAGGCTACTTAATTGACAAGAAAACAGCTGAAAAATACAACATCACCAATATTGAGCAATTTAAAGATCCTAAAATTGCCAAACTCTTTGATGCCAATGGTGACGGTAAAGCCGATTTAACAGGTTGTAACCCAGGCTGGGGATGTGAAGAAGCCATCAATAATCACTTAAAAGCCTATGATTTAGAAAAATCAGTTACACATAATCAAGGTAATTACGCGGCTATGATGGCAGATACCATTACTCGCTACAAAGAAGGTAAACCTATTTTTTATTACACATGGACACCATATTGGATAAGTGATGTATTAAAACCGGGTAAAGATGTTGTTTGGTTACAAGTGCCATTTTCATCTTTACCAGGTGATGACAAAACAGACACCACATTAGCAAATGGTAAAAACTATGGCTTCCCACCAAGTACCATGCATATTGCAGCAAATAAAAAGTGGGCTGAAGAAAACCCTGCTGCGGCAAAACTCTTTGAAGTCATGAAAGTGTCTGTTGCCGATATCAATGCGCAAAACTTACGTATGCATAATGGTCAAAAATCACAGGCTGATATTGAACGTCATGCAAATGCGTGGATCAAAGCTCATCAGAAAACATTTGATGGTTGGGTTGAACAAGCTCGAAGTGCCGCGCAATAACATCATAAAATAACAAAGACTCTAAAATAGAAATTATTATTAAACAGGCTACAATATTGTGGCCTGTTTTTATTTATAAAATAACTAGAATGATAGGTAATTAAACAAAATACGTTTATACAATAAAAAATCTTACTCCTACTCTATTATTAAGATTATTCTTCTTATTAATCACTTAAATACCCCTTCCTTTCATTCATTGAATTCTTCAATTATGATTATCTTTTTCTCCAGTTGCCATTTTGGCATTCTCATTTTTATATTGAAGATTTAGATAAGGAATAAATTGTGTCTTACACTAACAAACCTGTACCTGAAGAAATTAAACGTTGGAACTGGGGTGCTTTCATGTTTAATATTATTTGGGGTTTTGGTAATAAATCCTATCTTCCATTATTAGCACTCGTTCCTTTACTTAACCTTATCTGGATTTTTGTTTGTGGTATTAAAGGTAATGAATGGGCTTGGAAAAGTGGTGATTACGATTCTGTTGAAACCTTTATGAAAGTACAAGAAACATGGAATAGAGCTGGCTTTGTTTATTTTATTATCAGTATCGTTATGGCTGTTCTTTTCTTTATTTTCTTCTTCACTACCATGATGGCAATGATTGCAACATCTGCATCATACGGTTATTAATTCAATATTTTGAATATTGAACGCTTAATGACAATAAACCCCATAATATCTATGGGGTTTATCTTTTTTTATTTTTAGTAATATTAGAAACGTTTTACCACAGTAAATCGATAATCACGTCCTACACCTGAAACTGATTCACCTAAATAAGGATAGTAATCACGGTTAAATAAATTTGCGACAGTAAAACGAACCTCAGTATTATTTATAAAAGAAGGTTCCCAATTTGCAAATAAACCGTGGATTGCATAACCTTTACTTTTTGGTAATGACCAATAGCCAGCATCAGGATCGGCATCCATTGGTGAACGGCGTTGAGCACCAATAAAATCCCCCGTCCATCCCATATTGACATTAATACTTGGTACTTTTACACCAAGAGTGGCATGTAAAGCATCAGGTTGAATTTCGGCAATCCATGTTTTCTGACCAAACCATGGGTCACGCGGTGATTGATCGCGCTTTCCTTTCATTGTGGAATACGCTAATCGACCAAATACATTAGGGCTATTATAAAAGGCTTCGATTTCCAACCCTTGAATATGGTATCCCGGTAAATTACGGTAGTTACCAATTGATGGAGGGCAATTTCCATTATGTCCATCCACCTTTTGACTTTCACAATAGACACCACGACGACGGAAAATTTCGTCTTTACCACGAGTATCAAACAGTGTTGTTCTTAACTGCAGTTGGTCTTCTTGTTGAATAACACTTTCAAAGTCTGCAATTGCGCCAATTCGTGCGGCTCTTACCGTTTCTTTATCTAGATGACGGCTCGTGCCAGTTAAGCTAGAAATACTTCCTTGTACTTCATATTGCTCATCAATCAATGGTGCTCGCCATGTATAGGTTAAATCACCAAAGAATCTGAAATTTTTGTTCATTTTCCATAATAAACCTAAATGAGGTGTTGCTCCGCTATAAGTTACATCAGAGTAATCATGACCATAATAGGGATCAGGATCTTGATAGGTAATAGCTCGACTTCCCTTACCTTGGTTTTTAACGATATCGTAACGAACACCCGGTGTTATCGTCAGATTTCTATAACTCATCGAGTCTTGAAGATAGAAACTGGTTGTCGTTTGCGTACCTTCAGGCATATAAGGAGGTGCATAATATCCATAGTTATAATTTGGATTCTTAGCTTTATCGCGTGTAAACATTAAGACATCACGATCATTACGATGCCAACGTGTTCCTACTAATACCTTATGCTCTAAAGCACCTTGCATAACCGTGCTTTCATTTTTAATTTCAATTTGATGATTACGATAATCGACCCAACTTTGATTGCCCATGCTGCCACTAAAATAGGAGCTAGCTGTCTCTGGGCGACTATCGTTTTGTTTGGTTTTTGAATAACCGTAAGTCAGTGTTAAATTAATTAAATCTGAATCAACTGGCTGAATATTCCATTTCACACTGAAGGTGTCATCTTTTTGATCACGATAAACTAATTTACGTTTCATCGCTGCATCAAAGCCATATTTATCTACGTCAGCTTGGCTAGGTTTAGCTAATTCATCCCGTTTAGCAGCCCAAGGTGTCCAGCCGTCACTTTCTGATCGTGATGCTGATAACGTTAATGTTTGTGCTTCGGTTAGATAGATATTGGTTTTAATTAAAAAAGAATCTTGATCGGATTGTGAATAGCCAAATTTAGTTCCATCAGGACGTCGCAGATCATCACTTTCACGACGGTTAAAATAGAATAATCCATCTGCTTGCCCATCGAGTAATTTACCGTATACCGCACCACTATAACGATTTTGTCTATCATTCGTATGGTGACCATATTTTAAAAACATCCCAATATTCTGATCAGGTAATAATAAATCATCAGGATCTTTGGTTTCAATTCTCACCGAACCACCAAATCCACCATTACCTTGAGTAATATTATGAGGGCCTTTATCAACATCAAGACGGCGTATTAATTCGGGATCAATAAAAATTGAACCTTGGCGATATTTTTCAAAGGTTTTGGGTGTGCCATCAAGTGTGATTTTAATATCTTCAGGATTACCCATTCCCCAGATATTTAATGTTTGACCGCCAGGTCTTGGTGAGCCAGATGATGAAATTCCCGGTAACTTATCCACCAGCTCTGCAATATTATTAGGCTGAATTCGGTCGATATCTTTTAATGTCAGAACCGTACTCCCTGCATCAACACTTGAATTGAGTTCACCTGATACGTAAATAGGTTCAATAATAATCTTTTCACGCGATTTAGGTTGCGCAGGACTTTCTGATTTTGTGGATGCCGTTATTTCTGGTTTAACACTTTCAGCCGCATAGCTATTTAACGAAGTGAGTGAAGTCAATAATAATGCTATCGCTGATGATGAAAATGAAAATATCCCAATTCCCTGACGATAAGCATCATTTTTTGCTAAGAAATGGATCATAATAGTAGTATCTTTTTGTATGGTTATTAGTTTGATAGATGATTAATGCTGTAACTAACAGCGCTAATCATGATAATGATAATAATTATCATTATCTAGTTTTTTTGCACTTATCACTCAATACAGATAACTACACTATCGATACACTCTTGTTAGATTTAAATTTCACCTAAAATAATATTTATAATAAATTAAACTAATTTCATTAGTTATTATAAGGTATTTAATATCTCTTATTTTCATTTTCCTCATTTAATTCACTAATTATAATTACGTACATATTACTAAAGAAAATTTAATCATTTTTAAAATAAAAAGAATAGAGCAGACACAGAACAGTCTGATAATTACAGTTTTGCGGATCTTATTTTCTCTTTATTTTGAGAGCTAAATAATTATTAACTCAAGTAAATTTTAAGTCTTAGTTTTATGTTTAAATCGTAAATAAATTAAAGCATTGAAATAAAGATATTCAATGAGATAAAAATCAGCTAATAATAAAATTATGATTATGAGGTATATACGCACTTTTGAACACAAGGATGCGTCATGACAATTTATGACCTAAAACCCAAATTCCAAGCTCTATTACGCCCTTATGTAGAATGGTTATTCGCAAAAGAGATCACTGCAAATCAGGTCACGCTTTCTGCCTTACTATTATCCATTGTCGTTGGTGGATTGCTTTTGCTTTATCCTTATCCTCGTTTATTTTTATTACTCCCTGTTGTCCTTTTTTTCCGTATGGCACTTAATGCCATCGATGGCATGCTTGCACGAGAACATAATCAAAAAAGTGCACTTGGGGCGATATTAAATGAAGCCAGTGATGTTATTTCAGACATTGCACTTTATCTCCCTTTTGCCTTTATTTTTCCACAAGCCTACTGGTGGATCATGCTGGCACTTTTTTTAATGATAATGACTGAGTTCTTAGGGGTTCTTGCCCAAACAATTAATGCCACTCGTCGTTATGATGGCCCGATGGGAAAAAGTGATAGAGCCTTTATTTTCGGCACTATTGCCTTTTTTATCGGATTATTCCCCTCGCTGACATCATCAGAAAACACGCATTATCTTTTTATTATTATTAATTTATTACTTTTGTTGACTTGTTATCACCGAATTCATCGCGCACTAAAAGAAGCAACGATGACAGATAAAGATAAGGATACATCGTTATGAATCAACAACCACAATATCAAACTCAAAGGAATATGATTGAGTCTGAATTTACCACCAGCGATAAAACACCGTTGTATTATCGCCATTGGCCAGCTCAAATTACCACTGAGCCAAAAGCAATTATTTTATTTCATCGGGGGCACGAACACTCAGGCAGAGTTTCTCATCTAGTTGATGAGTTAGATCTTCCTGATTTCTCAATGTTTGCTTGGGATGCTCGTGGGCATGGTAAAAATGAAGGTGCTCGTGGTTATAGCCCATCAATGGGAACGTCAATAAAAGATATCGATGAGTTCGTCCATTATGTTGCATCTAACTATAATATTCCGATGGAGAATATTCTTGTTGTTGGCCAAAGTGTAGGCGCTGTTTTAGTCTCAGGTTGGGTACATGATTACTCACCAAAAATTCGCGGTATGGTATTAGCGTCCCCTGCATTTAAAGTAAAATTATATGTTCCTTTTGCACGCACTGGCCTTGCCTTGATGCAAAAAATTCGTGGACTTTTTTATGTTAATTCCTATGTAAAAGCTAAATATTTAACCCATGATCAAAGTCGTATAGACTCTTTTAATCAAGACTCGCTAATCACTCGCCCTATTGCCGTTAATATTTTATTAGAACTTTATAAAACGGCCGATCGCGTGGTTGAAGACGCAAATGCGATTACCTTACCAACACAATTATTTATTTCGGGTAATGATCATGTTGTTCACGCAAAACCTCAGCATCTTTTCTATGAGCGTTTAAATACCTCAATTAAAGAAAAACATGTTTTACCCGGTTTTTACCACGACACTTTGGGCGAGAAAGACAGGGCAATCCCCATCAATAAAATGCGTCACTTTATTGAAACCTTGTTTGCACAACCGCTTTATCAACATGATTACCAAAATGAAGATATATGGAGCCATAGTGCTGATGTTTATCGTTCATTACAGACACCACTTCCTCAATTTTGCCCCAAAAGACTCTATTACAAAGTGCTTAGTCGTTCGATGAGCACGTTAGGTAAAGCATCTGAAGGTGTGGCACTAGGTTACGATAAAGGTTTTGATTCTGGATCGACACTTGATTATGTCTATCGCAATCAGCCACAAGGAAAAGGCTTATTTGGCCGTATCGTTGATAAACAATATTTGAACAGTATTGGTTGGCAAGGTATTCGCCAACGTAAAATCAATATTGAAAATACTATCCGATACGCTATTCGCCAATTAACACAAAATAATATGCCAGTACATATTATGGATATTGCTGCTGGGCAAGGCCGCTACCTTTTTGATGCGGTTAATGACTATGGTAAGGTCGATTCAATTTTAATGCGTGACTATAGCCCGATTAATGTTGAACAAGGCCGAATTGCCATTAAAGAACGTCACTTAGAAGACAAAGTGCGTTTTGAAGAAGGTAACGCCTTTGATGCAGAAAGTTTGAGTACCGTTTCACCATCACCAACTTTAGGTATTGTCAGCGGACTCTATGAATTATTCCCTGAAAATCATTTGCTAAGAGAGTCTTTAAAAGGACTATCGCAAGCCATTCCAAGTGGCGGTTTATTAATTTATACCTGCCAACCTTGGCACCCTCAGCTTGAAATGATTGCCCGTGTATTACCCAGCCACCAAGATGGTCAACCGTGGATCATGCGTTGTCGCAGTCAAGGTGAAATGGATGCACTAGTAGATGAAGCTGGTTTTGAAAAGCTCGATCAACAAATTGATCACTGGGGTATTTTTAGTGTATCGATAGCAAAACGTCGCTAATAAAATACACTATGGCTAAATTAATTATCGCTATATGGCAACATCAACATATAGCGATAATTTTAAGCAAACTGCAAAAATAGAAAAAACGATAAACAAAAAAAGGAAATTTAGTATGGAGGGAACTCAACACTCTCAAATAACATCATCAAGAAAAAGTATCTGGCTTGCTGGGATTGTATGGCTGTTATTTCTAGCCCCTTTTTTCTATTTAACTTATATGCAAGTCAATGCTTATACTTCTACTTTATCTGATGTTCCTTCTTTTGTTTATTCGTGGGAAAACGCTATTCCCTTTTTACCGTGGACAATCATTCCTTATTGGAGTGTGAATATTGCCTATGGTATTTCACTGATTATTTGTACAACGTTAAGAGAACAATTTATACATGGACTACGTTTAATTGTTGCCTCTCTTATTGCTTGTGCTGGTTTTTTATTATTTCCTTTAAAATTTAGCTTTATTCGCCCAACAACAGAGGGATTTTCTGGTTGGTTATTTACCCAATTAGAAGGTTTCGATTTACCTTATAACCAAGCCCCTTCTTTACACATTATTTTATTGTGGATTATTTGGTTACGTTTTCGCGCACATACTCCAAAATCATGGCAATGGTTTTTAAATTTATGGTCATTGCTTATTGCTGTTTCTGTACTGACAACGTGGCAACATCACTTTATCGATATTATTACGGGTTTTGGTGTCGGCGTGTTTATTTGTTATTTATTACCAATAAACTCTCGTTGGAAATGGCATTTTACTGGCAGTAAACGCAGTTTACGTATTGGTAAAAACTATGCGTTATCAGCAATGGTGTTTTATCTGTTATCTTTTGGCTTACAAGGATTCTTTTGGATCTTTCTATGGCCAGCAATCACATTAACTTTTGTGACTTTGGGCTATTTAGGCGCTGGTGCTTCTATTTTTCAAAAAAATACACAAGGTGAAATTCCACTTTCTGCACAGATAATCCTATTACCTTATCGCTTCTTTGCATGGTGTACTTATCGTTATTATTTAAAACAATGCCAAACACCGAGTTTAGTCACTGAAGGCATTTTATTAGGTGGGCGCCCTCTTTATGATCTCAACGCCAATGCGGTATTTGATTTAACTTGTGAGTGGCCAAGAAATAAGTTTAGTCAAAATAAGCTTTATTTAGCACAGCCTCAAATCGATTTATTACCTTTATCTCCAGATGATATTAACAGAGCAATGTTATCAATGGAGCAACTCAATCAAACGGGTATTGTTTATATTCATTGCAAACTAGGCTATTCGCGTAGTGCAACCATTGTCGTTGCTTGGTTGGTTTACAATGGCACAGTAGCAACGTTAGAAGATGCGATAAAAAAAGTCTCTCAAGTTCGTCCTCAAGTGATTTTAAATCCAGAAACACGAGAGGCACTACAAATTTGGTATTCACATTTTCAGCACATTAAATAACGAGACAACCATGTTAACAACTAAAACTAGCGGTAAAGTGATTGTATCTTTAACACAAAGTTGGCGCTATTTACTGTTTTTATCGCTTTTTCCTTATTTGAGTACATGGCCTGTATTTAGTCTACACTTTCATCATCAACTGACTTTTTTTGTTGCTTCTTTTTTATTTTTATTTACCCAATATTTTCTTTTTCGTTTATGGCTTGATAGTCATTTTTTTCGGGCTCTTTATCGTTATCAAGATGATATTAGCTTTGATGAAAGTCTCTCTATATTATTTCCTAAACGCCCCCAAAAACAGACAATGGAAGCTCGCTGGCTAGGGACTAAACGTCTATTTTCTTTTGCAATAATTGGCGTTTCAGTTCAATGGATATGGTGTTTGACGATGCTCTTTTTTACGCTTTTTAGTTATTAAAAGGCTCAGTTAATAACCTTATTTAGCATATAAAACAATATGTTATAACAATTAAATATAAAGATTTATATCAAATTAATTGAACATTTCTATCACAGTAATTCTTTTCTCAAAAAAATGACTCATGTTACTATCATTTACCTTACAAATGATTTTTTATGAGTATTATGGAAAACACCGCACCACAAACATCACTTAGCAAAGGTCTTATTCTGCTAATGGCCGTTGCTACAGGCATGGTTGTCGCCAGTAACTACTACGCACAACCTCTACTTGATTCTATCGCAAATTATTTTCATATATCAGCGACTTTAGCCGGATTTATTGTCACCACGGCACAACTCAGCTATGCCGTAGGACTGATGCTATTAGTGCCTTTGGGCGATATTTTTGAACGCCGTTCACTCATTATTACCATGACATTAATTTCTGCTAGTGGGCTATTAATTACTGCGATGGCAACGAATATTTGGGTGATGTTAATAGGTACCGCACTCTCTGGTATGTTCTCTGTTGTCGCTCAAATTCTAGTTCCTTTTGCAGCCACTCTCGCCGCACCACACCAACGAGGAAAAGCCGTTGGCACAATTATGAGTGGCCTTTTGTTGGGTATTTTACTGGCTAGAACAGTATCTGGGCTGATGGCGTCATTTACAAATTGGCAAGGTATATTCTGGGTTGCGAGTGTTTTTCTAACAATCTTAGCTATTACGTTATGGCGTTGTTTACCCACTTATAGAAGTCAAACAAACTTAAATTACTTTCAGTTATTAGGTTCTATCTTCAAATTATTTGTTACAACCCCGGTACTTCGAACTCGCTCAGTAATTGGCGCGCTGATTTTTGCCCACTTTGGCTTATTGTGGACATCAATGGCCTTTTTGCTGGCGGCAGATCCATTTAACTACTCTGATGCAGTTATTGGATTGTTTGGTCTTGTGGGCGCTGCGGGCGCATTGATGGCAGGAAAAGCAGGCGTATTAGTCGATAAAGGGAAAGGCAAGAAAACCACCACTATCGGATTAATTATCCTCCTTTTGTCTTGGGGTTTTATTATCATTGCACCTTATTATCACTGGGTTGGACTCATCAGCTTTATTATTGGTGTTGTCCTGCTAGACTTAGCTGTTCAGGGTGTACATGTCACAAATCAAAGCACCATTTATCGTATTTTACCTGATGCTAGAAATCGCCTAACCGCAGCTTATATGACAAGCTATTTTATTGGTGGGGCATTAGGCTCTTTATTATCAGGTTATGCCTATCATCAATATGGGTGGATGGGGGTTTCTATTGCTGGACTGGTCATTGGCATTATCGGTCTTATTGTTTGGTTATTAGGTTATAAAAATGATCCAATAATCCATGCTGAATAATTTTCAGACCCAAGGATGGGCTATATTATTCCTATAATCCCACTCTAATCAGAATAAAATGTGAATGTTTTAACAGCGTGATTACTATTGATGTATATCATCATCCCATTCTTTATTAAGAAAATTATATCAATCTTATCAATAAAGCACTGTATAAATAATTTCAATTCGGTATTATCCACATGGTAAGCATTGGTGATTAAAATAAATTTATTACGTGTTTTATCGTAAAAAACGATCCATTTTTTCGCAAATAGACTACTATTCATTGTCAGATAAGTGATAAATTGATTTTATTAACTTATTGCAAAGAGATAAGTACCTATCCTTTTTTTGTGTTATCATTCATAAAATTTATGAATCAGGTAACATAATCAAAAAAACATAGTGACTATAAATAATAAAAATTGCTAAATTGTGTGTTTAATATACCATTTAACATGTTGATAACAGCATTATCCTAATTTTCGAAACTAACAAGGTGTCTAAAAATGGAAAGCTCATTTACGCCAACAGAAGAATTACTAAACACTCGCGCTACACAACAGAAATCGCTTAACAAAGATATTCCTTATCAAGAAATTTTGTTAACTCGCCTTTCTATGCATGTTCAAAGCAAACTTCTTGAAAGTCGTAATAATATGTTGAAGTCTCAGGGTATTAACGAGACGTTATTTATGGCACTAATGATTTTAGATACGACAGAAAATCGTAGTATTCAACCTTCAGAGCTAAGTGCTGCGCTGGGCTCTTCAAGAACAAATGCAACACGCATTGCTGATGAACTTGAAAAACAAGGTTGGATTGAGCGTCGTGAAAGCCATAATGACCGCCGTTGTTTGCATCTCCACTTAACGGATGCCGGTGAAGAATTTTTAAATAGCTTATTACCTCCACAGCATCAATGTTTAAAACAAATCTGGTCAGTGTTAGATCAACAGGAACAAAAACAGCTTGAAACGCTAATGCGTAAGTTGTTATTACAACTGGATACTTTGGCTGAAAAAGAGTGTGAATAAGCCATATAATAAATAGTTTTATTGATCTAATCCTATTTACGCCATAAATCGGCAAACATACTTACCCATTAGCATTTATAATTTACCTTCACGCTAATAATTATTCTAAGATTGACTTTATAATTATGTTTCCAGTTTCAATACTGGAAACATATCTAATGATGTTTTTCTGGTTTTATGGAGATCTTCTAAATGAGTGTTAATGAGGAAAATACCCCCCCTCAGGCTCCCATTCGCAATAAAAAACGAACTCGCCGAAATGTTCTACTGCTGCTGACTATTCTATTTATTTTAGCTGGGGTGGCTTACACCGCTTATTGGTTTATGGTGTTAAGACATCATGAAACAACTGATAATGCTTATGTCACAGGCAATCAAATCATGATTATGCCGCAGATTTCTGGTTCTGTTACCACCGTTTATGTTGATAACACCGATTTTGTAAAAGCGGGTGACCCTTTAGTTTTATTAGATTCAAGTGATGAAAAACTGGCTTTAGAAAAAGCAAAAACAGCATTAGCGAATAGTGTTCGTCAAATGCATCAACAAATCATTAATGGTCGCCAATTAAAAGCAAACATCGTTTTACGCGAAACAGAACTAACTAAATTACAAAATGACCTTCGTCGCCGTGAAGTTTTAGGCGAACGCAATGTGATTGGTAAAGAAGAACTTCAACACGCCAGAGAAGCTGTTTCCACTGCAAGGGCGGCTTTAGAAGTTGCTAAAGAGCAATACAATGCTAATCAAGCGATTATCTTAAATACACCAATTGCACAACAACCTTCCGTTCTACAAGCATCAACCGATGTTCGTAATGCATGGCTTGCCTTAGAGCGTACTAAAATTTTAAGTCCAACAGATGGCTACGTTTCACGCCGTAGCGTTCAAGTAGGTGCACAAGTCGCACCAGGCAAACCTTTAATGGCTATTGTTCCCGTAACAGGTATGTGGATTGATGCCAATTTTAAAGAAACTCAGCTCGCTAATATGCGTATCGGCCAACCAGCAAAAATTACAACTGACTTTTATGGTAAAAAAGTAATTTATCATGGCACTGTATTAGGTTTAGATATGGGAACTGGAAGTGCTTTCTCATTATTACCTGCTCAAAATGCTAGTGGTAACTGGATAAAAGTTGTTCAGCGATTACCTGTTCGTATTTCATTAGATGAAAAAGAATTAGCAGAAAAGCCACTGCGTATTGGCCTTTCTTCAGAAGTTACCGTTGATACGATTAACCTCGATGGAAAAGTATTATCACACAGTGAACGCCAAGTACCTGCTTATCATACTGATGCATTAACTATTGATATGTCAGCGATTAATAAACTGATCAATGAAATTATTGAACAGAATGCGGGACAATAAAGGCGAGGTGTAAAGGTGATTAAAGAGCCATTACAAGGAGGAAGACTTGCCTTAATGACCATCGCCCTTGCGTTGGCTACCTTTATGCAAGTTCTCGATTCTACAATCGCTAACGTCGCTATTCCAACAATTGCAGGAAACTTAGGTGCCTCTAATTCACAAGGTACTTGGGTTATTACCTCTTTTGGTGTAGCAAATGCTATTTCTATTCCAATTACAGGTTGGTTGGCAAAACGCATTGGTGAAGTTCGACTCTTTATGTGGTCAACGGCACTTTTTGCATTAACGTCTTGGCTTTGCGGTATTTCACAAAGCCTTGAAATGCTGATTTTCTTTCGTGTGCTTCAAGGGTTGGTCGCTGGACCACTAATTCCTTTATCACAAAGTTTATTATTGAATAACTATCCACCAGCTAAGCGAAATATGGCACTTGCACTCTGGTCAGTAACCATTGTTGTCGCGCCAATTTTAGGCCCCATTTTAGGGGGCTATATTAGTGATAACTATCATTGGGGATGGATATTCTTTATTAACGTTCCATTTGGTGTGTTGATTATTATGTGTATATCAAACACCTTAGCTGGGCGAGAAACAAAAACCGAAATTAAACCAATTGATACCATTGGTCTTGTTTTACTTGTTGTTGGTATAGGTGCTTTACAAATCATGCTCGATCAGGGTAAAGAACTTGATTGGTTTAACTCAACAGAAATCATTGTACTCACCATCGTGGCAGTTGTTGCCCTTAGCTTCTTAATTGTCTGGGAGCTTACAGACGATCATCCAGTGATAGATCTTTCACTCTTTAAAAGTCGAAACTTTACCATTGGGTGTGTCACACTTAGCCTCGCCTATATGATCTATTTCGGTACCATCGTTTTACTGCCACTGCTTTTACAAGAAGTCTTTGGCTATACAGCAACATGGGCGGGATTAGCATCAGCATCGGTAGGTTTATTGCCTTTAATTATCACACCGATTATAGGTAAGTTTGGTGGTAAAGTGGATTTACGCTATATCATCAGCTTCAGCTTTATTATGTTTTCTGTGTGTTTTTATTGGCGAGCTTATACCTTCGAACCAGGAATGGATTTTGCCACTGTGGCATGGCCCCAATTTTGGCAAGGTTTAGCGGTTGCGTGTTTCTTTATGCCATTAACGACAATGACATTATCTGGATTACCCCCAGAAAAAATGGCATCAGCGTCAAGTCTTTCGAATTTCTTAAGAACATTGGCTGGGGCAATTGGTGCATCGTTAACGACGACAATTTGGACACAAAGAGAATCACTTCACCATGAAACCTTTGTAGAAAAAATTAATCCACTTGATCCTGATTCACAAATGGCATTCCAACAAATGAATGATCTTGGTCTTTCAAATGAACAGGCATCTGCCTATTTAGCGAAAACCATTACAGAACAAGGATTAATTATTTCAGCCAATGAGATTTTCTGGTTAGCAGCAGGTATTTTCCTTATCATGATGATTGTGGTTTGGTTTGCTAAACCGCCATTCTCTCCAGGAAAATAACGCAATTCACATAGATCTTATACATAAAAAAACCGCTTAAATCACAATGACTAAGCGGTTTTTTATCATTCTTTCTTTAAAACTATAAAGCAATTAGCCTTGGTGCTGACGCCACCATTCAGCTAATAATACACCTGAAGCAACAGAAACGTTTAAGCTCTCTACGTGCCCTGTTCCGCCGATGTAAATGCTCATATCACCTTGATTTAAAGTGCTTTCACTTAAGCCATCTTTCTCTTGACCTAAGATAAGTACCATTTTTGCAGGTAATTGTGCTTTTGATAATGGCACACTGCCTTTATGGCTTGATGTTGCCACTAGCGTATAACCCGCTTTTTTAAATTTATCTAAAGTTTGAGCAAAGTTATCAGCATCAATACCTTGGATATATTCAGCACCACCTTCTGCGGTACGAACAGCCGCACCAGATTCTAATACAGCAGAATCAGGAGAGATAACCCCTTTTACGCCAAAATGCGCACAACTACGCATAATTGCACCTACGTTATGTGGATTACCTACATCTTCCAGAGCTAATACACAATCACTCTCAGGAGCATCTTTCAGATAAGTTTCTGCATCATGACCAACACGCTTTTTAATTAAGAAGCATACCCCACCATGGTGATCGGTGCGGGCGGCTTTGACCATCTCTTCTTCTTCAACAACGTGATAGGCTTTACGATTTGCAGCCATCCATTTTAATGCGTCACGAAAACGTGGCGTAACGTCTTGTAAAAACCAAGCACGAACAATCGCATCAGGACGGTTTTTAAACATTGCCTGACAGGCATTTTCACCATAAATACGTGTTTCTTCTAAGCGCTGACGACGAAGTTGTTCAGGATCGATTTGACTCTTACCCGTAATGCCATCGTGCTCTTTTATTGCCTCTTCACCAGCAGGGCGAGAAACAGTTTTCCATGGAGAAAAACTTCCGCCTTCGCTATCGCGAGAAGGTTTTGATTCATTACGTGATGCGCCACGCCCTGAAGGCTTACCTGCACCGCGGTCATCATGACGAGAAAATTTGTTATCACCACGTCTGTTATCGCGATTTTTATCATCACGGCTATCACCGCGTCTGTTATCACGATTTTTGTCGTCACGGTTATCACCGCGTCTGTTGTCACGGCTATCACCACGACCATTTTCAGGACGACGGGATGGTTTTTTAGGTTTATTATCGGCATTGTCCTCACTACGGACATACATCACTTTTACTTTGCCGTTTTTACCTTCATAAGAATCGTTCATTTGTCTCTCCAACTGCAATAGGGGCGCAGATTACATGATAGTTTAGCAACTGTCACCGAGAGAATCACGCATAGGAATCGATAAACTAATCAGGATCAATTGATAATTAAATTCAGCATAGATATAAGCAATATATCAATATGATTTTTATGAAAAAAAAGTGCTGAATAGTTTGTTTGTTTTTAACATGATAAAATCCGTTTCTTTTTTATTAGTGTTGGTTTATTTGCTATGCATGACAATGCAGTCTCTCGACTTCGTCAATATCGACTTTCAGTTTCAACCCGTCCTTTTAAAGCCAGAGGATTTCGGATAAAACGCTGTAGCTTCTGCTTATTACCTGAAAAGCAGTGCCTTTGTGACACAATTGTCAGCCAACCTGCAAAAAGCCAATTTTGTTTATTGATGTATGATACTGAAGTAATGAAACCAAGTAATACAGGGAAATTAATTGCCGATGTATTATCAGACACGCAGGCATTTTTATGGTCCCGTACTACTCCTGAACAGGCCTTGCTTGACCTAATCAATACACCAGATAAGCAAGCTTATGTTGTTTTCCCTGAAAGCTATGCTTCGAGTGGACGTGTTGTATACAACCAGCTCCCAGTTAATAGCAAACCCCCTCTGTTTATCCTTTTAGATGGTACATGGAGTGAAGCGCGTAAAATGTTTCGTAAAAGCCCTTACCTCGATTCATTACCTATCTTTTCACTTAATGAAGCCAGTAAATGTGATTACGTACTTCGCCAAGCCGCAAGAGAAGATCAACATTGTACTGCTGAAGTAGCTGCGTCTATTTTAGAAAATGTGGGTGATATAAGTGCATCACAACAACTCTTTTCCCATTTTAGTTACTTTCGTCAACAATATTTAATCGGAAAACCAGACCGCCGTCAGGCAAAAGAAGAGTAAATCAGCTACATTGAATAAAAGTTGATAAGCAAACTCTGGAGTGGATATGAGCCAACGAGGTCTTGAAGCACTATTGCGTCCTAAATCTATTGCGGTAATTGGTGCCTCTGAAAAATTAGGTCGTGCAGGAACCACTATGATGAAAAATCTACTCAGTGGTGGATTTAACGGACCTGTGTTTCCAATTAATCCCTCTCGTGGCTCTGTCTCAGGGGTTTTTACTTATCCGTCTATTGATAAATTACCCCAAGTTCCTGATCTAGCAATTATCTGTACCCATCATCACCGTAACCTTGAATTACTAAAGCAATTAGGTGGATCAGGTTGTAAGGCTGTTATTGTCCTTTCAGCACAGCCTGAACAGTTTCAACCAATAAAGTTGCTCTGCCAGCAATATCATATCCGTTTGCTAGGCCCTAATAGTTTGGGTCTTTTAGCACCTTGGCAGGGACTAAATGCCAGTTTTTCACCTCTCCCTGTTAAAAAAGGAAAACTTGCTTTTATTTCACAATCGGCGGCTGTCGCCAATACTATTTTAGATTGGGCTTATTATCGCAATATTGGGTTTTCTTACTTTATTGCCTTAGGAGATAACCAAGATATACAAGTCGATGACTTACTGGATTTTCTAGCAAGAGACAGCAAAACTAGCGCTATTTTATTGCATTTAGAGCATATTAAAGATGCTCGCCGTTTTATGTCTGCCTCTCGAAGTGCTTCACGCAACAAACCTATTTTGGTCATAAAAAGTGGTCGTACCCAAAAAGCGCAGCTGTTATTGGGTGATACGCCAAGTTATGACATCGCTTATGATGCCGCATTTCAACGCGCAGGGTTATTACGCGTACAAGATACCCATGAAATGTTTTCTGCCGTAGAAACTCTTAGCTATATGACGCCCCTAAAAGGCGAAAGATTGATGATTATGAGCAATGGCTCTGCACCTGCGGCCATGGCAATAGATGAGCTATTCTTGCATTCAGGCAAGCTGGCGAAACTGACAGATGAAACAACGCAAAAACTACAAAGTGTTATTCAAGAAAAAAACACCATCCGTAATCCATTAAACTTGGGTGATGATACAACCGTTGATCGCTATGTTGCAACGCTCAATTGCTTATTAGATAGTCATGATCATGACGCTTTATTACTTATTCATACCCCAAGTGCTATTGCACCTAGTATTGAAACAGCACAACGCGTCATAGAAGCCATCAATAAACACCCTAGACGTAAATGGCTTACTGTTTTTACTAACTGGGGCGGAGAATATTCATCTCAACAATCACGAAAATTATTTAGTGAAGCGGGTATTCCTACTTATCGCACCCCTGAAGGTGCTGTTACTGCATTTATGCATATGGTGGAATATCGTCGGAACCAAAAACAATTAAAAGAAACACCTGCATTGCCTTTAGATGTCAAAATGAATACGCAACAAGCGCACCGTTGTATTGAAGAGGCATTACAGAATAAGCAATATCGATTAGATACACACCAAGTTCAGCCAATTATGGAAGCTTATGGTTTCAATACACTTCCTACTTGGATTGCTCATAATGCACAAGAAGCGGTAAGTATAGCGGAAAAAATTGGCTATCCCGTTGCACTAAAATTACGTTCTCCGGATATTCCTCATAAATCTGAAGTTCAAGGTGTCATGCTTTACCTACGTGACAGCACTGAAGTTTCATCAGCGGCTCATGCCATTATTGAACGAGTAACAGAACTCTACCCTCAGGCTCAAATTCAGGGTTTATTAGTGCAAAGTATGGCAAATCGAGCAGGCTCTCAAGAGCTGCGAGTGGCAATTGAGCAAGATCCTATTTTTGGCCCATTAATTCTATTGGGTGAAGGGGGAGTTGAGTGGCAAATTGAAACTAAGGCCGCCGTTGCATTACCGCCTCTGAACATGGCACTTGCCCGTTATTTGGTAATTAACGCCATTAAAAGTGGAAAAATACAGCCAAGAAGTGCTTTACAGCCTCTAAATATCTTAAGCTTAAGTCATTTTTTGGTACAGGTTTCTCATCTACTTTTAGATTGCCCACAAATAGTTAGGCTAGATATTCACCCATTACTGGCTTCTGGCAATGATTTTACACTATTAGATGTTGCAATGGAGTTAGCACCACTGCAAGGTGATCCCCACCAAAGACTTTCTATCCGCCCTTATCCTAATGAATTAGAAGAAACATTTTATCTAAGAGATAGCAATCCTTGTTTTATTCGTCCTATTTTACCTGAGGACGAACCTCTACTAAAAACGTTTATTAACCAAGTGACAAAAGAAGATCTTTACTATCGTTATTTTAGTGAAATAAGTGAATTTACTCATGACGATCTCGCGAATATGACTCAAATTGATTATGATCGAGAAATGGCATTTGTCGCCATTCGAAATCCAGATGATCAACCTGAAATCATTGGTGTAGCCCGTGCAATGGCAGATCCGGATAATCAACATGCTGAATTTGCTATCCTTGTACGATCTGATTTAAAAGGAAATACTCTAGGTCATCAACTTATGACTAAACTTATCAACTATACTAGAGTACATGGCATTAAACGTTTAACCGCAATAACCATGCCTGAAAATCGCAACATGATAAGTTTAGCGAAAAAATTAGGTTTTTCGGTTGAAGTACAGTTTGATGAAGGAATAGTGAATCTTGACTTGCTTCTTTGATCCTCAAAAGAGCTGTAAGTGCGATAATCATAAGTGAAAGTTTTGTTATGTGATTATTCACGCATCCTTTGATAAATTAGCTATATATGATGATTTTATGCGTACATCCCATATAACTAATGTTATGATCAGAAGATCGGTTAAAGAAAATCTACATGGACGATGGCTCCATCTGCCATCATAAACAAGAGAACTAAGCACTGTGATGTTGTCTAAACTAAAACTTGCTAAGCATCAACAACACCTTGCACAACTGCCTAAATTAGCTCAGTCAGTTGCTGATGTTGAAACGCTTTATCAGACGTCCGCGTTTCGCAGCACCTTATTGAAATATATTGCTCAAGCCAAAAAAGAGATCTTTATTACAGCTCTTTATTTAGAGCACGATGAGGCTGGTGAAGAGATCCTTGATGCACTTTACACCGCAAAACAACAACGTCCTGAATTATCCATTACCGTTATTGTTGACTGGCACCGTGCTCAACGTGGGCGAATTGGTGTCTCTGCTGATGCGACAAATGCAGATTGGTATTATCATGTTGCACAGCAACATCCTGATATAGAGCTCCCTATCTATGGGATCCCTGTTAATACTCGTGAAGCACTAGGTGTATTACACCTTAAAGGCTTTATCTTTGATGATACGGTTATTTATAGTGGTGCAAGCATTAATAATGTGTATTTGCATAAGCTAGATAAATATCGCTATGACCGATATCATATTATTCAAAATAGTGAATTAGCGACCACAATGAAACAGTTTATTGTGAATGATCTTCTGCAATCTGAAGCTATTCAACGTCTTGATATTAAAGATAGAGTTCGTTGTGCTGAAATAAAAAATTGCATACGTCAATTTCGTTTTAATTTACGCACACGTGATGGCTATGATATTAAAGCCAATGCTTCTAATCATGAATTAGCAGTAACGCCTTTAGTAGGTTTAGGTAAGAAAAATATCTTAAATAAGACCATTTCTCACCTAATGGCTTCTACAGAAGAAAAATTAGTTATTTGCACTCCTTATTTTAATTTACCAGCGATCCTTGTTCGTCAAATCAGCCATTTATTAAGAAATGGCAAACAAGTCGAAATTATTATTGGTGATAAAACAGCAAATGATTTTTATATTCCACCTGAAGAGCCGTTTAAAATTATTGGTGCCCTGCCTTATCTCTATGAAATCAATCTGCGTAAATTTACCCAGCGTTTCCAACGGTTTATTGATAATGACCAATTAACACTAAGGCTCTGGAAAGACAGTGATAATACCTATCACTTAAAAGGTATGTGGGTTGATGATAATTGGCAATTAATTACAGGTAATAATCTTAACCCACGAGCATGGGGATTAGATTTAGAAAATGCGATATTAATTCATGATCCTAAACATGAATTGCATGAGCAACGGCATAAAGAGCTAGCCTGTATTCGCCAAAAAACACGTATTGTAAAACATTACCAAGAGCTAGAAAGTATTAAGCTTTACCCACTTAAAGTGAAAAAATTAATCAAGCGATTACGACGTATTCGTGTTGATAGATTAATTAGCCGTATACTTTAACGCTAGCACTTCCTGCTTCGAAGCCTTACTTAATATCAGTAAGGCTTTTTTGTATTAACAATCATCTTTTATACTCTACATATCTTATTTATGATCATAAATTCTCTGTGAGAAGGCTTTTATTTTTATGAAACTAAAGCTCAAATATGGTTCTGTGATAATTTTATTTTCAATAATGACTTTAACAGGTTGCCAGTCATTTCATTTTGCCAATGATAATTGGCGAGGAAAAGATAAAGCTCAACATTTCTTGTTTTCTATGGTGGCATCAGCGGGTGCGAATGCTTATGCAGATCATCAACATTATGGCCATAGAGAGGGATTATTAATTGGGCTCTCGTTTTCGATTAGTTTAGGGGCTGTAAAAGAGCTTTATGATAGTCGTCCAGAAGGCACTGGCTGGAGTTGGCATGATTTTGCTTACGATGTTGCAGGGGCAGCGGCAGGTTCATTACTTTATCAGCAATTAAAATAGTTTTTTATTCAGAGTATCTAAGCTCCAAACGCAAAAAAGCCAACCCAATGGGTTGGCTTTTTCGTCTTATTTAATGCCTGGCAGTTCCCTACTCTCACATGGGGAGACCCCACACTACCATCGGCGCTACAACGTTTCACTTCTGAGTTCGGCATGGGATCAGGTGGGACCGCTGCGCTATGGCCGCCAAGCAAATTCTGTTTAATCACCCGTTATTTTGTATCTCTACGCAATAACCAGCAATATTCAATCTTAAACAAGCTTACTTCATCTACTTTTCGTCTCTCAGACAAAACACCTTCGGTGTTGTCAGGTTAAGCCTCACGGTTCATTAGTACTGGTTAGCTCAACGTATCGCTACGCTTACACACCCAGCCTATCAACGTCTTAGTCTTAAACGTTCCTTTAGGTCACTCAAGGTGACAGGGAAGACTCATCTCGAGGCAAGTTTCCCGCTTAGATGCTTTCAGCGGTTATCTCTTCCGCACTTAGCTACCGGGCAATGCCATTGGCATGACAACCCGAACACCAGTGGTGCGTTCACTCCGGTCCTCTCGTACTAGGAGCAACCCCTCTCAATCTTCCAACGCCCACGGCAGATAGGGACCGAACTGTCTCACGACGTTCTAAACCCAGCTCGCGTACCACTTTAAATGGCGAACAGCCATACCCTTGGGACCTACTTCAGCCCCAGGATGTGATGAGCCGACATCGAGGTGCCAAACACCGCCGTCGATATGAACTCTTGGGCGGTATCAGCCTGTTATCCCCGGAGTACCTTTTATCCGTTGAGCGATGGCCCTTCCATTCAGAACCACCGGATCACTAAGACCTACTTTCGTACCTGCTCGAGCCGTCACTCTCACAGTCAAGCTGGCTTATGCCTTTGCACTAACCGCATGATGTCCGACCATGCTTAGCCAACCTTCGTGCTCCTCCGTTACTCTTTAGGAGGAGACCGCCCCAGTCAAACTACCCACCAGACACGGTCCCCGATCCAGATTATGGACCTAGGTTAGAACATCAAACGTTAAAGGGTGGTATTTCAAGGTTGACTCCATGCAGACTGGCGTCCACATTTCATAGTCTCCCACCTATCCTACACATCAAGGCTCAATGTTCAGTGTCAAGCTATAGTAAAGGTTCACGGGGTCTTTCCGTCTTGCCGCGGGTACACTGCATCTTCACAGCGAGTTCAATTTCACTGAGTCTCGGGTGGAGACAGCCTGGCCATCATTACGCCATTCGTGCAGGTCGGAACTTACCCGACAAGGAATTTCGCTACCTTAGGACCGTTATAGTTACGGCCGCCGTTTACTGGGGCTTCGATCAAGAGCTTCTCCCTAAGGATAACCCCATCAATTAACCTTCCAGCACCGGGCAGGCGTCACACCGTATACGTCCACTTTCGTGTTTGCACAGTGCTGTGTTTTTAATAAACAGTTGCAGCCAGCTGGTATCTTCGACTGGCTTCGGCTCCGTCCGCAAGGGACTTCACTTACCGCCAGCGTGCCTTCTCCCGAAGTTACGGCACCATTTTGCCTAGTTCCTTCACCCGAGTTCTCTCAAGCGCCTGAGTATTCTCTACCTGACCACCTGTGTCGGTTTGGGGTACGATTGTTGGTAACCTGAAGCTTAGAGGCTTTTCCTGGAAGCAGGGCATCAATTGCTTCACCACCTTAGTGGTTCGTCATCACACCTCAGCATTAAGTGACCGGATTTGCCTAATCACTCTGCCTACATGCTTGAACCGGGACGACCGTCGCCCGGACAACCTAGCCTTCTCCGTTCCCCCATCGCAGTTACCACCAGTACGGGAATATTAACCCGTTTCCCATCGACTACGCTTTTCAGCCTCGCCTTAGGGGTCGACTCACCCTGCCCCGATTAACGTTGGACAGGAACCCTTGGTCTTCCGGCGTGCGGGTTTTTCACCCGCATTATCGTTACTTATGTCAGCATTCGCACTTCTGATACCTCCAGCATACCTCACAGTACACCTTCGCAGGCTTACAGAACGCTCCCCTACCCAACGAACGTATCCTTAAATTCGCTTATCTGGCTTTCGCCTCGACTTTAATGGACGCATTGACGTCTCTTCGTTCCGTCAATCGTTTCTCACTCAAACAAATTTAAGTGATACGTTCGCTGCCGCAGCTTCGGTGCATGGTTTAGCCCCGTTACATCTTCCGCGCGGGCCGACTCGACCAGTGAGCTATTACGCTTTCTTTAAATGATGGCTGCTTCTAAGCCAACATCCTGGCTGTCTGAGCCTTCCCACTTCGTTTCCCACTTAACCATGACTTTGGGACCTTAGCTGGCGGTCTGGGTTGTTTCCCTCTTCACGACGGACGTTAGCACCCGCCGTGTGTCTCCCGTGATAACATTCTTCGGTATTCGCAGTTTGCATCGAGTTGGTAAGTCGGGATGACCCCCTAGTCGAAACAGTGCTCTACCCCCGAAGATGAGTTCACGAGGCGCTACCTAAATAGCTTTCGGGGAGAACCAGCTATCTCCCGGTTTGATTGGCCTTTCACCCCCATCCACAAGTCATCCGCTAATTTTTCAACATTAGTCGGTTCGGTCCTCCAGTTAGTGTTACCCAACCTTCAACCTGCCCATGGATAGATCACCGGGTTTCGGGTCTATACCCTGCAACTCATTCGCCCAGTTAAGACTCGGTTTCCCTACGGCTCCCCTATACGGTTAACCTTGCTACAGAATATAAGTCGCTGACCCATTATACAAAAGGTACGCAGTCACCCCATCCTCAAATGTCCCGCTTGCTTTTACTGTCAAACTGGCTCGATTTTTTAACTTCCGTTGCTCGTGTACTTCTATGTACACTGCGCGACGGCTTGAAATAATCAACCCATTTTGTAGGTAAACGCTTCGCTGTTTTCGAGTGGTTTGTCCAATCACTCAGTGCAAGGCACTTGAGTGATGGGGCTCCTACTGCTTGTACGTACACGGTTTCAGGTTCTTTTTCACTCCCCTCGCCGGGGTTCTTTTCGCCTTTCCCTCACGGTACTGGTTCACTATCGGTCAATCAGGAGTATTTAGCCTTGGAGGATGGTCCCCCCATATTCAGACAGGATAACACGTGTCCCGCCCTACTCGTCGAGTTCACAATAACAGCATCTTCAGATACGGGGCTATCACCCTTTACTGCCGGACTTTCCAGACCGTTCTCCTGATGCTGCTATTGATTAAGACTCTGGGCTGTTCCCCGTTCGCTCGCCGCTACTAGGGGAATCTCGGTTGATTTCTTTTCCTCGGGGTACTGAGATGTTTCAGTTCTCCCGGTTCGCTTCATGACGCTATGTATTCACGTCATGATAATATCCATTGGATATTGGGTTTCCCCATTCGGAAATCGTCGGTTATAACGGTTCATATCACCTTACCGACGCTTATCGCAGATTAGCACGTCCTTCATCGCCTCTGATTGCCTAGGCATCCACCGTGTACGCTTATTCGCTTAACCTCACAACCCGAAGGTGTTTCTTCTTGAAGACGTCTGGGTGGTGATGGCTGTGCAGATTACATTTCGTCGTTGGGCAGTGCTCGCCATGCTCACATACTCATGTATGTTGCGCTGGCTGTGCGCTGGCCGCCTCGAACTGTAAATTGCTCGCTCATCCCACTTCGATGTCGAAAAACACATTCAAAGTTTGAGATTTTGAGAGACTCATCAATATACCTCGGTGATATATTGATTTGTTTTCAATTTTTCAGCTTGTTCCAGATTGTTAAAGAGCAAAATAATTCGCAGTATACTATTGCTAATATACTCTGAATTATTGTTTTTATATTCAAGAGATTATGGTGGAGCTAAGCGGGATCGAACCGCTGACCTCCTGCGTGCAAGGCAGGCGCTCTCCCAGCTGAGCTATAGCCCCATAATGCATTCTTAATACCGTGTCGTTTCTCAGGTTTCTTTCTTATCAGGAATTTCCCTTAAGTAAGAATTGAGCCAATCGCAGTGAGACAAGGCGTGGAGTCACGAAGTTTACATTAAGTAAACGAGTGAATTCACAACGCAGTATCAATACGATTTGGTAGGCCTGAGTGGACTTGAACCACCGACCTCACCCTTATCAGGGGTGCGCTCTAACCACCTGAGCTACAAGCCTATACCGGTATTTCTGCTCGTTCTTCATCAGACAATCTGTGTGAGCACTACACATAACACGTATCTCTTAGGTAAGGAGGTGATCCAACCGCAGGTTCCCCTACGGTTACCTTGTTACGACTTCACCCCAGTCATGAATCACAAAGTGGTAAGCGCCCTCCCGAAGGTTAAGCTACCTACTTCTTTTGCAACCCACTCCCATGGTGTGACGGGCGGTGTGTACAAGGCCCGGGAACGTATTCACCGTAGCATTCTGATCTACGATTACTAGCGATTCCGACTTCATGGAGTCGAGTTGCAGACTCCAATCCGGACTACGACAGACTTTATGAGTTCCGCTTGCTCTCGCGAGGTCGCTTCTCTTTGTATCTGCCATTGTAGCACGTGTGTAGCCCTACTCGTAAGGGCCATGATGACTTGACGTCATCCCCACCTTCCTCCGGTTTATCACCGGCAGTCTCCTTTGAGTTCCCGCCATCACGCGCTGGCAACAAAGGATAAGGGTTGCGCTCGTTGCGGGACTTAACCCAACATTTCACAACACGAGCTGACGACAGCCATGCAGCACCTGTCTCAGAGTTCCCGAAGGCACTCCTCTATCTCTAAAGGATTCTCTGGATGTCAAGAGTAGGTAAGGTTCTTCGCGTTGCATCGAATTAAACCACATGCTCCACCGCTTGTGCGGGCCCCCGTCAATTCATTTGAGTTTTAACCTTGCGGCCGTACTCCCCAGGCGGTCGATTTAACGCGTTAGCTCCAGAAGCCACGGTTCAAGACCACAACCTCTAAATCGACATCGTTTACAGCGTGGACTACCAGGGTATCTAATCCTGTTTGCTCCCCACGCTTTCGCACCTGAGCGTCAGTCTTTGTCCAGGGGGCCGCCTTCGCCACCGGTATTCCTCCACATCTCTACGCATTTCACCGCTACACATGGAATTCTACCCCCCTCTACAAGACTCTAGCCAACCAGTTTCAGATGCAATTCCCAAGTTAAGCTCGGGGCTTTCACATCTGACTTAATTGACCGCCTGCGTGCGCTTTACGCCCAGTAATTCCGATTAACGCTTGCACCCTCCGTATTACCGCGGCTGCTGGCACGGAGTTAGCCGGTGCTTCTTCTGCGGGTAACGTCAATTGATAAAGGTATTAACTTTATCACCTTCCTCCCCGCTGAAAGTACTTTACAACCCTAAGGCCTTCTTCATACACGCGGCATGGCTGCATCAGGCTTGCGCCCATTGTGCAATATTCCCCACTGCTGCCTCCCGTAGGAGTCTGGGCCGTGTCTCAGTCCCAGTGTGGCTGATCATCCTCTCAGACCAGCTAGAGATCGTCGCCTAGGTGAGCCATTACCTCACCTACTAGCTAATCCCATATGGGTTCATCCGATAGCGCAAGGTCCGAAGAGCCCCTGCTTTGGTCCGTAGACGTCATGCGGTATTAGCCACCGTTTCCAGTAGTTATCCCCCTCTATCGGGCAGATCCCCATACATTACTCACCCGTCCGCCGCTCGTCAGCAAGAAAGCAAGCTTTCTCCTGTTACCGCTCGACTTGCATGTGTTAGGCCTGCCGCCAGCGTTCAATCTGAGCCATGATCAAACTCTTCAATTAAAAGTGTTTGATGCTCAAAGAAATCGAAAACTTAGCTATTCATAAATGAATTTACTTTTGTTGTTCACTCTTCAAGACTTGATACATCTAATATTTTAGAAGATATCGTCTCTGCGAGTGCCCACACAGATTGTCTGATAATTTGTTAAAGAGCAGTGCAACATTTGCTGCCGTTTCCGGTCTTCTGCGTTGTTGCGAGGAGGCGTATATTACGTTATTCCTCTGAAGAGTCAAGAGTTTTTTCAAACTTTTTTCTTTTCTCTTCGCTGTCCTTCGTGGCTGTTGTCAGCTCATCGTCGGTCAGTGGATGCGCATTATAGGGAGTTTTCTGAATGTGACAAGCATTATTTTAAAAAAACTTTCCGACAGCGTACTTAATAATCAAATTGGTCTTCTTGGTGTAAATAGTAGACAATCATTGTGTAAAAAAGTTTCAAATATAAAAAAAACACCATTTGCAGATTATCTTTATTCTTCCTTACAAAAACACAAACCATAAAAAAGAGGCTTATATAAGCCTCTTTTTCTGTTTCACAGTTATCTCTTATAATAGAAAAGATGCTCTATTACTGTTTTGCAATTATCTTATTATCATCTAAATCTAAGATAATCTCTTTGCCTGGCAATAACTTACCTGACAAAATATCTTGAGCCAGTGGGTTTTCAACCTCTTGTTGGATAGCTCGTTTCAATGGACGAGCACCATAAATTGGATCAAAACCAACTTCACTCAATTTTTCTAATGCTGCACCTGTAATAGTGACGTGATAACCACGCTCTTCTAAACGTTGGTATAAACGACGTAACTGAATTTGTGCAATCGCTGCAATGTTTTCTTTGCCTAATGGGTGGAATACCACAACTTCATCAATACGGTTAATAAACTCTGGTCTGAAATGATGGCCAACTACATCCATCACTATTGTTTTCATTTCAGGATAATCAAGTGTCCCGAAACGTTCCTGAATTAAATCAGAACCTAAGTTTGATGTCATAATCACAACAGTATTACGAAAATCTACGGTTCTACCTTGTCCATCAGTTAAACGACCATCATCCAATACTTGTAATAAGATATTGAATACATCAGGGTGCGCTTTTTCAACTTCATCTAATAAGATGACTGAATAAGGACGACGACGAACTGCTTCTGTTAAATATCCACCTTCTTCGTAACCAACATATCCTGGAGGCGCACCCACTAAACGAGAAACGGAGTGTTTTTCCATAAACTCAGACATATCGATACGAACCATTGCATCATCACTATCAAACAAGAAGTTTGCTAGTGCTTTACATAATTCTGTTTTACCCACCCCTGTTGGTCCTAAAAATAGGAACGAACCAATTGGGCGATTAGGATCAGACAACCCAGCACGACTGCGGCGGATCGCATTTGATACTGCGCTTACAGCTTCTGCCTGACCAATAACACGTCTATGTAATTCTTGTTCCATTCTTAGCAGTTTTTCACGCTCCCCTTCTAGCATTCTAGAAACAGGAATACCGGTCCAACGCGCTAAGATTTCAGCAATTTCAGCATCAGTGACTTTATTACGTAACAGCTTCATATGTTTATCTTCAGCTTTATTCGCTTCAGCAAGCTGTTTTTCTAACATCGGAATTTGCCCATATTGGATTTCTGACATTTTTGCCAAATCACCACTACGGCGAGCTTGCTCTAATGCAATACGAGCTTGCTCTAATTCTGATTTAATATGTTGAGTTCCTGTCAGCTCTGCTTTTTCTGCTTTCCACTCTTCTTCTAAAGCGGAATATTCTTTCTCTTTTTCAGCAAGCTCTTCATTTAGCATTTCTAAACGCTTTTTACTTGCATCATCAGACTCTTTTTGCAGGGCTTGTTGTTCAAGTTTCAGCTGAATAATACGTCTATCAAGTCTATCTAATGCTTCTGGTTTTGAATCCATTTGCATACGTAGGCTTGCACCTGCTTCATCAATTAAGTCAATCGCTTTATCTGGTAACATACGATCCGATATATAGCGATGTGATAAAGTCGCAGCTGCAACGATAGCTGGGTCTGTAATTTGAACATGATGATGAAGTTCATAACGTTCTTTCAGACCACGTAAAATAGCAATGGTATCTTCTACTGTTGGCTCTGCTACATACACTTTTTGGAAACGGCGCTCTAAAGCAGCATCTTTCTCAATATATTGACGATATTCATCAAGTGTTGTTGCACCAACACAGTGTAACTCACCACGTGCTAAGGCAGGTTTTAACATATTACCCGCATCCATAGCACCATCGGCTTTACCTGCACCAACCATTGTATGTAATTCATCAATAAACAGAATTACACTACCTTCCTGTTTAGATAAATCATTTAAAACTGCTTTTAAACGCTCTTCAAATTCACCGCGATATTTAGCGCCAGCTAATAAAGAGCCCATATCAAGAGAAAGCACACGTTTATTTTTTAAACCTTCTGGTACTTCGCCGTTAACAATACGTTGAGCTAATCCTTCAACAATCGCCGTTTTACCGACACCCGGCTCACCGATAAGCACTGGGTTATTTTTAGTACGACGTTGTAAAACCTGAATGGTTCTTCTGATTTCTTCATCACGACCAATGACAGGATCAAGTTTGCCTTGTTCTGCTCTTTCCGTTAAATCCACAGTATATTTTTTCAATGCCTGACGTTGGTCTTCTGCATTTTGATCGTTCACTGTTTCTCCACCACGTATTTTTTCAATCGCTATCTCAAGACTTGCTTTATTAGCACCCGCAGCTTTTAGCATATCAGCAACTTGACCACCGGTTTCCATTGCAGCTAAAAGGAAAAGCTCTGAGGAAATAAATTCATCACCTTTTTTCTGTGCTAACTTATCGCACAAATTAAGATGTTTAATAAGATCATTAGAGGGATGAACCTCTCCACCAGCACCTTCAACTTTAGGTAATCGAGACAAAGCTTCATTAATTCGCTCATTAAATTGCGATGCATTAACACCTGTTGATGTTAATAGAGGGCGAATTGAGCCACCTTGTTGATTAAATAACGCACTCAGTAAATGTATGGGTTCTATAAATTGATTATCGTTCCCAAGTGCCAATGACTGGGCGTCTGCGAGAGCTTGCTGGAATTTATTGGTTAATTTATCCAGACGCATAACACCTCCAAGTAAAATTTAAAGTAAAATTCGTAACTGGAGAATAGATGAGGTCATTTTGACAATATTCAAGCTCAAAATAAAAATTTTGAGCAAAAATATTTATCAATATTTGAGATAAGTGAGAAAAGCGGTTGAGAGAAGTTTATTTAATCCAGATTAATGATGCCATTCGACCTGTTATCTGTTCACGTCTATACGAAAAGAAACGCGATTTCTCTGTCACAGTACAGAAATCACCACCGTAAATCTGAGTTACCCCATTTTCCTGTAAAATTATTCTCGCTAACATATAGATATTAGCTAAATATTTATCATTATGAGGAATAAATGCAGGATCAAAGGCCTTATTTTTTTCAATAAAGGCCAAACGTACTTCAGCCCCAACTTCAAAAGCATTGGGGCCAATTGCAGGTCCCAACCATGCCATTATTTGATGTTTGGGTGCTTTAAACTGTGCAAGTGTATTTTGTAATACACCATGGCAAAGCCCTCTCCATCCACCATGTGCTGCACCAACTTCTGTTCCATCAAGCGTTGTAAAAAGAACAGGTAGGCAATCTGCCGTCATAATTGCACAAACTTTTTTCTCGGTAGCGGTATAAAGGGCATCACCTTCTACTTCATTATTTTTCTCAGCTTTTAACGTAACAACGTGAGTGCCATGAACTTGTTCAAGCCATAATGGCATTTCAGGTAACTGCGCTTGTTGGCAGAGTCTACGCCTATTTTCTTCAACGCAAGACAATTCATCACCAACATGTGTACCTAAATTAAGGCTATGATAAGGCGGTAAACTGATACCGCCTTCTCTGAGCGTACTGCAAGCCCCAATATTCTCAGGTTGTGGCCAATCTGGAAAAATCAATGAAGTCATTTACCAATCCATTTCATCTTTAAATTGTTCAGCATCATCTTTTAATACATCGATAAGCTTAACCATATCATCAGGTAACGGCGCATGCCATTCCATTTCAATACCCGTGATCGGATGATAAAGACGTAACATTGTTGCGTGTAATGCTTGTCTATCAAATAAACGTAGCGTTTCACGCAACTCTTCTGATGCACCTTTTAAAGGGCGTGGTCTTCCTGCATAAAGCTGATCACCAATTAATGCATGATGAATATGCGCCATATGAACACGAATTTGATGGGTACGCCCCGTTTCTAAGCGTAAACGTAAACGTGTATGAGCACGGAAATGCTCCATGACGCGATAATGCGTTACTGCTGGTTTACCCATTGGGTGTACAGCCATATGCGTACGCTTAGTCGGATGTCGAGAAATGGGTTCATTGACTAATCCACCCGCAGTCATCCTTCCGGTCGCAACTGCTTCATACTCACGCGTGATTTCACGACGTTGTAAAGCTTCAACTAAATGAGTTTGAGCAGGAACTGTTTTTGCAACAACCATTAAACCTGTTGTATCTTTATCCAAACGATGGACAATACCTGCGCGAGGTACATTAGCAATTTCAGGATAACGATAAAGTAATGCATTTAATACGGTACCATCAGGGTTACCAGCACCAGGATGAACAACGAGATCCCTTGGTTTATTGATAACTAAAATATCGTCATCTTCATAAACGATATTTAACGGAATATTCTGAGGCTCCCAGCGTGCTTCCTCTTCAATTAAGGCATCGACTTCAATTTTTTCACCGCCAAGCATTTTTTCCTTTGGCTTATTGATGATTTTATCGTTAACCTGCACTCTATTGTCTAAGATCCACTCTTTTATACGAGATCTTGAATAATCAGGGAACATTTCGGCCAAAGCCTGATCTAAGCGTTGACCCAGCTGTGAATCTGCGACTGTAGCATTAAGTCGTATTTGTTGAGACATAAATAGTTTTCTATTAATTAAGTTAGTGTTTTGACGGCACAGCCGTTTCATTTAAAATGAGTTATAGTGTAACCGATTTTAGGGGAGCTTCACGGAGAGACTCCCCAAACCTATTCAGAGGATAATCAATACGTGATGAGACGCATTAAATACCTGGTGGCAGCGGCCACTGTAAGCCTGTTACTTTCTGGCTGTTCGAGTTCAGACAAAGACGCTACTGCCGATATGTCGCCTTCTGAGCTTTACACAACCAGTCAGGAAAAATTGCTAGATGGCAATTATGGAGCGGCTATCAAACAATTAGAGTCTCTCGATAATCGCTATCCTTTTGGCCCTTACTCGCAACAAGTTCAGCTCGACTTGATTTATGCTTATTATAAATCAGCGGAACTGCCAATGGCGATTACTGCAATCGACCGTTTTATGCGATTAAACCCAACCCATCCTAATATTGACTATGTTCTTTATATGCGAGGCTTAACTGCTCAAGCATTAGATGATAGTGCATTACAAGGATTCTTTGGTATTGATCGTTCAGACCGTGATCCTCAACATGCAATTGTGGCATTTAAAGACTTCAGTCAATTAGTACGTTATTACCCTGATAGCCTTTACGTCGCTGATGCAACCAAGCGCCTTGTCTTTCTTAAAAACCGTTTAGCGAAGTATGAACTTTCAGTTGCGAAATTCTATACTAAACGAGGGGCTTATGTCGCGGTTATTAATAGAGTAGAGCAAATGATGCGTGATTATCCTGATACACAAGCTACTCGTGATGCGCTTGAATACATGGAAAACGCCTATAAAGAGTTAGGTCTGACACAAGAAGCAGATAAAGTGGCTTCATTGATTGCAGCAAATCCAGCTTAACCCAAACATCACTATCAAAAACAGCAGCTTATCGCTGCTGTTTTTTTATTCTTTTTTAGCTAAATTATCTTTACTTTTCATCAGCCCAACCTTCCTAATATGACTGAATAAATACAACTTAACAAGCGCTCTTTTTCAACTATTTATCATTTGTCACGTTTCTATTACTTGTTACACATACAACCAACAAAAAGTGATTTTGATCATGTTTTTAATTGTGTATCACGATATTCTGAAGTTATCGAAGACGGAGTAATTAAGAGGTAACTATATGATTATAAATATTACTAGCAAACAAATGGAAATTACCCCAGCACTACGTGAACACATTGAAAGCCGTCTAACTAAACTTAATAAATGGCAGGTGAATTTAATCAATCCTCGTATTATTCTGACAAAAGATCCTAAAGGTTTTAGTGTTGATGCCAGCATTCACATACCAAATGGGCAATTGGTCGCTAATGCACAACACACAGATATGTATGTCGCTATTAATGATTTGTTAGCAAAACTTGAGCGCCAATTAAACAAAGTTCAGCATAAAAATGAATCTCGTCGGGCTGATAACAGCTTGAAAGAAGAAAATTTACTTGTCGATGAAATGTAAATAGTAAAGCTAGATTAAAAATTAGAATAAATCACTGACTCAAAACGCCTCTGCGCATCCTCGTGATGCGCTTTTTATTGTATTTTTCTTGACTCCTTTCACATCATCATGTTTGATAGCTATATGTTAAATAATTTACCAAACAATATAATGACGACGCATTCGTTTTTGTCTTTCTTCTTTTTCTTTTTACTCTTTCATTAAGAGGCTTTGTCATTTCAGAAAGAAAAGTAAGAACGACAATAGCCTCCAAAAATGGAGGCTTTTTTTATTTATAATGGTATGACGCAAAAGTATAGGGCTAAAACATGGAAAAACTCGATTTATTAGCAATCAGAGATAAAATCACAACGTTAGATTCAGAATTACTCACGTTGTTAGCAAATAGACGCCAATTATCTGCTGATGTCGCTCAATTTAAATTGAATACACATCGCCCTATTAGAGATAAAAATCGTGAGCGTGAATTACTTGATTTATTAATTGAGAAAGGAAAAAAAGTTGGTCTAGATGGTTTTTATATCAGCCGCATTTTTCAAATGATTATTGAAGATTCCGTATTAACCCAGCAAGCTATTTTACAGCAACACCTAAATGCGACACCAAATGAATCTGCAAGGATTGCTTATTTAGGCCCTAAAGGCTCTTATTCACATATTGCTGCTCGCCAATATGCGGCTCGTCATTTTGATACAATTATCGATTGTACTTGTCACAAGTTTGACGATATTTTCACACTGGTTGATACAGGGCAAGCTGATTACGGTTTATTGCCTATTGAGAATACCAGCTCTGGCGCAATTAATGATGTTTACGATTTACTGCAAACAACATCACTGTCTATTGTGGGTGAAATTCGTATTCCTATTAATCATGCACTTTTAACCAGCGTTGATAGTTCGACAGAAGAATTGCAAACTATTTATAGCCACCCTCAACCTTTCCAACAATGTAGCCATTATTTAAATCAGTATCCAAACTGGAAAATTGAATATTGCGAAAGTACGGCCGCTGCAATGGAAAAAGTAGCTCTTGCACAATCACCACATGTTGCCGCTATTGGTAGTGAAGCGGGTGGATCTCTTTATGGCTTAAAACCCTTAGCGAATAATTTAGCAAACCAGCAAATAAACGTAACACGCTTTATTGTTATCGCACGTAAAGCGATTGATGTGTCAGAGCAAGTTCCTGCAAAAACAACGTTCTTAATGGCTACAGGGCAACAAGCGGGGGCTTTAGTCGATGCTCTAATGATTTTAAAAAAATACGACATTATTATGACAAAATTAGAATCTCGCCCTATTAATGGTACGCCTTGGGAAGAGATGTTTTATATTGATGTTCAAGCTAATCTGCGTGATATAAATATGCAAAAGGCTTTACATGATTTATCACAAACAACACGATCATTAAAAATATTAGGATGTTATCCTTCAGAGAACGTAGTGCCTGTCGAAGTAAAATAATAAAAAAGCGCATTCATTAATAAATAAGCCAGATAGTGCATCACTATCTGGCTTCTCTTTTTATCTCATATTTTTACGTTATCTCTAATTATAAGAAACCATACATCGCTGCAAATACCCAACCAAAGACACAGGAAACTGTTACACCAATTAATCCCGGTAGGATAAAACTATGGTTTATAACAAAACGCCCTATTCGAGTTGTACCAGAACGGTCAAATTGAATAGCCGCTAAGTCACTAGGATAAGTTGGCAAAATATAGTAACCATAACAAGCGGGTGCAGATGCAATGATATAAGCAGGATCAACACCAATACCTAATGCTAAAGGAACAATTGCGGCTAAAGCTGCTGCTTGAGAGTTAACAAACTTAGATACCAATAATAAAACCACAGCATAAGCCCAAGGATATTCTCGTACTAATTGTCCTAATGCTGCTTCTATTTCTTTCATATGTGCAGAGAACATGGTTTCTGCCATCCAAGCAATACCATATACAGCAACAATTGCTATCATCCCTGAACGGAATACTTCATTTTTAGATATAAGAGACGGATTGGTTTTACAAATAATAATAATTGATGCGCCCGCTAATAACATAAACATCTGAATAACGAGCACCATAGATAACGGTTTACCATTAAATACAGGACGTATTTCAGAAAAAGCACCTAATATCGCAACAACGGCAATAGCACCTAAAAATATCCACATTGCCACCCAGTTTTTCATTGGCAATTTTTTATCTAAAAGTGTTGCTGTATCACCGTAAACATAATCATGGTTTTCAGGAACTGAAATAAACTCTTGGAAGCGTTGGTCTTTATCTAAATCCTTACCTCTAAACCAACTAAAAATACCAATCGCTAAAATACCAATAAAAGTAGAAGGAATAGTAATTGCTAATAAATCTAAAAACTCAAGATGCTTACCATTAAAAGTGACATCACCTAACATTGCCACTAAGGTTACAACAGCAACAGAAACAGGGCTTGCAATAATCCCCATTTGCGAGCCTATAGTACTTGCTGCCATTGGCCTTTCTGGTCGGATATTATTTTTAATCGACACATCATAGATAATTGGCAAAATGGTATAAACAACGTGTCCCGTACCACACAGGATTGTGAGTGTACAAGTTACAAGTGGTGCAACAATAGAAATATATTTTGGATTTTTACGTAATAATTTTTCTGCTATTTGCAACATAACATCTAATCCACCTGATGCTTGTAATGTCGCAGATGCAGAAACAACAGCAATAATAACTAACATTACATCAACTGGCGGTTTTCCTGGTGGTAAGTTAAAAATGAAAACTAAAATAACTAAACCGACACCACCGAGCAGACCTAATGCTATTCCCCCTTTCCTAGCTCCATAAAATAGACACACTAATATAATGGCGAGTTGTATTATAAAATCCATAGTTTACCCCTTGAAAAACACGTCGGAATACAAATAAAAAATAATACAATTGATTTTTTAGCACTTCTTGTAAAAAACATAGTTTATAAAATGTAATTTACGATAACTGTTATACCTATTTTTTTGATCATTGTTATATTTTCAATAATACTTTTCTATTTCATTCAATTTTAAGAACTCATCAACAAATTATTTTTAATAAAAGACAATATCGAACATTAATAGTTATTTAATTAAACTCAATAATAACAATTGAATAACAATGAATATGAAAAATATTAGGGGATTAATAAAAACAAATATTTATCTTGTTGTTTTTAAATATATATTTAAGTTTACCTACCCTTATTTTCTAAATAAGAGTAGGAGATCCTATTTATTATCAAATTTGAAAAAGACAGGAGAATAATATGAATACTTTTATCTTACTGATTTTAAGTGTATTTTTTAATAATAATGCAGATAGAGTTGATCCCAAGGAGGGTTATTACGCTTATTCTTTGAGTAATCAATCACATTTACAGCGTTGTACAGTAAGTCCATGTCCAGATCCTAAGGACTATTAATTTATAACTATATTATTTTAAAGGGAATTTATATGCTTAAACTATATATTTTAATACTTTCATCTCTATTTTCTAGTTATATAAGTGCTCAATATCATAATGAAAACATACAAAAAAAATCATCAATAAATGAGTATTCACATAATGAGACTAATACAACTGATCCTAGTGGTTGCGTTTGGCCACCTTGTGATGATGAGTGGTAATAAACTAAAAAAACAATAAATAATTAGCAAAATAAAAGCCGAACAATCACTGTTCGGCTTTTTATACTGTTATTCCTTTATACCTTTATATAGGTAGCTAAATACTATATATAGTTATATACGGCTATCATTCGCTTTTTGTAATAATACGCCACTCTCTTTCATAAATTGAGAAGCATAATCACCAAACCAATCACTCACGTTATTAAATGAATGGATAAACTCATTCTTTGCATTTATATCTAATAGGTCGATAGCCTGACCTAATGAGTGATGATATCTACGAATTAATTCAATATTCTCTTTCGATGATAAAATAATATCTGCATACAGTTGAGGATCTTGAGCAAATAACCGCCCTATCATTGCCAGTTCTAAGCGATAAATAGGAGATGAAAGTCGCAGTAAACTCGCCAGATCGACTTTTTCTTTTGCTAAATGCTGACCATAAGCAAAGGTAGTAAAATGTCGAAGAGCTTGAATAAAACTCATGTTTTTATCATGCTCTTCTGGTGTAATTGCCTCAATTCTAGCGCCCCATACCATCAATTGCTCTAACAACCATTCAAATTCTTGATGGTTACGACCTTCACAATAAGCCACAACCTGTTTTGCTAAGCTAGGCACATCAGGTCCAAACATAGGATGAAGACCTAAAACAGGCCCACTATGTGCTTTTAACATTGCGTCTAAAGGTTCTTTTTTAATAGAAGCGAGATCCACTAACAAACAACTTTCAGGTAAAGGAGGAAGCTTCCCAATAACCTCAACGGTTAAATGGATAGGTACACTAATAATAACCATCCCTGCATTATCAAAAATAGCAGGTGATTTTATTTGCCATTCATTTGCTTCTAAACTTTCAACTTGATAACCAGAAAGGGTAAATAAACGGGAAAATAGTTTTCCCATTTTGCCATTCCCCCCCACAATCACAATTTTACCCAGTTGAGGATTTAGCGTTTTAAAGCCTTTGTCATTCTCTTTGGTATAAGATTCACGCATTACTCGGCGTAACACATCTTCAATCAAATCTGGGGATATTCCCATTTTCTGCGCATCATTACGCCGAGAAGCAAGCATTGAGGCTTCTCTATCAGGAGCATAAATCGGTAAACCATGGCGATTCTTAACTTCACCAACTTCAGCTACCAATTGCATTCTTTTCGCAAGTAAAGAAAGCAGTGATTTATCTACCTGATCGATTTGCTCACGCAAATTTTGTAATTCTTCAGCCATCTATGCTTGCCTCTTTTTCTTTATGATTATCTAACTTAGCTTACTTTTTTAAATTGCTCTTCACGCTGAGCTAAAATAGGTGAAATTTGCGCATGTAAATTTCTTAATACAGATTCTGTTGTTTCCCAGCTAATGCACGCATCGGTGACTGAAACACCATATTTCATTTCGTTACGAGGCTGTTCTGATGATTGATTGCCTTCATTAATATGACTTTCTAACATAATACCAGTGATAGATTGATTACCTTTAGTGATCTGTTCAATCACTGAATCCACCACGGCGGTTTGACGACGAAAATCTTTATTCGAATTACCGTGGCTACAATCGATCATTAATGACGGTTTTAAGCCTGCTTTTACCATATGGGCTTCACATTGCGCCACATCTTCTTCATGGTAATTTGGCGTTTTACCACCACGTAAAATAACATGTCCATCAGGATTACCTTGCGTTTGTAATAAACACACCTGCCCTGATTGATTAATTCCCATAAAACGATGTGGCATAGAGGCAGCCTTCATTGCATTAATCGCCGTATCAAGATTACCATCAGTTCCGTTTTTAAAACCCACCGGCATTGAAAGTCCTGATGCCATTTCACGGTGAGTCTGAGATTCTGTTGTCCTTGCACCAATCGCAGACCAACTAAATAAATCCCCTAAGTATTGTGGATTATTAGGATCTAATGCTTCAGTTGCCAAAGGCAAACCTAATTGTACAAGTTCAGTTAATAGTTTACGGGCAATATGTAACCCTTTTTCCATTTCAAAGCTACCATCCATAAATGGATCGCTAATTAACCCCTTCCAACCCACTGTTGTACGAGGTTTTTCAAAGTAGACACGCATCACAATGTACAGACTATCACTTAATTCAGACGCTAATACCTTCAGACGTTTTGCGTAATCGATAGCAACATCAACGTCATGAATGGAACAAGGCCCACATACCACAAGTAAACGAGGATCACGACGTTGAACAATTTCAGAGATTGTTTGACGTGATTGAGCAATGGCATGCAGGTCATTGCGACTCAATGGGTATTTTTGTTTTAACTCTTCAGGCGTAATTAAAACCAGCTCTTCGCTGATATTCACATTATTGAGTGCGTCTTTTTGCATGATCATAATTTTTACCTTTTTATATCTGTCATTGTGATTTGTTGTCTGCCTGAAAGATAAGATAACACGCAATGTAAAGAAATCAATCCGTATTTTTAATAAAAATGATATAATTGTAACCTATAGTTTACACTAAATAAGAAAGACAAATATAATTATTAAATTACAACAAGTTAAAGCATAATTAAAAAATAATAATAATGTGACATTGATTAAATTAAAACAATAAAGTGTAATCAAATGTTTACATATTATCTTTTAATGTATTTTGGAATAAGAGGAGTTAAAAAGAGAGGAATATAAAAATAAGTAACAATATAATAAAAATTCAACATAAAAAAAGGTCAGCAAACGCTGACCTTTTAACAATAACTTTCGGATGTGCGAAAGCGTATTATTTAGCGTTAAGACGCTCTTTGATACGAGCAGCCTTACCTGAACGCTCACGCAGGTAGTACAGTTTAGCTTGGCGAACCGCACCACGACGTTTCACAGTGATGCTATCTACGACTGGAGAGTGAGTTTGGAATACACGCTCAACACCTTCGCCATTAGAAATTTTACGAACAGTAAATGCAGAGTGCAGACCGCGGTTACGAATAGCGATAACCACGCCCTCGAATGCCTGCAGACGTTTTTTAGAACCTTCAACAACCCATACCTTAACTTCTACATTATCGCCTGGACGAAATGAAGGTACATCTTGCTTCATTTGTTCTTGTTCGATTTGCTTAATAATATTGCTCATAATAACTCTCTTACCCTAGGTAAACTGATATTAATGACACCTTGTGTCAGACTTACTCTGCTGTACTTTCCAGATATTCCCGTTGGAACTCTGTTAACAGCACTCTTTGCTCGTCAGTCAGAGCTAGGCTTTCCAGAAGCTCAGGTCTTCTTAGCCAGGTTCGACCCAGTGATTGTTTCATACGCCAGCGATTAATATGTGCATGGTTACCTGACAGTAGAACTGCCGGAACTTCCATACCATCTAATACCTCTGGGCGAGTATAGTGAGGATGATCCAGTAAACCTTCAGCAAAAGAATCTTCTTTTGCTGAGGCCGCATGCCCAAGAACCCCCGGAACAAAACGAGCTACAGCATCTATCATTATCATGGCAGGTAATTCCCCACCACTTAATACGTAATCACCTACAGACCATTCTTCATCGATTTCAGTCTGAATGACACGCTCATCTATACCTTCATACCGACCACAAACTAGAATTAGCTTCTCATTTGTTGCCAGCTCACAAACTCCTTGTTGATCGAGTTTGCGTCCCTGAGGTGATAAATAAATCACCTTTGCTCCATCACCTGCCGCAGCTTTCGCTTGATGAATAGCTTCCCTTAAGGGCTGTACCATCATCAACATACCAGGACCACCGCCATAAGGGCGATCATCAACGGTATTGTGTCTGTCGTATGTAAAATCTCGGGGATTCCAACATTCTACATTAAGCAAACCATGCTTAACTGCCCGACCAGTCACCCCGTACTCGGTTATAGAGCGGAACATTTCTGGAAATAGGCTAATTACCCCAATCCACATTTTCGTGTCCCACTATTGAGAACCGTTAACCGGATAATCTAAAAACCAGGATCCCAATCAACGATAATTTTTTTCGCTGAGAGATCGACTTTCTTGATAACCTGCCCATCAAGAAACGGAACTAACCGTTCCCCAACACCGAATGCATCTTTCAGATTAGCTTTAATGACCATTACGTCATTTGAGCCAGTTTCCATCATGTCAGTAATGACACCTAAATCGTAACCTTTGTCAGTTTCAACATGGCAACCCATCAGATCTTTCCAGTAATACTCACCTTCAAGTTCAGGCAGTTGCGATGCATTCACGACAATTTCAACATTAGTTAGGAAATTAGCTGCATCTCTGTCGTCAATACCTTTTAGTTTGACGATAATATCTTGGTTGTGATGTTTCCAACTTTCAATTTCAATAGTTTCCCATTGTCCATGTCGTTGAATAAACCACGGTTGATATTCAAAAATGTTTTCGGCATGTTCGGTGGAGGAAAAAACTCTGAGCCAACCACGGATCCCGTAAGGTGAGCCCAACTTCCCCATAACAATAGGTTCTACAGGCTCTTTTAAGGTTTTTTGTTCGCTCATTGTTACCACCGCGACAGATTAAGCGCTTTTCTTCGCTGATTTGATCAGGCCAGCAACACGTTCTGAAACAGTTGCGCCTTGAGCAACCCAGTGTTCAACACGGTCTACGTCTAAACGTAATTCTTCTGCATTACCGGTTGCCAGTGGGTTATAAAAGCCTACGCGTTCAATGAAACGACCATCACGCGCATTGCGGCTATCGGTTACTACTACTTGGTAAAACGGACGCTTTTTTGCGCCGCCACGAGCTAAACGAATTGTTACCATAACATCCTCATTAGTTAATAAAACAACCAGACGCCATCGAGGAACGGAGTCCGGTTGTCATATAAAAAGCCCGAAAAGTTTACTCACTTTGGGGAAAAAAGCAATCCAAAGCACGTTTTTTTTCCGGCTTTTTGATTTTAACGGCCTGGAAATCCAGGTGGCATCATACCTTTCATGCTACGCATCATCTTAGCCATGCCGCCTTTTTTCATTTTTTTCATCATGCGTTGCATATCATCAAACTGTTTTAACAAACGGTTGACGTCTTGCACTTGCGTTCCTGAACCCGTCGCAATACGGCGTTTTCGAGACCCTTTGATGATTTCGGGTTTTTGGCGCTCTTTTTTAGTCATGGAATTAATAATGGCTTCCATTTTCACTAAAATTGAATCATCCATTTGTGATTTTACAGCATCTGGCACTTGAGACATACCCGGCATTTTGCTTAACATACTCGCCATGCCGCCCATGTTTTTCATTTGCTTTAATTGATCTAAGAAATCATTTAGATCAAAGCCATCACCTTTTTTAAGCTTCGTCGCCAGCTTTTCAGCTTGCGCTCTATCAACTTTGCTTTCAATATCTTCAATTAAAGATAGAACATCACCCATACCTAAAATACGAGAGGCAATACGATCTGGGTGGAAAGGTTCTAAAGCTTCTGTTTTTTCCCCAACACCGAGGAATTTGATAGGTTTACCTGTGATATGACGAATTGATAACGCCGCACCACCACGCGCATCACCATCAACTTTCGTTAAAACAACCCCTGTTAATGGTAATGCTTCGTTAAAGGCTTTTGCTGTATTTGCTGCATCTTGACCCGTCATAGCATCAACAACAAATAAAGTTTCAACCGGGTTAATGGCTTTATGAAGAAGCTGGATCTCCTCCATCATGCCTTCATCTACGTGCAAACGTCCCGCGGTATCCACCAGTAACACATCATAAAATTGAAGCTGTGCATGTTTTAATGCATTACTTGCAATCGTCACTGGGTTTTCTTGCACTGTTGATGGGAAGAAATCAATACCAACTGTTTCAGCCAATGTTTCAAGTTGTTTAATCGCCGCTGGGCGATAAACGTCAGCAGAAACAACCAGAACCTTTTTCTTCTTTTTCTCTTTTAAGAATTTACCTAATTTTGCAACACTGGTTGTTTTACCAGCACCTTGCAAGCCTGCCATTAAAACAACAGCAGGTGGCTGAGCAGAAAGATCAAGGTCAGTATTGACTTCCCCCATCGCATTGACGAGTTCATTTTGAACTATCTTCACAAACTCCTGACCCGGTGTCAGGCTTTTGTTAACTTCATGTCCTACTGCGTTTTCTTTAATTCGCGCAATAAAATCACGAACCACTGGTAAGGCAACGTCGGCTTCTAATAACGCCATACGCACTTCACGCAGTGTCTCTTTAATGTTTTCTTCGGTCAGTCTTCCTCGACCGCTTATATTGCGCAGCGTGCGCGATAATCTGTCACTTAAATTCTCAAACATTATCTTAGCTCAGTGTTAAAGTTGGGCTTATCAGTATGTATGTCATCGATTATATCACGATGACTCTCGGATCTCTGCATAGAGATTTAAGCTTAATGACTTCAATAGTTGGAGCCGAATGCTCCTAGCGCTATACTAGGAAGTTATTCAAACAATATATGTAAGCGAAACTATGCCCGTTATATCAATCTCTATCGTCGCTGTCTGCGCTTATTTACTCAGTCTGGTGCTCATTTTACCGGGCCTGTTACGAAAAGAGCAGAATGGATACCGTGGATTAGCACTCCTCTTCGCGGTTATTGCGCTTGTTGCGCATGCTATTTCATTAAAATTTTTAATTTTCCGTCCTCATAGCGGGCAGGATCTTTCACTCACCAATCTAGGTGCCGTTGTAAGCCTGATGGTCTGCGTTATTATGACGATTGTGGCTTCTCGTGGCCGAGCATGGTTTTTACTGCCTATTGTTTATTGTTTTGCAATAGTCAATCTTGTCATTGCGGCACTCATGCCGGGTGAATTTGTTACACATCTTGAAAGTAGCACATCACTCTTTATTCATATTGGGCTTGCATTATTAAGTTATGCCACATTATTGATTGCAGCGTTATATGCATTACAACTGAGTTGGCTAGACTATCAACTAAAGAATAAGAAACTAAAATTTTCACCTCAAATGCCACCATTAATGACAATTGAACGAAAAATGTTTCACATTACACAGGTGGGTGTTGTGTTACTAACACTAACATTGTGTACAGGTTTGGTGTACATGGATAATATTTTTGGTAAAGAAAATATCCATAAATCGATTTTTTCTATCATCGCTTGGTTTGTTTACGTCATTTTATTATGGGGACATTTCCGCGAAGGATGGAGAGGAAAAAAAGTCATTATTTTTAACTTGATTGGCGCCATTATTTTGACATTAGCTTTTTTTGGTAATCGTTTATTACAAGAGTTAGTGCTTAATTAATTTTTATTTTAGGGTAGCAAAAGGATCTCAATTTTGGAGCATGTGTCGACAACTACGCTCATTATCATACTAATAGCGATGATTATTGCCTCAGCTTATTTTTCTGGAACAGAAACCAGCATGATGACGATTAATCGTTATCGTCTTCGTCATGCGGCAAAACAAGGAAATCGCTCTGCAAAACGTGTTGAAAAACTATTACAACGTCCGGACAGATTGATCAGTTTGGTATTGATTGGCAATAATCTGATTAATATCGTCGCATCTGCATTAGCGACTATTGTGGGTATGCGTTTATATGGTAATGCTGGTGTTGCTATAGCCACAGGTATATTAACTTTTGTGATCCTTATTTTTGCTGAAGTATTACCAAAATCAATCGCAGCACTGTATCCAGAACGGGTCGCCTATCCAAGTAGTGTTATTCTCTCTCCTTTGCAAAAACTGATGCTACCTATTGTTTGGTTTTTTAATAAAATCACATTAATACTGATGCGAATTTTAGGGATCAAATCGCCAGTAATACAAGGTAATGCTGTTTCAAAAGAAGAGCTACGAACAATTGTAAATGAGTCAAAATCAAAGCTTTCCCAAAGAAATCAAAATATGTTGCTTTCTATTCTTGATTTAGAAAAAGTGACTATTGGCGATATTATGGTACCAAGAAATGAGATTTTTGGTATTGATGTCAATGATGAATGGAAATCCATCGTAAGACAGTTAACCCATTCTCCTCATGGTCGAATAGTGCTTTATCGCGATACACTTGATGATGCCATTGGTATGCTACGAGTACGAGAAGCCTATCGCTTAATGACTGAGAAAAAAGAATTCACCAAACAAATTTTGATAAAAGCGGCAGATAAAGTCTATTTTATTCCTGAAAGCACACCTTTAAATTTACAGCTTGTCAATTTTCAGCTGAATAATGAAAAAGCGGGTATTGTGGTTGATGAATACGGTGAGATTCAAGGTTTAGTCACCGTTGAAGATATTCTAGAAGAAATTGTGGGTGACTTTACCACCTCAATGTCACCTTCATTAGCAGAAGAAGTTATCCCTCAAAAAGATGGTTCATTGCTCGTTGACGGTACAACAAATATTCGAGATATCAATAAAGCATTTGGTTGGCATTTACCTGAAGATGAAGCCAGAACCATTAACGGCGTCATTATTGAAGAGCTTGGCGATTTACCCGTTGTCGGCAATAAAATAAAAGTCAGTGATTATGAATTTGAAATACTTGATGTTCAAGACAACGTCATCAAAAAGGCTTTAATTCGCCATCTCGTGCTACCTCATCTTTAACGATGACTAGTCCTGATATAGGTTGACAACTTTTCAGGCATAAAACGCTCGATGTACTTCATCGGGCGTTTTATAGTTTAACGATAAGTGTGGCCGTTTTTCATTATAGAGTTGAATTGATTCTTCTACTAATTTTCTTGCTTGTTCTAGATTACTCGGTTTTATCAGTAGATACTCCATTTTTAATATTCCATTAATTCGTTCTGCTAAGGCATTTTGATAACAATCATACCCATCAGCCATAGAACATTGAATATTATGCTCTTTATGTATCTCCTGATATTCCGAAGAACAATACTGTATCCCTCGATCTGAATGATGGATTAACGAAGTTGTCGAAGTCCGTTTTTTTAACGCCTGAACCAACGATTTCTTCACTGAACTTGTTTTCATATTGTTATCTAAATGATATCCCACGATTTTTCGTGAATACGCATCCGTAATTAAACTTAAATAAGTATCACCTTCATGCGTCGATAAATAGGTAATATCTGCCACCCAAAGCTGTTCTGGTTGTGTGGGGATAAACCCTGACTTAATTAAATTTGGATGCCGATGAAAACGATGATGGCTTAAGGTTGTTCGATGATAAGCCCGTTTATTAGGCACCAGTAACTGATGTTCTTTCAATAAAGAAAATAGCCGATCACGACCAATAACCATCTGTTTTTGCTTTAAAATAAAATGTAATTTACGCCCACCCAGTCGAGGTTGTAAGACTCGTTCAGATTTAACAACATCAATAATGGCCGAATCTGCTTTCTTTCGTTCCTCAGTTCTATCCAGCCTCTTGTAATAAGCCTGTCGGCTGATCTGCATAAAACGGCAAGCAATTGTTACGGTGAGGTTTTTAACCGTTTTTTCTTTAATAACTCGGCTTTGCGCTTTTTTGACAAACGAACTCCAAAGTCTCTATCCATGACTTTAACCACAGCTTCGAAAAAATCGGATTTAAGCCGAGCTTCTTCAAGTTCCTTTTCAAGGATCTTAATGCGTTGTTCCGGCGTTTGTTGTTCAGAAGATTGGGTCATAGCTGAACCTCTATAAAAAGTATCAGGGGTACCGTTTGACCAATCTAACCTACCATGCTTACGAAGCCAAACTAAAACAGTAGAGCATCCTTGTATACCATAGTGATCTTGGGCTTGTTTATAGGTTATTTCGCCTTTTTCAACTTGGTCAACAAGCTGTAATTTAAAAGCGAGAGAATAATCGCGTTGAGTCCGTTTAGTGATTGGTTTCATTACATTCTCCAATTTCAGATTGGAAAAGTGTCAACCTTATTTAGGACGGGTCACGAATACAAAATAAAGCGCTTATTTAAGCGCTTTATTTTTGCTGTTTATCCCAATTCAAATCGTAATTTACTATTACGAAAATCAAATTCTCTCGCAGGTTTCAAATAGAAAGGAGTTATCACTTGTTCTGTCTTAAGTTGAGTGGGTCTTACTTGTTGATAATCAGAATAAAAACCATGATTCTTTATCCACATCACTAAATTAAGTGCAGGCTCATGAGAATAAGAATAACCGTACTCTTCTCGTCGGCAAATAAAACACGCTGTTTCGCCTTTGCTTAAAGTAAGAGAAAGAGACTTGCGTGGAAAATTAGTAATGATAGAGCCATCACCTTTTACTGATTCAATATTGAAATTATGAGGTGCTAAAGTCTGAATATTTTCATATTTTAAATCTAAACTTTCACCAGAATAACTATTAGTTTTAATTCTATCCTCCTGAAAATACCAATGATATTCTTCATCTTCTTTTTCTTTATAGAGATAATCCCCACCGATTTTGATTATCGTATTAGTTTCAGCTTTAGTTATTTTTTCAAATCGTTGAGTCTCTATTTCTGAGGAAAATAACAAATGTTCAGGCTTGATAATGAGCTCAGGCTCAGAGTGAAACCGCCTAACATACTGTTTATGTACACGCTCAAAATAACGATATTCTTGTGCTTTAGAGAGGCCCTGATAGAAAAAAGCATCTTTAGGAAATTGAGTACGCAACGTACTTTTACCAAAAAAATAAAATTCTCGAACAAAAAACTCTAAAACCAATTTAGGCGATAAGAATTGGTGATTTTCCATAACAAAAGTGTACTCCGTGTATTAAGCATAAATTTAATCCATTATTGTAATAACAATATAAGAAGATAAGAAAATAAAACAATGGGATAACGAAAAGAAAAAGAGGAAGGATATTAGAATAAAAAGAGACAATAAATCAGGATGCGAATTTCTTGATCTATTGTCCCCTAGTTTTATAAAGTAGCTAAATCTAGATATGTAGCTCTTTTAATGTCTCTTCAGGAAGTGCTAATTCGTCGTTATGATTAATACCAATATTATGAGCTAAAATGTCTCGTGCAATATCTTGCGCTTCAGTCAGAGAATGCATTTCATAAGTGCCGCATTGATACACATTTAACTCAGGGATATGATTTTGATCTTTTACTTTCAAAACATCTTCCATTGCTGCTTTCCATGCATTAGCAACTCGCTGTTCTTCTGGTTGCCCAATTAAGCTCATATAGAAGCCGGTACGGCATCCCATTGGGGAGATATCAATAATCTCAACACCATTACCATTAAGATGGTTACGCATGAAGCCAGCGAACAAATGCTCTAATGTGTGAATTCCTTTCTCAGGCATGGCTTTTTTATTTGGCACAGTAAAACGCAAATCAAATACCGTGATGGTATCACCAGATGGCGTTTTCATTGTTTTAGCAACGCGTACAGCTGGTGCAGACATACGTGTATGGTCAACAGTAAAGCTATCCAATAAAGGCATAAAAAACCTCCTAAGAAAAATTTAAATATTTTTAAGAAAAAATGAAACTTTCTGCAAGTAGCTCGGTCTTAGTAATGAATACGCGCAAAATGTTATCATCCCTATTTCTCTATAGAATTTTTCAGCCACACAAATCTTAGTGTGGCTTTTTTCTATCTAAGTTTAGGAAGCCACGTTATCGGCATTTGCCCCTGCATGGATCTTCAAATACTCATCAAAAGAAATGGTATCACTCTTTTCTAACTCTTCTTGACGTTTTATGGATGAAATTCTCTCATGATCAAAAGCTTCATCAGTCAACGTTTCATAAGGTGTTTTAATTAATTCTTGGTAATATTCTTCCGCTAAAGATAAACCATAACTGCCAATGCCTTGTGTTTTGATTTTCTCTAACAGCCTACCAGAGAAGGTTAGCTCTGGATTATCAAACATTTCTTCTAACTTAACACAAACTTCCATGTATTTTGTGCCAGAACAACAATCAAGCACATTTGCCACACGTTTTAAATCCGCAAATAACGCTTTACCTACTTGTGCTAATGGTTCTTTTCTTTCACCACAACCCATTCCAATAACTTGACCAGGCTTACGCCCTTCTAGAATAACGTTATTCCAATTTGCACGACAACACGCTAATTCAGAAGCACTCATTTCAGGTGCATCAGCTAAAACACACCAAATTAAGAATAAATCAAGGAAACGAATTTGTGTTTCATCGACACCAATTGGCGTAAATGGATTGATATCGAGTGAGCGAACTTCGATATATTCAATACCACCACGTAATAAAGCATCAGAAGGCGATTCATCCCCTTTAACGACACGCTTAGGACGAATAGGTGCATAAAGCTCATTTTCAATCTGCAGTACATTGGTGTTTAATTGAATGTACTCACCATCTTTATTCTTAATACCCAGTTTAGCAAATTCGTCAGATGGTTTATGAATCGCTTTTTTCAGCCCTTTAACGTAGGTTCCAAGGTGATTAAAGGTAATATCTAAATCACTTTGTGATTTATTGGTATATCCCAAGTCACTTAAACGTAATGACGTTGCATAAGGTAAATATTTCGCACCTTTTGGCGTACTTTCAAATGGTAAGTTTGTCTCTCTTCCCTTCAAGAAAGATCCACAAATTGCTGGCGATGCACCAAAAAAGAATGGAATAACCCAACCAAAGCGATAATAGTTACGGATCAAACGCAGATAACCGTCTGAAATCGCTTCTTTACCACTCTCTTCATCTTTTACATTCGCCCATGCTTGCCAAAATTCAATAGGTAATGAAAAGTTATAATGCACACCTGAAATGGTTTGCATTAAAGCACCATAACGATTTTTCAATCCTTCACGATATAACGTTTTAAAACGCCCTACATTGGATGTGCCAAATTGAGCAAGCGTAATCTTATCTTCCGCTTCAATAAAGCAAGGCATACTCATAGGCCACATACGTTCATTGTCTAAGTGACGCGCCGTATAGCGATGTAAATCGCCTAAAAAATGCAAGGTATGTGAAATATTGTCATCAACAGGCGTAATAAACTCTAACAGAGACTCAGCAAAATCCGTTGTGATCCATTTATGAGTTAATGATTTACCCAATGAAATAGGGTGTTCTGTTGATGCTAAATTGCCTTCTGGCGTTACTCTTAAGGTTTCGCGCTCAATACCACGGTGGATGCCACATAAAACTTTAGGGTGTGCTTCCAACCAAGAAAGCGCTTTGGATACGTCCGGGATCAAAGGTGACCTCCCGCGTTGATTAATGTAAGTAAATAGATAGGAGTTACTTTATCGTAAAGTCACTAAATTGTCGCTGATTAGATGATGTTAGCATTGTTAGTTGATGCTAAACAAAAGATTAACATCATAAGAAATAAGCGAATTATAGAAAGCAAAAAGCCTCGCTATTGCGAGGCTTAAAAGATGGTGCATCCTGGAGGATTCGAACCTCCGACCGCTCGGTTCGTAGCCGAGTACTCTATCCAGCTGAGCTAAGGATGCAGGTCTAACGAATTATTCTAGAAATGATTTACTACAATATCTGATAAAAGATGGTGCATCCTGGAGGATTCGAACCTCCGACCGCTCGGTTCGTAGCCGAGTACTCTATCCAGCTGAGCTAAGGATGCGTCGTAGTAATCTTTCTAGCTGCTCATATTGCAATTGGCATAATGAGTAATGAGATGGTGCATCCTGGAGGATTCGAACCTCCGACCGCTCGGTTCGTAGCCGAGTACTCTATCCAGCTGAGCTAAGGATGCGCCGTTTTTATACTTTACTCTTTTAATGCAAATTATTCACCATTTGCACCAAAATAAAAACCCCATACATTAATCATGGGGTTGGAATTGGTGCATCCTGGAGGATTCGAACCTCCGACCGCTCGGTTCGTAGCCGAGTACTCTATCCAGCTGAGCTAAGGATGCAATCTAAATGGCGGTGAGAGAGGGATTCGAACCCTCGATGCAGCTTTTGACCGCATACTCCCTTAGCAGGGGAGCGCCTTCAGCCTCTCGGCCATCTCACCATATTTAGAACCACTCGAAGAAGTTCTTACTGAACATCTCGTCTCTGTGTGGCGCACATATTACTTTCTCAGCCTAAGAAGTCAAACAATTTTTCTCAACTTTTTACGAATATACGTTTGTTTGAACACTTCACAAACAAACTGATGCGTTTATCAGCAAGATTGGCTAAAAAAGTCCTAAACACAATGATATCTCTGATGAAAAATCATTCAAGTATTTTATTCTCATAACAAATATATTTATTCTCAAAACAAATAATTGTGAAGCGAATGATTAGAGGTAAAAAGAGTTTCAATTCTGTCAATCAGAATAAACGGATAGTGTAATAATAAATGCAACTCAAGGAGAGTGAAGATAGGAACCAAAAAGGGAATAAAAAGTCTTAGAAAGAGAAAAGCGCCCAGACCCGGCAAAAGTGTGGACGCTTACGAATGAATTGTAACTAACTAAAAATGGGAATTTGTTTAGTAGTTATCGGTAGGCTGAGTTTTCTCGGCCTGAATTCGTTGATAGATCTCTTCACGATGGACAGATACTTCTTTGGGTGCATTTACGCCAATCCGTACCTGATTACCTTTAACCCCTAAAACGGTTACGGTTACATCATCGCCTATCATAAGCGTTTCACCAACTCGACGAGTTAGAATAAGCATTCTTTGCTCCTTGAAAATTTACAAGAGTCGGGTCTCTAGAATTTCCCGGCCATTATCCATCATACATTGTCAATTCGTATAATCATTATTTATCACAAGTAACTCATACTTCATAACAAAATATAAATTTAGTGACTGATTATTTAACGGATCATCAATATCTCTATAAGGCGTTATCCCTATAAATAAGGAATAACGCCTTTTTTCAGGTTATTATCGCTTACAGATGCGATTCAACCCACTCGTCAACACTTGCCAAAGCCACAGGTAAAGCATCAATATCAGTACCACCAGCTTGAGCCATATCAGGGCGACCGCCACCTTTACCGCCGATTTGCTGTGCTACAAAACTAATTAACTCACCTGCTTTAACTTTAGCAGTCAAATCTTTAGTGACCCCAACAATTAAGCTCACTTTACCATCAGAAATAGTAGAAAGCACAATAATTGCTGAACCCAATTGATTTTTTAAATCGTCAACCATCGTTCTTAACATTTTTGGCTCAACACCATTAAGCTCACGAACTAAAAGTTTGATACCTTTCACGTTTTTAGCTTGTCCACCCAAAGAAGAACTTTCTTGGGCAGCTTGCTGATCTTTTAGTTGTTGGAGTTCTTTTTCTAATAAGCGGTATTTTTCTTGGACTGTCTTAATTCTTTCAACCAAGTTTGTACCGTCACTTTTTAGAACTTGTGCAACAAGAGAGATAAGGTCTGATTGCTCATGAACACTCTCAATTGCTGTAATACCTGTAATTGCCTCAATACGGCGAATACCAGCAGCAGTACCTGACTCACTGATAATACGGAACAAACCAATATCACCCGTTCTAGAAGCGTGAGTACCACCGCAAAGCTCAGTAGAGAAATCACCCATGGTTAAAACACGAACACGTTCATCGTATTTCTCACCAAACAGTGCCATAGCACCTTTCTCTTTAGCGTCTTCAAGATCCATTAACTCAGTGACAACAGGTGAGTTAAGACGGATTTGTGCGTTTACAATGTCTTCGATTTTGCGCAATTGTTCTGGTTTAACTGCTTCAAAATGAGAGAAGTCAAAACGCAGGTATTTATCGTTAACCAAAGAACCTTTTTGCGTAACATGCGTACCCAGTACTTGGCGTAATGCAGCATGTAATAAGTGAGTCGCAGAGTGATTTAAGCGAATGGCATCACGGCGAGCAATATCAATGTTAGCATTGATTTTATGGTTAACAATAAATGACCCTACGTTAACTTTACCAATATGGCCAATCGCTTTACCGTATTTTTGCGTATCTGTGACTTCAAACTGACTATCTTTGCCTATCAGAACACCTTTATCGCCAACCTGTCCACCAGACTCGGCATAGAATGCCGTTTTATTTAAGAAGATAATCCCTTCTTCGCCTGCTTTTAATTCAGTGACTGATTGTCCGTTATGGAAAATGGCAGTAATTGTACCCTGCTGTTCATTATGATCATAACCAGAGAAATCACTGCGACTATCAACTTTAATAAGACTATTATAGTCAGTACCGAAACCGCTGGATTCACGAGCACGTTTACGTTGCTCTTCCATCGCGACTTCAAAGCCTTTCTCATCAACTTTGATATTTCTTTCGCGACAAACATCAGCAGTTAAATCAAGAGGGAAACCATATGTATCATAAAGGCGGAAAGCGGTTTCACCCGGAAGAACGTCATCTTTTAATTGAGCAAGCTCTTCATCTAATAGTTGAAGACCACGTTCTAATGTACGAGCAAACTGCTCTTCTTCCGTTTTTAATACTTTTTCAACGATAGCTTGTTGGCGTTTTAATTCTTCACCCGCTTCTGCCATCACTTCAATTAATGGAGCGACTAATTTATAGAAGAAGGTATCTTTGGCACCAAGCATATAACCATGACGTACTGCTCGACGAATAATACGACGCAGAACATAGCCACGGCCTTCATTAGAAGGGATAACGCCATCGCAAATAAGGAATGAACAAGAACGAATATGATCGGCAATAACGCGTAATGATTTATTTTCTAAATCCGTTGCATTAGTCACTTGTGCAACAGATTTAATTAAAGAACGGAATAAATCAATGTCATAGTTAGAGTTTACATGTTGTAAAACAGCGGTAATACGCTCTAACCCCATTCCCGTATCAACAGATGGTTTCGGCAGTGGATCCATAGTGCCATCTGACTGACGATTAAATTGCATGAAAACGATATTCCAGATCTCAATATAGCGATCGCCGTCTTCTTCTGGTGATCCTGGAGGTCCGCCCCAAATGTGGTCACCATGATCATAAAATATTTCGGTACAAGGTCCACAAGGGCCAGTGTCACCCATTTGCCAGAAGTTATCTGATGCAAATGGTGCGCCTTTATTATCACCAATGCGGATTATTCTTTCGGCAGGAATACCAATTTCTTTATTCCAAATATCATAAGCTTCATCGTCTGTGGCATATACCGTTACCCAAAGTCTTTCTTTAGGTAAGTTAAACCACTCTTTGCTGGTTAATAATTCCCAAGCAAAATTGATTGCGTCATGTTTGAAATAGTCACCAAAACTGAAATTACCTAGCATTTCAAAAAAAGTATGGTGACGAGCAGTATAACCCACATTTTCTAAATCGTTATGTTTACCACCTGCACGCACACAACGTTGTGCAGTTGTCGCTCGGGAATAAGGTCTATTGTCCAATCCAAGAAATACATCTTTGAATTGGTTCATCCCTGCGTTTGTAAACAGCAATGTTGGATCGTTATTTGGAACCAAAGAACTGCTAGGTACTATTTGATGTCCTTTAGTATGAAAAAAGTCGAGAAACGCCTGACGGATCTCAGCGGTGCTTTTGCTCATAATTATCCCGAAATCAAGCTGGAAAAACAGAAATTAGAAATCTAGTTAGAGGAGGTTTATTGTTACCTCTACTTAGCCAACGAATACATAAGTAGGGATAAGATAGAATTTCTTCTGTCAGAAGTAAAACCCCCGATAAACTTATTCGTGTTGACATTGTAAATCGTCTAGTTTTTTTCTGAAAGTGGGATTGTTATCTGAGAATGGGACTTTTCTCTATTTAAGAGAGATTATTCTAAGAAATGTAAGTAGTTTAAAGTATTTTCATTTTGTAATTATTAAAAACTATTTGTTATTATTAGTTTTTTATCTCATCACATACTATATGTGTTTTTTTCTTAAATAATTTCTTTTTCTTATAGCAATCAATAATAAACACATAAGCATTATCACTTAAAACAAATAATAAACTCACGATAACTTGCTAAAATAAAAGTGTTTCTCAGTATAAAACCTATCTCATCACTAAATAATCTCTAAAATACTATCTAAATTAGATTCAAATATCTTGAAGGTATTTATCACTATATGTCAATTATTTACTATCTGGTTCAACCAGATGATAGTAGTGATTCTTATTTAGATTTGTAATTTATGAGAATATATCATCAAAACTTCACTATATAAACTTTCATACAACTATAAAAAATAGTTAGTAAAAAATATCGTTATATCAAATAAAATAGTGTTAAAGGCTGATTTTGATGGATAGAAAATAGAATAAACTCGATATAAACCCTAAATTGGATAAATAATACTGCATACAACAAAAAGGAAGCTTTTTTAGAGCTTCCTTTTTTAAGTGAGTTAAATCACATTAATTGACTAACCATTTATCATTATAATGATAATAAATTGTCTAAATATGGAATCAGTTAGTGGTTTTATCACAAACTAAGAGAGATTATTCTTCCGCCTCTCCGAGATCGGCCGCATCACCTTCATTCGTGAAATCAGCTGCACTTGTAAACTCACCTGCGTGGTTTAATAACATTTCACGTAGTTTGGTATTTAAATCATCGTACATTTCTGAATGCTCTTTTAGGTAAGTTGTTGCATTGGCTTTACCTTGACCAATCTTCTCACCATTATAGCTGTACCATGCACCCGCTTTCTCTACCAATTTATGTTTAACACCTAAATCAATCAGTTCACCAAAGGTATTGATGCCTTCGCCATACATAATTTGGAATTCAGCTTGTTTAAATGGTGCTGCAATTTTATTTTTCACCACTTTAACGCGTGTTTCACTACCCACAACTTCATCACCGGTTTTAACAGAACCGATACGACGAATATCTAAACGAACAGATGCGTAGAACTTAAGCGCATTACCACCAGTTGTGGTTTCTGGGTTACCAAACATAACACCAATTTTCATACGAATTTGGTTGATGAAAATAAGTAATGTATTTGAGTTTTTCAGGTTACCCGCTAATTTACGCATAGCTTGGCTCATCATACGAGCAGCAAGACCAACGTGAGAATCACCGATTTCACCTTCAATTTCAGCTTTTGGCGTTAACGCAGCAACGGAGTCAACAACGATAACATCAACAGCACCAGAGCGAGATAATGCATCACAAATTTCTAAGGCTTGCTCACCGGTATCAGGCTGAGAACACAGCAGATTATCAATATCTACGCCTAATTTTTTTGCATAAATTGGATCTAATGCGTGTTCAGCATCGATAAACGCACATATTTTACCTTCACGTTGAGCTGAAGCGATAACTTGTAGTGTTAAAGTTGTTTTACCTGAAGATTCTGGGCCATAGATTTCAACAATGCGACCACGTGGTAAACCACCAGCACCTAAAGCAACGTCTAATGATAAAGAACCTGTAGAGATGGTTTCAACGTTCATGGAACGATCTTCGCCCAGACGCATGATAGACCCTTTACCAAATTGCTTTTCAATTTGACCAAGTGCTGCGGCCAATGCTTTTTGTTTGTTTTCATCAATAGCCATGTTATCTCCCTCTGGGCAGTGAAGCATAAGGATGGGTCACTACCATTAAAACGTGTATGATTTTGCTTGTTGAAATTTATTATACTGTATAATCATACAGTATCAAGTTAATTATTTATAATTTCTCTAAGTATTGATTTTAAAGAAAAAATAACAGATTCCGCTCTTACTTGCTCTCGTGAACCACTGAATATACAGTGTTTTGCTGTTACCTGAACACCTGTTGTTGTTTTAACAGCAAAGCCAAACCAAACTAACCCCACTGGTTTTTCTTTACTGCCTCCACCAGGGCCAGCAATACCGCTAACTGAAATAGCAAAATCTGTATTTGCAGCGCTAAGTGCGCCTTTCGCCATTTGAAGAACAACTTCTTCGCTAACAGCGCCGTATTTAATCAAGGTTTGTTCATCAACGCCTATCATTTCATGCTTTGCTTCGTTACTGTAGGTCACAAAGCCACGATGATAATAATCAGAACTTCCTGCAATATCCGTGATGATTTTTGCAATCCATCCACCAGTGCAAGACTCTGCCGTTGTTATTGTGCTCTTCTTTTCAATTAACGCTTTACCCACCTCAATACTTAGGCGAGTCATTTCATCGTAATTTATCATTAAGGTTCATCTAACCTCTATTCTAAACTTTACTGTTTAAGATTTCTTTCTGGTGCAATCCCATAACCATAGACCACCAATTGCGAGTGCAAAGATGGCACCAAAACCAATTCCGATGGCAACAACAGAAATACCAATACTAGTGACTAGTGAGAACAAGCCTAACATTAATAGCATCGCTGTATTTTCACCTAAGTTTTGTACTGCGATAGCATTACCAGCTCCCACACTGTGTTTGCCTTTATCTTGTAATAGCGCATTTAATGGCACCACAAAGAAGCCACCAAAAACACCAATAACGATAAGAATTAAATAGGATGGAATAATTGAGGTTTGCAGTGAAAAATAAACTACCCCAAGACCAATTAAAATGCCCGCTGGCATACAGCGACGTACTGTTTTCAGTGTCACAAATTTAGCGGCTAATCCAGCCCCTACAACAATGCCAATAGCCACCATTGCATTTAATATCGTTGGAGTGGTGTTGTCAGTCATGCCCAATGCAATAGGCACCCATTGAACAAGCAGAAAACGCAAAGTTACCCCAGCGCCCCAAAACATACTTGTTCCTACTAAAGAAAAGCGACTTTCCTTATCTGCCCATAAAGTACGTGTTGCCTCGATAAATTGAGCGAACATTTTTTTTATGTTCCAACCCCGACCTATTTGAGCAGCAGATAATTTAGGTATGCCAAAGTTAACAAAAACTGCCAAAGCGTACATTGCAGCACAGACACCTAATGCAAAAACAATACTCCAATCAGAGAGTAAACCACCAATTACTGAACCTAATAAAATAGCCGCTATGGTTGATGCTTCCATTAAACCATTTGCTTTTACTAAGCGTTCACCATCAGTTAATTCTCCTAAAATACCATATTTGGCTGGTGAATAAACTGCAGCACCAATCCCAACTAAGGCGTAACCTAAGAAGGGATCAGAGCCAACACAAATGAGAAAAGCACCCACGAATTTTAAGATATTACCACTGAGCATAACCCTACCTTTAGGGTTACGATCAGCAACTTGCCCAACAAAAGGTGCTAAGAGAATAAAAGCCAGCACAAAGACCATTTGTAAAACAGGTTGGCTCCATTCAGGGTAAAGAGCTGATTTAAACTGAGCTAAAATGGCAAAAAGTAGTGCGTTATCAGCAAAAGCAGAAAGAAATTGCGATAACAATACTGCTTTCATTCCCCGACTCATTAATGGAGGCTGGCTAATATTCTCTGACATTAGTTATTTTCCTGTTCAGCTAGTTTTTTCAATGAGACAAAATCCGTTTTCCCACTCCCAAGAACAGGAATTTCTTTGATAAAACGAATATCCTTCGGTACGGCTATTTCAGCAACACCTTCAGCTTTAGCCAATGTTGATAACGCGCTACGATCCAATTGCTTATCGGTTGTAAATAGTACCAATGATTCACCTCTACGTTTATCACTGATTGTCACAACAGCATGCTCGCCAGTGGATGCTTTACGTGCAAGCTGCTCGACACCTTCAAGAGAGACCATCTCGCCAGCAATTTTAGCAAAACGTTTTACCCGTCCTTTAATAGTGCAAAAGCCTTCACTATCGATAGCAACAATATCACCAGTATCGTACCAACCTTCTTCGTCAATACCGTCCGCATTTGTAGCTACAGGGATTTCTAGTTTTTCTGGTGATTCAACACGTAGATACCCCATCATTACATTCGGGCCACGTAATTGTAATCGTCCCCCTTCCGCGATCCCATTCATTGGGATAAGTCGGCCTTCCATACCCGGTAATAAACGACCTACTGTATGTGTTTTAGCGCTCATAGGTACGTTAATTGACACAACAGGCGCACACTCGGTAACACCATAACCTTCTAATATGCGGATACCGAACTTTTCTTGCCATAAAATACGGGTTGATTCTGATAGTTTTTCAGCACCAGCAACCACATACCTAACCCTGGCAAAATCGTAAGGATGAGCAAACTTTCCGTAATTACCTAGAAAGGTTGATGTACCAAATAACACCGTACAATTTTGGTCATACACTAATTCAGGCACAACACGATAGTGTAATGGACTTGGATAAAGAAAAACACGAGCACCCAAGCAAATCGGCGTTAATAGACAAGCAGTTAGGCCGAATGCATGGAATAACGGTAATGCTGACATAAATTTATCTTTAGGTGAAAAGTCAGCAATAGCACGAATTTGATCTACGTTAGCCAGTAAACTCGAATGACTATGAACAACACCTTTCGGTGTACCTTCAGATCCTGACGTAAATAGAATAACCGCAGCATCAGTCGATTTTTGCGGTAACATCGCTTTATGTGGCGTAATAAGGTGTTTGAGGACCCAACGCTTATCTTCACTCGTCACACTATCTTTGAGATCTTCAAGGTAAATCCAATTCGCTTCTGGGGTTTGTTCAGGAATATGTAATAAATTCCCTTTTTCTAAAAATTGGCGTGATGTAAAAATGGTTTTGATTGAAGCTGCTTTCATCGCATTTTGTACACCTAAGCTACCCGCAGTGTAGTTAAGCATAGCAACAACACGTTGACGCATTGTTGCACCTAATAATGCAGCTGCTGTTACTGTTGTATTTGGAAGTAACAAGCCAATGCGTTCATTAGGCTCTGTGTAGCGTTCAATTAGTCGGCTGATCCCTAATGTTTTTTTCAGCAATCCTTGGTAAGAATCTTCTTTTAGATTGATATCTGAAATTAACGGGCTAAATCGACCATATTGAGACATAGCCTGTAAAAATGCCTCATACAGTGTAATTTTAGGGCGTGTATCCATGATGGCATTCATCATGATATCACGCATTGCTTCCCCAGCTAATCGACGACGCTCAGCTGATTTTTCTGCTTTTGGCATCGGTAAATCAACGGCTGGAAGTACCTTGATTGTGATTTTAGGAAAGAAATGAGATTTCACACGCAGACTTTTGCGTACTCGTGAAAAGTAGCTAAATTCAGCACCTTCAATCCTAACAGGAACAACTTTAGCGCCTGATTTAGCAGCAATAAAAGCAGCCCCTTCATAAATCTTCATTAATCCATTCGTTACTGTGATCCTTCCTTCTGGAAAAATCACCACAGGACGACCTTTATCGACTTCTTTTACTAATTGACGCACCGCCATTGGGTTTGCGGGATCTAAAGGCACAATATCAGCATAACGACCTAACCATCTTGTCGTTTTTGCAGAAGCCACAGAGGTATAAACAGCAAACACAGGATTAATAGGTAGGAATAAACGTAATAATATACCATCAATAAAAGAAGTATGATTTGGTGTAATTATACATTTTTCATATTGGGAAAACTGATTAACAAGTCCTTCAATTCTTATTCTAAATAAGAATTTAAATAGTGTTTTAAAAAACGCTATTAACATCATATCCATATCTCATTTTGCTATAATTAGCCTTACTATAAATAGGATGTGATGAAAATAAAATAGATGGCCTCTGTTTTGTCCTTTATATCAGACGACTTCCTAATTATTTGGCAAGTTTTGCGAGAATTACTGCAATAATTTCATTAATAGATAATCCAGCATCAACAATAATATCTGCGCATTGCATGTATAAAGGTTCACGCTTAATTAAAACATCATGCATTTCTGAAACTAAGGTTTTTCCTGTCAAACTAGGTCTTTGTGCTTCATTCGGATCTTGGGATAAACGTTCAACTAATGTCTCAAGCGAGGCCTGTAAATAAATTGTAACACCTGAGGTTTTCATATAAGCACGATTTTTATCTGCTAAAACCATCCCCCCACCAGTTGAAATAACTTGGTTAGGTTGGCTTACTTGAACAAGAGCGTCTGACTCAATTTGACGAAAGAAATCCCAACCCTTATCTTCCACCATAGAAGATATAGTTTGTTGATATTTTTGGGTTATCCAATAATCCGTATCAATAAATCTATAATTTAAAGAGAGAGAAAGTGCTTTACCTACTGTTGTTTTCCCTGCACCTCGAGGTCCGATAAGGTAAATTGTACTTTCCATAAAATGCACTATCTCCATAGTGTGTCCCCATTAGGGTGTAATTAAAAATTTACATTCTGTAAAGTGTAAACATCATACCTGATGTAACAAAAAAATAAAGCCACACTTTAGAAAAGTATGGCTTATTTAATATTCTCAATAATTAGCGACGAATTGTATTATCACCGTAACCAATCCATTTGTAGGTCGTTAAGGCATCTAATCCCATTGGGCCTCTGGCATGTAATTTCTGCGTACTAACAGCAACTTCTGCACCTAGGCCGAATTGTCCGCCATCCGTAAAGCGTGTACTTGCATTGACATACACTGCGGCAGAATCAACTTGACGAACAAAACGGTCAGCATTAGAAATAGATTGCGTTAAAATAGCATCCGAATGCGCTGTGCCATAACGGCGAATATGGCTAATAGCTTCAGTTAAGCCACCCACCACTTCTACATTTAGATCAAGTGATAACCATTCATCACAATAATCTGCATCTTTTACATCAACAACAGTTGCTCCACCTTTTTTCAGCCCAGCTAATGCTTTTTCACTTGAGTGCAAAGTGACCTTTTGAGCAGCCATGGCATTACTTAGCTGTGGTAAAAATACATCAGCAATGTTTTCATGTACTAAGAGTGTTTCTAACGAATTACATGCGCTTGGCCGTTGCACTTTAGCATTAACAATAACGGTTAATGCTTTTTCTAAATCGGCACTTTCATCAACAAATGTATGGCAAACACCAATCCCACCAGTGATAACAGGGATCGTTGATTGTTCACGACATAATTTATGTAATCCAGCTCCGCCACGAGGAATAAGCATATCAATATACTCATCCATTTTTAGCATTTTAGCGACTAACTCACGATCAGGTTTATCAATCGCCTGAATTGCCCCCGCAGGAATACCACATTTTTCTAAAGCTTGTTGAATAACGGCAACCACGGCTTGATTGGTATGGTGTGTCTCTTTTCCACCACGAAGAATGGCTGCATTGCCCGTTTTTAAACATAATGAAGCAACATCAATCGTGACATTAGGGCGAGCTTCATAAATAACGCCAACAACACCTAGTGGCACACGGCGACGTTCTAAACGTAAACCGCTGTCTAACATACGGCCATCAATAACTTGTCCCACTGGATCTTCTAAGCGACATACTTGTCGAACATCATCAGCAATAGCTTTTAAACGTTCAGAAGTCAGTAATAAACGGTCAAGCATAGCAGCATTAATATTGGCTTCACGAGCCACTTGCATATCTTTTTCATTGGCTGCAAGAATTGAAGCTTCTTGTTGCTCTAATAAATCAGCCATAACCAGTAATGCCTGATTTTTTTGCTCTGTCGATAATTGAGCTAAATGCCAAGATGCTTCTCTTGCTGATTTACCCATTTGTTCTAACATCGAAGGCTCCTTAGCTAACAATCATATCGTCACGGTGCACAGCAACACTGCCATACTCGTAACCTAAAATTTGACTAATTTCTTGTGAATGGTGTCCTGCAATTAAACGCAGTGCATCACTATTATAATGGGCAACACCATGAGCGAGATCTTTACCCTGTAAACTTTGAATGCGAATAACACATCCACGAGAAAAATCGCCTTTTATCTCTTTAATGCCTTTAGGTAAGAGGGAGCTACCTTTTTCTTTAATTGCTTTTTCAGCCCCTTCATCAACAATAATCACACCCGCAATTGGTGCACCAAAAATCCATCTTTTACGTGCTTCAAGTGGGCTTTCTAATCCGTGGAATAACGTTCCTACAGGTTCATTATTGATAACTTTAGCAATAACTTCAGGTTGTACACCGGCGGCAATGACAACATCAATACCTGCGCGCCCAGCAACAGTAGCTGCTTGTAATTTTGTTGCCATGCCCCCCGTACCTAAGCCAGATACGCTATCGCCCGCCATTTCACGTAATTCATCATTGATATCAAAGACTTCCGGGATCAGTTTTGCTTCAGGATTACTACGAGGATCAGCCGTATACAGTCCTTCAATATCAGTCAATAATAACAGTTTGTCAGCACTTCCTAAAATAGCGGCTAATGCAGACAGGTTATCGTTATCGCCTACTTTAATTTCTGCGGTTGCAACAGCATCGTTTTCATTAATAACGGGAATAATGCGATTATCTAATAAAGCATGTAATGTATCGCGTGCATTCAGGAAGCGTTCTCTATCTTCAATATCCGCTCGAGTTAACAACATCTGACCAATATGAATACCATAGATGGCAAATAATTGTTTCCATACTTGAATTAATGCGCTTTGGCCTACCGCGGCAAGCAACTGCTTAGAAGCAATAGTTGCGGGTAAATCAGGATAATTCAAATATTCACGCCCTGCTGCAATTGCACCAGAAGTAACAATAATAATCCGGTGACCTTTTTCGTGTTGTTTAGCGCATTGGCGAACCAGCTCAACAATATGAGACTGATCCAGACGTCGTGAACCACCAGTAAGTACACTTGTCCCTAATTTAACAACCAGTGTTTGGCTGCTACTCATAACATTTACCATTCTTGTTGATTATTTAAAAAGATAATACACAGTTTTATCAGGAGAGAAGCGTTATGCCAACCGACATAACGCAAAATCTATGAAAAGTTGCCCTAACACAAAATTAGGGCTGAATGGGAAGCGGAAATTTGTTCATTTTTTCATCTGGCATAAGTGTCATATCTAATTCACTCGCTGCCGTTTTAAGAAATTGATGAAAACGGATCAGTGTTTCATTGATTGATTCAGTAACATCATTTTTACTTATATTCTGATGTATCCAATCACCATTTTTATCGAATAGCCCAATCTGATAATGATAAATGAGCTGTTCATTGTTGCGTTCTAATTCCATCCACCAGCCCCAAAACTCACGTTTTTCTGGTACGACTTTCTTATTTACACAAACAGCTAAACAGTCAAAAAAGAACTGGTTCTCTTGGCATTGTTGCTCTCGGATATAAGGGCCGATTTGAGCAAAACGCTTTAATAACTTACCTCGGGTAGGGTTCAAAGATGAAGTCATAAATTCAGTCTCCTTAGAAACTCTACTGTTATATAATCTAATGTAATTAGCAAGTTATTGTTCATGATTAATTATATTAATTTGTCATAGATCCAATCAGCACTTTTTTGTAACGCTAGCTCTAAGCCTTCATAAAGCGGTTTTTCATTGATTGCTAAGATATCGCCATCCATAGAAGAACGAGCAATTAACTGAGAATCCTCTTTAGGGCTCATTTCATCACCTTTCCAGTAAACCCCCATCATAGGAACTGGAATTCGTCGTCCAATCAGCCCCTGGTTTTTCAGTGAATAACTGCTTAATGATAATCGAAGATTATTTTCATCAATATTCCATAAACCTAAGCGACTCGCTAATACATCAAGATACATCACAGGAATTTTTTTCTGTAGCTCAGATTGCGTGAAGAATGTATGAATTAAAGGCCCTAAGGCAACAACACCTTTAATTAATTTAGGGTAAATATAAGCTAAACGTACAGCAATATTTCCCCCAAAACGAAAGCCCATTACGCCCACACGAGTATGATCAACCCAAGGCACTTCAGAAAGTTGCTTGAGGACTTCGCCTTGTAACTGGCAGGTATCTTCAGTCAATTTTTGTTTTACTGAATAACCGATTGAAGGCATATCTAGCGTTAACATTGCAATGCCTTTCGGTGATAAATAATCCCTGAAGAAGCTGACATAATCGCTTTGAAGCCCATCTAACCCACCGCAAAATAATACTGTGGGATATGGGCCTCTACAATCTTTAGGTAAATGCAGAAAACCAGTTGTAGTTCCCTTTCCTTCTAATTTAAATGTGAGTTTTTTCACCTCAAAAGAGGAAAATTTTGTCGCATTCTCAAATGCTTTCATCGACAAAGTAACGGCTTGATCTGCTAAAAAATCACCATTAATAAAAGGATAGGCAGCAATACTATATAGATGTGCAGCCCGCAGCCAACAATCAGCGGCCGCATCTCCTGACTCATTTCTCAATGCTTTTTGTTGCCAAATCATAGCTTGATGTGACCATTCATATGACCAGCCACCTTTACGGTAACCCACAACGGTATCAATAAATTTATCATCACTACGAGGGGCATCATGTACAGCAATTCGGCTCAAAACTTCTTCTATCTCGATAGGTGAAATACCACGCCAAATCCACAGTAAACGCTGAATAGTACGATACCAATTTTGCTGACTTGTACCATTAAGCACAGTATATGTATTAATATTCGATTTTGGATGAGTGTACTGAATTAGTGTTGAGGTTTCAGCGTGTTTTGCTCTAGGTTTAAATAGAGTTTCAGAAAGGTTTGTATTATTTGCCATATCACTCTTCAAATCAGTCGATATCGAATAAAAGGGGCTAAAAAGTCTGGCTTTATCATAGCATGAAATCAACATGAACGGTGTGTATCACCACAAGTGATAGCACGAAGGTATAACGCAAAGGAAGAATAAAAGCATAAAAACAAAAATCCCCGCCAAGGCGAGGATCTCAATTAAAACAGCCAAATAAATGCTATCAAATTATTTTTGATCGCAAACTGGCGGAATAAAGGCAACACCCATATCCCAAGGCTGTTCAATCCAAGTATTTTGTGGAATATCAACTACAAAATCATCCACTAATGGGCGCCCTTCTGGTTTTGCGAAAATAGTCACAAAGTGAGCTTTTGGATACATGTCACGGATAACTTTAGCAGTACCACCAGTATCAACTAAATCGTCAACAACGATAAAGCCTTCACCATCACCTTCTGCTTTTTTTAAGATTTTGAGGTCACGCTGATGATCATGGTCATAGCTAGAAATGCAGACTGTATCCACATGACGGATACCTAATTCACGAGCAAGTAATGCAGCGGGAACTAATCCCCCACGGCTGACAGCAATAATGCCTGTCCATTGTTCGACTGGTAGTAAACGTTGCGCCAATTGACGGGCATGTATTTGCAACATATCCCACGTTACAACATATTTTTCGCTCATAATATTGTGATCCTAGCTACTTGAATGCGAGAGAAGCTTTTTTGCGGAAAAAAAGGTTGCGCGAGATTATAGTGATTTGAGCACCTAAAAACCAGAGAAAACATGCAAAGAGATGAGATTATCCTCATTTTTTTCTGTATTTTCTTTTTATGATTAAAAAATGAACCATATAAAAAATGAATACAAATAGAGATCTACTTTCTTAGATAGAGATGTGAATAGAATGACGCATTCATCAGAAGAAAGTGATATTCTCAATTATATTGGCGTATAACGCTCAGAATAATAAAGCTAACCCTTAAAAAAGCGGTAGGCTATTAATAACACAGATGCTGTTAGAGGAGATCCATCGTGTCTGAACTATCTACTCTATCCCCACAACCACTATGGGATATTTTCGCAAAAATTTGTTCGATTCCACATCCATCACATCATGAAGAAGCCTTAGCTTCCCACATTCTTTCATGGGCAAGTGAAAAAGGTCTTTTCGCGCAACGCGATGCTGTCGGCAATATTTTAATTCGCAAGCCAGCAACTAAAGGCATGGAAGATCGTAAAACAGTTGTTTTACAAGCACACTTAGATATGGTGCCACAAAAAAATAACGACACGGTTCACGATTTCACTAAAGATCCTATCCAACCTTATGTTGACGGAGAATGGATCAAAGCAAAAGGCACAACATTAGGTGCTGATAACGGTGTTGGTATGGCGTCTGCATTAGCGGTTTTAGCTGATGACACCGTAAAACATGGCCCATTAGAAGTTCTATTAACCATGACTGAAGAAACAGGCATGGACGGTGCTTTTGGTTTACAACCAGGTTGGTTACAAGCTGATATTCTTATCAACACAGACTCTGAAGAAGAAGGTGAAATCTACATGGGTTGTGCGGGTGGTATTGATGTTAAAACCACAGTAAGCCTATCCTATGAAGCAATTCCTACAGGTCATGTTGTTAAGCAACTAGTACTAAAAGGATTAAATGGTGGTCACTCAGGTGGTGATATCCATTTAGGTTTAGGTAATGCAAATAAATTATTAGCACGTTTCTTAGCTGGTCATGCAAAAGAATTATCACTGAAATTAATTGATTTCCATGGTGGTACACTGCGTAATGCAATTCCTCGTGAAGCAAATATCGTATTTGCAATTCCAGCAGATAAAGTAAGCCAACTAGAAACAGTAAAAGCGAAATTTGAAGCATTATTAAAAAGCGAATTAGCCATTGCTGAAAAAAATCTGAAAATTGAGTTACTTGATACAACAACAGATAAGAAAGTATTTGAGGCAGACTGCCAAGAACGCTTAATAAACCTACTTAATGCAATGCCAAATGGCGTTATTCGTATGAGTGATGATGTTGAAGGTGTTGTTGAAACATCATTAAACGTTGGTGTTGTTAGCATTGTTGACGATAAAGTGGAAATACTTTGCCTAATCCGCTCTCTGATTGATAGCGGAAAAACTTATGTTGTCAGTATGCTGACTGCATTAGCAAAACTAGCTAAAGCTGATATCGAAACAAAAGGCGGTTACCCTGGTTGGAAACCTGATGCTGACTCACCTGTTATGCATTTAGTTCGTGATACCTATCAACAACTGTTTGATAAAGTGCCAAACATCATGGTAATCCACGCAGGTCTTGAATGTGGTCTGTTCAAAAAACCTTATCCAGATATGGATATGGTTTCTATTGGACCAACAATCCGTGGTGCTCACTCACCAGATGAACGTGTTCATATTAAAAGTGTTGGTCAATACTGGCAGTTATTAACAGCAATTTTAAAAGCTATCCCTGCTAAATAATCTTGCTTTAAACATCATAATGAAACCCGCTTAATTGGCGGGTTTTTTGTTACTAACGCTACCATAAAGAAATAATTTATCCCTCTATATACGCTCTATTTCTCTTAAGTATCATAATTTATTCCTTACAGAACAAATACCAACCCACCTTATTCCATTTTGGAATAAACAAATAATCTTAATAAAAATAATTTATAGAATGCTAATTATTATCATTAGCATTAATATTTATTGGGTGATATTTTCATGCTTTCCGCATTTAAAGTTAAAAAATAAAAATTCAAAGGGTCCTATTGTGTCTAACAAAAATTGCGTTGCTAGCGTCATTCTCGCCTTACCTTTAAGTTTACTCTCTATTCAAATTCATGCGGCAGTTAATCAAAATACATCTGAAAAGATAATTGTCACCGCGGCTCCATCACAAGATCCACAATCTCCTGTTTCAGGCTTTATTGCCACAAAAACACTATCAACAAATAAAACACCAACTGAAATTGAAAAAACACCACAATCTATTACGGTAATTACTCGTGATCAGATGGATGCTCAAGATGTCAGTTCCGTTTCTCAAGCGCTACGTTATACACCCGGCGTTTTCACCGAATATCGAGGAAGTTCTAATCGTAATGACGAGGTTTTTATTCGTGGATACAGTTATGCACCTCGTTTTTTAGATGGTTTAAGCTATGGTATGGGAGCTTCATCATCAACAGGGGCACTTGACCCATGGTTATTAGAGCGCGTTGAAGTTGTTAGAGGACCAGCATCTGTGCTTTATGGCCAAGTAAATCCAGGTGGCCTTGTTGCAATGACAAGTAAAAGACCCACTGCAACGCCTATTCGCCACATTCAAGTGCGAGCTGGTAATGATAAATTGGCAGAAACTGCATTCGACTTTTCAGGTGTATTAAGTGATGACAATCGTATTCTTTATCGCCTAAATGGTATTGCCAAAACACAACATACTCAAATAAAAAACTATAAAGAAGAGCGTTTTGCCCTCGCTCCCGCTATTACTTTTTTACCTAATGAACAAACACGTTTAACGTTATTAAGCTTTATTCAGCAAGAGCCTGAGGCTGGTTATCGTAACTTTTTACCCGCTTATGGTACGGTGAAAAAAACACCTGAAGGCACTATTCCTTTTGATTTTGACGTAAACAACCCTGATTATCACCAATCGTGGCGTCAACAATATGGCGTAGGCTATGAATTTGAACATGAATTTAGTGACTCACTCAAAATAGTACAAAATGCTCGTTATAGTCATATTAATCAAAAATATAAATACCTTGTTTTCGGCTCATTAAGAAAAGACAATCCTTATGTGCTTGAACGTAGAGCCCAGCAAGAACAACGTGAAACAGATACTTTAGGAATAGATACACGTTTACAAGCTGATTTTACTACTGCAAAACTTAATCATACAGTGATTGCAGGTATTGATTATCAGTGGAGCAAAGATCAAGACAATTTACGTCGGGCTACGGGCTCAGAGTACGATCTGGATTGGCGTGATCCTAATTATAATCATCCGATTAATATGAGCTTACAAAAACCTGCAACAGACCAGTTGCAAAAACGCGATCAAATCGGGTTGTATCTACAAGATCAGATCCAATGGAAAAATTGGATATTACTTGCAGGTTTACGCCAAGACTGGGCGCAAGTACGAACTCATGATTTCTTAGCAACCACATATGATCAGCAAGATGATAATAAACTAACGGGTCGTGCTGGTCTTTTATATGCTTTTGATAATGGTATTTCACCTTATATAAGTTACAGCACCTCTTTTGAGCCTAATTTACAAACCCGTAGAGCACCAGGTAGTGCGCCATTTGAGCCAAGCGAAGGACGTCAATTAGAAGCGGGTATTAAATACCTCACACCAAATCAGCAAACATTAGCAACGCTCTCTATTTATCAGTTACAACAACGTAATGTTACTAACTATAATGCCGAGAAAGCCTATTTTGAGCCTGTTGGTGAGATTAGAAGCCGTGGTATTGAAGCACAAATTAATAGCCAATTAACTGAAAATATTTCCTTCATTAGTAGCTATGCTTACACCGATACAGAGGTCAGAAAAACCATTATTGCAGGAACACAAGGAAAAGAGTTACCTAGAGTTCCTAAGCATATGGCATCATTTTGGGGTCAATATGATGAAACCTCAGGGCTATTTAATGGGGCTAAAGCGGGCTTTGGTGTGAGATATGTAGGTGTATCTCAAGGTGATACTAAAAATACAATCAGTGTTCCTGCGGTAACCTTATATGATGCAATGATTGGTTATTCATTAGGTGAGTTATCACCTTCTTTAAAAGGTGCTGAAATTCAGCTTAATATGAATAATATTGCGAACAAACATTATGTTGCATCTTGTGCTGGTGATACCGCATGCTTTTATGGGATAGGTAGAACAATGACAGCAACGATGAATTATCGCTGGTAAGATCATATAGAATAAATTAACTACATTGACCATAGCCAATCTATTGATCGGCTATGGTTTTTAATTCTTATAGCGCCAAAAGAAGTTGCCGTTCTATTTGTGGATCTTGCAAGGTGACATGAAATCCGATTAATCGGACACCTCGGCCATTTCGACGTTCATGCCATGCTTGATAAGCGATATTTATTAAATCAGCTTTTTCTAAAATAGGATGAGTATGCTCTTGCGTCGTTAACTGAAAATCATCAAATTTTAGCTTAACGCCTTGCCTTGCGATCCTTAGATCGGGTTTAACCTTTGCGAGTCGTTTTTCTAATTCGTTATACAATCCATCTAGTAATGCTAAGCAGTCATCCCATGAATTAATATCGTAGGCAAACGTCCGTTCAACACCTACCGATTTTCTAAGTCTATCAGGGTTAATTTCTCGCTCATCAATACCATGGCTACGCTCCCAAAGGTTTTGTCCAAATTTTCCTAATGCTTTTACTAAAGAAATAACATCTGTACGACGAATATCAGCACAAGTTTCTAGCCCCATTTCTTGCAAACGAGCAAATGTTACCTTACCTACTCCTGGTATTTTATTAAGCGGTAATTTCAGAATAAAATCATCAACTTGCTCAGGAGTAATAACAAATTGCCCGTTAGGCTTATTAATATCAGAAGCAATTTTTGCCAGAAATTTTATTGGTGCAATGCCTGCGGATGCAGTGAGATTTAATTCATCAAAAATTTGTTGGCGAATTTCTTGAGCCATCAGCGTTGCAGAGCCATGGCAATGCTTACTTTCAGAGACATCAAGATAAGCTTCATCAAGTGAAAGAGGTTCAATAAGGTGAGTATATCGAGAAAATATCTGCCTGATCTTCGCTGAAGTTTCTTTATACAGAGCCATTCTGCCAGGCAATACTTTTAAATGAGGACACAGCTTCAATGCTGTCGCGGTTGACATTGCACTACGGACACCAAAACGACGTGCAGGATAATTTGCAGTACAGACAACACCTCGGCTAGAGGCATTTCCACCAACCGCAATTGGGATCTCTTTTAGTGCTGGATTATCACGCATTTCAATCGCAGCATAAAAACAATCCATATCAACATGAATAATTTTACGCATACAATTTCCTCATTTACATTACTGTTTAAATATACAGTAAATAAATATTAACTACAATTTTTATTCACTCTTAGCTCCCTCTAACGAGGTGTATTTCTCATAAAAATCTGAATTAGTCTGTTTATTTATAGAATTGTCACAAAGTGATGTTAGATTATTTTTGCTTGTTGATTAATTACATTCACCTTAATAATTGTTTTGTAACTACATATAAAACAAGGAAATAATTTTTCATGATCAAATTATTCATTGCTATTTCTCTCTTTTTTTATTCTGTAATTCTTATGGCATCCCCTAAAATTATCGCACATCGTGGTGGCACAGCTGATGCCCCAGAAAATACTGAAATTGCTATAAAAACAGCACTCTCTAATCAAGCTGATGCAATTTGGATCACTATTCAATTATCAAAAGATAACATTCCTGTACTTTACCGCCCTAGTGACTTAAAAAACCTAACTAATGGGCAAGGCATGATTTCTGAGTTTACTGCACAGGAACTTAAACAATGGGATGCTGGCTATAAATTCGCAGAAGCACAGCAATACCCTTACCGAAATAAAGGGATCACTATTCCTACCTTAGATGAAATCTTAACTCAATTTCCCACTACTCAATTTTATCTTGATTTAAAATCACCTGATGCTGATCCCATTATTCAAGGTGAAGCATTAGCTACAGTTCTCAGTAAGCATAATGCACTTGATAGAACCCGTATTTATTCCACTAATACCGCCTTTCTTGATGCACTCCCGACTAATGTAGAGCGTTTTGAAAGTCGTGATATTACCCGCGATATCCTCGCCAATATTACTATGAGCCACGTTTGCTTATTGCCTGAAAACTTAGATATTACTCGTTGGTATGGGCTTGAATTACATCGAAAAGTAGAAGTTGTTGAAAAATATACTTTAGGTGAAGCGCGATCAGTTTCCGTTCTGAGTTGGGATAAGGATGCAATGTCCTGTTTTCGTGCTGGTGGCAATGCCCATATTGTTCTTTTTGGTATCAACACCGAAAAAGATTATATTCAAGCTACAGAATTAGGTGCTGATGCCGTCATGGTTGACTCTCCAGCCAAAATGAAAGTATTTAGGAAAGAGTAAATAATTCTATTTAGGTTTTCACTTTTATATTCACTTTATTCTCTTCTACACTTAATAGTGTTATCCGATAGAAATAAGTAAGGAGGAATAAAATGTTAAACAATAAAATTTCTGGTGATTGGAATTTATTCAAAGGAAAAGTAAAAGAAAAATGGGGAAAGATCACCCATGATGAACTTGATATTATCGAAGGTACACGAGAGCAACTCATTGGTAAACTTCAAGAACATTATGACTATTCCTATGAAGAAGCCAAAAAAGAAGTTTTAGAATGGGAGGGGCAAAACCCTTATCCATGGAAGTGAATTTTTAACACAAGGATTCGCTTTTTATTATCCTACTTCTATTCTATTAAAAACTTTTTTTAGAATGCTTATATTTTTAGAATGAATGAAATAAAAAAGAGTGATGGTAATTAAAGCCATCACTCTTTTTTTATCTAAATATCTTTTTTACTATTAAAGAATTCGATTCTTTTTCAGTAACTCTTCTCGTGCGGACTCTTTTGCCATACGTTTTTTACGTGCGTCACAAGGTTCAGGGCAATCACACTCTTTTTCTATCCCCATAGCCCCTAAACCACCGCAACTGCCTTGAAGGCTTTTACGTTTTACAATATATCCTAACGCCATTCCAAAGAAGGCAATCAAGAATAAGATGAAGGCAAAAAGAAATATTTTTAACATAACCTTCTCTCCTTAAATTCTATTTTTTCAAGAACGGGGCGAACGCTTTACTATAACGCTCTTCAAACCCATTTTCAGTTTTCACTATCATAAAGACAGGAATATTTAGTTTATTTGCTACTTCTAACCCCTTTTCAGGCCCTAAAACATTCAATCCAGTAGAAAGGCCATCAGCACTCATGCAAGTGGGGACAATCACAGTAATAGAAACGAGGTTATGTTTAATAGGATGACCTGTAGTTGGATCAATAGTATGGGAATAGCGGATACCGTCTTCTTCAAAGTAGTTACGGTAATCACCAGAGGTTGCAATTGAATTATCACCTGGTTCAATAATTAACTGAACGCTCTGTTTTGTACCATCATTAGCTGGTTTCTCAATTGCTATACGCCAAAGCTTGTCATTACCATTTACACCTTGTGTTCTTACTTCACCACCAATATCAACCATATAGTTAGTGATATTCTGTGATATTAAATACTCAGCAACAGCATCAACACCATAGCCTTTAGCAATAGAAGAGAGATCGACATAAAGCTCAGGGATCTTCTTGATCAGTGTATTCCCTTCAATAGCTAAGTAATCAATGCCAATCCACTGTTTACGTTTTGCTAATTCATCTTCAGAAGGCTGGTGAGTAAATCGACCTTCTGGACCAAATCCCCATAAATTTACTAAAGGTCCAACAGTCACATCTAAAGCACCATCCGTGATTTTATTAATACGAATGGCTTCACTCACTACTTTAGCGGTAGCAGGTGAAACAGGGAATGGTGTATTAATTTCACGACTTTGATTGAAACGACTCAATTCAGAATGAGGACGATATGTTGACATTTGATCGTTCACTTCTTCAAGAATACGATCGATCTCTGTTTGTAAGACGTTTTGTGGAGGTGAATTACTATCAGGAACATATTTAATCGAGTAATAAGTTCCCATTGTTTCGCCTTCTAATACCTGCTGTTTTTCACCACATGCAGACAATAGAACTAAAGCAGACAGCATCACTATCCAATTTATCATCTTTCTTTTTAACATAACTCTCTCTTCTGATCATGAGCGCCCACATAAGTGGGCGCTTGTCATTTCATTCATTTATGCTTAATGGGAGGTTAGGATCAACCGCCAAAGTCATCCAGCATAATGTTTTCATCTTCAACGCCTAAGTCTTTGAGCATTTTAATAACAGCTGCGTTCATTACTGGCGGTCCACACATATAGAATTCACAATCTTCTGGTGCTGGATGATTTTTGAGGTAATTCTCAAACAACACATTGTGAATAAATCCTGTATATCCTGTCCAGTTATCTTCAGGTAAGGCGTCTGAAAGTGCGACATTCCATGTGAAGTTTTCGTTTTCTTTTGCAAGCATATCGAAGTCTTCAGTGTAGAACATTTCACGTACAGAACGAGCACCATACCAGAAGCTGATTTTACGTTTAGAATGTAAGCGTTTTAACTGATCAAAAATATGTGAGCGCATTGGTGCCATACCTGCACCACCACCAATGAAGATCATCTCTGCATCAGTTTCTTTAGCGAAGAATTCACCAAATGGCCCTGAAATTGTCACTTTATCACCTGATTTTAATGACCAAATGTACGATGACATTATGCCTGGTGGCACATCAGGATTACGTGGTGGTGGTGTTGCAATACGCACGTTTAACATGATGATGCCATGCTCTTCAGGATAGTTTGCCATTGAGTAAGCACGTACTGTGGTTTCTTTTACATCAGAAACGTAGCGGAATAAGTTAAATTTATCCCAGTCTTCACGATACTCTTCAGGCACATCAAAATCTTCATAACGCACGGTATGAGGTGGGCATTCGATCTGAATAAATCCACCAGCACGGAAAGGTACAACTTCACCTTCAGGAATTTTTAATACTAATTCTTTAATGAAAGTTGCTTTGTTATCGTTTGAGATAACTTCACATTCCCATTTTTTAACACCAAAGATTTCTTCTGGTAATTCTAATTTCAGGTTGTTTTTTACGTTGACCTGACAGGCTAAACGACAACCCTCTTTAGCTTCACGCTTGTTAATATGCGAAAGTTCTGTTGGCAGAATATCACCGCCACCCTCTAGCACTTTAACGCGACACTGACCACAAGAGCCACCGCCACCACAAGCCGATGAAATAAAAATACCTTCGTTTGATAATACGTTTAGTAATTTATCACCTGCTGGTGCATTAAAGCTTTTGTCTGGGTCTCCATTGACCTCAACTGAAATATCCCCTGTATTGACCAGTTTTGATTTTGCGAACAAAATCAACGCTGTTAATACCAATACAATCAGGGTAAACATCACGACACCTAGAATAATTATATCCATGAGTTCTTCTCACCCTTTATAGCTGAACACCAGAGAAGGACATGAAACCTAATGCCATCAACCCTGTGGTGACAAAAGTAACGCCTAATCCTTTCATACCTGCCGGTACATCCGCGTACTTCATTTTCTCACGGATAGAAGCCAACAATACGATGGCTAACATCCAACCAATTCCAGAGCCGAAACCATAAACAATAGACTCACTAAAGTTATAGTCACGTTGTGCCATAAATGACACACCACCGAAAATGGCGCAGTTAACGGTAATAAGAGGCAAGAAGATCCCTAATGCGTTATACAGCGCAGGGAAATAACGGTCTAAAATCATCTCTAGGATTTGTACCAGTGCCGCTATCACGCCAATGAAAGTGATAAAGTTTAAGAAACTTAAATCGACACCTTCCATTAACGCATTATCACGTAACACATAGTTGTAAACCAAGTTATTCAATGGCACAGAAAGACCTAGAACAACGGTAACAGCGATACCTAATCCAAATGCCGTTTTTACGTTTTTAGATACAGCGAGGAATGTACACATCCCTAAGAAGAACGCGAGCGCCATATTCTCAATAAAAACAGCACGAACAAATAGGCTTATATAATGTTCCATGGCGATTAGTCCTCTTCAACCTGTGCAGGTTTTAATGTACGTAATCCCCAAATTAGCAAGCCAATGATAAAGAATGCACTTGGTGCTAACAGGAATAAACCGTTAGGCTGATACCAGCCACCATTCTGGATAGATTCCATCACGGTAATGCCAAATAATTTACCAGAACCGAAAAGTTCACGTAAAAATCCGACAAGGATCAAGATAGCGCCATACCCTAAGCCATTACCAATACCATCCATAAAACTTTCAATCGGTGGTGATTTCATTGCATAGGCTTCTGCTCGCCCCATAACAATACAGTTAGTAATGATAAGGCCAACGAAAACAGAAAGTTGCTTAGAGATTTCATACGCATAAGCTTGCAAAATTTGGTCAACAACGATAACTAATGAAGCAATAATCGCCATTTGAACAATAATACGAACGCTACTTGGTATGTAATTACGAATTAGTGAAATAAAGAAACTTGAGAATGCAGTAACCAGTGTTACAGCAATTGTCATCACGAATGCAGTTTCAAGTTTTGTTGTTACAGCCAGTGCAGAACACACACCCAATACCTGTAAAGCAATAGGGTTGTTATCTAACAATGGCCCAAGTAAAACGCGTTTAATTTCTTTTGTATCAGCCATTGATTTCTCCTTCACGTACTTTTTTCAGGAATGGGCCGAAACCTTTTTCACCTAACCAGAAGTCGAACATATGCTGGATGCCATTTGAGGTCAGTGTCGCACCAGAAAGTCCATCAATGCCATAAGGATTGCCAGAAGCAGCACCACTACGCACAATCTTGATAGCAGGTACGCCTTCTTCATTGATTAGACGCTTACCTTTCCATTGAGCTTTCCACTGAGGATTGTCAACCTCACCACCTAAGCCTGGTGTTTCACCATGAGCATAATAAGTAATACCTTTGGAGGTTACGCCATCAATATCAACCGCAATAAACGCATACATCACAGACCATAAGCCAGAACCATAAACAGGTAGAACGACTTCTGTAGTTTTGCCTTGTTCATCAAGCACAAAATACACTTCTGCAGTATTTGCACGTCGGCGAATTTTAGCTGCATCGTCTGCTGGTGATAATGCAATTGAAGTATCATCACTACGTAATGCAGCGTTTAAATCAAAATTGCCTTTGCTATCAGTCAGTTCACCTGTCTGGAAATTAACAATTTTTGCTTTAATACGAGTGTTGTATACTTTCAGTACATCTGTCGCACTCATTTTAGGTACGAGCAGACCCGCAACATCAAGAATATTACGTTGTTTATCAAGAAGCTTTTGTTCTTCTTGTTTAGACTTCAGTCCAACAGCCGCTCCAGCTACTACCACGGAACACACTAGACATAGAATAAATACAACGAGGAACGTTCTTGCGACGCTATCTTTGTTTTTCTCTTTAGCCACGAGCTATTCTCCGCTTAATATTCGCCTGAACAACCACGTAATCGAACAGTGGTGCAAATAAGTTTGCGAATAAGATTGCCAGCATCATACCTTCTGGGTAAGCCGGATTGACGACACGAATAAGCACAGCCATTACGCCAATCAAAATACCGTAAGCCCATTTACCTTTATCAGTAAACGATGCGGATACTGGATCTGTTGCCATAAACATCATACCGAAAGCAAAACCACCTAATACTAAGTGCCAGTGCCAAGGCATTGAGAAGAGAGGATTGGTGTCTGAACCGATAAAATTAAACAGGTATGACATTGCAATCATGCCCACCATTACCCCAGCAACAATACGCCATGAAGCAATGCGAGCAAAAAGAATGACAGCACCACCGATTAAAATCATCAGCGTTGAAACTTCACCGATAGACCCTGGAATATATCCAAGAAAAGCATCCATCCAAGAGATAGGTTGTTGAGTGGCGGTATTTAATAATGCACTTTCACCCGATACAGACCATTGTGACAATGGTGTTGCACCAGAAAAGCCGTCAGCCGCAGTCCAAACCAGATCACCTGAAATTTGAGCCGGATAAGCAAAAAACAGGAATGCACGACCTGCTAATGCTGGGTTTAAGAAGTTACGCCCTGTACCACCAAAGATTTCTTTTGCGATAACAACACCAAACGTAATACCTAATGCAGCCTGCCAAAGTGGTAATGTTGGCGGTACGATCAAGGCAAATAAGATTGATGTAACAAAGAAGCCTTCATTAATTTCATGGCCACGAATAAAGGCAAAAAGAACTTCCCAAAATCCACCAACCGCAAAAACTACAAGATAAATAGGTAAAAAGTAAGTTGCACCAAGTAGCATCTTACTTGCCCATCCAGCATCTGTAGTTAATGATGCGCCGAGGAATTCAGCAAGGCGATAATGCCAATCTGAAGCAATGATTTGCTGTAATTCAGCACCACTGTATAACTGATTAAGTGCAGGGATCGCTTGATGACCGACGTTATACATCCCCCAAAACATTGCTGGGAAAACGGCTAACCAAACTAAGATCATCATACGTTTTAGGTCAATAGTGTCACGAACATGACCACCATTACGCGTCACTGTGCCCGGTGTATAAAATACCGTGGTCACAGCTTCATAAAGTACGTACCATTTTGCTAGTTTGCCACCGGGCTCAAAATGGTGCTCTACTTTTTCAAATAAATTTTTCAAACCCATGAGTTACCCTTCCTGCTCAATTTTGGTCAATACTTGGCGCAGTGCTGGGCCATACTCATATTTGCTTGGACAAACATAAGTACATAATCCCAAATCTTCTTCATCCAATTCCAAACAACCTAATGCTTGTGAACTGTCTGTATCACCTACAACTAAATCACGTAATAAATGCGTTGCCATAATGTCTAACGGCATAACACGCTCATAGTTACCAATTGGTACCATTGAACGTTCGCCACCATTCATTGAGGTTGTAAAAGCAAAGCGTTTATTTTTTAGGAAGTGACCGATAGTTGTACGTGTGATAGAAAATTTATCGCTACCCGGCATACCCCAACCAAATAACTCTTTATCACGACCTTCTCGTAATACAGAAACTTGATTATGGAAACGACCTAAATAGTGATGAGCCTCATCAGATTTCCATCCCCATAGTACAGAGCCAGAAATAATGCGGTTTTCATCATCAACTAATTGATCTTTGGTTAACTCATAGAGATCAGCCCCTAAACAAGTACGCACTAAACGCGGTGCTTTTACTTGAGGGCCAGCTAATGCAACAACACGTTCAGTGTATAAAGAACCTGTTGTAAACAAGTAACCAATAGCAATCACATCTTGGTAATTTAAATGCCAAACCATTTTCTTAGCACTGACAGGTTCTAAGAAATGAATGTGAGTGCCTACCAACCCTGCTGGATGAGGTCCAGAAAATTGGTTATAACTAATTTGTCCGTCATTCAATTTTGCAGGCGATTTTTCGCCATGACAAACATAGACCTTTCCTTCAGTTAATCGGGTTAAAATAACAAGGCCATCATTAAATGCCTTCTCATTTTGCTCAATAATAACCATAGGATCGGCTGCAAGTGGATTGGTATCCATTGCAGAAACAAAAATGGCAACAGGTGTTGTACCTAAATGTGGAGTACAACTGTAAGGACGAGTCCTTAACGCAGTCCACATGCCCGATTTAACAAGGTTGCTTTCAACCTGTTCACGGGTTAAATCTGACAACGTAGCGCTATCATAGCGGTTGAAGGTGATTTCTTCGTTGCCATCAATTTCTATCACTATAGATTGGAACACACGGCGTTCACCGCGGTTAATTTCAACGACTTTACCACAAGCTGGGCTGGTGAAAACAACACCGGCATTCTTTTTATCTTCAAAAAGAATTTGCCCTTTTTTTACATGCTCACCTTCCGAAACCATCATAGAAGGACGCATACCGACATATTCTTCACCTAGCAGTGCTACGCGTCGAATCGCGGGTCCGTCTTCTATCACTTGGGCAGGCGCTCCTGCAATTGGGAGGTCGAGTCCTTTTTTAATTTTAATCATAAGATTTGCACAAGTTTATCAGTTAAACCCTAAGCTACAAATTCACCCCGAAAATGTAGCGACTCTGTAATAAAAACATCTTAAGGTGTTTTTGAACCTTAAGTTATTTATCTCCGATAATTGTTACTATTTTCTCTTATTCTGCCGACCTGAATTTTATCATCTCAGCCTAAACCTGTCTGACTATTCGAGTGATTTAGCTCAAGCAAATGGGAATATTATTTTGACTGAAACGTTAACAACTCGTATAAACCGAATTAAAATATCATCTTTCTCGACGATCGCTTAAATTTCACACAGAATATTTTGTAATAGAAAAGAAACCATCTCAGATTTTAATTTACAAATTTATTGCTTCATAGCAATCTACGATCTACTTTATCAACAAATTTTAAGCTATTTTTCTGATAAAACCATGACCAGTCACGCAAAACAACTAATCAGTTTTTTAACATTAATGTTAACTTCTTTATTAGTTAACGCTGAAAACAGTTCAAAATTTCTAATGGAACCTGTTAAAAAAAGCACAGGACGGCCTATCTATATTCAGATTTTCAAAGAAGAAAGCTTACTTGAACTTTATACAGAAAAATTAGATGGGCAATTAGAAAAAGTACGTACTTACCCTATTTGTAGCTATTCTGGTGGGTTAGGCCCTAAAAAATTTCAAGGTGATTTAAAAAGTCCAGAAGGCTTTTATCAGGTTAATTTTTCACAATTAAACCCGAATAGTCGATTTTACCGAGCTATCAATCTAGGATTTCCTAATCAATACGACAAATCAAAAGGATACACCGGGGATTTTTTAATGATCCATGGAGCGTGTAAATCGGTTGGTTGTTATGCAATGACAGATTCAGTTATGGATGAAATTTATCAGTATGCTGAACTAGCCCTGAAAAATGGACAATCAGTGATCAACATTCATATTTTCCCATTTAAAATGACTAACGAAAATATGAAGAAACATCACTATTCAACGGACATCGATTTCTGGCAACAACTTATGCCCGCCTATCAATATGTCGAAGAGCGCAAACAGATCCCTTCTGTTACTGTTAAGGATGGACGCTATCTGGTTAATAACACCTCAATTGTACCAAATCAACCCACCCTTAATTTATCACAAAATAGTGAAAGAAAATGGCTACAGGATACGCACACCACGATCAAATAACACAAACTCCCCCACAGGAATACGCTGCCAAGACTCATTTCCAGTAAGTGGTAATGTTGAAATAACAGAAACAACATCATCTGATTGTGTATGTTGCTGAAAATCAATTTCTACATCTTGATCAAGTAGTTTTGCTTTTCCAAAAGGCGCTTTTCGCGTGATCCAATGTAAATTTGTTGAACAATACGCCATAACAAATCGCCCATCAGATAACAGCATATTAAAAACCCCTTTTTGCCTTAATTGAGAGGCTAAAGTAGAAATAAAGCGAAACACAGCCAGCCAATTAGCAGGTGTTCGTTTATAACGCTCTTCAAGTTGATTTAAGATCCAGCAAAATGCTTTTTCACTGTCTGTTTGACCGATGGCTCTAAAGCGCCCTGTTTCAAGAGATTGATAGCCTTTTAATTGACCATTATGTGCATAAGTCCAATTTTTACCCCATAATTCACGGGTAAAAGGATGTGTGTTCTCTAAAGAGACATTTCCTCGATTCGCCTGACGAATATGAGCAATGACAGCCTCAGATTTAATCGGATACTCTTGAACAAAGCGAGCGACAGGTGAAATAGCACTGGCTTGAGGATCTTTAAATGTGCGACACCCTAGTCCTTCATAAAAGGTAATTCCCCAACCATCTTTATGAGGCCCTGTTTTGCCCCCTCTTGGAATTAACCCACTTAGACTAAAATTAATATCTGTCGGTACATTTGCACTCATGCCTAATAATTCACACATCGCTCACTCCTTCTTGTCGATGTTTATTGCTGATTTATAGCAATAATGACTTACTTTTCCATTTCTTTTTCAATTAATTGGATCAGAATATGGATAACTTTGATATGGATCTCTTGAATGCGATCAGCATAACCAAAATGAGGAACGCGAATTTCAATATCCGCTGTACCATCCATTTTGCCACCGTCTTTGCCTGTTAGCGTAATGACTTTCATGCCTTTTTCACGCGCAGCACTAATCGCTTTAATAATATTGCCTGAGTTACCTGAAGTTGAGATACCCAGCAGAACATCACCTTCTCTACCTACAGCTTCAACATAACGTGAAAATACATATTCATAGCCAAAATCATTACTCACACATGAAATATGGCTTACATCAGAAATCGCAATGGCAGGATAACCAGGACGATTTTCACGGTAACGCCCTGTCAGCTCTTCAGCAAAATGCATTGCGTCACAATGAGAACCACCATTACCACAAGATAATACTTTGCCACCAGCTTTAAAAGAATCTGCTAATAATACAGCTGCTTTTTGAATAGCTTCAATGTTTGCATCATCTTGAAGAAAGCGAGAAAGGGTATCTGCTGCTTCTGTTAACTCACCACGGATAAGATCTTGGTACATAGGATTTTTACTCCAGAAAGGGTAATCGAAATTTTCTGTTTCTCAGTGTAACGGATCCAATGTCATGAAAGAAGATACTCATTACCGACAAATGCTAACTTCTCTCATTTACGAATAATTTGTGAGCTATATTGTAATTAGAATGTAAATATATTGATAAAAGTTGGTGACTAGATTAGATCTAAATAACAAACAACAGGTCTGACCTCTGATCTCTTGCTAAATACAGGAGTTTATTATGACACTACTCAGTATTGCACTTTTCATTATTCTTATAGGCATACTTAGTTATCGCAAATTTGGTATTGCGGTAAGTAGCCTTGTTCTCATTGCTTACACTTTTGTAATGGGTCTAGCTAATATTTGGAGTTACTGGCTACTCCTCCCCGTTGCATTGGTTTTATTACCCTTTACACTTCCGTCTATTCGTAAAGCTTATATTTCAGCTCCTGCACTTAAAGCATTTCAAAAAGTCATGCCTTCTATGTCTAAAACAGAACAAGAAGCCATTGATGCAGGTACAACATGGTGGGAAGGTGAGCTTTTCCGTGGTGCTCCTGATTGGAAGCAATTGCATAATTATCCAAAACCACAACTCACCGCTGAAGAGCAAGCGTTCCTTGATGGCCCAGTAGAAGAAGTTTGTCGTATGACAAATGATTTTGAAATCACTCATGAGTTGGCTGACTTACCACCTGAAATCTGGCAGTACCTAAAAGATAATCGCTTCTTTGCGATGATCATTAAAAAGGAGTACGGCGGATTAGAGTTTTCTGCCTATGCACAATCCCGTGTATTGCAAAAACTGGCTGGGGTATCTGGTATTTTAGCCATCACTGTTGGCGTACCTAACTCTTTAGGCCCTGGTGAACTTCTTCAGCATTATGGTACCGATGAGCAGAAAAAACGCTATTTGCCTGGTTTAGCCAAGGGAGATGAAATCCCTTGCTTTGCTTTAACCAGTCCTGAAGCTGGCTCTGATGCAGGTGCGATCCCAGACAGTGGTGTCGTTTGCATGGGAGAATGGCAAGGAGAGCAAATATTAGGTATTCGCTTAAATTGGAATAAACGCTATATCACCCTTGCACCTATCGCAACCGTATTAGGACTAGCGTTTAAATTGCGTGATCCTGAACATCTTTTAAGTAACGATGAAAATCCTGGTATTACCTGTGCATTAATTCCCACCGATGTAAAAGGCGTTGAAATTGGCCATCGCCATTTCCCATTAAACGTTCCGTTTATGAATGGGCCTACTCGCGGTAAAGATGTTTTTGTTCCTATTGATTACATTATTGGTGGGCCAAAAATGGCAGGGCAAGGCTGGAGAATGCTGGTGGAGTGCCTTTCTGTTGGTCGTGGCATTACTCTACCTTCAAACTCTACCGGTGGATTAAAAAGTGTAGCGATGGCAACCGGCGCTTATTCTCGTGTACGCCGTCAGTTCAAAATTCCTATTGGTAAAATGGAAGGTATCGAAGAGCCATTAGCACGTCTGGCTGGTAATGCTTATCTTTTAGATGCTGCCGCAACCTTAATTACCACGGGTATTATGTTAGGGGAAAAACCTGCCGTTTTATCTGCTATCGTCAAATACCATTGTACTCATAGAGCACAACGTGGCGTTATTGATGCAATGGATATTGTTGGTGGTAAAGGGATCTGCCTTGGAACTTCAAACTTTGTTGCCCGTTCTTATCAAGGTTCGCCTATTGCGATCACAGTTGAAGGTGCCAATATTTTAACACGTAGTATGATCATTTATGGTCAAGGTGCTATTCGTTGCCATCCTTATGTGTTAGATGAAATTGCCGCAGCACGTGATAGCAATCTACATGATTTTGACCGAGCCTTATTTGGCCATATTGGGCATGTTGCAAGTAACACCTTACGAAGCATTTGGTTAGGTATCACTAATGGCCGTTTAAGTACATCACCAACCAATGATGAAACACGTCGTTACTATCAGCAAATTAACCGCCTTAGTGCCAATATGGCTTTATTATCTGATGTTTCAATGGGTGTTTTAGGTGGAAGTTTAAAACGTCGTGAACGTATTTCTGCTCGTTTGGGTGATATTTTAAGCCATATCTTCCTCGCTTCTGCGGCCTTAAAACGCTATGAAGATGAAGGGCGCCATACTGCCGATTTACCATTAGTACATTGGAGTGTGAAAGAGTGTCTATACCAAGCTGAAAATGCAATTGATGAACTGTTACGTAATTTCCCGAGCCGAATGATTGCAGGTACTATGCGCGCTATTATTTTCCCTCTTGGTAAAGCGCAAAAACTGCCATCCGATAAACTAGACAGTAAAGTGGCTCAAATTATTCAACAACCATCTGAAACTCGCGATCGTATTGGTAGAGGCCAATTCTTAACACCTTGTGAACACAATCCACATGGTTTAATGGAAGAAGCGTTGCTTGATATTTTGGCAGCAGAACCTATTTTCGACCGTATTTGTCGCCTCTACGAGAAAAAATTCAGTTTTACTCAATTAGATAAGTTAGCAGATAAAGCGTTAGCGGATAAACGAGTGACTCCAGAAGAGGCTGATATTTTACGTAAAGCTGAACAAAGTCGCTTACGGAGTATCAATGTTGATGAGTTTGACTTTGATGCACTGGCGGTCCCCGCAAAAAAGCCTAAAACGAGTAATACCAAAACAGACAAAGCAGCCTAGTTTATTTATATAAGGGCACATCATCCGCCCAATAAAACAAAACACCTCATAACTAATTAAGTCATGAGGTGTTTTTATTTCAATCAAAGTGGGCTAATAAAAACGATTAATTAGAGATCCAACTCCAACGCTAATAATTCTTCTATGGTTTGGCGGCGTCGAATTAATCGAGAAGCCCCTTTTGTTATTAATACTTCTGGAATAAGAGGACGACTATTATAATTAGATGACATTGAAGCGCCGTAAGCCCCTGTATCATGAATAATTATGTAATCACCCACTTGAGTTTGAGGTAATAAACGAGGGGTAACAGTGCCACCTTCCTGCTGAGTAAAAACATCTCCCGATTCACAAAGCGGGCCTGCAACAATAGTTTCTTGTAATTCTGTCATTGGCTTTATTTGCCCATGATTATCTAAAACTGAAATTTGATGGTAACTTCCATACATCGCAGGACGCATTAAATCACTAAATCCGGCATCCACCAGCACATAGTGACGACTTCCCATCGATTTAACCGCCCTCACTTGAGAAACTAATACACCAGACTCAGCCACTAAGAAACGCCCCGGCTCGATTTCAAGCTCAATATCATGACCAAGATGTTGTGCAATACGTTGACGTGCTTTATCCCATAACGAAAAGTAGTGGGTTAAATCGACTGTTACATCACCTTCTTGATATGGCGTTGATAATCCTCCACCTGCTGAAATAGCATTAATATCAACTTTAGAGGTAAGCACTTGCTCAACCATTGCATCACATACACTAGCGAGATGTTGATAATCAACACCAGAACCAATATGCATATGAAAACCAACTAGAGTTAAGTTGTATTGTTGGATCACAGATAATGCTTCAGGGACATCATCGAACCAAATACCATGTTTACTATTTTCCCCCCCTGTATTGGTTTTTTGGCTATGCCCATGACCAAATCCAGGGTTAACTCTTATCCAAACAGCATGCCCTTGATTGCGTTCACCTAATTGACGAAGCATATCAATAGAACCTGCATTAACAGGAATATCTAACTCAATAACACGCTCAATAGTTCTTTCATCCAGTAAATCAGCAGTAAAGACAATCTCGCTTTTTTCTCTACCACCTTGATAGCCTGCCACTAAAGCACGTTCGATTTCACCTAATGAAACCGAGTCTACTTTTACACCCTGCGCTTTCATTAAACGTAAGATATGAATGTTTGAGCAAGCCTTTTGAGCAAAGCGGACCACATCAAACGATTTTAGTTGAGCAATACGTTCAGAAATTGTATCGCCTTGATAAATCCATAATGGCGTTCCATACGTTTGTGCGAGTTGATATTGAGCCATAGTGATTGATGTTGTCATAATATTTACTCATAAAAGTCACCGGTGAATAAAATGATTATTAATTAACTTGAAAAGGAATAAAAATATCAAATAAGCTACACTCTATTCATTTTTGATATAGGAATAATAAATGAAAGCTCCTTTTAACTGGCGACATATTGAGATATTTCATGCTGTAATGACGACACAAAATCTCACTGAAGCGGCTGAATTACTGAAAACTTCGCAACCTACTGTAAGTCGAGAGTTATCACGTCTTGAACATCTATTATCATTTAAGTTATTTGATAGGATAAAAGGCCGACTTCAGCCCACGGCAGAAGGATTACGCTTTTTTGAAGAAGTACAACGCTCTTATTATGGTTTAGATAGGATCATTAATGTTGCTGAAAGTATTCGTCATTTTCGACAAGCTGAACTAAATATCACTTGTTTACCTGCATTCGCTCAATCATTGCTACCTTCCATTTGTCGTCAATTTATTGCTCAACATCCTGATGTCAATTTAACTATCGTTCCTCAAGAATCACCATTATTAGAAGAGTGGCTATCTGCTCAACATTATGATTTGGGCTTAACAGAACACACGCAAACACCAGCAGGAACTCAACAAGAAACACTGTTAACACTCAATGAAGTTGCCGTTTTACCTAAGTCACATCCATTGTGTCAAAAAGCATTGTTACACCCGTCTGATTTTCAGAACGAGCGCTTTATCAGCTTATCTGTTAATGATCCTTATCGACAGCTCATTGATGCCGTTTTTATTCAAGAAGGAATAACGCGACAATTAATCATGGAAACACAAAGTGCTGCATCTATTTGCGCCATGGTCAGTGAAAATATCGGTATTTCAATTGTTAATCCTATTACTGCTCTTGATTACCTCAATAAAACACTTTGTATTCGCCCTTTAAGCTTTACAATCCCCTTTACTATAAGTTTAATTTGCCCATCTCATCGCCCATCATCACAACTGGTTTCCTATTTTATTGATGTAATGAAAAGTACATTAGCGAATTACCCTGAACGCTTAAAGCTCGCTTTTACCCGATAAACCAAGCCAATGCGGAGAGGATGAAAACCATTCAACAAGAAAATCGAGCAATACACGTACTGCTGCTGGCATATTTTGCCGACTCGCTAAAACAGCATAAATCCCCATAGGTTGAGCTTGATAGTCAGCTAAAACGTGTTCTAACTCTCCACTTTCAAGATAAGGTTTTGCTGAATAATAAGGCTGTAATGATATCCCAGCTCCTTTTAACGTGGCTTGCAATAAAACAACGGATTCATTGGCACTCAAATTACCACCAACGGGAACAGAATAACGTTTATCCTCTAAATTGAATTCCCATAAACTACGCCCAAAAAAACGATAAGTTAAACACTGATGTTGAGCGAGATCATCCGGTGTTTTTGGTATTCCTTTTTTTACTAAATAATCTTTATGAGCACATACTACAGAAAGGCATGTTGCCAGCGGTCGTGCAATTAAATTAGGCTCAAGATGATTAGTAATACGCAAAGCAATATCAATGCGCTCTTCCACCAAATTCACCGTTTGATTAGTAATTTGTAAATCGACGGCAATTAAAGGGTAACGTTGCATAAACTCACAGATTGCAACAGATAAAATGCTATTTGCTAACGATTGTGAACTGGTTATACGAACAAGCCCACTAATTTGATGGCGCTCCTTAGGAATATTGGCGGGGATACGTTCTGCCATTTCTAATAATTGTAAGCTCTGTTCATAAACCATATCACCAACAGATGTTAAGCTCTGTTTACGTGTCGTTCTATGTAATAAACGAACACCCGCCCATTCCTCCATTTCATTTAAATAACGAGTTACCATAGCTCTAGACATACCTAGATAATCAGCAGCTTTTATCATGCTACCTTGCTTTACAATGGTCACAAAAACTTCTGATGCTTTTATTTTATCCATTTTATTTGCTCGATTTACGCAACAATTAATTGCCTGAAATGGGGTTTTTCTCTTGTTTTATGCAACATATTATAGTCAGCAACAACATTATGGAGAAAACAAAAGATGAAAAAATTACTTCCTTTAACACTTGCAACAACCGCCTTCTTCGCAACGTCAGCACTAGCCACTGAATTAACATTAGATATCTATAATCCTGGAGAGGCGAGTGTTTTCCCTGTTTCTTCTGAAATTATTTATGGTGATAAAGATGCTGTTTTAATTGATGCACAATTTCAAAAAAATGATGCACAAGCCTTAGTTGATAAGATCAAAGCTTCTGGAAAAAACCTGACTTATATCTATATCAGCCATTCAGATCCTGATTTTTATTTTGGATTAGATGTTATTACTGATGCGTTTCCAAATGCTAAAGTGATTGCAACTGCACCCACAATCAATGCTATCAACGAAACCCAAGCAGGAAAACTTGCCTACTGGGGGCCAGTACTTAAAGAAAATGCCCCTAAAAAAATCATCGTTCCTGAAGTGGTAACAGGCGATAGTTTTTCTATTGAAGGAGAGACTATTTCTATCAAAGGATTAGATAGTCAATCTCCAGATAGAACATATCTTTATGTTCCAAAACTGAATGCAGTGATGGGGGGTGTTTTAGTTTCTGAAAATATTCATGTCTGGTTAGCAGATACTCAAACTGTTGCCGAGCGCCAACATTGGGTTAAAGCATTGCAACAAATAAAATCACTCTCACCAAAAACCGTTATTCCAGGTCACTATTTACCTGAAGCAACATATAGTCTACAAGCAGTTGACTTCACGATGAATTACCTAATTGAGGCTGAGAAAAATCTTGAAAAGACAAAAAATTCAGATGAATTTATTGCAGTGATGGAAAAAACTCATCAGAATTTAGCAGATAAATCAAGCCTAGAGCTCAGTGCAAAAGTACTTAAAGGAGAGATGCAATGGCCTCAGTAACAAGCAGTACAGGTAATACTCAAAGTACTAAAATATTGCACTATGTTTATGATCCTCTTTGTGGTTGGTGTTATGGCATTGCTCCCTTAATTGAAGTAGTGAGCAATATATTTCCTGATGCTATCAGGTTACATGGTGGTGGTTTGTTTACACCAGCAAGAGCCGTAACCGGTGGTCAATCATGGAAAGAACACGTCACACCAATTGATGAACGTATTAGCCAGTTATCAGGTCAAGTTTTTAGTCATGCATACCGTGACGCTCTTGGTAACACAGAAATGGTACTAAACTCTTTGTTACCTATTTCAGCTATTCTTGTCGCTCAAATAATGGGAAAACGTGACGTTTATTTATTAAAAGCATTACAAGAAGCCTATTACCTTGACGGCCTAAATATCAGTGATAAAAACACACTGTTATTTATTGTAAAAAAGCTAGGCTTTGATGTTGAACAGTTTGCATTTTTACTGTCTGAAATTAATGAAGCACAAACTCAACAACATTTAAGTCAAACACAGCAATTAATGAGTCAAGTTAATGGTCGTGGTTTTCCGACGCTATTTATTGAAGATGCACAAGGTTATCACCTAATACCAGTTGAAAAATATTTAGGTGATACAAAACGTTGGCAACAATTTATAACAGAAAATCTATAATCGATTTTACAGTGTGCTGATTTACTTATGTATTTCCGCACACTACCTTCTTTATTATTCAAGACATTACCCATTTTAAATATTGTAAATATAAAATTATCAATAAACTAAAAATAGAAACTAAGCACCATTAGTGTCGAAAAAGATAAACAAGAGCCAAATGCGACTTTGTTTAAATATTCTTTTGTGGTTATTAATACTATGCAATACACACAAAGCCCTAACAAAGAAGCACCTAAAAGAATATAAGGTAATTTTTCAAACCCACACCATGCGCCGATTGCACCAAACAATTTCACATCACCAAAACCCAATACACATTTTTGATAAATAAAATATCCCCATAAATAAACACCATAAAAAAGCCCTGTTCCCATTAAAAAACCATAAAAAGCATGATGAAAAAGAGCCAGTCCATATGTAGTGTAATTTATTGATAATCCTAAAAATAACAACCAAAAAGTTAAATCATTAGGCAGCAAGAAATAGTCAGCATCAAAAACAGAAAGCGTTAATAAATAAAAAGTTAACATTGAAAATATTATCAATAAAGATAATGAATTAATTGCAGTCACCCAATAAAGAAAAATAACAAAATAACTAAAAATAAGCTGATAACGCCGAGATTTAGGTAACAAAGATAATAATGAATAAAATGTACAAATTTTAATTGCCATGAAAAAACAACTAAGAAAAGAGAGCAAGAAATCACGTTTAAAGAGAAAACCAATAAAGCTCATAAATATCAATCCTTTGTTTTTCAAAACTCCTATTAGCTAACTGTATAAGAGAATAAATCGAACACCGAGAATTTCTTTTATAATCACCCTAAAAACATGAAATTTTGAGACAAAACTCGCAAGAAAATTCACGCTATAATAACGACAAAAGTAAAGTGATAACTTGCATGCCATAATGTCATGCGTATGATGCATATCACATATTTTATTTATCACGGTTAACCATCTTTTACGTAAGGGTTTCACGTTATGCGTATTCCTCGCATTTATCATCCAGAACCACTCACAACAGGCACACAAACAACATTAGATGACGAAGCATCTAATCATGTTGGGCGTGTATTAAGAATGTCTACAGGACAAAAACTGGCATTGTTTGATGGTTCAAACCAAGTGTTTGATGCTGAAATCATTGAAAGCACAAAAAAATCAGTCACAGTGCAAGTAAATGAAGGCATTGTTGATGATAAAGAATCCCCTCTCGATCTCCATTTAGGGCAAGTATTGTCTAGAGGTGAGAAAATGGAGTTTACTATTCAAAAATCAGTAGAGCTAGGTGTAAATACAATTACACCACTGATCTCAGAACGCTGCGGTGTTAAACTAGATCCAAGCCGTTTAGAGAAAAAACATCAACAATGGCAAAAAATTATTATCTCGGCATGTGAACAGTGTGGTAGAAATACGCTTCCACAATTGATGCCAGTGATGTCATTAGAAGAATGGTGTGCTCAAAATGATGATAGTTTAAAACTCAATTTACACCCTAGAGCAAACCAAAGTATTAATACCTTACCCTTACCTGTTAAAAAAGTGCGCTTATTGATTGGCCCTGAAGGTGGGCTTTCCCCCGAAGAAATTGCCATGACAACAGAGCACCATTTTACTGATATTTTATTAGGTCCTCGTGTATTAAGAACTGAAACAACAGCGCTCACCGCAATCACCGCTTTGCAGGTTCGGTTCGGCGATCTGGGATAAAGGAGAAGTAATGATTAAATTAGGTATTGTGATGGATCCAATTTCATCCATCAAAATCAAAAAAGACACCAGCTTTGCCATGCTATTAGAAGCACAGCGCCGTGGTTGGGAAATTCATTATATGGAAATGAACGATCTTTACCTACACCAAGGTGAAGCACGCGCTCATACTCGTTTACTCAGCGTAGAAGAAAACCCAGAAAAATGGTTTGAATTTGGTCAAGAGCAGGATATTGCTTTAGGTGAACTTGATACTATTTTAATGCGTAAAGATCCGCCTTTTGATACCGAGTTCATCTACGCAACCTATATTTTAGAGCGCGCAGAAGATATGGGAACACTCATTGTTAATAAGCCACAAAGCTTGCGTGACTGTAACGAAAAACTCTTTACAGCATGGTTCCCAACTTTAACACCAGATACCTTAGTTACCCGTGAAGCTAAACATTTACGTGCCTTTCATGAAAAACATGGCGATGTGATCTTCAAACCATTAGACGGTATGGGTGGCGCATCTATTTTCCGCTTGAAAAAAGACGATCCTAACGTAGGTGTTATTATCGAAACACTCACAGACCATGGTCATCGTTTCTGTATGGCGCAAAACTTCTTACCTGAAATTGTTGATGGTGATAAGCGCATTCTTGTTGTAGACGGCGAACCTGTACCTTATTGCTTAGCACGTATTCCTGCAAAAGGGGAAACTCGTGGCAATTTAGCGGCTGGTGGTCGCGGTGAAGCTCGTCCATTAACAGAAAGTGATTGGGCAATTGCACGTCAAGTCGCACCTATCCTCAAGCAAAAAGGCCTTATTTTTGTAGGCTTAGATGTTATTGGCGATCGCTTGACTGAAATTAACGTCACAAGCCCAACTTGTGCGCGTGAAATTGAAGCAGCGTATCCTGATGTGTCTGTAACAGGCATGCTAATGGATGCAATTGAAGTACGCCTAAACAAGAAAAACTAACTTTTAATCACTCTCGCTAAAGGGTTTAAAAGTCTGAACCTAGCCCCTACATATAAATAAGTGGTGTACATTAAGAAATACAATGTATAAAAGGGCTAGGTTTTTTACTAAAAATGATCAGGGAACAGTATTACTATTATGAATTTACTTAACCATTTTCTTATTGCTATGCCTTCATTGAGCGATCCGTTATTTGAGCGTTCGGTCGTCTATGTTTGCGAACATAATGAAAACGGTGCGATGGGCTTAATTATTAATAAACCTATCGAAGATATCTCAGTGGAAGGCGTATTAGATCAACTGGAAATTTTTTCAACAGACAGAGATGAAGCGATTAGCTTACAAAAACCTGTGATGTCAGGAGGCCCAGTTGCAGAAGAGCATGGTTTTATCTTACATACTCCGATGTCAGGTTTTAGCTCTAGCATAAAAATCAGTGATAGCACCATGATCACAACATCTAAAGATGTATTAGAAACCTTAGGCACAGCAAGACAACCAGAAAAAACATTGGTCTCTTTAGGTTATTCCAGTTGGGAACAAGGCCAATTAGAAAAAGAGATTTTAGAAAATAGTTGGCTTACAGTTGAAGCATCGCCTCAAATTATTTTTGATACCCCCATTGCTGAACGTTGGCATAAAGCTGCTGAATTAATTGGGATTAATATCCATACTATTTCACCTATAGCGGGTCACGCATAATGTCAAACAGAACTGTAATGGGCTTTGATTTTGGCACTAAAAGTATTGGTGCAGCTATTGGTCAAGAAGTCACAGGAACTGCTAGACCTTTAGCTTCATTTAAAGCCAAAGACGGCATTCCTGATTGGTCTCAGATCGAAAAAATCATAAAAGAATGGCAACCTGATTTAGTCATTGTGGGTTTACCTCTTAATATGGATGGCACGGAACAATTAGTCACAACACAAGCTAAAAAGTTTGCAAATCGCCTCCATGGTCGATTTGGTGTACAAATTGCCTTACATGATGAACGCCTTAGTACCGTTGAGGCTCGTGCTCACCTTTTTGAGCGTGGTGGTTATCGTTCATTAGATAAAGGCAGTGTGGATGCAACATCTGCCGTTATTATTCTTGAAAGCTGGTTTGAACAGCAATGCTAACAAATACCAGTCATGTAAAACGACTATTCTTATTAATCTCGCTCTTAATCAATTAATCTCGTTGAATTAATCCTTCATGTTGACGTTGTTGGCGACTTAACATGAAGGTTTGCATGCCATATTCACTACCCGTTTGCATCAATGTTGTTACTTGGTGATATTTCCCTTCTCTAATAAGATGCGAAATGCCCTGCGTAACCTGCATTATTTCAAATAATGCCACCCGCCCACCGTCAGTTGAAGGTACCAACTCTTGTGAAATTATCGCCCTCAAACTGCATGCTAATTGTGATGAAATCCATTGACGCTCATTACCTGCAAATACGTTAGTAACACGCTCAAGTGTTTGTGTTGCACCTTGAGTATGCAAAGTAGCTAGAACTAAATGCCCTGTTTCGGCTGCGGTTAATGCTAACTTAATGCTTTGTGCATCTCTTAATTCCCCTAGCATAATAACGTCTGGATCTTGACGTAAAGCCCCCTTTATTGCACTTGCGCTATTTTGCACATCGCGCCCAACCTCTCGTTGCTGAACAACACTTTGTTTATTGCTATGTATAAATTCGATTGGATCTTCTAATGTCAAAATATGCTGACGTTGATATTGATTTAAATGATTGATCATCGCGGCTAATGTCGATGATTTGCCACTGCCTGTAGCCCCAGTAACTAAAATAAGCCCATGAGAATAGTTATCTAATAATGTTGAAACCGACTTGGGTACTCGAAGTTTATCTAAAGAAGGGATTTGTGTTTCAATTATTCTTAATACTGCTGAAACACCTTTTTGTTGGCGAAACAAATTAATACGAAGCCGTTGCCCACAAGGCAACGTAAGTGCTGCATCAATCTGCCCTTCATTCTCAAAAGTTTGCTTTTGGGTATCATTCAAAAAAGGCCTGAACCACGCAAGTAGACTATCGGATGTGATAGGTTTACATTGATTTTGTTGATAAAGTATTCCATTGATCCGTAATCGTGGTACATCGCCACAACAAAGATGCAGATCAGAGGCGTTATGCTTTACACTATACGCAATTAAATTTTCCATTTTCATCTTATTATCTCCTGAGTTGCCATGAATACTATTAAACAGAATCTCGTCAATGTCAGGTCTCACATTGACACAGCAGCGCAGAAATGCGGCCGTTCTTCAGAAGAAATAACACTACTTGCAGTAAGTAAAACAAAACCTGCGAGCGATATCGAAAAAGCAATCGCGTGTGGACAAACTGAATTTGGTGAAAACTATGTCCAAGAAGGTGTTGATAAAATCCATTATTTTGCTGATAACCACGCTTTAATTTGGCACTTTATCGGTCCTCTACAGTCAAATAAAACGCGCCTTGTTGCTGAAAATTTTGATTGGTGCCATACCATTGATAGATTAAAAATCGCTCAAAGATTAAGTGACCAACGTCCTGACTCATTGCCACCATTAAATGTCCTTATTCAAATCAATATTAGCGATGAAAACAGTAAGTCAGGTATTAATCTGACTGAACTTGATGGGCTAGCAGCACAAATTTCTATTCTTTCAGGCATTAAATTACGCGGATTAATGGCGATCCCTGCACCTGAAAGCAATTATGACAAACAAGTTGAAGTGTTAGAGAAAATGCATCTCGCATTTAAACAATTACAATCTCAATATCCCAACATAGATACATTATCTATGGGAATGACGAGTGATATGGAAGCGGCTATTGCTTGTGGCTCAACACTCGTTCGTATTGGTACAGCAATTTTTGGCGCAAGAGATTACGCGACTAAGTAAAAATAGAGGTTTATATGGAACATCGTAACATCGCATTTATTGGCGCTGGAAATATGGCTCAAGCTATCATTGCAGGATTGATTCAAGGTGGATATCCAGCAAATAAAATCACCGTCAGCTCACCTTCCGCCATTCGCAGAGAACCTTTAGAGAAAGAGTTTGGTATTCATAGCACTAATGACAATATTAACGCAGTGAAAAAAGCGGATGTCATTATACTGGCTGTAAAACCTCAAATGATGGAAGAAGTTTGTAAGCCCTTACAAAATATTGATATGAGTAAAAAGTTAGTCCTCACTATCGCAGCAGGCATTCCTGCTACACGATATAACGACTATTTCGCAACTCAATTACAACTCGTTCGTATTATGCCAAATACTCCTGCACTGGTAGGTAAAGGCTTAAGTGGTATGTTTGCGCACAATTCACTTTCATCTCAAGATAAACAGTTTGCCGATGAATTAATGAAAAGTGTCGGAACAACCGTTTGGGTAGAGCAAGAATCTGCCATCAATGATATTATCGCCGTTGCTGGTAGTGCACCTGCTTATTTCTTCTTGTTTATGGAATCAATGCAACAAGAAGCTGAACGTTTAGGTTTTTCACCTGATGTAGCAAGAGCCATAGTGCAACAAGCAGCAAGTGGTTCTACAGCCTTAGCTGAAAAACAACATATGCTACCTTTCTCAACTTTACGCGAGCAGGTAACATCAAAAGGTGGAACGACAGCGGCTGCACTTATGCAGTTTTATGAAGGTAAATTACCTGAAAACGTCGCTTCTGCCATGCAAGCTGCGATTAAACGCGCGCAAGAAATGGAAAAACTATTTTAATTTCATCAGGGCCAACTAATGAATTTTTTAAATTTCGTCATTCTGACTCTTCTTCAACTCTACACATCCGTACTTCTACTACGTGTCTGGATGCAATGTGTCAGAGCTGATTTTTATAATCCTTTCTCACAATTTATCGTCAAGATCACACAGCCAATTGTTCGCCCATTAAGAAGTGTTATCCCTTCTATTGGCCCTATTGATACCGCTTCAGTCTTATTAGCCTATATATTAATTCTGCTTGGTATTATTATTCCATCTTACTTATCAGGAACATCTATTCCTTTCTCTTTAATGTTCCCATTTGCCTTTATTGAACTGCTCACAGCGGCAGGTAAGATGATTTTCTGGTTGATCATTATCCGCGCAATCCTTAGTTGGGTAAGCCAAGGTCGCAATCCAATTGATCATCTTTTATTTCAATTAACAGAACCTTTAATGGCTCCTATTCGTCGTGTCATTCCGGCAATGGGTGGTTTAGATTTCTCTGCAATGATTGTTATTCTTGTGCTTTACGCCCTGAATTATCTGCGTGTAGATGTTTTACAATGGCTACTTAGCGTAACGCTTTACTAAGGATAACACTCATGCAAAAAGTAGTTCTCGCAACAGGAAATCCGGGAAAGGTCAAAGAGCTAGCCTCTTTGCTTTCTGATTTTGGTTTAGATATTGTTGCTCAAACAGAGCTTGGTGTTGATTCTGTTGAAGAAACGGGCCTAACTTTTGTTGAAAATGCACTGATTAAAGCGCGTCATGCAGCAAAAGTGACTGGTTTACCTGCAATTGCCGATGACTCAGGTATTTCGGTTGATGCTTTGGGAGGTGCTCCAGGGATTTACTCAGCGCGCTATGCGGGTGTGGATGCAAACGATCAGCAAAATCTGGATAAATTGCTTGATGCAATGAAAGAAATACCTACTGAAAAACGCCAAGCACAATTTAATTGTGTATTAGTTTATATGCGCCATGAGAACGATCCAACTCCTCTGATTTTCCACGGTATTTGGCATGGTGTATTAAGTAAAGAAATGCACGGTGAAGGTGGATTTGGCTATGATCCTATTTTCTTTGTTCCAGAGTTAAATTGCACTGCAGCGCAATTAACTAAAGAGCAAAAAAATCAGCATTCGCATCGTGGTAAAGCACTTAAATTAATGTTGGATGCCCTTAAGAATGCTTAAGTTGCCCCCATTAAGTCTATACATTCATATTCCTTGGTGCGTACAAAAATGCCCTTATTGTGATTTCAATTCACACACACTAAAAGGTGAAGTACCGCATCAAGAATATGTGCAACATTTACTCAATGATTTAGATGCTGATCTTATTCATATTGGTTCTCGTGAAGTTCAAACGATATTTATTGGTGGTGGAACACCGAGTTTATTAAGTGCTGAATCAATGGCTGATTTGCTTTATGGCGTTAAAGAACGCCTAGCTGTTAGCCCGAATGCAGAAATTACCATGGAAGCGAATCCGGGAACCGTAGAAGCTGAGCGCTTTGCCGGATTCCAACGTGCTGGCGTAAATCGTATTTCTATTGGCGTGCAAAGTTTTGGTAATGATAAACTTATTCGCTTAGGGCGCATTCATGATGCAGATGAAGCTAAAAATGCAGCTCGTTTAGCCAAAGAATTAGGCTTACGTAGCTTTAATTTAGATTTAATGCATGGATTACCAGACCAATCATTATCTCAAGCGCTTTCGGATTTACAGCAAGCAATAGAATTATCCCCACCACATTTGTCTTGGTATCAATTAACCATTGAACCCAATACACAATTTGGTTCCCGTCCGCCTAAATTACCTGACGACGATATGTTGTGGGATATTTTCTCAGAAGGCGATAAATTATTGACAGCCGCAGGCTATCAACAATATGAAACATCAGCATATTGCAAACCGGGCTTTCAATGCGAGCACAACTTAAACTATTGGCGTTTTGGCGATTATTTAGGTATTGGTTGTGGTGCTCATGGGAAAATAAGCTTTGAAGATGGTCGCATCATGCGAACAGTAAAAACCAAGCACCCTAAAGGTTTTATGGAAGGCCGTTATCTCGACCAGCAACATTTTGTTGATAATGATGATCGTCCATTTGAATTTTTTATGAACCGTTTTCGTCTATTAGAAGCATTTCCAAGACAAGATTTCAGCGATTATACGGGGCTTTCTGAAGAAGTTATTCGCCATCAAATAGACGAAGCTTTGGCTTTAGGTTATATCAGTGAAACAGACACTCACTGGCAAATTACACCTCATGGCAAACTGTTCCTCAACTCATTGCTTGAACTATTTCTTTAATATTGCTGATTTCACAAATAGCTAGCTTAAAAAAATGCCCATACTGTTATTCTCAGTTGGGCATTTCTCTTTAATAACAAACCTTAAAGATTAATCAATTAAAGCGCATTCTCTACTGCTTCAATTTGTTTAGTTAAGCTATCTAAACCACCACCAGAGAGATACCAAAGATCAGCCTGCAGATAAACAATACCGCCATTTTTATAGGCTGAAGTTGTTTTTATAGCGTCATCTTCAAATGCAGTTTGTTCTAATTTGCCCGCGCCAATCGCTTCGCTACGATCCACAATAAAAATAACATCTGGATTAGCTTTTGCGATCATTTCTGATGTAACTACGCGACGTTTACCTTTATCTTCCTCTGCAACAGGTGGTAATTCGGCCCTTTTTGCCTTAACAACATCATAAACAACACTTTGACTATTAGGCATCAAATTGCCGGCGTTATGCATCAACACTAATACTTTTTTATCAGATCCAGTGGCTTTTTTCTGAGCTTGCTCAATAACGGCATTTAATTTAGCAATTTGTTCTTGAGTCGCTTGCTGTTTATCAAATAGCTCACCTAATAATTTGATATTAGACTCAACTGAGTTGAGATAATTAGTGCTATTAGTCCCTAAATTAACAGTAGGTGCAATTTTCGCTAAGGCTTCATAAGATGCGCCTTGGCGCCCCGTAATAATGATTAAATCAGGTTTAATTTCAGCTAGTTTTTCTAAATCAGGCGCTTTCATGCCACCGACATTAGCAACGTTACTTGCAATACTACCTTTAATATAAGCAGGAGCATTACCTAACGGTAACCCAACCACTTTATCGGCTAAACCTAACTGAACTAAAGAATCATAGAGACCAAAATCAAAAAGAACCACTTTTGATGGATCCTTAGAGACGGTTGTTTCACCCAACAGATGTTTAATCACCATCTTGTCATTCTGCTGACTAATAACTTGGTTAGGTTGATATTCAGTTGGCGTTTTGCTTAACGCAGAGAAACTCGTTACAGAAAGGATAGATGCGATAACTAAAGGAAGGATCTTCTTCATTAACTTTGCCCTGTTTAAGTGGAATACTCAAACAGGGCATTGTAAACAGCTCATCTCACAAGTCAATTGAATAGGAATGATTTTCATTATTATTTTCAATTGTTGTGAGCTCACAATTTATAAAGCTTATTAACTACAAGGGATATAATGCTATTATTTATTAATGTTTGATGAATTATTTTTTAACGAATTAATAAGTTCGATATGTTGATTTTCCATTTGAGTTATTTTGCTACAAGCTTGCTGACCAAATTGAGTAAATGCAGCTTCTTGCTGTTTCCACTCCTGATCTATGATTTTTTGGAAACCATCTAAGCTTCCTAATAATCCACCTAAGGCTTTTTTACTGTCGCCACCAGCAGCCGCTAATAACTGTTTTTTCCCTAATTCATTAATACTGTCTTGCAGCATACCACCAAGGCTACTCTCTACGATTTCACGGCCTTTGGCTTCAACTTCTTTAATCGCTTGAGCATGAAAAGTGATGTTATTTGGTTCTATGCTAACCACTCTATCCATTTGTTGATTGAGATCTTTCTCTAATCTACTTAATCTATTGAGGATATTGCTTTCTTTACCAAAAGCTTCAATGACCACTTTATCGAGCACTTTGCGAGAATCTTGCAGTTTTATCCCTGTTTCAGTTCTTAGCCAAGGTACGTCTCGCCTAACTGTGGCTTGATACTTTCTTGCTAACTCTTGTTGTTGTGGCGTCAATGTGGCGCTTTTTTCATTTTGGAGTAATGTGCCATTGGGATAAATGACCATTAAACCCTGTGAACCAGCAACTTCAACAAATTCAGAGGTTATGCGTAAATCATCTTTTGGCATTACAGCACAATCAAAACTGGGGGATGCATTGGCAGAGCCTGCAACAAAAAACAGTGCTACAGCAACATTTCTTAAATTCATAACAACTCTCCTGAAAACATGGCTAAAAAATCGAGCGCCCTACTTTGTTTGCTAATAATTCAAGTGCTGCACAACCTGCTAATGAGTTACCTGATTTATCCAGCTCTGGTGACCAAACTGCAATGGTAAAAGCATCAGGAACAACAGCAATAATGCCACCTCCAACACCTGATTTTCCTGGGATCCCAATACGAAATGCAAATTCACCGGCACCATCATACATACCACAAGTTAACATTAACGCATTTATTTGTCGGGTTTGTCTTGGCGTAATAATCTGATTTTTATTCCCAACACTTACGCCCTGATTAGCTAAATAACTAAAACATCGAACTAATTCAGTACAACTCATTTCTATTGAACAATAGTGAAAATAAGTCTCCAGCACCGTGATAACATCATTCTCAAAATTATCAAAAGATTTCATCAGATAAGCAATTGATGCATTTCGACTAAGATGTTCCATCTCTGATTTTGCAACCACTGAGTTATAACAAATATCAGGAGCATCAGTTAAAAAGCGAATAACTTCTAACATTCTTTGCTTTGGTGCACTTAATCGAGACTGCAACATATCAGTGATAACAATAGCGCCCGCATTAATAAAAGGATTCCGAGGTATCCCTTTTTCCATCTCTAATTGTATTAAGGAATTAAAAGGCAGACCTGAAGGCTCTTTTCCTACTCGTTGCCAAATTTCATCTTCTTCATAACGAGTTAAAGCAAGTGTCAAACTAAGCACTTTAGAAATGGATTGAATAGAAAAGCGCTTGTCTGCCATACCGGATTGATAGAGTTCACCATCCACCGTATAAACAGCCATAGCAAGCTGTTCTGGCAATACTTGGGCTAACGCGGGGATATAATCCGCGACTTTTCCTTGCCCGATTAATGGGCGAATTTGTTGCAAAATATCTGACAGTAATGCGTTAGATAACGTTGTAGTCACAGTCCCTTCCCCAGACAGACAAGGGCATCCTTTTGGATGCCCTTGTAATTATTTGCTAAATGTATAACTTTCTATCAGTCCCACCAAACGTCAAATAGTTCAGAGGTCTGTACATCTTGCATTTTATTCTCTTTTAGGAAGTTTTCGACTAATTGGCGATGCTCTTCTGTACATTTACCAATTTGTTGTAAGCAGATTAAGCCTTCCCAGCTCAGGTAACCACTTGCATCAAATGCCAGCCCATTTGGCTCAATAACTTTGAGGATCAGTTCATCAACAAAGCGATCCACTTCCTCAATTGGGGTATTTTCTGGGAAAGTCCATTTAACTGAAAAACCTAATTCCTGAAATTCATCGATACGCATTTTTTTGCGTAAACGGCGACTACGTTGTTTAGCCATTATTTTACCCTCTTAAACATAAGATCCCATACACCATGCCCTAAACGATGACCACGTTTCTCAAACTTAGTCACTGGGCGTGTTTCTGGTCGTGGTACATAATCCTGAGTATCTGACAAATTCTGATAGCCTTCAACACTTGTCATCACTTCAAGCATATGTTCTGCATATGGTTCCCAATCTGTCGCCATATGAAAAACACCGTCTAACGTTAATTTTTTTAAAATTAATTCTGCAAAAGGCACTTGAACAATACGGCGCTTATTATGGCGCGCTTTGTGCCATGGATCAGGAAAGAATAACTGAACCATTTTTAAACTATTATCTGGGATCATGTGATTGAGTACTTCAATCGCATCATGGCACATGACTCGCAAATTAGTTAATTGTTCTTCTTCAGCACTTGCAAGACAGGCACCCACACCAGGTGCATGCACTTCAATACCGAAATAATTATTTTCTGGCGTATCTTTTGCCATAGTCACGAGCGATGCGCCCATGCCGAAGCCTATTTCCAAAATAACAGGTGCTTCGCGTCCAAAAACCTGACTGAAGTCGATGGGTTCCGATTGATATTCAATGCCAAAAATAGGCCACTGTATTTCTAATGCTTGCTCTTGACGAGGAGTTAAACGGCCTTGTCTACGAACAAAACTACGAACGCGCCGTAAAGCACGCCCTTCTTCATTGAATTCCGGAGAAATTACATTCTTGATCATGTCTAATACTGTCAGTCGTTAGGCCAATTATTTACTTAAAATCGTTATAATGTCGCTATGGTATAAACTTAACCGACATTATCCAAAGATCCCTAAGTTTAGCAAGAGTCACTTATAGAAGCATCACTCTATAAGATAAATATTAAGAGTGTTTACAGTTTATTCTCACTGTGGTGCAATCTTACCTTAATCAGAACATGAGTTAATAAAATAAAACATGATGGAAGCACTGCAATTTTCGCAAGTCGTACTCAATTGGTATCATAAATATGGGCGTAAAACGCTCCCTTGGCAGCAAGAAAAAACGCCTTATCACGTTTGGTTATCTGAGGTAATGTTGCAACAAACCCAAGTTGCAACGGTTATTCCTTATTTTGAGCGTTTTATTTCACGTTTTCCTGATGTCGCAGCGTTAGCTAAAGCACCATTAGATGAAGTACTTCATTTATGGACGGGCCTTGGTTATTACGCAAGAGCCAGAAACTTGCATAAAGCAGCACAACACATTGTAGATAAACATCAAGGGTACTTTCCTGATACCTTTGAGGACGTTTGTGCTTTACCGGGTGTTGGACGTTCAACCGCTGGTGCTATTTTATCGTTATCACTGAAAAAACCTTACCCAATCCTTGATGGTAATGTGAAACGTGTTTTAGCTCGTTGTTATGCCGTTGAAGGCTGGCCAGGTAAAAAAGAAGTTGAAAATAAGTTGTGGGAGATCAGCGAAAACGTCACCCCAACTGTAGGTGTCGAGTATTTTAATCAGGCAATGATGGATTTAGGTGCAATGGTTTGTACTAGAAGCAAACCTAAATGTGAACTATGTCCACTAAATACTGGCTGTATCGCTTATGCTCAAAACAATTGGGCGGATTATCCTGGGAAAAAACCGAAAAAAGTCATCCCAGAAAAAACAACTTATTTTCTTATTTTACAATATGATAATCTTGTTTGGTTGGATAAAAGACCACCAGCAGGAATATGGGGGGGGTTATTTGCCTTTCCTCAGTTTGAGACAAAAGCGCTTTTAGAACTGTGGCTAACTGAGCATGGACTTGAGAATAATGAATCAGAACAACTGATTTCATTTCGACATACTTTTAGTCACTTTCATTTAGATATTGTGCCAATTTGCGTAAAACTCTCAGCGTTTACCTCTATGATGGAGGAGCAAAAAGGACTTTGGTATAACTTACAGACACCTGCAACCGTTGGGTTAGCGGCGCCTGTAGAGAATTTACTTAGACAATTAGCCTAAGCTAATCCCTGCGATATTGAGGACGTATTATGAGCAGAACTATTTTTTGTACTTTCCTAAACAAAGAAGCTGATGGACTTGATTTTCAGTTGTACCCAGGAGAAATTGGAAAGCGCATTTTCAATGAGATCTCAAAAGAAGCATGGACTCAGTGGATGACAAAACAGACGATGTTGATCAATGAGAAAAAACTCAACACCATGAACCCAGAAGATCGCAAACTATTAGAACAAGAAATGGTACGGTTTTTATTTGAAGGTCATGATGTTCATATTGACGGCTACACCCCACCTGAAAAATAATATTCACTTTTCCAGAGCCTTTAAGGCTCTGGTATTTTATTCACCATAGCGATGCAATTGACCATGAAAAAAATCCTTCTCTTGCTAATTATCGCCCCACTACTCATTTCATGTAGTAGCCAACCCCCTAAAACATTTGAACCCGATTACGCAAAGAACACCAATGCGTTCGATATTCTTATGGGGCAATTTGCCAATAATATCGAAATGATTTGGGGGATGAAGGAAGTTTTAATAGCCGGTCCTAAAGACTACGTAAAATATACTGACGCTTATAAAACCCGTAGCCATATTAACTTTGAAGCGGGTACCATCACGATAGAAACATTAGGTGGTGACGCTCCTCAATTCCAATTACATAAGGCGATTGTCACTACATTATTAATGGGGGAAGATCCAGGCTCTATCGACCTCTATTCTGATGTCAATAACATCCCTCACAGTACAGAACCTTTTTTATCCGGGCAGGTTCTTGATAATACAGGGCAGCCTATACGCTGGGAATGGCGAGCCAATAAGTTTGCTGATTATCTGATTGCCAATAAATTACAAAAACGCCAATCTGGTATAAATACAATTTGGTATGTCACCATTAATTTAGTCCCTAATCACCTTGATAAACGTGCACATAAATATTTACCATTAGTCCAACAAGCAGCAGCTAAATATGGTGTTGAGCCATCGCTTATCCTAGCTATTATGCAAATTGAATCAAGTTTTAACCCTTATGCTGTCAGTAGTTCAGACGCATTAGGTTTAATGCAAATTATGCCAGCAACGGCAGGAAGAGATGTATTCCGCATGCAAGGTAAATCAGGACAACCAAGCCGTAGTTACTTGTTTGATCCTGCTAATAATATCGATGCAGGTGCTGCTTATATTTCAATACTGCAAAACAGCTACCTTGGTGATATTAAAGATCCTATTTCGCGCCGTTATGCCGTTATACAGGCTTACAATGGGGGTGCTGGCAGCGTCTTACGCATATTCCATAGTGATAAGAAACAAGCAGCGGCCATGATTAACAACTTAGAGCCTACGCAAGTGTATACCACGTTACGTAATAAGCACCCTGCCGACCAATCTCGTCGTTATCTTGAAAAAGTCAGTACAGCTCAACGCAACTATCGTTAATTATTATTAAGTCAAAAGAAACAAAGCTTACTCAATCAATTTGGGTAAGCTTTGTTTGTTATTACGATCCAATAAACCGTCTTATTGTATTTTTTGTTACCATAATTCTAGCTACGACAAACTATGCTTAACTTCGTTTTTGCTCTTTTTTCGCGATAAATAGTGTTTTATTAACCAATAAGTTTAAAAAAACAGCAATCAAACAGTTTTGTGATAAATAACGTTGACGAGCAAAGCGATATCGGGTTTAATACGCCCCGTTGCCCGAATAGCTCAGTCGGTAGAGCAGGGGATTGAAAATCCCCGTGTCCTTGGTTCGATTCCGAGTTCGGGCACCATCTTTCATTTGTTCGTCAGTTAGTTAACTAACTGAGAGGGCAATCAAGAGTTGAAAATATAATTTGACATTGTCACTTTATGTTGGAACTCTTAAATTAAACAGTCTTGTTCATACCAAGGCTGTTTTTTTTTATTTGTAACTTTTACTTTCTTTCCTAATCACTGTCAAATCTTGATACTCCTCCTGTTATTTTCATCACATCAATTCCGCTTCAAGTATATCTCGCAAATTATCAACACTTTCATCAATGTATTCTAATGTCGATGTAATGCTGGCATGTCCTAACAGCCTTTTCACAACATAAAGATTACGTTCTGGTGATTGCATCATATGCGTTGCGACGGTATGTCGAAAACGGTGAGGTGATACAATGAAATTACATTCCGCTGATAAGCGCTTGAAAAATGAACGTAACGGGTATTATCCCATCGTCTTGGGATGTTTCTTTCTTTTCATTAAATCAAACCATCCAACATTGAATACTTGATCTGTCAGTTCTACACCTACCTTTTGTGCTTCTTTCACTAAATTTTCTAGTGATGGGTATAATGCGGAAACAATCGGTACCCGATGTTCACGATGATTTTTAGCGCCCTCCTCACATAGATGGATCCACTTCTCTTCAAGATTAATATCTCCCAACCTAATATGCAGAAGTTGCCCTTGACGAATGGCGGTGTAACGAAACACATTCATTGCCGTCATCCAAAACCACGCTGGATATAATGCATTTTTTCGCCCATCACACACGTAGCCATAACCTTGCTTTTCTTCAAGTTCTAGATAGTGTGTCATTCGACGGTACATATCATCCATCTGTGATTTAGTCAGAACTTTTTTCTTTTTGCTCCTGCACGAACTACCGTACCATTAAAAGGATTCTTTTTATGGGGTAATAATTCTTGTTCTATTCCAAAATTAAACAATGCTCTCATATGAGTCACTTTATTGTTCCATGTTCTACTTGAGCGCTTATTGTCACCTAAAACAAGATGTCGCCATTGCAGAACAGTTAATTGATCAATCTGAGCAGGATTTAACGAGGTAAATTCTTCAAATGTACGAAGAACCTTACGATAACTTCTCATTGTCGTAGGACGTAATAATTTATAATAAAAATACTGCTCAATAAGAAACTCAAAAGTGATGTCATCCATAACATGCTCATTTACAACAATCAGTAAAACACGACAATAGGTGCTGTTATCGCTGATACAAAACGAACAAACCATCAAATAACAACCATAAGACTTTAAATGATGACTTTTTTGTTGCTCCTGTTTAAAAGTCATACCATTACCTTATCAAGAGGTTCCACCCCATTAAGAGTACGTAACCATCTAGGTGCTCGCATTTCAGCAACAAAGTAATTAATTAAATCATTCAATAACCAAATAAGACTTTTTCCTTTCTCATTTGAGAAACCTAACTCGGCAAGAAATTGAGTCAGCGTAATGCAATGCTGGCAAAGCTCAGTACATTCAAAATCAAAACGAGGAAGGCTTGGCGGTGTTTTATTAGTAATAAAACATTGCACCAAATGAGGAGGAATAGGCTCGTCTAACGTCGATTGCAAGAGTGTTAAACAGGCATTAAGACGGCAACATAACGCCATTTTAATGGAGAGTTCTTCACTATTAATCAATGCATCTACAAAAGTATCGCAATAATCAACGAGTGTTATGAAATCTGTTGTGGAATTGAACTGAATAGTAAGTAATGGATGAGTTGGGTTAGGGGTTGTAGTCATAAGACCGCCTCCAATAGATGATTATTAAATTCACCACTGAAGAGGCCAATCTTACTGGTGGTGAACTGAACGGAGTTGGCCTTACCAGCTCTATTGGACACTGGCGCATCTTGCGATGCCACCGTCCAGCTCACCATTGAGGTACAGCTGTGTGAACAACATAATAAAATACGAAACGTATTAATATGTCGCCAATAGATAATCAATGCAGGAGACCAATCCCGACACCTGATTTTGCAGGTGCGAGTGAAAGATACCGTGATTAATCAATGGGAGCAAGACTGTTTTAGTGGAATTACTATTATTATTTTCTATCGCTGATGGATATTTCGCCAAACAATTTAATAAGCAAATGTCACATTGCAAATTCATTGTAAAATCTTTATACAACAACCAGTAATAGATTTTCAGCAGGCTTATTATTGCTTGTGAATATTTTATTTGCTGGAATTAAATAACCACTTAATTTTTTAAATTGCCCTTCTAATAATTCATTTTGAAAGAGCCGACAAGTAAACATATTGCCTCGATCATGACGATGATATTTCAGTCTCTCAAAGGCTTTTTGAAGCTTACCTTTATCTTGTTTAGGCAATTTCATTTCAGCTAAAAACACATAAAAAATATTGGGAGTAACGATAAAAACATATCCTGCAATAATATGAATTTGTGCATTAGGTTGGTTTATAGAGAGATGACCATTTACACAACCCTCAATGAGCCACTGCCAAAAGGCATCACCCATATCGATGATTTGATTATCAGTAGGGGGTAATTGCATTTCTGGTATAACGGTTAGTTCTCTTTTTTCTAGAGATATACTTTCTGATTCTAGAAAAAAATAATTATAATAAGTTTATTTTAAAAAATTAATAATGAAAAAATAGATTCTTATATGAATACAATGATAATAATAGATTATTTATATAATAATAAATATCGGTTTTTATAACGAGAAAAACCACCCTAAGGTGGTTTTTCCAAAATACTTTTTTCGCGAGAGACCTCAAAGAGGCGACTCCGCCTTAATATGAAGATTAAGCCATACATACCTAACACCTGTCAATAAATTTTTGGAGTAAATCTGTGATATATTCTGATTACATATCTAAAAGTAGATTAGATATTTATGAGAAACATTTAAAAGTACAACCCTCTCAAGTTATTGCAGCCTATCATTGGAATAAAGCCTTATCAGGCGCTATGTTACCCGCTTTTCAATGTTTAGAAGTCACATTAAGAAATGCCATAAATTCAGCTATTTTATCTCATCCTCCAAAAGGTTCTAAAGGATTATGGACTCCTAATAATAACTGGATTACAGACCTACCTAGATATATAGGAAATAGTAAAATAAAACCGATTGAACGATATAAGCGAGCTACATTAACTAAACACAGGCAAGATATTCATGGCTATTTATTAGATCAATATGGAAATAGAATATTAGCTCGAAAAGTGAAAGAAGAAAATCTAGTCCAACAAGCTAAAGAGCTTATTAGTAAAGAGGGAAAAAAACCAACCCCTGATAGAATTATTTCAGGTTTAACTTTTGGATTTTGGGTTCATTTACTCACATCAATATACGAAGATACACATGGATATAGACTCCTTTGGCCAAATCTTACGCCTATAGTATTTCCAAATGCACCAATGGGTTACGAACGCTCAACAATTCATGAGGCATTTGTTAGAATTAAAACATTACGCAATCGATTATCCCATCATGAAGCAATTTGGAAATTTCATTATGATGATCCATATACAGGAAAACCCAATTATAAGACCCCTATTTATGGTGCTCATGCAAGCTGTAATCTTTTACGTAAACATTATGATGATATATTAGATATGATAGGTTGGATAAATTCGGATAGAAAAAATACTTTTTTAAAATACTCAACAAATCTTCGCTTCTATGCCCTTTGCTCTGTTAATGGTCTTAATAGCTATATAGATCCAGATAAAATAAGTACTAAAGTAAATATTTCACGGGGAGGAAGAGGAATTAGAAAACTATTAAAAGTACTGGGCCGAAATGACTTTATAAGATTAACTAAAAGTAATGAAACTATATTAACTATTGGGGCTGATAATTCAATGAAAATTAAAAATATTTAATTGTTCCATATGACTAAATTTATTTGAAGATCATGGTAAAAACCTAGATCTTCAAATTGAAATAACACATATATTTAATTACTCACTTCCAATTTATTATAAACACGCTCAACATAACGCCCTCGCCCATCACCATGACCTAAATCCATAGAGACCATTGCCTTATTTGGAGTCATGATGGTGTGCTACCCTTTAGTCAACTTTATAAATATATGGCACTCTACACAACAGGTTCATGGGGTTCACTATATAAACAATACAAAGGATATGTTCCTGTCTTTAATAGAGATTTTCGACGCTGGCAAGATGAAAATAATGAGGGAGGCGATTTTATCGTTTTCTCTGATGTTTATTGGATAGATGCTCCTAAACATTATCAGGTGATTTATGAAAATAATTAAATATACATTATTGACTCTTTTTTTATTATGGTGGTTTTTTTTATCTCATGTCACTTTTACTACAAGCTGGCTTTATTCTGCATCCTTCAAAAATGAACATTATCAAGCGGCTTATTATCATCCAGCCCCCATCAATTTTTTCGGTATTTACTTTTGGTTAGTTAATGAACAACCTGTTTTTGTCGTTCTCTATGATAAGGAAGGCAAATATATTGGGCAAAGTTCTCCATTTGTTATAGCTAGTAATATCCATCTTCTTGGTGGAGAAAATGTATTACCAAAAACATATGAATATGATAAGAAATACGGGGATTATGATAATTTTTATCTAAATGGGGGTTCTTTTACAGATGATTATTTAATATCAACAAAACATAAAAAATGGTGGAGTGCTATTTTACAATATTTTCATTAAAAATCTGGCACATCTATTATCAATAAAAATCTTATAATACATTTTAACCTTCACCTAATATCACTAGATTGATATTAATAATATCTCGTTAGATGATTTATGAAAAATACAAAAAAAATTATTATTTTATTAATTTTACTCTGGTATTTTCTTCTTGCTCATGTCACATTTTTCAATAAATATTTACTCTTTAAAAAAATAGAAAATAAAGTTTACCTGGCCTACGTATATAAAATAAACCCAATAAATCCAATAGGTATATATTTATATATTACCGAAACTGAACCTGTCTATGTCGTATTATATAAAGATGAACAATATTTAGGACAAAGTTCTCCTTTTACCATGATTTACTCATACTCACTTCTTCAATCAAACCCCACATTACCTATTGATAAATTGGAAAATAATAGTTCATTTTTAGATAATTCATTTTATATCATTATTGCAGATAAAAATATAGATAATGCTTATGAAATAGATAAGAAAAATAAAAAATGGTGGAGTTATATTTTGCAATATTTTCACTAAAATATATACCGACACAATGATATAAGTGAATTGCATTTATATTAACAGAATCGTTATTATTTTTTTAAATTACTTTTTTTTTGCCAAATGTTAGTGAGATACAAAGGTAAAGTGCAAAAAAAAGACAGCTATAGCGAATAATATCTTTATTACCAGACCTTATAAATAATTCGCCAATAAAAAATTTATCACCAATAATAATTCTTATTTTCATTTTTAAATTAAAAATATAATTTCAAATATGCTTAATATAAAAAGCGATCGCTTTTATAACATTTATAATACAATTTAAATTCATTTTAGAAATACTCCCGCTATATATCTCTTTTTAATTAATACCTATCTCACAGAATATGAAATTCACCTGAATTGTCATTGACGAAATATAGCTTCAGCAGTAAATATAATAAGCAATGATCATAAAAACAGTGACCATCTTTGAAGATGGCTTTTTTAATCCTTAAATTGTCTCATTTTTTAGACAAAGGGATATTACAGAAACCACGGGAGAATTATCTTATGACTCAACAAGATACAGCAACTCATTATTCAATTAATGATATGAAAGCGTTAATTGAAACAATGCAAATTTATAAAAAAGATAACAGTGTCAAAGGGATCACTCGTATTGCCTATGGCGAAGAAGATGAAGCCGCGCATCTGTATCTTGCGGGTTTAATGAAAGAAGCCGGTCTTGAAGTTTATCGTGATGGTATTGGTACACTTTACGCACGCTTACCAGGTAAAGATCGTTCACTACCTGCAGTAGGTACTGGATCTCACCTTGATACCGTACCTCAAGGTGGTGCTTATGACGGGGCCTTGGGTGTGATTGCTGGGTTTTATGCCTTAATGCAATACAAACCACAGCAACTTAAACGCGACCTTGAGCTTGTTGTTTTTCGTGCTGAAGAATCTAGCCGTTTTGGCTTTTCATGTATTGGCAGTAAGGTATTAACAGGAAAAATTGACAAAGCTCGCTGGGAGCAAAATAGAGATGATGATGGCAATAACTTCTTTGAAGTTTTGAAATCATTAGGTTATCAGCACGATAATTTGGATAGTTGTTTAGTCAAAGAAGATCGTTATAGTGCATTTGTTGAGCTTCATATTGAACAAGGTAAACGCCTTGAAAATGACAAGAAAACCATTGGTATTGTTAATGGTATTGCAGCACCGACACGCTTTTCAGTCACTGTTAATGGTCATGCAGATCACTCTGGTGCAACACCAATGTATCAACGTCAAGATGCATTAGTGGCAAGTGCGGGGATTATTACCGATATCAACCGTGCAGCCTGTACTGAAGCCGTTTATGGCACTGTAGGTACAGTGGGTAAACTCAACGTTATTCCGAACTCCATGAACGTCATTCCAGGACAAGTAAAATTCTCTGTTGATATTCGTGGTATTGATACTGAAAGTATTCAGCGTGTTGTACAACGTTTAAATAACAGTGTTGAAAAAGCAGAAAAAGATTTTGGTGTTGCTATTGATGTTCAACCAATTTCTGCTGAATCGCCAGTTAAATTAGATGATTCAATTTGCCAAGTTATTGAAAGCTTATGCCAAAAACACAATATCGACTATATGACCATGTTAAGTGGTGCAGGCCACGACTCAATGAATATGGCGTCGCTTTATCCAACTGCGATGATCTTTACACCTTCAGTTGCTGGTATTAGTCATCATCCTGATGAATTTACCGAGTTTAGTGATATTGCTGTCGCTGCAGATTTATTAGCAGAAACATTAGGTACATTAGCAAATCAATAATGACTGACTATTTGTTTTAAAAGGTTAATTGCATCATCCCCTTTGGTCGCTTTTAACCATAATTTATCAAAGAGAGATTGATATTGAAATATCGCCTCAGTTGAAGAAGTTACGGTGGCAATGCCCGTACTGACATTAGGAAATTCACCTAAACGGAACGGGCTAACGGCTAAAGAAAGAGGTACTTTATCTTGATAAAATAGTTGGAAAGTTAAAGACGGCATAGTATCTGAAATAATGGCAATATTAAGATAATTATTTTTTTGCTCTAGCTTTTCAATTAAATGAAGAATTTCGCTTTTTGCTCGCTGTTTTCTTTCTTGTTGCAATGTTTTCGTTAAATTAACTGAACCTAGCATACCAACATAAAGAAATTTCTCGATTTGTTGTTGGCTAATAAGGTTATAAATATGAGGTGAATGCAAGGATTGATGTTTTTTACGCTCTTTTAAAATAGATAAAACTTCTTGTTGTTTTTCAGATAAAAGATTTAAAGGTGATGCTTCTGTTAGCATTTCAACCAATGTTTTATCATAACAATCTGAAGTTAATAAATAAGAAAAGGGTTCGAAGTGAGTATAAATATGTGAAGATTGAGTCTCAAGTTGGCGCATTCGTTCGAAAAAACCATTCGCACTTGAGTAATATTCGGTATTAATACCTAATAAACTCGTTAATGAAGTATTTAATAATCTAGCAAGATTATCGAGAGTTTCAATCTTAACAATTTCACCTTTTTCTAATCGATATACGGCAGCACGAGAAATACCTAAGCTTTCTGCAACATCTTCAGCTTTTAATGAAGAGGCTATACGGTAAGCTCGTAGTCGATAGCCAATGGATTGATAATCTATTTTTTCTCTAGGTATGTAAGGCATATTTATAATTGGCTCCCAAATGCACAAAGTACCAGGGTAAAGTAACGTCACAACAATAGGATGTTAGTTGAGATAGTTTAAATTAAACCAAAAATAAAAAGAATCACCTTCCTCACAATGAGGTAAATAAAAGAAGTTTGCAGTAAAAAGTTAGTCTATATCAATAAACCTGTCTCCTAGCAGGTAACCTCACCAGGGTTAAGCAGTAAAAACAAACAACAATAAAAAACTAAAAGGCGTTGTAATTGATATTACAGCGCCTTTTTCATTTATTAATTGACTAAATGTTCCAATACCATTGCTCCTGCACCTTGAGACACGATTTCATAAGCGTGACTTGCGGGATAAACTTCTGTTTTTATATTTGGGATAAGTGCGAGTTTAGTTTCAATCGTCTTTTTCACGGTATCAAAAAATGTATATTTAGGAATTAACGTACCGCCACACACAACTATATCAGGTTGTAGCATTAAAATAGAGTTTGCAATAGCCAATCCATAGTAATAAGCAGCTTCTTCTAATGCATCAATACACAAAGGATCACGCATTTCAATTGCCTGAAAAATAGTGTGATAATTAATTTCATCATCAACACTAACAAGCGATGTTAATAAGGAGGTTTTTCCTCGTCTTATTTGATGAATAACGTTATTTTTTATAGCATCTAAAGAACAGAGTGTATTTAAACAACCATAAGAGCCACATTCACACAAAGTCCCTTTTACATCGATTGTCATATGGCCAAAACAATTCATCGTTACTGATGTATCAGTTAAAAACTGGTTAGCAATAATTGCACAACCTCTGACTTCGGTATCACAAGATGTAAATAAAAACCGTTGTGTTTTTTGGCGGTAATATAAACGAAACTCAGCTAATGCAGCAAAATGTACGCCACTCCCTACTGTTACGTAAGTAGGAATTTTTTTACGCAATAATATCTCTAACTCACGAAATTCTTCATCAAGAGATTCAGAAGCTAGTTGATGTTCAACAACATGCTCAATAGAGATCCCTAATCCCAGCACCTTTTCATAATTAATTTTATTTTTTAATAATAAAGCATCAATTTTAGGCAATAGTTTGTCTGTCATTTCAGAGGCAGACAAATAAGGTTCAGGTGAGATTTTAATTTTATCTAACATATTAAGCTTTAGGTCCATTAAGACAATTGTTGAATAGACCTTGCTTAGTTCAATACCGATTAAAAACACCCCTTCTGTATTTATATTATACAAAATAGGTTTTCGTCCACCGGTTGGCTCACCTAATTCTGCAGTTGTAATTAATTCAAGAGCATTTAATTCGTCAAGTAATCGGGCACAAGTCGCCGGTTTCATTTGTGCTAACTCAGTCAGCGTTTCTGTTTTTATCGGGCCATTTTCTGCGATTAATTTATAAAGGCTTTTCAGTTTTAATGCTTTTGATGTCTTAGAAGACTGAAGTTCTTTTAAATTTTTCAATAGCATAGCTATTTCCTTTATTAAATTATTTCGCTAGTTAAAAAGGAATATCGCTATCTTACTGTAAAAAAAGTAATAAACACCGGCTGAAATTCGCATGATAAGAACATTGGGTGCTGATGCCGTTGGCATGTCAACGGTACCAGAAGCACTTATTGCTCGCCATTCAGGCATAGACACCATAGGTATTTCATGCTTAACCAATATGGCTTGTGGGATTTTAGAACAGCCACTTAGCCATGATGAAGTGATTGAAACCGCAGAGCGCGTAAAATCTACCTTCTTAAAACTTATTAGTGAAGTGATCGCACGTTTATAACTTTTTATCAATTAAAGAAAAAGTGGAATATAGATAGCTGCCTATATTCCACTCTAATCCTATCCCCCAACAGTGGAGATTGTTATGGGAATAAAAATATAGCTCAAAGGCATGATGTTTATGCAATGTTTTATCTGGGGAAGTTGGTTAATCACCCTAGGTGCATACATGATGCAAACATTACATTTCACTGGGGTTGAAGTGGGGTTAGTTTATGGCTCAAAAGGTATTGCCGCCCTCATTATGCCTGGTTTACTCGGAATAATTGCAGATAAATTTATTCCCGCTAATCGTTTATATATTATCTGTCATATTATTTGTGCTATTGCTTTATTTTTTTCAGCATCAGTGACTGATCCTACCATCATGTTCTGGGTTATGTTCATTAATGCATTAGCTTTTATGCCAACAATTGCACTTTCAAACTCAATTGGCTATTTCTGTTTAAAGAAACACAAATTAGATTCTGTTGCTAATTTCCCCCCTATTCGTGTTTTTGGCACGATAGGTTTTATTATCGCCATGTGGTGTGTTAGCTTACTTAAATTAGAACTCAGCAACACTCAACTATATATTGCATCAGTCGCTTCGCTTTGTTTGGCACTCTATTCCTTTTGTTTTATTTAAAAAGCCTATAATGGCCGTCTTCTTTTTATTTGCCATGCTATTAGGTGCAGTACTTCAAATTACTAATACATTTGGTAGTCCTTTTATTCATGATTTTGCTAAAAACCCTGAATTTGCTGATAGTTTAATTGTTCAATATCCATCAATTTTATTATCAGTATCACAAATGGCTGAAGTGGCCTTTATCTTAGCAATTCCCTTCTTTCTCAAACGTTTTGGTATTAAAAAAAGTCATGTTAATTAGTATGATTGCATGGACTTTACGTTTTGGATTATTTGCTTATGGTGATCCCTCTCCTTGGGGTTTTGTGTTGCTAATGCTTTCAATGATTGTTTATGGTTGTGCATTTGATTTTTTCAATATCTCAGGCTCTATTTATATCGAAAATGAAGTAAAACCTGAAATAAGAGCCAGTGCTCAAGGGTTATTTATGACTATGGTCAATGGTGTTGGTGCATACGCGGGTTCCATTTTAAGTGGCATGGTCGTAGATCATTTTACAATCGATGGAATAAAAGACTGGCACTCTATTTGGTTAATATTTGCTTCATATACATTAATTCTAGCAATTATTTTTGTATTTGCTTTTAAAGAGAAAAGAAATTTAGTTCATAGTTAATTAATTCCACTTCTATTTTAGAAAATGGTAGTAAGATAATTTTAAACTTATTACCATTTTTATTTGGTCTTATTTTAAAAGATTAAAAATCATAGTAATATAAAATTTCTTTTACACTTCATGTAAAAGGAATTATATCCATGAGTTCATCTACTATAAAAAAAACAAAAGCATTTTACTCTATCATTGATGTAATGAAAGAAAATAGAATTGATATTGCTATATGGGAAAAATCACATCCTAGCCATAAATTTACAGAGATATCATTTAGTTTTCCAACATATACTGAATTAAGAACAGATAAATATAATACAATAACTACACTAAACAAACCTCAACAAGCTTTAGCAAAAGAGATATTACAGTTATGGGCTGATATCACTAATATTAAATTCATAGAAAAAGAAGCTGGACATGATACTGATATAAGAATTGGTCTTTATAATAATGTGTTTGAATATTATGAAAAACATTCTTTTAAAATAGGCGGTTTTTCAACATACCCTACAAAAGAAAAATACCCAGAAAAAGAAATCTCTAGCATTTCAGACTATAGCGAACCAGGGCAGGTTTGGTTAAATATTTCTGAAACAAAATATATAAAAACAGTTAATAAATCACATATTACACCAGTAAGAAAACCTAAAATAGATGCTTTCATGAAAAAATCCGATAATATAAATTATTATTATATTGAAAATGAAGATGATATTCATTTATTTAGAAATTTAAATGCTAATTCTCACTTAGAAAATAATTTAGAACCATCTAAAAAAGGAACATATAAATTTTATACTTATATACATGAAATAGGCCATGCTTTAGGATTACCACATACATTTAATGATAATAACAATCTCAATATTAAAGAAAATAGTTTCCAGTATTCAGTCATGGCATACAATATGCCACAAAAAGAATATGCTGATTTTCATGATAATTTCCCAATGAGCCCAATGCTTATTGATATTTATTTAATTCAACAACTTTATGGTAAAAATACCTCAACTCGAACAGGTGACACTGTATATGGGTTTAATTCTAACACTGAAAGAAAAGCCTATACTCTCAATGCAGATAGAGATGTAATAATCAGTTGTATTTGGGATGCAGGTGGTAACGATACACTAGATTTTTCTCAATATGATGTTGAACAAAAAATAGATCTTAATGAAGGTGCTTTTTCTAGTATAGGCGGATTAGAAAATAATATTTCAATTGCTTTCGGGACTGTTATTGAAAATGCATTAGGTGGATTAAAAGACAACTATATTTTAGGTAATCAAGTTGATAATTATCTTAAAGGAAATAAGGGAAATGATACCTTAAGCGGTAAAAAAGGTGATGATACTCTTTATGGTGAGCAAGGCGATGATATCCTTTATGGGGGAGATGGAGATGACACTCTTTATGGGGGCATTGATAATGATACCCTCTACGGTGACGATGGCGATGATCTTATTTTTGGTGAAAAAGGAGATGATACTCTTTTTAGTGGAAGAGGTCAGGACATTCTTTATGGTGGCTCAGGTAATGACGTATTAATAGCTATAGAAGGCGACAATATTCTTGATGGTGGATACCATGATGATACCTTTATTATCAAAGGGGGTAACAATAAATTGTTTGGTAGCCAAGGAAAGGATATTTTTATATTTAGCTTAGAGAATAATACTTATGGTCATAACATTATTTATGATTTTAACAAAAATGAAGACGCCATTTTATTTCAATTACCAAAAGATAAAGTATTAATAAAACCATCATTAACAAAAGAGTTTTCTGATGAAAATCATAAAATAAATATTTCTTATAATAATAAGAAAACCACATTAGAAATAACCAATAATGACAAACTAATAAATAATCAATTGACAATAGATATTATGGGTAATTTTAGTTATGAAGATCTTTTTCTAAACAATGTTTAATACATTTAAAAATAATATAAATACATTATAAGGTTTAAAAATTTTAAGCCTTATAATAACAAAATGGAATATATAATATGATAAAATCATGACGTAATCATATAATAACATTATAAAAAATACCTAAAGATAAAATAACCCATGATCTATTTACTTCATTAAATTATTCTGACTTAAAACACATCTCACTTCACAATTATTTAAAAACATATTTTCCCCCTCTAGATTAATATCAATAAATAGCTATCTTTATTATCGCTGGTACTCACCAGATAATTAAACTATTTTCAATATGAAAATAAACTTAACCTAAACTTGATATCCGGAGGATATTATGGGTTCTTCTTTATTAAAAAAAGCAGTAGGATTATCTAATGTTTCTGATTTATTAGATAAGAGTGGAATTTTTTATAATTTCTCAGCTAAGACTCTACCTTCTTTTGATTATGATACCGCAGGAAAACATATCGCACGCGAAAATTCCACATGGAATGGGAAATATGTTATTGGACAAGCGGCAGAAGTAACGTATTCGTTCCCAACTTGGGCCGGTAAAAAATTTAATGACTTTGGTGATAAAAATCCCTATGGATTTAATTCAACACAGAAAGAACATGCAAGACAATCTTTAGATGCATGGTCTGATATCGCAAATATTAAATTTACAGAAGTAAGCCCAAATGTAAAATCAGACATTACTTTTGGGAACATTACTGATCCATATGGCAAGTTCCAAGCTTATGCAACATTACCAAATACCTATGATTATTATGGGCGTGATGTTTCAGGCCAAGCTTGGTTTAGTGATTATTATTATGCGGGTAATACAACGCCTGAATTAGGCAATTATGGTCGCTTAACTATTATTCATGAAATTGGTCATGCACTTGGTTTAATGCATCCTGGAGACTATAACGCAGGAGAAAACGTACCGGGTTATTTAAAATCTGATTATGCTGAAGATAGTCGCCAATATACTGTAATGAGTTATTGGGATGAATATGAAACTGGTGCACACTTCCAAGGTGCTTATGCGGGTGCTCCTTTACTTCATGATATTTCAGCAATGCAATACCTCTATGGTGCAAATACAACAACCAGAACAGGTGATGATGTTTACGGCTTCAACTCAAATACAGGTATTGATTATTACACTGCAACAAGCAGTAACGATAAATTAATATTCTCCGTTTGGGACAGTGGTGGTAACGATACATTTGACTTCTCAGGATATTATCAAGATCAAGTGATTGATTTACGTGAGGGTCATTTCTCTGATGTTGGCGGACTACAGAAAAACGTTTCTATTGCCCAAGGCGTTACAATAGAAAACGCAATCGGTGGCTCTGGTAATGATATTATCTATGGAAATGATGCTGATAATATTCTCATCGGTGGTGGTGGTAACGACATACTGTATGGTGGCGGTGGCCAAGATACATTATGGGGCGGTACAGGTAGCAATACCTTTGTTTATAAAGAAATCTCCGACTCTCTAGTCTCAGCCGCGGACAAGATTATGGATTTCAAATCAGGCATTGATAAGATTGATCTATCAGAGCTAATCGAAAATACCTTCAGTCATAAATTCCTTAATTTTGTTGATAATTTTACAGGTCGCTCAGGTGAGGCAACCATTAAATATGATCAATCAACAAACTCAAGTGAACTCGCTATTAATGCTTATGGTTATGACTCTAGCGCTGATTTCAAAATTGATATTGTAGGATTTGTTAATTACGAAACTGATTTTATTGTTTAAGTCGTGATTTATTGGGTAGGAGAAATAGTATTCTCCTGCCCTCTTTTACTTACATGGAGTTATTTTTATATTTTTTAAAAAAAATAAATATAAATTATCATGCGTATAGATAAAAAATTACAAGTATAAATAAGTAGATAAAAATAAAATCAGGAATAATATTATGCCAGAAAGCAAACATAACAATGAAATAACCAGTATTATAAAAGAGAGAAAAAAAGTATTTCTTTCCATTGGAATATTTACAGCACTAATAAATATTTTAATGCTAGTTCCTTCAATCTATATGTTGCAAGTGTATGACCGTGTATTACCTTCTGGTAATGAAATGACATTATTGATGCTAACACTTATTATGTTAGCTCTCTTTATTTTTATGGGTGGACTAGAATATTTAAGAAGTATCATTGTAATTAGGATGAGTAACAAGCTTGATTTATCACTTAATTCGCGTATTTATACCGCCGCATATCAAGCTAGATTAAATAAAACACCGGGTATTAATTCTTCTTTAGCTTTTAATGATTTAGTCACAATTCGTCAATTTATTACAAGCCATGCTATTTTTGCCTTTTTTGATTTACCTTGGTTTCCTATTTACCTTCTTGTTATTGCTTTATTTAATCCTTGGTTAGGGTTATTTGCATTATGTGGTGCGCTAATTTTATTTTCATTAGCTATTCTTAATGAATACTTGTCTAGAACATCATTAAAAAAAGCTAATGAATTTGCTAATCAAGCACAAGTCATACAAGGCCATCATTTCGAACATCCACAACCCATTGAAGCAATGGGAATGTTAAATTATTTAAGAACACAATGGCAAATTACCCACTTTAAATATCTACAAGCACAAACTCAGGCAAGTGATAACGCAGCGGGAGTTAATGCAATAACGAAAGTCACTCGCATGGCATTGCAATCCTTAATGCTAGGATTAGGTGGCTGGCTTGCAATAGACAATACAATTAGCCCAGGAATGATGATTGCAGGATCAATATTATTAGGTCGTGCTTTAGCACCGATTGAACAAGTTATTGGTGTATGGAAAAACTGGGACAGTAGTAAAGAAGCCTATAAAAGATTGACGACATTACTAAAAACCTACCCTGAAGAAAATAAAAAAATGGCATTACCCTCACCTAAAGGTGAATTAACAGTTAACATTAATCAGGCACAATATCCCCAAACTGAACAAGTATTATTAAATAATATACATTTCTCACTAGTTCCTGGTGATGTGTTAGGAATTATCGGTCCTAGTGCTTCAGGTAAATCTTCCTTAGCTAAATTTATTGTTGGTATATGGGAAGTTAAAACAGGTTCAATTCGCCTTGATAATGCAGATATATATCAATGGAATAAAAATGAAGTAGGCCAATATATTGGATATCTACCTCAAGAAATTGCTCTTTTTCCAGGCACTATCGCTGAAAATATTGCCCGATTTTCAGAAATAGACTCACAAAAAGTTATTCAGGCTGCAACAATGGCCAATGTTCATGAAATGATTTTACGTTTTCCTGATGGGTATGAAACTCTTATTGGTGCTCATGGTGAAGGTTTATCTGGAGGGCAACGACAACGTATTGCATTAGCTCGCGCATTATATGGCAATCCTACATTAGTCGTTTTAGATGAACCTAACTCTAATTTAGATGATTTGGGTATTAAAGCATTAATACAAGCAATTCAAATACTCAAGAAAAATAAAAAAACAGTTATTTTAATTACTCATCAAAAGCAATTGCTTTCAGTGACCAATAAACTCTTAGTTCTTTTTGATGGACACACTAAATTATTTGGTTCCACAACCGCCGTTATTGCTGAATTAAATAACTCATCAATAATAAAAAACACCCAAACACCATCAAATACACCTATTACTCAAAGTAATTCTTAATATTGAGAAAATAACAATGATCACAGAGAAAAATGAAATTAATATAGTCAAAAACATTTCCGATGATCCTAAAAAATTCTTAATAATAGGATGGTCTGTTATTCTTTTAGGCTTAGCTGTCTTTATTTTTTGGGCTGCATTTGCACCTTTAGACAAAGGGGTTTCCACCACAGGTAATGTTTCCATTTCAGGCAACAAAAAAAGTGTTCAAGCATCCGTGGAAGGCATTATCACGGATATTTTAGTGAAGAATGGGGATAGTGTGACTGAAGGCCAAACACTTATTCAATTAAGCCCCATTCAATCAAAAGCCTTAGTAAAATCCCTATCAGATCAATATGACAATTTACTTATAACTCAACAACGCCTTTATGCTCAACTCAATGAAAAAACAGAGTTTATTTTAGACTCTACCGAAAAATACTATTCATCATCAGAGAGCTTAAATAAACACTTACAACTACAAAATAGATTACTTAATGAAAAATATATTGAATTGCATAGTGAAATAAATGGTTATAACGCCATTATTGATGGTATTTCTAATCGTTTAATTCATCTAAAAAGATCAATACTAAACAAACAAAACCAAATTAATAGTTTGCAGAGTCAAATAAAAGATTTACGCACTCTTGCTACTGAAGGCTATATTCCCCGTCATCGTTATCAAGAGGTTGAGCGTGAACTTGCTGAAAATAATAATCATCTTAATGATACCTTAGGACAAATTAGTACCTTAGAAAAACAAAAACTAGAGTATGAACAGAAGATATTACAACGTAATGCTAACTTTTATCAATCAGCACGTACTGAGCTTAATCAAATTCAATTACAAATAAGTGAAACTGAAAAACAACTTATTATTGAATTGGATAAACTGGCCAAAATGCAAATTACTGCCCCTATTTCAGGAACAGTAATGGATTTATCTGTTTTTACACAAGGCGGTGTTGTTAGAACAGGACAAACATTGATGGAAGTTGTTCCTCAAGATCATCAATTAATTATTGAGGCTCGTTTAGCTCCTCATTTAATTGACAAAGTAACTCCCGGACTTCCTGTTGATTTAATGTTCAGTGCTTTTAATCAAAATACAACACCTAAAATTCCGGGTGAAGTTACTTTAATTTCAGCAGACAGACTTATTGATGACAGAACAACGGAACCCTATTATCAAGTATTTATTAATGTAAAAGATAATACACTTCTTGCTGATAATAAAAGTAAATTAAAGGCTGGTATGCCCGTTGATGTGTTTATTAATACAGGCGATCGTTCATTACTCAATTATCTCTTTAAACCTGTATTAGATAGAGTTCATACTTCTTTAACGGAAGAGTAATTATGCTAATAAAAAAACTTTCTACTATTATATTGATATGGATGTTCAGTTTTCATACTTTTGCTATCACATTGTCTGATCTCTATTTTTTAGCTGTAAAAAATGATCCTACTTTTAATGCTGCAATCAAAGAACAAGTTGCAGGCAAAGAGTATGAAAATATTGGATTATCCCAATTACTTCCTAGTGTTCATGTTAATTACCAAAATAATCCACGAAATTGGCAACGTAAAGTTTATCCGATTAATACTAGCCAAGGAGAATTACAGAGAACAGAATATCAAAATTACCAAAGCCACTCTGTCAGTGCGATTATTAGCCAACCTCTATTTGATTACACTGCTTTTAGTGACTACAAATCATCAGTTATACAAACGTTACTATCAGATAGCCGTTTTCAAGTAAAATTCTCTGAACTCGTAATTAGGTTGGTTGATCATTATATTGAATTAGCCTATGCCCAAGATAAATTATTATTAAATCTTTCTCAGCAAGAAATTTATAAAAAACAGCTTACGTCTAGCCAACGTTTATTTGAGTTAGGTGAAGGAACAAAAACAGATATTTCAGAAATCCAAACGCGATTATATTTAACTCAGTCTCAATACACAGATATTCAACTTGAACTAGAAAATGCCAAAAATAAACTAAGCTCAATGATTGGTTCTCCACTTCCTTATAATAAGCATATTGCAAAATTAAATAGCAAAAATTTTATATTACAACCCATCACCCCCAGCAATTATGAAGATTGGGAAATGGAAGTGATGCAAAATAACCTCAATATTCAAACTGCACGCTATGAAATGGCAATAGCGAAACAAGAAGTAGAAAAAAACAGAGGTGAATTTTTTCCAACAGTACAACTCTATGCTTCTTATTCTAATAGTGATTCCGATAGTAATAATACGGTAAATCAGAAATACCAATCTGCCAATATTGGATTTTATGTCAGTTTACCTTTATTTAATGGCGGAAAAACGACAGCATCAATGCGTCAATCTACCGCGATGTATCAGATGAGTGCTTTTGAAAGGGATGCTACTATTCAGCAAATTACACAAGAGTTACGTCATCAATATCAAATTTGTACGACCAGTAATATAAAATTGAATGCATATGAACAGTCTGTCTCCTCCGCTAAATTACAATTAGATGCAACTCAAAAAAGCTATATTGGCGGGCAACGAACCATGGTGGATGTTCTTAATGCTGAAGAATTATTATATCGTGCTCAACAAGATTTAATTAAAGCTAAATATGATTATATTCAAGCTTGGGCATTATTACATCAATATACCAACACTCTGGATATTGAAAAAATAAAACTCATTGAAGGCTATTTTCAATAATATATTAATATAACGAAAAAGTCCTACATCATGTTGGATATAGGACTTTACATTATAAGTAATCATTGATTACTTATTTTAGCTAGCGGGGAGCCATCACTTCTTTTTAGTACCGTACAACGTTAATACACGGTGAGTAAGAGCAATTGATGCTAGACCGATAAAACATTCAGCTAGGAAAATCAGCATAAATTACCCCCATTCATAAGTACATTTTGTTTGGGCGGGGGTTCTGATAAAGTAAAGTGACTTGTCATATATTGCTTAGCTAACTCCGATTTAATGGACACAATCTAAACCTACCATTAAAACGAAAAAGAGCAAAATAAATTCATCAACAAAATCTATTTTTTAACTTAGATCACATAAAAACAACACAAAAAATCAAATCTAAGTCATGACAAAACTTGAATGACATTTTAGCTCCCTATTTACAACATATAAATAGATTTAAAAATCAGTCAGTTAAAGAAAACAAATGTTAGATCACCCTGTTTTTCTACAATAGGTTTTATCTTTAATTGGCTTATAACGGATAATATGTCTTTGCGCTCAGGTCTGACCAAAACAATAGCAATACCTTGATAGTTATTCTTTTCAATTAAGTTAACCAGTTGCTTAAGATCATAATATTTATTTTGCACATCAGGATATGCTAAACCATAGGCAAGCTCTCCTCTCGTTTCAGTTAGACGAATATCTGTACGTTTCAATCCCCATGCTAGTGACGTTCCAATACCGACTTCATCAGCTAAAATATAAGGCTTATTTGCTAGCTCACTATAATAATGATTAATTGCTTTTTCAGGAGTGCTTTTACTTTCAATTTTATGTGGGATCGCATATCCAATAGCAAGACTTAATCCAACAGAACAAAATAAAGTTAGCAAACGTGTTGATTTAAAGAATGAAGCAATTCCCATCAGACTCCATATAAAAAATCCCCCTATCGCCAGCATCACTTTATGCTGCTCATCTACTTCATATAGTGTAAATCGAGATGAATAAAGAGAATAAATAATAATAGAAACACCTGTTATTCCAAAGGCTGTATTTATTATTGCGTTAATAGTATGAATTTTTTCATTTGGGTTATTTTTCAATTCTTCCATGTAACTCGCAATCAAAATGGATAACGGAACAAAACAAGGCAACATATAAGTTAATAACTTGCCACTAGAGGCTGAAAAGAACGCAAAAAAGATAAATAGCCAAAATGAAAAATAGAGAGTGCCTTTTTTCAAAAAAAGCGCAGATTTAAGTGTACCGAATAGAAACCCTAACCAAGGTAAAATGCCGAAAACAATAATAGGCAAGTAAAACCACATGGGTTGTGATCTTGCTGATCCTTTTGCTATAAAACGCTGTACATGTTCAATCCAAAAAAAGTAATGCCAATAATCTGGGGCTTGAAGTGCAACTGAAATTACCCATGGACCTGCAATAATAAACATAGAGATAAGCGCTATTGGCGCATAACAAAGGACTTCTTTAAAACGAGATAAGCTAATTGCTGTAATCATAAAGACTAATGTGGGCAAAACAACTGCAATAAATCCTTTAGTTAAAAAACCTAAACCGCAAAAAATACCGACTAAAAAAGAAGCATAAATTTTTGATTTTTTATCTGTTGTCAATAATCCGCTTAAAAAATAATACATTGCTATAGTAACAAACATAGTCACTATAGGATCAAGGATATTATAAGTGCCAATAGACAACACAAGAAAAGAGGATAAAAATACCACTAATGCATTAAATGCCAGAGATTGATTATGCCAAACTAACAAAGCAGCTCGATAAACAAATAGGCTGGTTAATAACGTTGAGGTGACAACAACAATGCGAACGGAGAAATGACCACCTCCAAATAACCATTGTGCAATACTGTTTAGCCAATACCCTAAAACCGGTTTTTCAAAATAGCGAATATCGAGCAAATAAGGCACAGACCAATTACCTGATGTCAGCATTTCCCTGCTAATTTCGGCATAACGAATTTCATCTGGTTGCCACAATAGCCGCGTTTCTAAAGGAATGAAATAAGTTAATAATATAAAAATAAAAAGTAGAAACCATTTATATCTTTCTATAAAACTGACGCTCATACATTCCTCATTAAAATAGAAAACTCACCTTACAAAAACTAATTAGTTAGAATGGTTATATTATAAAAAATTCAATTATTATTCATTAATTTATAATTAACTAAAACACAGCAATAATGACACGCAACACATTGAAATAATTACAATTTATAAAACAAAACATATATATACTGATAGAGTTGATTGCTTTAATTCATCATTTTTTAATTTATTATTAATCTATTTTTAATAATAGATATTTTTATTTCACTACTTTTAACTTAAACAAAAAATAAACAAGCTATAAGAAATAAAAAGGCCAGAATGAACTTATTCTGGCCTTATGACTATTTTATTTTAGTTATATAATGATAAAAATCTTATTTACTAAATTCTTTAAAAGCACCCATAGTGTTGGCGGCATACATAACTGAAGGGCCGCCACCCATATAAATAGCAACGCCCAATGCTTCTGCAAGTTCTTGTTCTGTTGTACCGAGTTCGACTAAAGTTTTAGTATGGAACCCAATACAACCATCACAACGATTGGCAACAGCAATTGCAATCGCGATCAATTCTTTTGTTTTTGAATCTAATGCTCCTTCTTTGCCCCCTGCTTTTGTGGTACTCATAAAAGCTTTCATCACTTCTGGAATATTTTGAGACAATGCTCCCATGTTATTTGCAATGTCTGTTACTATTTCTTTGTACTTACTCATTAGATATCCCTTAGTTAATATATATTTTTATATAATATAAAAATATAATATCAAATCATATAATTTGATCAAGATAAATTGAGCATGTGTGATCTTTTCTGCTTAAAATAATCTCAAAATAACGAGGTTTAGAATGTCAATTATTGATGAATGGGCTGAACGCCACATTGAACAAGCACTACAAAAAGGTGAGCTATCATCACTTAAAGGTGAAGGAAAACCTCTGATCCTTGATGATAATAGTCATGTACCTGAGTCACTTAGAGCAAGCTATCATTTATTAAAAAATGCAGGTTTCTTACCTCCTGAAATGCAAGATAGAAAAGAAGCATTATCTCTAGCCGAAATTCTAAGTACGCTGAGTGAAACAGGAGAAGAGCATGAATCGTTGCAAAAGCGTTTAGTATTGCTCGAATTAAAATTACAACAAGCAGGTTTAGATACTCAGTTTTTACATGCAGATTATGCCAACCAATTAACTGAGAAATTGGCAAATCATAAAAAAGAAATGGATAAAAAAGAAAAAGAAAAAGAAAAAAGCTTATACATCTCTGTATAAGCTTCTGTTATAGCAGAGAATTAACCTGCTGTTGGTGTGTAATAGATTGGTGAGCCAGGTCCTACTGGTAAATGGAATACAAATACCCATAAGTAGAATAAGAGTGACCAGCCAATTAAGAAAATAACAGAATATGGCAACATCATAGAAATCATAGTACCAATACCCGTATCTTTCTTATATTTCGTAGCAACCGCTAATATCAAACCAAAATAACTCATCATAGGGGTGATGATATTAGTAACAGAATCTCCAATTCGATATGCTGCTTGGATTGTTTCTGGTGCATAACCTGCAAGCATTAGCATTGGTACAAAGATAGGTGCTGTTACCGCCCATTGTGCCGATGCCGAACCTATCATTAAATTAATGAAGGCACAGATTAAAATGAACCCTAAAAACAACAAACCACTTGGCATATCAATACTGTTAAGTAATGCAGCACCTTTAACAGCAATAACCTGGCCAATATTTGTCCAACCAAAGAAAGCAACAAATTGGGCCGCAAAGAAAATAATAACTAAATAAAGCCCAAGCGTACTCATCGAATTCGCCATGGCATCAACAATATCTTTATCTGTTCTCATTGTCTTAGCAACCCAACCGTAAACGATACCCGGAATTGCAAAGAATAAGAAAATAAAGACAACAATAGATTTTAAGAAAGGAGAATTACCAATTAGCCCTGTTTCTTGGTTTCTCAATATGCCATTTTCAGGAACAACAGTTAGCGCCAAAATCACGCACATAACAATAAATGTACCCGTTGCAGCCCATAATGCTTTCTTTTCTAACGACGTAACTTCAGCCGCATTCCTTAAATCATTTTCTTCTTCATCAAGCTCATTACCGTTATATGGACCCAATTGAGGTTCAACGATTTTTTCGGTGATGAAGTAACCTAAGAAAGTGATCAGGAATGTACTGACAAACATAAAGTACCAGTTTGCTTCAGCACCCACGATATAAGTTGGATCGATGATACGTGCCGCTTGCTGTGTAATGCCCGATAGTAATGGATCTATCGTACCTAAGAGCAAGTTAGCAGAGTAACCACCAGAAACCCCAGCAAATGCAGCCGCAAGTCCCGCTAGAGGGTGTCGTCCTAATGAATGGAAGATAATTGCTGATAACGGTATTAATACTACATACCCTAATTCAGCAGCGGTATTCGACATTATACCTGCGAACACAATGGCTAAAGTGGTCATTTTACGTGGTGCTTTCATTACCACTAAACGCATAACTGCGGATAATAAACCAGCACGTTCAGCAATACCGACACCTAATAATGCCACCAGCACCGTACCTAAAGGGGCAAATCCCGTAAAGTTTGTGACAATATTGGCTAATATACGGCGAATACCATCGGCATCTAACAAGCTAATAATATGAATATAGCCATCTTCAGCGCGTCCTTTAGCGCCCTCTGGTCGGGGATCTTGTACGGTAACACCAAAATATTCACCAACCGCCGAAGAGACAAGTAAAATAGCAATTAAAATAATAAATAAAATAACGGGATGGGGTAGCGCGTTTCCTAACCACTCCACTGTGCGTAGAAAGCGACTGCCTCCCTGTTTTTTTGTTTGCATCATTTATCCTTTTTATAAAAAAACAGAAAATGCACAGTACACAACCCTTTTTGTTATGACTATCTGTTAATCCTATTTACAACCGCCTTATTTAAGATAAATATCATGATAAAATTATTAGATAATATATTTTTTACTTTATTAAACAATAAGATAAAAATAAATCATACAATTATAAATCACTTACATTAAAATTAATTTATAGTATCTAAAATTAAAAAATGTGCATAAGGTAACATTTTTTAACATTATTATGATTATTTATTAACCTTTCATGACTGAAAATATCTTAAATTAATAGCCAGAATCGATTAAACACTCTGATAAACCTGATAGTAACGGTTGTAATTACTATAAAAGAGAAAATAATGTCGAATAAATGGTCAAGATAGGTTAAAAGCTTAGTTTATTTGTAACGTAAATAGGTAATTTTACAGTAGATATTATACGTAGAATGAAGAATAGATAATCTAAGAAAGGAACGATTAAAATTGAAAAGTTAATATTTAAAAATAGTATTGCTGATTTTTTAAAGATAAAAAAGAAAGCAAGTAATACTTACTCTTTTTAATAACAGCTCAAGTTCATCTCACAATTTAATACTTTTTATATAAAAAAAGGGCAAGGTCTCCCTTGCCTTACCAATTAGGTAATCAATCAAAGAAACACATACACACTAGAACACCAAAATTTGGATCTTATTTAGTCGTATGTATTAGTACAAAAAGACATCGGGTGTCGCTTCAGCAATGATACTGCTACGTTTATCAACACGCAGATTTTCTGATGAGGATTTTGGTATAAAGCAATCTTCAAAAAACCAATAAATAGGTGTATTTAAATAGCTAGCTAATAAAACAAGATAGCTTAAATCTATCTTGTTCATCCCGCGCTCATATCGAGAGAATTGCTGTTGGCTTACACCAATTTTTTCAGCAATTTGCATACCGGTATAACCCAATTCTTTACGCTTTTTTTGAATTCGCTTTCCAACTAACGCATTAACATCAATATCTGTAAAATCGTAATTCATCATAATATTCACCCATTATCATGATTAAGGCATCGTTAAAATAATTGAACCTGAACCAGAGAAATAACCTGGTGCAACGCGACCATTGGTATGTAAAATTGATTTAACCTCTACAGGTATGGTTCCGTTTTTAGGAACATCAATTACAGAGCCTCTTTCACCAGGATAACCATCAAGAAATAAATCAGCATAAAGGCTATTATCAGGTCGTAATGGAACTCGGCCACTGTCCGAGCCTGATGCGATAACCAGAACTTTCATTGCTAAGTTGCAAGTCACATTAATATTTTGAGCTCGTGCTGCATTTTCTAAACTGAATTCGTCAATATCGCCATAATTAAGGTTTACAGCTCCTTCTGTTATTTTGCAGGCACCAACGGGTGGCGGTGCAATACCACATAATGATCCCGGTAATAAACGTCCATTTGGAGACCAGCCGCCTTCCTTAGATTCATAAAATAGCCCAACACACTCTTGGTTTGAGGTCAGAGGATCACCATCATGTCTTGCCGTTCCTTGTATTGGAAAACTCTCAACTCTCATAACGGCATCACGAACCCCCGCTAAATAAGGTTCTTTTTCAACGCGAACAATACTTCTTACTGCCGAACCTGGAGAGCCATTAGCATCATGCTTATGGTTAATTGTTATCCAGCATTTACTCCAGCCATAACAAGGGTTGGGAGTATAAGGGTCTTCAGGATCCCAGCGTTGAATAACATAGGTATATGTGGCGTGAGCAGGCTCACCTTCGGAATGTGTTATATAAGAAAAAATAGATGCCATCGCCGGCGCTGAAAACAGCAAACCTATTGCAATACATAAAGCTGGAAATCGCTTTAATATAGACATAGAAAACCTCAACCCTAATAATTAGTCATAATTCAAATGGAATGTGGCTATTGCACTAAATGGACCGCGTTTAATGGATTGATTGGCAATCGCATCCGGTTCCCCTTGAATAAAGGCATAAAAATTTAAAATAGTGTCATCCGCATTTAATGAAAGTTTGTCTGTCTCTTTATTAACAGGTAAGGCATTTCCATTTTCAGACTCCAATCCAACCGCAATTCCTGCCGCTTGGCTACTTGAGCTAATCGCTAAAAAGCCTTGCCCTGCCATGGCTTGGTTTTCATCACCTTTAAATGTAATTTTGACGCTTTTACCAATCGTGAGATCACATTCAGATAAGCGAATTTGAAATAATTTGCTTGGTGTTCTTTGATATGCATAAAGATTCTTATCAGGAATATTGCCAAAATCTAATTCAACGGTTTCATCACCAGGTTTTATGGTGCAAGGCTCATCAACTAATATGCCGTGAAAGTACATATTGTCTGGTGCAGAAAACGCCGTTGATGTTAATCCCATAAATGTGATAAAGCCCAAAACGAACGGGATCGATAATCTTTTCATTTTCATCAATACGCTCCTATTGGTATTCAGCAAGAAGTGTTGCTGAAACTTCAAATGCACCTTCAGGTAGCGTGCTACCCGGTCTTTTAACCGGCACAGCTTGGATCACTGGAGGATTATCCGGTGATATCGCAATGCGTTCGTTTAATTTAAAAGGCTGACCATCTTGTGTGAGATGAATACCTAAATCAGGAATATTGGTTTGTAGCGCAGCTTCATCAAACTGTGTTTTAGGTCCAATAATAGAAAGACCTAAATCCCATCCTTTTAAATTTGGATCGCAGACCAGTTGATAATTCACTGATTCGGTGTAATTAATACCATCTACTTTATGAATACCTACGTTGTGTCCAAAATAGACATCAATCAGTTGGTTATTGCTGATAACACAAGGAGGTGGAACTAATAAGGTGCCAAATAATTTCATATTCGGCGTATCTGCACCCATGACCGCGTAAGAATTCAGTAATGCAATCAGGCATATGTATTTTAATTTATTCATTTTCTGGCCCCTTACTGATAATCCACATGCAACGTGCCACTAGCGACAAAATCACCACCACTTAATGTGGCACTCTGATCACGAACAGGAATAGCTTCTAAATCAGGCAAATTAGGGTAGGTAAAATTAATCGCTTTGCCTAAATCTAATAATTGGCCTTGATATAAAATACGCACCCCTAATCCCGTAATATCTGTTTGTAGTGCATTTGAATCGAATCCAGTTGCGCTGCCAGTGATATAAACCTTCATTGCATTTGTCGGCATCTTTTGGCACGTCGCAGTATAGTGAACTGGCTGTTTATAATTTGCGCCATCAATACGCGTACTCATCACTTCGCCAAAATTTACCTCAATCATTTTGCCGTCATTGATCAAACAAGGCGGTGGGGCAATAACATTCCCAGTAATATTGATATAAACAATTCCTGGAATAACATCTTTCACCGCTCTAGCGGGTAAATTCGCAACAGCAGTAAAACTTAGGCCTCCAGTAAATGTTGCCAGAATAAAACTCAACACTGCTTTGCTTGGGCTAAACCGCTGTTCCATTTTCATAAAATAGACCTATTTAGTATCCTGCTGATGTTTCTGTCACTTTGCATTCATTGCCATTACAGCTAAATTTCATCTGTGGACGTCCACCATAATCATTGATGTAACTTAATACTGGTGACGCACCAAATGCAGAAGCATTTAGGTTTATCGTGCCTGTACTTTTAGGCGCAATCATTAATGGCTGAAAACCATCAAGACTTTTCCCTTGTAACCCTGTCAATCCATCAACTAATGTTACGTAGTAAGGTGTTGGGTTATTCACTTCGTAACGATCACCTTTTTTCGTTAAGATGATTTTTTCTTGCCAAGGATGAGTCAGATCTGTTTGAGTGGCATAAATAGCCGCTGGGCGATAAAACAACTTAATTCGTGTTTGTAATGCAATTTGCAACACGTTGGGTTTATCACTACGAGGTGGAATTTCACGCAAGTTAAAATAGAAAACGCTTTCTCTATCTTGTGGTAACTTGGCAATGTCAGGCAATGACTGCACTTTTACTTGGCTTTTATCGCCTGGTTCAATACGTTGGATTGGTGGTAAAACCAGCAATGGAGAATCAATACGTTCACCATTCTCATTTTCCATCCAACCTTGTGCTAAATAAGGCAGCTCTTTATTTTGATTACTGACATTTAAACTAATTGATTTATCCGCGCCATTAAAAATGACGCGCGTTCTATCTAAAGCAATCGCGGCAATGGCTTGACTAGTAAACATCATTCCAGTCAATAAAGTGGTTGTTACAACAAATAAGCGCTTTAATAACATCATTTTAAATTACTCTTTTTGTCTGAAATTATTGTTATCTTTCCCTTTTGCCTAACCTTATTTTGTGATCAATTGAGGTTTAGGTAAGGGTTCGGTTCTTTGATTGATTGTTGATGGTGTGGTATTGCCATCACCACAAGTTAGTAATAATGAAGATATAAACATGCCTTCAACTAATGTCGGGATCTGAACTTTGCACTGTGCTTGTCCATTCCAACGCACACTCAACACATCGCCACTATTAATACCTGTCAGGTAGACATTTCCACCATCATTGACAATACCGAGCTCTCGGCCTTTATCAGTTGTGACACTGGCACCAAATGGTGGGTAAGTTCCATCTTGTAAACGAATGACAGCCATGGCTTTTTGTCCCGACACTACATCAAAGTGACGGTAGCCTATTGCGCCTTCTGTTAGGGTTAGTTGTTGAATTGAGCGTAATGCTTCAGCGTTATCAGGCATCTGATCAAGGTCGATACTGGCACTACTACGGTAATAATCATTGATATCAGGCAGTATGGCTTTACCAAAAGCATTGGTACGAGTAATAGCACCGATACTCTTCACTGGTACATCAGAAATACCATCTGTATCAATAAGTAAACGAGTACTACCTGTACGACTTGTACGGTGTAATGCCCCACCTTTTGGTGTCAATGTTGCCCCACCTTGCAATGATAATGTGGCTGATGTGTATTCATCATTTATATGGCTCGCACTGGCAGTGATTAATGCTGCATCAGCGTAATGCATGAGATAGGCATCTGCAGATGGTTTACCGTTACTACTTAAGCCAGCACCAACACGATAGCTACTATTGTCATCAATACGATCGTAATAACTGACATTATGTGAATTACCGTGTTTGTTAATCACGGTGTTGTAGCTAATGGTTGCACGATCGCTCCAAGGCATACTGACATTCATATAAATGCCATTATCATTGGTGCCATTGAATTTATTGCGAAACGCCGACAGACTGAGATTGATGTTTTTAAAGCGACCAATATCCATCGCTTTGGCTAATGACAAGTTATAGTTATCATTATTAGGCTTATTCCAATAAGTCTGATGGCTATAGTTTAAGTAAGCACTTAATCCCCATTCAGGGAACTGCTTACTAAACATAATGGTATAAAGCTCTTTATTGTTATCTTCTTCACCATCACGATAACGGCGATCTAAATATTGGTTCATACTCATAAAATCACGTTCAGAGAATCGATAGCCTGCGAATGTCACTTGGCTATTTATTTGTTCAAAACGTTTTGAGTAACTTAAGCGATAAGAACCACCGTGATAGCGCTTGTTATCACTTGGAATTTTGGCCCAAGAATGTGTTGCATCAAAAGAGATGGCACCCAGCGCCATTAAGTCACGACCAATACCAGCAGAAACAGAGTTATAATCGCCAGAGACTAATGAACCACCATAAAGTGACCAACCATTACTAATACCCCACGAGAATTCACCCATACCAAAAATAGGACCTTCGGTATTACGGTTCATATCTGACGGTTTACCTGCAGATAATTTATATTGCACTCGGCCAGGACGTGTTAAATAAGGAATACTCGCAGTATCCATTTGGAATTCTTGAACAGATCCATCTTGTTCTTCAACACGTACATCTAATTTGCCACTCACTGCATCATTAATGTCTTGAATACGAAACGGCCCGGGAGCAACCTGAGTTTCATAGATCACACGACCTTGTTGGCTAATCGTCACCTTCGCATTCGTTTTTGCGACCCCCGTTACTTCAGGGGCATACCCCCTTAAGTTAGGCGGTAGCATATTGTCATCCGTAGATAAATTAATCCCAGTAAAACGGAAGTTATCGAAAATGTCAGAGCGTGAATAAGTCTCCCCCATCACAAGGCGAGCCCCTAATTGGGTGATTGCTCTATAAAGATAAAGCTGGTTCCATTTCCAACTATTTTCAGTGCTATCGGGAAGACCCGTTGTATGCTGATAACTTGCTTGCCAATCAGCACGGAAACGCCAAACCCCCAGGTTTGCGCCCACGGTTCCTAAACCTGTAACTTGTTGACGTTGCTTTCCTTTAGCGGGATCTGTCACGTTAGCATTGACGTTATAGTCAAAAAGCACTCCTGAGATACCATGATCCCAACGAGAAGGTGGATCCCAGTTTGGTGCTGAATATTCAAGATAAGCTTGAGGAATAGTCAGAATAAGATTACCACTTCCTAGACTTGCATTTACTGTCATTCCAGGAATGGAAGAGATATCAAGACAACTTCCATTATCTTGATATTTAACTTTTTCAGCCCATTCAGGTTTAAGGCCTATTTGATGGATCAATTCTGGAGGTAAGCAAGGTTCACTACCTTTAGGATCATTGGCAGGCACTACATAATTAATGTTATAAAGTTCAGGGAGTTCATTATTGTTAACACGAACAACAAACTCATATCGGCCAGGCATAATATAGCCCGCACGAGAGAAATCTGATAAGTCGATATTTTGCTTATCTTTTAGATCCAGAATATCGGCATTAAATTCAATATCACTATTTGCTAAAGCTGAACTTGAAATACTGGAAGCCCCAGTAAGGATTAAATAGATCAGTACAGCAACAGGCCGAATAGTATGTTGTTTTTTCTTTTTTTCCGTCCCTAAACCAACGGTTTTGAATGATCTCGCCATAAATTATCCAACCCGATCCATTTAATAGTATTCCAGCTTAAATCGCAGCGTTGTACGGTAATTCCCTGCTTTGGGTATTTCGTTATTTTTGACTATTCGCGCTTGATAAAGTAACGCCATTGATTTCGAATCAATACCAACAGGGGGCAATGGTTGCCCTGGAATAGCTTGTCTACCATAACGATCAGCTATCGCTAATGATGCACCTCTTGCTTCACCAGAAAGCGTAAAATTACCATTTTCGTTAGAAGGTCCTTCAAACGTTGCAATAAAACGAGGGTTGTCCGCTTCCTGACCTTTTTGTTCAATGAGCGTACATTCCGTTAATCTGATAGAAAAATACTCAATAGGTCCTCGCCCTTCAGTCACTAACATTGGAATAGAAACCGTTGTCAGTGGAATAACTTGTTCACCACTTCCTGCTGCAATCGTGCAAGATGGTTCTAAGATCGAGCCTGAAAGATTAAGTACCCCAAATCGCTGATGCATGTTTTTATCTTGTTTTACATCACTTGCTATTACCGATGTTGTCAGTAAGCTGGCAATAAGGCATAGCCATAGTGGTGTCATCTTGCGATTCATATTTTTCTCCGTAAGAAAAAAATCGTTAAAAATAGACACAGGAAATAAAGCTCTGTACATCCATGTACAGAACTTATTTTTTCTTACTGATAAGTCAGTGCGAAAGTTGCAATTGCAGTGAAGTCACCTGGAACAGCGGCTTCTGCAGCAGAACCTTGTAGGTAAGCAGCGAAGTTCAGATCATTATTACCATCACGTAAGTTTTGAGCTGCACTTGGTGTACCTAATTTGATTTGTTTACCACCCGCATCAGTGATAACAACAGCAGCATTTTTAGCGATACCTTCAATACCTAAAGAGCCTGCTAAAATGTCTGCATCTTCTGAACCAGTGAAGGTTGTTTGAACTGTTTTATAAGTTTCAGTTGTGCAATTTTCTAAAGAAATTTTGAAATCACGAGAATTACTACGGCCACCATCTTTTAATGCAGCAGTAGAAATTTGACCTAATGGAACAGTTTGATTTTCTGAATCAGGATGAATAGAACAAGGTGCATCAATAATTGAACCAACAAATTTAACAGTACCGTGACCTTGGTCAGCAGCAAATGCAGAACCCGCAGCAACAGATAAACCTAAGCCAAGAACTAACGCTAATTTATTTAATTTCATCTTTTTGTTTCCTAAAATATAAAGGACGAAGACATTAAAAATAATAAATTCATTAGGATTGAATTATTCCTAATTGAATGACTCATTATTGAGTTTTTTAATTTTGGTATACTTGTGCCCGTCCAAAACGAAATTAAATTTCGTTAGAAACAAAACAAAATACACCAAATTGTTTTGTTAAAAATTTTCATCTCGAAATTAAACACATTTAGATAATCTAACTTTAAATATCAGAAAAAGAGTTTATAATTCTAAGTGCAATTACTATAATTTGTGAAAAAAGTAAAAAAATTTATTTCTAGATTTTAAACAAAGTAACTAATCATATTTAATTTTTGAAATAATGATAAATATCAATATGTTAAATAAATGATGATATGTGATGAATATTAAATTTGACTTAAGTGAGAAGCCAGAGAATAATAGTAAACAATTTGGTGTATTCTGTTTATTTCTCTAAAGATGGCCGAATTCCTACCTATACTCATTTTTCGCTTTGTCAATCAATCACTTTCATTTTCTAAAAATAAATAAACTTTCAATAAACTTGTTTAAAATTAACAAGTAAAAGCGCAAGCATAAAAAAAACACAACTCTTTATTGATACATATTACTTGTTATAGTTATGTATCAATTGACTTTTGTTCTTTGTTATCTCATTGAAAAGGTTATAAAAATGAAGCAACGTAAGTTTCTTACACGTTTTGAGATCAACTCTATTTTGAAGCAAGCAAAAGAAGGACGATATCCAGAAAGAGATTACTGTATGTTTTTAATGTGTTTTTTACATGGGTTTCGTGTTAGTGAGCTATGCAGACTAACTTTAAGCGATATCGATTTGGAAAGTAGGATACTCTACGTCAGGCGCTTGAAAGGAGGTTTATCAACAACACAACCTATTATAGAAGAGGAATACGATGCGCTGGTTAACTGGTTGAAAAAAAGGGAAACATGGAGAGAATCTGACTCAGAATGGGTCTTTTTATCTCAAAAAACAGGTCCAATCTCTCGTCAACAAGTATATGGATTACTTCGCCGTTTAGGTAAAGAAGCTAATGTATCTATAAGCCCTCATCCCCATATGTTACGCCATGCATGTGGCTATGCGCTTGCTGATTTAGGTAGAGATACGCGTCTAATTCAGGATTACTTGGGACATCGGAATATTTCACATACTGTTATCTATACAGCAAGCAACTCAAAACGTTTTGTTCACATTTGGGATATAAGAAATTAACAATCACTTTTTTATTAATATGCGCTATGAAGATTAATACACTAAATAGAGTAGGCTATATTTTTTCAATAAGAATAAAGTTAATTTTTAATATAATTAAGAAATTTAGGATTTGTTTTATACTAAATAAATAACTGCGATTGTAGATATTAATAAGTTATTAATAATTATTTTTTAATTAAAGAGTGACTCAATATAGGTATTCGTTTTTTGATTATCTTTATTGGTCGATTATAAATTTAATATCAGTAATTATTTATTAATAATGCTAAACATTGATTGTTTAAATTTCAAACAGCAAATAAGGACTTAATTTAAAAATAACTTTAACTCTTTAACTTGTATTCATTTGCATTCCATGCACACGCTGTCATATCTCACTATCCCCTACGTTACTATTAGGGGATAGTTATGAATTACCGTAAAAAAGTACGATTAACCTTTTACACACACCACCTGTCTTAGTGTATGAACAACTTCAACCAAAGATGATTGAGCCTTCATAACTGCATCAATATCCTTATAAGCCATTGGAATTTCGTCAATGACATCTTTATCCTTTCGACATTCCACATGAGCTGTAGCTCGGATCTGATCTTCAACACTAAAGGCTTTTTTAGCCGCCGTTCGACTCATTACACGTCCTGCACCATGGCTACATGAACAAAAACTTTCAGCATTTCCTTTTCCTCTTACAATAAAGCTCTTAGCACCCATTGAACCTGGAATGATCCCCATTTCACCACGTTGTGCTGAAACAGCTCCTTTTCGTGTTACCAATATCTCTTCACCAAAGTGCATTTCCTTTTGCACATAGTTATGGTGGCAGTTCACTGCTTGTTGTTGTGTCGTAAAAGGTTTAGTGATTTGTGTTGATAATGCGGCCAACACACGTTCCATCATGACTTCTCGATTATGTCGTGCAAAATCCTGAGCCCATTCAACCGCTTCTATATAGTCATCATAGAAAAGCGTTCCTTCTTTTAAGTACGCTAAGTTTTTATCTGGCAAATTAGCAATATGTTCTCTCATATCTTCTTGTGCCATTTGTATAAATAACGTACCGATAGCGTTGCCAACTCCCCGAGATCCACTATGCAACATTACCCAAACGTTATCTGATTCATCAAGACACAACTCAATAAAGTGGTTCCCTGTTCCTAATGTTCCAAGATGACGATAATTATTAGTATTTCGTAAACGTGGATACTTATCAGTTAAAACCTTAAAACGTCCTTCAAGTTGTTGCCAATGTTGATCAACAAGTTTAGGTGGGTTCTTCCATGAACCACGATCATTCCCTGATTGATAACTCGTTCTTCCATGAGGAACGGCTTGTTCTATTGCTGTTCTTATCGCAAATAAATTATCGGGCAGATCATTTGCATGTAATGATGTTTTCACTGCAATCATTCCACAACCGATATCCACACCAACAGCCGCTGGAATAATCGCACCTTTGGTTGGAATAACACTGCCTATTGTTGAACCTTTGCCTAAGTGAACATCAGGCATAACCGCCATATGTTTAAAGATAAAAGGCATCTTAGCGGTATTGATAAGCTGCTTTAGAGCATCGGCCTCAACAGGCACACCATTTGTCCACATTTTAATTTCAGCAGTCCCTGCTTCTTTTACTATTTGGTGATCCAATATCATGCTTGTGCTCCTTTAATTTGGACTAATCCGTTTAATACTTGATCTAAACCGCCATAAACGGAGATCTTATCAATACGTTCTGCTATACGTTCTACCGTTTCTAGCTCTTTTAGCCTTAAAGCAACAGGGTTATTTTCCATCACTTTCGCAGTATTTAATAAAGAACGTGTTGCTGATGTCTCTTCTCTTCGACGAATGACATTAGCTTGTGCTGATTTTTCAGCTTCAACGACTTGCGCTAAAATCGTTTTCATTTCACCCGGTAAAACGATATCTTTTACCCCTAATGAAGCCACTTCAATACCATATCCTTGAGTGGCTTCACTGATTTTTTCACTGACTAAACTATCTATCAGGCTTTTATTTTCTAATAATTCATCCAGCGTTCTTGTTCCTACTGCTTCGCGTAAGGCAAATTGCAACTCTTTATATAAGAACTCCAATGGTGAAGCCAGTTGTTGATATGCTAAAAGTACATCGCTATAACGCCAGTTAGCCGATAAATTAATACGCAGTGTCACTTTGTCTTTCGTTAAGATCTCCTGCCCACTAACATCCAGTGTTTGTAAACGCATATCGACTACTTCAACATCTACTTTATACTGATAACGCCAATATCCTTTTAGTCCCGGTGGCAATAAGGCTTGTGTTTCTCCATTGATCCGAATAACACCATTATGCCAAGCAGGAATATCCACATTGAGAACCCCTTCACTTCCCTTTATGACTTGATTTCGTAATTTAGGATGCTGGAGTTTTTTCATCAATATTGAAGATACTTCAAGTTCATCGATAGATACTATTTCTAGAGAACGGTCGGCATACCGCCAATATAAACGTCGCGTTCCTGGTGCTAAGATCTCTTTTAAAGAGCCGTTTTCATATAAAAGGCCAATCTCTTCATCCGATAACACAATATCAAAACCATACTCAGCCACCCATTGAGGATAGTATTGACGTAAAAATTCGGCTTTCTCGCTTTCTAATGCTCCCCCATTTAAAGGGAAAACATCTGCACTGAGCTGACGCCCAAAATCAAAAAATTTATGTTCACCTGCTGTTAGCACATCAATGTATTCATCTTTTTTCTTTAAAAGTGCTAACTGCCCCTGTTTTACCACTATTGTTGTTTTTATCATTTTTCGTTCCTTCTTCTTTTTTATTCTTCTTTATATAGTGCAATTTATCGTGACTTACTTTTCCACGGGCAAGCTTTGCGAAACTGAAAGGAAAACAAGAGAGGAACGATACTTTGTTTGTCTCTTCTTCTGCTATCAATCCAGCTCCGTTGCTGGTGGATAAGTAAGGTGACGGTACAGCTGTCACAACGATTTTTTATATTTAAATTTACATTTGGATTTGTAATGGTTTTGGTGTCAGGAATCGAACCTGAAAATAACCCTCTTCACCTACAGAGTCTCGATGTGGAGGAACACATTTAGATAACACTACAGAGTGTTCCTCATGTGCCTACCAGATTTAAAATCTGCTCAAGACAGTAATAATATTGCCAATATCGTGCCAAGTTTTAAAAATATAAAAAAAATATTTCTAAATTATTGTTTTTTATTAATAAAAATATTTTTTGTAATTTTTAGATATTTACCCATTAAATTAAAAACAACAGAACACTATCTTTTTATCTATATATTTATAAAAATAGATAAAAAATAAGTAGAGATAATTTAATGAAACGCAAAGTAGTGATTGGTGTTTTAGGCACAACATTAGATAAAAGAGGTAAAAGCCATAAAAGGTGGAACTCATGGCGCCCAACAATTTCCATTTGTCATCAAAAGGATTTTCCTGTTAGCCGATTAGTGATGATCCACCAGCCTAATGACTCAATGCTAGCATCTAAAATTACAGAAGATATCCATACTGTCTCACCTGATACTGAGGTGTGGCCTTATGAAATTGATATTTGTGATCCGTGGGATCTCGAAGAGGTTTACAGCCATTTTCTTGATTTTGCAGTAAATTATCCATTTGATACTGAAAATGAAGAATATTATGTGCATATCACAACAGGAACACATATTGCTCAAATTTGTTGGTTTCTACTGACAGAAGCACACTACTTACCAGCAAAACTATTACAAACCTCACCCACTTCTAAAATAGAAAATGAAGACGGTGCTAAAACCATACAGTCAGCTACAGGCAGTTATGCCATTATTGATCTTGATTTAAGCCGTTATACAAAGTTAACGAGTCGGTTTGAACACTATCATAATGAGTCACTCTCTTTTTTAAAATCAGGGATTGCCACACGTAATGAACGCTTCAATACCTTAATTGCTCAAATTGAACGAGTAGCGTTGCGCTCTTTTGCTCCTATTCTATTAACGGGTCCCACTGGTGCAGGAAAATCATTTCTTGCTCAACGTATTTATGAATTACGACAATCGCGCCATTTTGTAAAAGGGCGTTTTATCGCAGTTAACTGCGCTACTTTGCGCGGTGACAACGCCATGTCCACTTTATTTGGACATGTAAAAGGCGCATTTACCGGTGCGTTGCAAGCTAGACAAGGATTATTAAGAGAAGCAAACAAAGGGATTTTATTTCTGGATGAAATTGCAGAATTAGGGCTTGATGAGCAAGCGATGCTACTTAAAGCGATAGAAGAAAAATCTTTTTATCCGTATGGCTCAGATACTGAAGTACAAAGCGATTTCCAGTTGATAGCAGGTACACATCGAGATATGGATAAACAAATTGCAAAGGGGCTTTTTCGCGAAGATCTCTATGCAAGGATTAATATGTGGTCTTTTTCATTACCGGGATTAGTCGATCGCAAAGAGGATATCGAACCCAATATCGACTATGAGTTACATCATTTTACAACACTCTATCAAAAAGCGATCCGCTTTAATTCAGATGCAAAATCTCACTATATTCGGTTTGCCACATCTGAGCAGGCTTTATGGCGTGGTAATTTTCGTGAACTTAGTGCTAGTATAACGCGAATGGCTACACTTGCTGAAAATGGTCGTATTATCCTTTCTCTTGTTGATGAAGAAATTAATCGTTTAAAACAAAATTGGGGAGTGGCTTCATCTTCTTTATTTAATAGTACTGATATTGATCTCTTCGATCTTAGCCAACTCAATACAGTTATCAAAACCTGTCAGCAATCATCAACACTCTCAGAAGCTGGTAGAAAACTTTTCGCAGTATCAAGACAAAATAAAAAACAACCCAACGATGCCGATCGATTACGTAAGTATCTTGCGAAATTTGATTTAAATTGGGAACAAATTCAACATGGAGAATAATATTTCATTATGGAGCTCATTTTTTTAGGCACTAACGCAGGCGTTCCGTCTAAAGAGAGGAATGTCACAAGTATGGTGCTTGATTTACAAAATAAACAAAAAAGTATGTGGATGTTTGATTGTGGTGAAGCCACACAACATCAGATACTGCATACTCGCGTGAAATTGCCGCGTTTAAATAAAATTTTTATTACCCATTTACACGGTGACCATATTTTTGGTTTGCCGGGACTACTTTGTAGTCGTTCAATGGGGGGAACTGAAACAAGCTTAACAGTATATGGCCCCTCTGGCATCAAAGCTTTTATAGAAACATCACTGACATTAAGTCAATCCTATTTAACTTATCCTATTAATATTGTTGAAATTGACGAAGCGGGTTTTCTGTTTGAAGAAGAAGGAATGAAAGTCAGTTGTGAAGCACTTTCTCATCCAGTACCTTGTTTTGGCTATCGCTTAGAGGAAGAAAATAGCCTCGGTAAACTCGATGCTCAGAAGCTAAAAGCTGAAAATATTCCGACTGGCCCTTGGTTACAAGAGTTAAAACAAGGCAAAACTATTACATTACCCGATGGAAGAGTCATTGATGGCCAAGAGTATATCGGCCCTGAAATAAAAGGACGCTGTATTGCTATTTTTGGTGATACACAACCCACACCGGATGCATTAAAACTAGCGAATAACGCGGATGTTATTGTGCATGAAGCAACGTTTAAGCATGAAATGGCTGAACAAGCAAATAGTCGCGGGCATTCAACAACAGTACAAGCTGCAACATTAGCAAAAGACGCTAACGTCAAAAAGTTGATTATTACCCATCTTAGTAGCCGCTATTTACCAGAAGACTGTGTTGAGTTGCTCAATGAATGCCAACACGTTTTTAGCCATACTGAAATTGCGTCTGATTTTGCCGTGTTTAAGTTGTAGTTCTACTATTAGAAAGTAACAATAGCGACATTACGTCGCCATTGTTACTCTACAGCATTCACCTAATCATCGATTTGTATTTTAGTTAATTATTCGGTAATGATGCGGTACGTTTTATCTTGCCATCTTGCAAAATAAAATTCACTTTCCCATCCCAAAACTCAGCTAAAAAAACATCTTCAGGCTTATCAATATGCTGATTTTTCATTTCTTCTTGTAACCATGCTTCATCTTTTTCTATTTGTACTAATTCTGAAGTACGGATAACGCCATCTTTCATCACAATCAAGGACGGCATTTTAGCACCGTCACACACTACTGTAATTTGTCCATCAGGTTCAATTTGTGCATAGTTAACTTCTTGAAATGAATGGATACCTTGAGCATGAAGACGTGAAGTAATATTAAGAATATCTATTTTATTCTTCTTCTCCATGATGTTTTCCATAATAAACTCGCCCTTCTTTATGATAGGGATCGGATTTCCAATGGTAACCGCACGAAAAAAATTGAATCGTTTGCTGATATAGTTGAGCAAAGAGATAAAACAAACACCAATTAAAAAGACAATAATATATTGGTAAAGAGGAATAGCATCAGTATAAATCACCCCTCCCATAATCCCCCCAAGAACAAAATTGCCAATAAAATCAATGGGAGTTAATTGAGAAAGTTGTGTTTTCCCTGATAAATTCATATGGGCTAATATGATAGTAAAACCAATAATAAATTTAATAATAACCAGAAAGTAATATTCCATTTGCATCTCACATTTCCAATAATGTCTGCCCTCATTATTATAAAGCAGAAAACGCTATCCTGATAAAAATTCAAATTATTTTTCATGGGATTTGACTAAGAAAAAACACTTAATATACTTAAGTTAGTTGATTTTAAGACTCACACTATACTTATTACGATAGTTTATCTGTAATCTCTTACTATCAGCGTAATAGCTTCTCGCCTTTTTTACTACTTACGCGGGATATCACTGAATTGTTTTTGAACACACATTTTGGAGAAAAAAATGAATAAAAAACTACTTACTTCATTGGTTCTAGCGGGTCTGGTTACTATCACAGCTGGTTGTGATGATTCATCTAAAAAAGTCGATGATGGTATAGATAAAGCAAAAGAAACTGCAACTCAAGTAACTGAGACAGCACAAGATAAAGCTAACGAGTTGACAGAACAAGCCAAAGATAAAGCCGCTGACGTAAAAGAAGATGCAGCTGCAAAAGCAGATGAATTAACACAACAAGCTCAAGAGCTAAAAGATAAAGCAGAACAAAAAGCTGCAGAATTAAAAGCACAAGCTGATGAAAAAACAGATGCGCTAAAAGAGAACATCTCACAAAAAACTGATGAGTTAAAAGATGCGAGTGCAACAAAAGCAGAAGAGATTAAGCAAAGTTTAGAAGCTGAAAGCAATAAACTCTCTGAAAAAGCGACAGAGTTAAAACAAGATGCCAGTAAAACAGCAGATAACCTGATGCAAGAAGCTGACACAAAAGTTGATCAGCTAAAAGGTGATGCTTCAAAAACAAGTGGTGATATAAAACAACAGGCTCAAGAGACTGAAAATAAAGCACTTGATAAAGCAGATCAATTAACTGATCAAGCCAAACAAAAAATTGATGATTTAAAAGCTGAAAATAAATAATCAGATTTCAGTTTTTTTGATGAATCAAGAGCCAGTAAATTTTTACTGGCTTTTTTTGTACAAAAAAAAGACGAGGCTTGATCGATTAAGCAAAAAATGTAACCATGTTCTCCTTTTTTCAACAGGAGAAACCTATTAAAGAGCGAAAGCACCTAGCATACAAAGTTGTTACTAATTTGATTTAATTATATTTTTCTTCATTTTACGGAAAAAATAACTGACTTCCGTTCTTTTATAAAGCATCTTTCCAATTTGGTGTTTTATTCAAATTTTCTTATGAACTTTTCTTTTCTGATGACATAAACAATCAGATAGAGGGTAGCGAAAAGTCTCTTTCTAGGAAAATAACAAAAAATAGGTTAACTATGAGCCAACAAAACGATATAACGCCTCAGAAAATTAGGATAAAAATTAATCCTCCCGTTTTTTATACATCAGCACTACTCATTTCATTAATCGTTGGATTTTCTGCGCTATTTCCAGAACTTGCTAATGATAAACTAGGTCATCTTCAGGAAAACCTCTTCACAAATGCGAGTTGGTTCTACATTCTAGCCGTAGCATTGGTTTTGCTGAGTGTGACTTATTTAGGGTTCTCCCGCTTTGGTCAGATCAAGTTAGGCCCCGATCATGCACGTCCCCACTTTAGCTATTTTGCTTGGTTTGCCATGCTTTTTTCAGCAGGTATGGGAATTGGCTTAATGTTCTTCGGTGTTGCAGAACCTGTTATGCATTACCTTATGCCTCCAACGGGTGAAGCACAAACCATAGAAGCTGCTAAAGAAGCGATGCGACTAACCTTCTTCCATTGGGGATTACATGCATGGGCAATTTACGCGATTGTCGCTTTGATCTTAGCATTCTTCTCTTATCGTCATGGTTTACCGTTAACGTTGCGTTCAGCTCTTTACCCTATTATTGGTGATCGTATACATGGCCCAATTGGTCATGCTGTTGATATTTTTGCCGTTGTGGGAACTGTTTTTGGTGTTGCAACTTCTCTCGGTTTTGGTGTTTTACAAGTTAATGCAGGTTTAAATCACCTTTTTGATGTTCCTATTAATCCAACCGTGCAAGTTGTATTGATTGTTGTGATAACAGGACTTGCAACCATTTCTGTTGTTTCTGGATTAGAAAAAGGGATCCGTTTTTTATCTGAACTGAATTTAGGATTGGCAGTTGTTCTTCTTTTATTAGTCATAATCCTTGGTCCAACCGTATTGATATTAAAATCATTTGTTGAGAATACGGGGGGATATCTATCCGAAATTGTCAGTAAAACTTTTAATCTCTATGCATACGAGCCAAAATCGAGTGATTGGTTAGGTGGATGGACTCTGCTTTATTGGGGTTGGTGGCTTTCATGGTCCCCATTTGTAGGGATGTTTATTGCCCGTATTTCTCGCGGTCGTACTATTCGTGAATTTGTTATCGGTGTTCTGTTTGTTCCTGCTGGCTTTACCTTACTTTGGATGACCGTTTTTGGTAATACCGCTATTCATTTAATCAAAGATAAAGGTGCAGAAGCTCTCGCAAATATCGTACAAAAAGATGTCTCATTAGCTTTATTTGAGTTCTTAAATTATTTCCCATTTTCTTCTGTTTTATCCTTCTTTGCGATGTTGATGGTCGTTGTCTTCTTTGTGACCTCAGCTGACTCGGGTGCTATGGTCGTTGATACTTTAGCTTCAGGTGGTGATAGTGAAACACCTGTGTGGCAACGTATTTTCTGGGCAGGCTTAATGGGTGTTTCTGCAATTACTTTATTATTAGCCGGTGGTTTAACCGCGCTACAAACAGTCACTATTGCAAGTGCACTTCCCTTCTCAATGGTATTGCTTGCTTCTATTTATGGGTTAATAAAAGCATTGCGAGTGGATGTATATAAACGTGATAGCCAACAATTAACGACAATTGCTCCACCAGCAAGCCGTAATCCGATCCCTTGGCAACGCCGTTTAAGAAATATTGCCTATTTCCCTAAACGTTCTCATGTAAAACGTTTTATGGATGAAGTGATCCAACCCTCAATGGAAATGGTATCTGCCGAGCTAAGTAAACAAGCGACACAATGTATTATCCATAACGATGAAGATGATCGAATTGGTTTTGAAGTCGATTTAGGCGATGACATGAATTTCTTCTATGAAGTTCGTCTGCGTTTTTATACTCAACCCGCTTTTGCTTTAGCTGGATTAAGTGATGAAGAAAGAGACGAAGAACATAAATATTATCGCGCTGAGATTCATTTAAAAGAAGGTGGACAAGACTACGATGTCATGGGCTGGACGAAAGAACAAATCATTCACGATATTCTTGATCAGTATGAAAAACACATCCACTTCTTACATGTATTAGGTAAACAATAATATTATCTAAGTCATAACAAACAAAAAGGAGATGCTCTTGCATCTCCTTTTTTATTATCAATAATAAATTATTTCTCTGATTGTTCGATATCATCTGGATTAAGCGCAATCAGCTCTTTTAATAATCCAGCTAGTCGTTGTAGTTTTTCAGTGGAAAACTTTTGCTCAAGTAATTGATAACCTTCTTCAATTTTAGGCTGAATTTTATCGTATAAATCTTGGCCGTTTGTAGAAAGTGAAACAAAAAGTTTTCGTTGGTCACTGACAGGCTTTAATCGACAAATTAGCTCGTCTCTTTCCATTCTAATCAGAATGCCTGTTAGGCTTGGTCGAAGAATACACGATTTTTGTGCTAATTCGTGAAAATCAATAGAACGCTTATCCGCAAGCACTCGAATAATCCGCCATTGTTGTTCTGTCAGATTATGCTCTTTAAGAACAGGTCGAAAAAAACCCATCGCAGATTCCCGAGCTTGCAATAGCGCGATAGTTAATGATTCATGCATAATCAAGAAGCTCTTTATATGGTGTTATAGGTGAATGGACGAAAAATCACTCAATATAGACAGTGAAAAAGTACCGCTGTTTATGGTTTATAAAATGACTATATTCTAAGAATAGACTATTTGTTACAATTATTCATATTAACAAATAAATAAAGTTGACTCAATTTTTGCAATTTTATTCTCTTTGTGCAATTTATCACCCTTCACTTTTATTTGTTTTAACACCTCTGTTCTCAACCTTTTGCCCTATATGCAATTATTATGAGTTTACAATTTGTGTTATCCCTCTATCTATTGAAAAAAGTCGCCTGATTTGCCTATTACCTTAGTTATAAATTAGGAATAATGATCGTAGCGATAAGGTTGTCTCACATTTTTTTGAGATAAAGTTAACAGGTTGTAACAAAGAAAGATTGCTATCTTTGTTTATGCGCGGTAGCGTTACGGCTTTAAAACAACGCAACAAAGAGACCGGCAATAACATTACAACTTTGTTAGCGGAGTAGTTAGGTGATTTTTTAGTTATCTAACTAATAATTATTTTAAGTGAAGACGCCCACAGACGAGAAGTCTGGCAGTAGGAGTAAATAATGTCTGAGGAAAAACAGGCTAACCCACTTTTTCGGGATGCAATGGCAAACTTAGGTGCGGCAGTTAATATCGTTGCAACAAATGGCGATGCTGGATGCTGTGGCTTAACCGCAACAGCAGTATGTTCCGTTACTGATAACCCACCTACCGTGATGGTTTGCATCAACAGTAAAAGTCAGATGAACGCTATTTTTCAAGAAAATGGAAAATTGAGCATCAATATATTGAATCATGAGCAAGAAGAAATGGCATGTCATTTCGCCGGAATGACAGGGCTCGCGATGGCAGATCGCTTTACCCAGCCAGGATGGCAAAACGGACAATTACAACAACCCGTATTAACAAATGCACTCGCCTGCTTAGAAGGTGATATTTATGATGTTCGCCAAGTGGGCACACATTTTGTTTATATGGCTGAAATTAAAAATATTGCTGTACGTGAAGATGGTGATGGACTTATTTATTTTAAACGTCGTTTCCATTCTGTTAAAAATGAATTGGCACCTATCTCCATTTAAACTTTGGCTATTTCTGACTCAAGATAAAAACGCGCTTTCAATAAGGGCGTTTTTTATTATTAATAATATCTTTATAAAATTAAATATTTATCCAAAATAAATGAATACTTATTTAATTAAATATCAATTCCTAATTTTTAGGTCTTTATTAAACTTTTATTAACATCTGTTTGTTATAAAAGAATATCTTTAAATTATAATGAAAAAATTCTTTCTATAATCAATCAGTCACATCATCAAAAATATTTTCTTTCCACTTTCATCATGTATCTTTATTTATTTTAATTAGATTAAAATACAAACAAAAAATAGTCTTATTGACGAAATTTTATACCAAAAGCAAATTAAATAGCTTTATTTGAAAATAAACTAATGAATATTTTTTTCAATCTGGTATTAATCTTCCCTACAGTGTGATCAACCTTTGAGAAGTCATTCCATCAATATATTAGTCTACTCGACTTGCTGATTACCTTCTTAAATTTGCAAACATCACTCTAAATGCGACAGATAATGTTACCGTCATGTAACATATCTCATAAGTTTGAGTAAATAACATCGTTGTTAAAAATAAATAATAATTAGGGGCATTACAGATATGGATAAACCCGCTCAAGTCGGTTTATTACAACAGCCTAAACCATTCTTTATGATTTTCTTTGTAGAATTATGGGAACGTTTTGGTTACTACGGCGTACAAGGTATTCTTGCCGTTTATTTTGTTAGTAAACTTGGATTCTCTCAAGAACAGGCTTTTATTACTTTTGGTGCATTTTCTGCACTGGTTTATGGGCTTATTTCTATTGGTGGTTATGTTGGTGATCACTTATTAGGAACAAAACGAACTATTGTTTTAGGTGCTATTGTCTTGGCTATCGGTTATTTCATGACTGGTATGTCAATTATGTATCCTAATTTAATTTTCTATGCATTAGGAACTATCGCTGTAGGTAACGGTTTATTTAAAGCGAATCCTGCAAGCCTATTAGCAAAATGCTATCCACCTAAAGACCCCCGTCTTGATGGCGCATTTACGCTATTTTATATGTCGATAAATGTTGGTTCATTAATTTCTTTATCTATTGCGCCAGTACTTGCCGATCATTATGGATATGGACTGACTTATAATATTTGTGGTATTGGCTTAATTATCGCCTTATTGGTTTATTTCTTCTGTCGTAAGATGGTAGCAAATATTGGTTCTGAACCAGACCATTTACCAATGAATTACAACAAACTGCTATTAGTCATTGCTGGGTCTGTCGCAATGGTATTTGCTTGTGCATGGTTACTGCACAACGTAATGATTGCGAATATTGTTTTAGTCAGCTTGTCTATTATTGTTGTCTTCATTTATTTCCGTGAAGCATTTAAACAAAAAGACCGTGTTGCACGTAATAAAATGTATGTTGCTTTTGTTCTGATGTTAGAAGCTGTTATTTTCTACATTCTTTATGCACAAATGCCAACCTCACTAAACTTCTTTGCTATTCACAACGTTCATCATAATTTATTGGGTTTTGAGATCCACCCTGTAAGCTTCCAAGCTTTAAATCCATTCTGGATTATCATTGCTAGCCCAATCTTAGCCATCGTATATAGTCGTTTAGGCGCGAAAGGCAAAGACTTCTCAATGCCAGCGAAGTTTACCGCAGGAATGCTTCTGTGCTCGTTAGGATTCCTTACAGCTGCCGCATCGGGTATGTGGTTTGCAGATGCTCAAGGCTTAACATCACCTTGGTTTATCGTTCTGGTTTATTTATTCCAGAGTTTAGGTGAGCTAATGATCAGTGCATTAGGTTTGGCCATGGTTGCAGCTTTCGTACCGCAATATATGATGGGCTTTATTTTAGGTATGTGGTTCTTAACTCAAGCAACGGCCTATTTGTTAGGTGGTTATGTTGCAACCTTCACAGCAGCACCAGAAGGTATTACAGATCCACTACAGACTTTACCTATTTATACCGATGTGTTTGGTAAAATTGGTATAGTGACCTTAATTGTAGGTCTGGTTATGTGGGCAACAGTGCCCCTACTTACCCGGATGATGAAAGAAGAAAGCAAAGGCGTTAAAGTCACAGGCTAATCTTTCAGTTAATATATTACTTAATTTAAGCGTCTATTCATTAATAGACGCTTTTTTGTATCTGCTTTATCTCAATTTTAGATCTTCTTTCATGGGGATCGGATATCTCTAATAGAGACTAAAGATATTGATTATCAACATAACTTTATACCTAATTTTGCAGATAAATATCATCATAACCAAATTGCCTGATAACTTTCTATCAGACATAAAAAACCCGCCAAGTAAGCGGGTTTGTTTCATTTTAAATGAATGAATTAATTACAGAACATCAATCGCATTCAATTCTTTAAATGCTTGCTCTAAGCGAACAACCATTGATGATTGTGCTTGGCGTAACCAGTTACGTGGGTCATAGTATTTCTTGTTAGGTTTATCAGCACCTTCAGGGTTACCTAACTGACCTTGCAGATAGCCTTCGTTCTTTTTGTAGAACTGTAAAATACCATCCCAAGTTGCCCACTGAGTATCAGTATCGATATTCATTTTGATAACACCATAGCCAACAGCTTCTTTGATTTCTTCAGCAGAAGAACCTGAACCGCCGTGGAAAACGAAATCTAGGCTATTGTGTGGCAGATTGAATTTCTCTGATACGTAGTCTTGTGAGTTACGCAGAATTTTTGGCGTTAATTGAACGTTACCTGGTTTATAAACACCGTGAACGTTACCGAAAGAAGCTGCGATAGTGAAACGAGGGCTTACCGCACTCAGTTTTTCATATGCGTAAGCAACATCTTCTGGCTGAGTATACAGAGCAGAACTGTCCATACCTGTATTATCAACACCGTCTTCTTCACCACCAGTACAGCCTAATTCGATCTCTAAAGTCATATCGATTTTAGCCATACGCGCTAAATATTTAGCACAGATTTCGATGTTTTCTTCTAATGACTCTTCTGATAAGTCAATCATGTGAGAAGAGAACAGTGGTTTACCTGTTTTAGCGTAGTGTTTTTCACCTGCATCTAACAGACCATCAATCCATGGTAATAATTTTTTCGCACAGTGGTCAGTGTGCAGAATAACAGGAACACCGTAGTATTCAGCCATTTGATGCACATGGTGAGCACCAGAAATTGCACCTAAAATAGCGGCTTGCTGTGGCACATCAGATTTAAGACCTTTACCTGCGATAAATGCAGCACCACCGTTAGAGAACTGTACAATAACAGGAGAACGAACTTTCGCAGCAGCTTCTAACACAGCATTGATTGAGTCAGTACCTACGCAGTTAACCGCAGGCAGAGCAAATTTGTTTTCTTTTGCTACTGCAAATACTTTTTGTACATCATCACCCGTGATGACGCCCGGTTTCACGAAATCAAAAACTTTAGACATGTAATAAGATCCTATATTTGGAACAGGTAGAAAATAACTTTCTACCTGTATGAGCTGACTTAATTACTGTTTAGCGCGTTCTTCTAACATTGCAACAGCAGGAAGTTTTTTGCCTTCAACGAATTCTAAGAAAGCACCACCACCGGTTGAAATGTAAGAGATTTTGTCTGCGATATCAAATAAATCAATAGCTGCCAGCGTATCACCACCACCTGCGATAGAGAATGCTTCGCTATCTGCGATCGCTTTAGCAATGATTTCTGTGCCTTTACGGAAGTTAGGGAATTCAAATACGCCTACTGGGCCATTCCACAGGATAGTTTTCGCATTTTTCAGGATTTCAGCTAAACGTTCAGCTGTCACATCACCGATATCTAGCACTTGTTCATCGTCTTTGATGTCACTTGCTGATTTTAAAACAGCTTCTGCTGTTTCTGAGAATTCAGTTGCAACACGAACATCACTTGGTACTGGAATATCGCATTTTTCCATCAGTTTTTTAGCGTCATCAACTAGGTCTGCTTCATATAAAGAACGGCCTACTGGGTGACCTTCTGCTGCGATAAAGGTATTTGCGATACCACCACCAACGATTAATTGGTCAGCGATTTTTGATAAAGAATCTAATACAGTCAGTTTAGTTGAAACTTTAGAACCACCAACAATTGCAACCATTGGGCGCGCTGGTTTATCTAATGCTTTACCTAATGCTTCAAGCTCTGCTGATAACAGTGGGCCAGCACAAGCAACTTGTGCAAATTTAGCAACACCATGAGTTGATGCTTGAGCACGGTGAGCAGTACCGAATGCATCCATTACGAATACATCACATAATGCAGCGTATTGTTTAGACAGTGTTTCGTCGTCTTTCTTTTCGCCTTTGTTAAAACGAACGTTTTCAAGAACAACTAATTCACCGGCATTAACTTCAACACCGTTTAAATAGTCTTTAGCAAGGCTAACTGGTGCGGTTAATTTGTCTTTCAGATAGTCAACAACTGGTTTTAAAGAGAACTCTTCGTTGTACTCACCTTCGGTAGGACGGCCTAAGTGAGAAGTTACCATCACTTTAGCGCCTTGTTTTAACGCGGCTTCAATTGTTGGTAAAGAAGCACGGATACGCGCATCTGAAGTTACTTTACCATCTTTTACTGGAACGTTCAGGTCAGCACGGATAAGAACTCGTTTACCCGCTAGGTCTAAATCGGTCATCTTAATTACAGACATGATGAATCCTCTCATTGATTCTCTAAAATTTAGTAATCTTCTGTTCAGTGTGTTGTATTTTACGCGACACCGTCATTAAAACATGATTATTTAAAACCAGTTGTAGCCATTGCTAACGTTGTATCAAGCATCCGATTAGCAAAGCCCCATTCATTATCACACCAGACTAACGTCTTGATCAGGTGTTGCCCACTGACTCTTGTTTGAGTGCCGTCAACAATAGCACTATGAGGGTCGTGGTTAAAATCAGTTGAGACTAATGGCAATTCTGTGTAATCCACTATACCACGAAATGCGCCAGTTGCTGATTTTTGAATTAACCGATTGACATCTAACACATTTACAGCAGTTTTTACAGTGACACTTAAATCAATTGCCGTCACATTAATTGTAGGAACTCGTACAGAAATTGCCTCAAAATGATCTTTAAATTTTGGGAAAATCCGAGTAATTCCTGCGGCCAATTTCGTATCAACAGGAATGATAGATTGTCCTGCGGCACGAGTACGGCGTAAATCCTTATGATATGCATCAATCACGGGTTGATCGTTCATGGCTGCATGAATTGTTGTTACTGTTCCAGATTCTATATTAAATGCATCATCCATCATTTTAATGATAGGAATAATGCAATTTGTTGTACAAGATGCATTTGAAACAATGCGGTGTTCTTTTTTAAGTTCATGTTGATTAACACCAAAAACCACTGTTGCATCTAAATCTGTTGTACCTGGATGAGAAAAGAGCACTTTTTTTGCACCTTGTGCAATATGAGCTTCGCCATCAGTACGAGAGCCATAAGCACCACTACAATCAAGCACAACATCAATACCAAGCTCACCCCAAGGTAAATCAGTAATATCAGCATGATGAAAAAGACGAATGCTATCATCACCTACTTGCAATAAATCGTTATTAATTCGTACATCCCAAGCGAAACGTCCGTGACTGGAGTCATACTTGAGAAGATGCCCGATACCTTGTGCATCAGCCAATTCATTTATTGCAACAACCGTTATTTCAGCCCGTTTACCTGATTCATAAAGCGCTCTTAACACATTACGCCCTATACGACCAAAACCGTTAATAGCGACTCTGATTGTCATGTGACTTCCTTGATAACTAGTGATTTGCAACCGCTTAGAATAATAGAGCAAGATACTAATCAACAACGATAAATCAAGTAAATCTAGAAATTGTGCAGTCACCGACATTTTAGCATTAACTGAAACGGTTCAGCTTGTTGATAATCAGATTACGAGAAATGAGAGAAGATCGCAATAGTAAACAAAGATGGAAGGATAAAAAAAGAGCACATCTGAGAAATTCTTCCCAAAAATGTGCTCTTGTTAACACTTATTGATTATTTAAGTAAAGATTTTGCCTGTGTGACCACATTTTCAACAGTAAAACCAAACTCTTCAAATAATTCGTTTGCAGGTGCAGATTCACCGAAGCTACGCATACCTACAATCGCACCATCTAAACCAACATACTTGAACCAGTAGTCAGCAATACCAGCTTCGATAGCAACACGTGCTTTCACTGATGTTGGTAATACTGCTTCACGATAATCTGCATCTTGTTTATCAAATGCATCTGTTGCTGGCATAGAAACAACACGTACTTTACGGCCTTCGGCAGTCAGTTGATCATAAGCGCTAACCGCTAATTCAACTTCAGAACCTGTAGCAATAAAGATTAATTCAGGCGTACCAGCGCAATCTTTCAGGATGTAACCACCCTTCTCGATATTTGCTAGTTGCTCTGGAGTACGTGGTTGTTGTGCAAGATTTTGACGAGAGAAAATCAGTGCTGTTGGACCATCTTTACGATCAATTGCATATTTCCATGCAACAGCTGATTCAACTTGGTCACATGGACGCCATGTGCTCACGTTTGGAGTTACACGCAGGCTTGCCATTTGCTCAACTGGTTGGTGAGTTGGGCCATCTTCACCCAGACCGATAGAGTCATGAGTATAAACAAAGATACTGCGGATCTTCATCAGTGCAGCCATACGCACTGCATTACGCGCATATTCCATAAACATCAAGAAGGTTGCACCGTAAGGAACGAAACCGCCGTGTAATGCAATACCATTCATAATTGCAGACATACCGAATTCACGTACACCATAATGGATGTAGTTACCCGCTTTGTCTTCATTCAGCGCTTTAGAACCAGACCACATAGTCAGGTTACTTGGTGCTAAGTCCGCAGAACCCCCCATGAATTCTGGTAATACTTTACCGAATGCTTCTAATGCATTTTGAGATGCTTTACGGCTTGCAATACTTGAAGGGTTTTGTTGCAGATTTTCAATAAATGCTTTGGAATCTTTTTCCCAGTTTGCTGGTAATTCACCAGAAACACGACGTTTGAATTCAGCCGCTAATTCAGGGAACTGTGCTGCGTATGCAGCAAATTTAGCATCCCATGCAGCTTCTTTTGCTTTACCCGCTTCTTTCGCATCCCACTCTTTATAGATTTCTTGTGGAATTTCGAATGCGCCGTATTCCCAACCTAACGCTTTACGTGTTTCAGCGATTTCTGCATCACCTAATGGAGAACCGTGAGAATCAGCAGTACCTGCTTTATGAGGAGAACCAAAACCGATAGTGGTTTTACAAATCAACAGTGAAGGTTTGTCTGTGATTTGTTTTGCTGCTTCAACAGCTGCTTTGATGCTTGCTGCATCGTGACCATCGATGCCACTGATGACATGCCAGCCATAAGCGTCGAAACGTTCTGCTGTGTTATCAGTAAACCAACCATGCACTTGACCATCAATAGAGATGCCATTGTCATCATAAAATGCAATCAGTTTACCTAATTGTAATGTTCCCGCTAAAGAACACACTTCATGAGAGATACCTTCCATCATACAACCATCACCCATAAAGGCGTAGGTGTAGTGGTCAACGATGTCATGACCAGGACGGTTAAATTGAGCCGCTAATGTACGTTCTGCAATTGCAAAACCCACTGCGTTTGCAATACCTTGACCTAAAGGACCCGTTGTTGTTTCAACACCCGCGGTATAACCATATTCTGGATGACCTGGTGTTTTAGAATGCAATTGACGGAAGTTTTTCAGATCATCTAAAGAAACTTCATAACCAGACAGGTGCAGTAAGCTATAAATCAGCATTGAAGCATGGCCGTTAGATAATACGAAACGGTCACGATCAGCCCAGTTAGGGTTAGTCGGGTTATGATTTAAAAAATCACGCCATAATACTTCTGCAATATCAGCCATACCCATAGGGGCGCCAGGGTGTCCTGATTTAGCTTTTTGCACAGCATCCATACTTAAAAAACGGATCGCATTAGCAAGGGTTTTACGAGTGGTCATTTTCTACTCCAAGTCGGATAAAAAGCATCTAGATAGCTGATTCTCTCAATGCGGGCAAAAAACCGCAATATAAAAAATCCACAAAGGTGGCTATCGTAATTAGCATAAAGCAATAATTCTTTGATTTGCACGGCATTTTTTACGATCAAAGCGGAAAATAACATTACACCACCGCATTGTTGCGCAACAAAAAGCAAAAAAGATAATGATTTGCGCAATTGAGAAGCGTGCTATTAAACCTTAGCTTGATATGACTAATCAAGATAAAATTTCATTACCTAATTATCCATCAAATCAAATAAATACCGTATTTGTTTTAATTATAGCCTAATAACTGACTGAACTTGTTACAAGGACGTAGAATTATAAGAGCTTAAAAAAGATAAAAAGCAGATAATTCACTGATTCAGTAATAAAAATATTATTTACATCATATATAACTAAAAGGAAAAATCAGCGTAGCGTAAATGTTACTTTTTAATATCAATAGCAAAGAATAAATTTAATTCTATTTGTCCCTGTGAGTGAAAACTCTTTTTAAGCAACTGACGATTAAATCACCACTAATTTCTTTTTATAAAAACCTATCGGAAAATGACCTTGGTAGTAAATCTGAATGATCTTTTCCCAGCTGTCACCATAATTGAAGTATTTTTCAGTAAGATACTGCCTAAATGCGTAACATATCGCATTTCTTGCTGCAATTTTGAAGTTATGTGCATCGTATTGAAATTGACTGTCTGGTACAGAGAAAACTTTTAGACTCTCTATCACGGCTTTACTGACGACTAATCGCATCTCGACCAAATCTTTGGGATATTCTTGTTTTATATAGAAAGGATCATCTTGCGTGGGAGAAGTTGGCAACCATTCAACATTTAAAGACGATTCAAAACAAGCTTGGATACTTTGAAAATAGATAATCTTTTTATCATCGAAGCTTCCCTTTCCCATATTAGAAAAGAAAAGTGTAATGCTGATTTTTTGTTGGATTTCGTTAAAAAAGCTCATTGCTAATAGACTCAATTATTTCTACGTTAATTCTGTCTGATTTCAACATAACATACTGATTTTCAATATGTGAATATTGATAAAATAGATCATCTTCAAAAACTAAATTAGTGACAATAAACTTATTATCAAGCAATTTACCATTTAATTGATAAGCAAAAGAATTTCCAATTTGAGTCAACGACATAACGTGATCATTTGATGGTTTAATCTCAATATCATCAAAAAACATTAATACTAACTCAACTAAATAGACCTCCCCTATCACAAATACATTGGGCTCATTAATAAAACAACAAATTTCATATTCACCAAAAGAGAGTGTAACTTCTTCTTCCACATAAGGATTGAGGGCAACAACTCTAGCAAAATATTTCATTCTTATTCTGGCCCATCCCATTTTAGTTGGTCTTTTAAATGCTCAGGTACAATCTCAAATAAGCGCTTAATATTTTTCTTATGCACATTATAATTATCACAAATTCTTTCACTAGCATTATCTAAGTAATACTTGGCCTGTACATTAAGAAAGTGGATATCGTTATTAGTCATCTCTTCCGTAGGTAAAGTACCAACAACATTATGTAGTAATTCAGCTTCAAAACCACAGGATTTGTTTTTTCCTTTACGGATAAAACTGTGTGTTTGAACATTTCGAATATGGGATAATGACCACCATAACATTTCAGAGTAAATTTCTATTTTTTTCATTTTAATGCGTAATATCCTTTATAGTAATTGGATCCTTGCCAGAATAAATTTTAATTTAACTATTATTATCTTCCACTAACGCTAAAAAATGATCTTGAAGATCGCCTTGGATTTCTTCATTATCATAAATAAGCTGAAAATCTTCATCGATATTATTAACAAAATGAGTACCGTCTAGCATTCCGAATATTGTTGATGCGGTATCTGTCATCACGATTTTCATCATATTAATCACTGACTGCTTTTCTTTTTCTGATAAATTAACAAAAATCTTATTCACTTGAGAAAAAGTACCTTCATGATAACTCTCTGGATCTTGTCTATTTAATCTTTCACTATACTGTTTTAGGTTATCTTCAAATAACTCTTTGTATATTTCATTAATAATAAATTTATCTTTTCTCATGATTAACACACTAGTTAAAACAAATCATAACTTAATAAAAGTAATATAGCCTACTATTATTTTATCTTGAAACTTATGACAGTTTTATTTTAATTCTAAAATAAAGAAATCTTCTAATATAGAAACCATTTCTTCCGCTAGAGATGGATAATATCCAGAAGGTATCGTACTATCAATAGCCATAAATGATAAATTACTATCAACCCAGGTTATTTTTCTTTCTGGAATTTCAGCTATATCAATAAATAAATCTCTAACTGCATCAAGATTACTCCCCATATAACCATAAGGACCTAATAAGGAATATCCCAATTCACAAAAGAAAGAATAGTAATCTTGAATATATTTCCCCTCAATCACTAACTCATCTTTTAAAATTTTTCTAGGAAATCCATTTTTAACATAACTCGCTGAGATATATATTTTTTTTAATTCACCACTCATTTCCAACCAAATTCTTTCTTTACTATCCTCATGGAATTCAAGTAATGAAACCACACCAGAAACATACATCCCTGAAGTAAAATAAGAATCTACAATTAAGTTATTTCCATAATAATGATATTTAATTAAATTAAAAGAAAATTCTAATCGACCATCATAATTTTGAGAAACCACATAATAACTCTTACCTTTTTCAAGATGTAAAACTTTATCTTTCAATCCAATAAAAATAAATGATTGTGTTTTATTTGTATTTTTATAGTCATAACATTCGACTAAATTTTCAAATGAAAAAATTAAATTATTTTCATAGTCTAATACTTGATATGGTCCAATCATACTATTTCCTTATAATACTTATTGAAGATTCACTATTTCAATATAGAATTGAATTTATTTATACCACAATATCAACTGCAACATAAAGTTAGATAAGATTTATTTATAATAAATTAGGCTTGATAAAGAATAAATTCTACTAAAAATTCAGCATGAGAATAATATAATAATACTTAACTTAAATTTCCTCGATGAAAGTATCATAATTATTATCCAATTGTATTAAATCCAACGCCCCATAGGTGAATTTTCTCTCAGATTTTTATCAATCAATTCTGGTGTAATGATTTTTTGTTCAATAACAGGAGGCATGATTTCATCTAGAATTTCGCAATCAATATGGCAACCAGTATTATGAAATATAAGGTTTAGAGCCTCATCAATTAATACGTGTTCACCATGTTCTTTCATTTCAAGGATAAACTGAACAATGGCTTGTTTTATTTCTTTATTTTTACTGTATTCGGCTTGTTCAGTTTCAAATTCTTGATAATAAAAGTGGTCGAGCGTTTTAGATAGCATACTTAAACGTAAATAAAATTCCGTGTTCATAAATTAATCCTAAATATCCCTAAGACTATGATTTGATACCGCGCAGGCTGTCTTTCACCAATAGCAAATAAGCCAAGCAACTGCATATTTTCTTTTTTTGATTTTTGAATATCATACATTACCGATAATCCATCATAGTTATAGTGCATTCCTAAATTTAAAGTCAGTCCTTTAACCTTATTTATTACCTGCTGTTTTACATCTTTATCTAGGCTGTTTAAGTCTCTTAATTGCGTTACGCTAACTAACATATCTTCATCATAATAAGGGCATTGAATAAGATGATTTAACTGATAAAAATCATCTTCAAAACCATCATAAACTAGCTCTTTTTTCTTTATATTTTTCATCTTATTCAGGTTTTAATTGATACCAAAATGAAGTTGTTTTAGATGAGGTTAGCTCAATAATTCTATCTGGCGAAATATCCGTTAAAAACAGAGTGGCAACTGCGCGAAAAAAAGCAAAAAAATTCACTGCAATATGTTCGAAACTATCCATAGATGACTCACTCGTCATTACAAAAATATTCCCTGTTTGAGTATTTAATAAGAGGGTATAAGGATCTGACAGTGCAATAACAATGACGTTTTCAGGCCGTTCATCACCAATCCACCATTGAGTAAACTGATTGGGGCTATTTAGCATAAAAAGCCTTTCAAGATAATCTTCACCACAGCCAAAACTGATATTAAATAATGAGAAATTATCTAAATTATAGAGAGAGATAAAAGAGGCAAAATCATCAGGAAGGGAGAGTGTTAGCATCTGTTCTAGTAAATCTAAACCAGTAAGAGGTGTTGTCCTTTTAAAAAGAATGAAATCATTAAAATCTTCGCCTAAAGGAGAAAATTTATCTTCTAGCGCTTTTGTGATTTCATCAAACGTTAATAGCATGATTAGTCCAGACTAAATTAATTTTTAAACCAGTTAATCACCATTATATTCGCCAATATAATGTAAATTATTATAGGTTTGATTATCGCTCTTTTTGATAACAAGCTCAGGATCTTGATACCAAAATATAGCATTCGCACTTTTAATTCCTAGTTCTTCACATTTAGCTTTAATGAACGATATTTCACTTTCATCAACAGCAGCATCTACCAAAACCTCGTCAAGCGTAACATCGTTATCAAAGCGATGAATAACACCAATAAAATCTTCGTCGTACCACACTACTCCCAGATCTTTGCAAAATCCACATACTCTATAATTAGGAGAGTCAATTCCGTCTTCCTCAGAGTAATCTAATTCAAAATAGTACATATATTCTTCTTCAGAAGAAAAATTACTGCCAATCCATAAATGTACTCTATTTTCCATATTGATTACCCTGCGAAATGCCATTGAGCATAGCATTAATATCATTAATAAATTCTAAGATAGTGATATCAAATATTGAAAGCAAGAAATAGTGACTTAGAAAAATAAGAGAAGAGAAAATTGTTGAGGCAGTAAAACGCAAAAACCCCAGCATAAATGCTGGGGTTTGGAATGTTGGCGGAACGGACGGGACTCGAACCCGCGACCCCCTGCGTGACAGGCAGGTATTCTAACCAACTGAACTACCGCTCCGCGTATCCTTTCGGACGAGGTGAATATTACGAATCTCTTGCCTTGTCGTCAACTGTTTTTCTAACAAAAAGATGCATTTGGATAGTTTTTAATCTCAGCTAACTATTTCTGCTTTTTTTATATTCAAACGGCCTCATCATTTGATGCCGGACGCCACAAACAATGCCCGCCTTTTTTCTCAACTAAATCTAATCGAGACTCGTGTTCAGCAAGTTCTTCTGCGGTTGCTCTTATTACTCTTAATCCTGAAACAGGGCGTTCGATACGTTGGATATCATTTTGCTCTTGTTCGTTACTTGATTCGCCATCCATTGAAAATGCTAATGCTGTTTGCCCACCAGTCATTGCCAAGTAGACATCAGAAAGTATTTCAGCATCCAATAACGCGCCGTGAAGAGTACGTTTAGAGTTATCTATTAAGTATCTATCACATAAGGCATCAAGATTATTTCGCTTACCGGGAAATAATGCCCTCGCCATTGCAAGGCTATCGGTAATTTGGCAGAACGTTTCGGTAAGTGGAATATCACGATTAAGCTTTCTAAACTCATAGTCCATAAAGCCGATATCGAACGAGGCGTTATGAATGATCAGCTCTGCACCACGAATATATTCTAAAAACTCGTCAGCAATATCAGCAAAAGAAGGACAATCTTCTAAAAACTCATCACTAATACCGTGAACTTCAAACGCTTCAGGATCAACTAATCTTTCGGGCTTAATATACACATGGAAATTTCGCCCTGTTAATCGACGATTGATAACCTCTACGGCACCAATTTCAATGATATTATGACCTTCATAATGAACGCCCAGCTTATTCATACCGGTAGTTTCGGTATCAAGTACAATTTGTCGTGTGATTGGAGTGCTCATAATCCGTTTTTATGTCAGACTTAGGGTTAGTTTTTCGTATTAATCAAAAAGGATAAGTCGCCTTTATGCACAAGCAGGTAGAAATATTCACCGATGGTTCATGCTTAGGCAACCCTGGCCCCGGTGGTTATGGCGCTATTTTACGCTATCAACAACATGAAAAAACCCTAAGTGAAGGTTTTTTTATGACCACCAATAACCGAATGGAACTTCTTGCCGCTATCGTAGCATTAGAAACATTAAAATTCCCTTGTAAAATTACACTGACAACAGATAGCCAATATGTCAGACAAGGTATTACACAGTGGATCCATAGCTGGAAAAAGCGCCAGTGGCGTAAAGCAGACAAAAGTCCTGTACTTAATGTCGATTTATGGAAACGCTTAGATAGTGCTATTACTCGTCATGAAATTGAATGGCATTGGGTAAAAGGCCATGCTGGTCATGATGAAAATGAACGTTGTGATGAATTAGCGAAAGCAGCCGCGCAAGCACCAACTCAAGAAGACACAGGTTATATCGAAAGCCAAAAAGATAAAACCATAGATTAGTAAGCATTATGGCTCTGGATGATTACGTGTAGCCCCTAAAACTCGACCTTTTACACTCATGCGTGGCAATGCAAATTTCAAGGCGGTGGGTGTTAAAGGAAGTGTTCTTTTACGTGCAATGATTAAATTTAAACAGCCACCGATGTGATAGCGGCTACCATCACGTTTTATTGGTCTCGAAAATGGCATAATCTGGAAATTCTGTTGTGTCATCACTTCATAATTTAACACACTAAGCCAATCTATTTGGCGACGAAGTGAAAACATACGACTGGAGTAAGGCTGTTTTTGTCGTAATATCGGCGTGCATTTCCCAAGCCCTAATAAACTAATGGGGTTAAAGCTCGTTAATACAATCCAGCCATCATCAATTAAAACGCGATCTACTTCTCGTAATAGCCAATGGGGGTCTGCACTATAATCCAGTACATGCGCCATAAGGCAAACATCAATCGATTTATTTTCAAAGGGTAAATAATCTAAAGAGGCAATAACATCTGCATTTATTTTATTAGATGTCACATTGACTTGATGTGAAACGATACTTAATTTGGTATCCAGTTCGGCACTGAGTTGACCGAGTTTTAATAAATGAAAGCCATAAATTTTCGGCCACCAATTTTGTAAACGTAGTTCGATAGCCATGCGATAATATTCCCCCCAAGGAATATCGCGCCAAGAATCTGGCATCATAATTGGTTTTGCTGAACGAGCTGCTTTCATCGTTTAACCCTTTATAATTTATAAGTAAGGTAACTTATATGGAGCTTATCAGAATTCCTGCTTTATCCGATAACTACATTTGGCTATTAAGTAATGAAAATAGTGAATGTGTGATTGTTGATCCTTCACAAGCCAAACCTGTTATTGAAATGCTCACACAACGCTCACTAACACCTATCGCGATTTTATTAACTCATCATCATGATGATCATGTTGGTGGTGTTGCTGAACTTGTAAAAAAATATCCTAATATTGACGTTTTCGGCCCACAAGAAACACAAAGTAAAGGAGCTGAAAATATTATTCATAATCAAGAGCACATTATTGTTGGCTCATTTACTTTTAATGTAATTGGCACGCCAGGCCATACATTGGGTCATGTTGCTTATTATTGCGAACCTTATCTGTTTTGTGGCGATACACTTTTTTCTGGTGGTTGTGGTCGTTTATTCGAAGGTACTGCACAACAAATGTTCAGTTCATTACAAAGATTAAGTTCATTACCTGATAACACATTAATTTGTTGTGCTCATGAATACACCCTATCGAATATGACCTTTGCACACCATATCATGCCAGAAAATGCGCTTATTACCGATTATTTAGCCCAAGTTAGTGAAATGCGTAAGAAATTACAACCTACAGTGCCAATAACGCTGAAAAATGAAAAGAACATTAATCTTTTTTTGAAATCTGACGATATTGATTTACAAAGGATTTTAGGTATAACCACTAACACTTATGCTCCAATTAAGACATTTACAAAATTAAGGGAATTAAAAGATAACTTTTAATACCTATTAGTTGTTTTATTTTGGCACACTAAGTATCATTTGGTTCAAAAAACACACAGGATGAATTTTTCTATTATGAAGACAAAAGCGATTTTGTTCTCCATATTGCTATTGGCAGGCTGCCAGCAATCTGAGAACATTAAACCTAATTTGTCTGCGATAACGCCAACATCAACAAAAGGGACTTCAACTTCTCACCAACCTCAATATGATGTCAAAACCAATTTATGGGGTTATGTGATAAGTGAATTAAAAATGGATCTCCCTGAAAATGAAAGGATCTCGCAGCAAGAATTATATTTTTTAAATAATCCCAAACATATACAAAGCGTTGCTTCTCGCGCCGAACCTTATATGTATTCGATTATTGATGAAATTGAAAAACGTGAATTACCGATGGAGCTAGCTTTAGTTCCTGTGGTTGAAAGTGCGTTTAATCCCCATGTTACCTCTTCTGCAAATGCAGCTGGCTTATGGCAATTTGTTCCAATAACTGGTAATTACTATGGTTTAGCACAAAACCAATGGTATGACGGTCGTCGTGATGTTATGGCGTCAACCAAAGCCGCACTTGATTTACTTGAACGCCTGTATGTAATGTTTGATAGTGATTGGGCACTTGCCCTTGCTGCTTATAACGCTGGTGAAGGCCGTGTTATGCAAGCAATAAAGGCAAATGAAAGTAAAAATCTACCAACAGACTATTGGTCACTCTCTTTACCTAAAGAAACAATGAATTATGTCCCTAAAATTCTTGCTTTAAGTAAAGTTATTCGTGAAAACGAAGAAAATATTACTTTTCCAAAAAGTAACTATCGCGATAAAGCGTTAGCTTCCATTGATGTTGGTGAACAGATCACATTAAATAAAGTTGCTGAATTAAGTCAGCTACCTATTAATACTGTGAAAGATTATAACCCAGGCTATAAACGTGGAATAACCGCACCTAATGGCCCTCATGTCATTATGTTGCCTCGCAATAAGCTTGATCAATTCCGTAACGCTTTTGAAGATGAAGCGGTATTAGAGACTATTCGCTTAGCAGTTGCCAAAACAAATCAGTCAATTAAGCAAGAGGGTGTTTATAAAGTTCGCTCTGGGGATTCATTTTACGCTATTGCTCGTCGCTACAATATGAGCATAAAAGACTTACAACGTATTAATGGATTAAATGCAAAAAGCACCCTATTAGTAGGACAAACATTAAAAATTCATAATGCGGGTAGTACCAGTAATACCACGGTAACAAAACCGGCAAAACCGTCTCCGAGTTATTACAAAGTTCGACAGGGAGATTCTTATTACAGCATCGCTCGTCGTCACGGTATTAACCTTAAATTATTAATGAGTTGGAACTCAGACATTAAAATGTTAAAGCCGGGTACACAACTTACACTTTATACAAAATAATTAACTTATTTTCTATTTTAAATAGCCATCAATGTTATGACATTTTTAGTCTTAATATTGATGGTTTTTTATAGCTCCTAAAAGCCATATCACCTCTCCTTTTTCTAGAGCAATCCCTATGATAACTAAGATGACAACCCAAATAACAGATAAGAAACAGGCAATAAAAAAGCGCCTGATATAACTATCAAGCGCTCTATTTTTATCTCATCAAGGCTAATTTAGCGTATTGACTTACAACCAGAAGAACCAAGCAAACAGAGAGATAACTAAGATACACACTAAGTTTAGCACACCACCTACTCGTACCATCTCTGTCTGTTTAATATAACCAGAGCCAAAGACAATCGCATTTGGTGGGGTTGCAACAGGTAACATGAACGCACAAGATGCGCCGATACCGATAATCATAGTTAACGCCATTACTGGCATACCTAATGCTTGTGCTACAGTTGCAAAGATTGGCACTAATAACGCCGCACTCGCAGTATTACTGGTAAATTCAGTTAATACGATGATAAAGGTTGTTACTGCAAGGATAATCACGAACCAGTGGCTTGCACCGAAGGTTTCTTTCATGAAATCTGCCATCACAAGGCTTGCACCAGAAGACTGTAAAATAGCGCTCAGTGTTAAACCACCACCGAACAGCATTAATACGCCCCACTCTGTGTTCTCTTGAATTTGGCTCCAACTTGCTACACCTGTTACACCTATAACAATTGCTGCGCTGACCGCAATCACAGTATCAAGATCTTTTACGCCACCAAAAGCACTACTGATGAAAGAGCTGAAGATCCAGCATACGACAGTAACTAAGAAGATGATCATGGTAATAACACGTTTGTTATTCCACTCCAATACTTCTAATTTCAGGTCAAACTTATGTTTTAAGTTAGGACGTAACATCAGATACATAACGATAAACATGATAGGTAATAATACCAACATGATTGGAATACCGTACTTCATCCACGTAATGAAATCTAAGTTTAATTGAGCAGCAGCAATCGCATTTGGCGGACTACCCACTAACGTACCTAAACCACCGATACTCGCACTATAAGCAACACCTAATAATACGAATACGAAAGTATTACGTTCTGAACGAATATCTAAGTTAGATAAAATACCTAATACTAAAGGCAACATCATCGCAGCTGTAGCTGTGTTACTGATCCACATAGAAAGCAATGCAGTAACACCAAATAACAGCAATACAGCGATTGAAAGCTTACCTTTTGCAATCATCAACAAACGGTTAGCAATTAAGCGGTCTAACCCTTGAATATGAAGCGCCGTTGCTAAAGCAAATCCACCAAAGAATAAGAAAATAATAGGATTCGCAAATGATTTTAATGACTCATTGGTATTCAATAGCCCTAAGACGACAGCTAAGATAGGAATAAATAATGCAGTGATCGTAACGTGAATAGCTTCGGTTAGCCATAACACACCCACAAACACCATTAATGCTAGACCTGCATTGGCCTTCGGATCATAAGGTAAAAATTCTAGCAAAAGTAATAATAAAACTACATCGATTGCCAGAATGATCAACCCTCGTTTATTTATCGGGCTCGACTTCGCCGATGGGGCTAAATTGGACGCGTCCATGATAATACTCCACATTAGCTGATATGAACATTGGGTTCACTAAGCCATAATTGTTAACGAAATAGGTTATATGTGAAATATAAAAACATTTCTCGTCATTGAAAATGCGCAAAACTAATAATTGGGATCTCATCCACGAGAATTAACCAATTTATTAATAAAAGAGTAATAATTGAACACTATTTCCTCTTACACATCACACTTTTTTAAAGATGTTAAGAATAAATATTCTGTTTTTTCTGAAAAAAAATCAAAAAAAAGGGGAGAACTTAAGGTTCTCCCCTTTCAGATTAATAAGATTTTTTAATCAAACAAGCAAGATTATGCTTGGCCTTTAACTTCTTTCAGACCATTGAAAGGCGCTTTGTTACCTAATGCTTCTTCGATGCGGATCAGTTGGTTATATTTAGCAACACGGTCAGAACGGCTCATAGAACCCGTTTTGATTTGGCCTGCTGCTGTACCAACTGCTAAGTCAGCGATAGTTGCATCTTCAGTTTCACCAGAACGGTGAGAGATCACAGCGGTGTAGCCTGCATCTTTCGCCATTTTGATTGCAGCTAAAGTTTCTGTCAGTGAACCAATTTGGTTGAATTTGATCAGAATTGAGTTAGCGATGCCTTTGTCGATACCTTCTTTCAGGATCTTAGTGTTAGTTACAAACAGGTCGTCACCAACCAGTTGGATTTTGTCACCAAGAACTTTAGTTTGGTATGCGAAACCGTCCCAGTCAGATTCGTTTAAACCATCTTCGATAGAAACGATTGGGTACTGTTTAGTCAGTTCTTCTAAGTAATGAGTGAACTCTTGTGAAGTGAAGGTTTTACCTTCGCCTTTCAGTTCGTAGTTACCAGTTTCATTGTTATAGAACTCAGAAGCTGCACAGTCCATAGCCAGAGTAACGTCTTTACCTAAAACGTAACCTGCTTTCTCAACTGCTTCTTTGATAGCAGCTAATGCAGCAGCGTTAGATTCTAAGTTTGGTGCATAACCACCTTCGTCACCAACTGCAGTGTTCATACCTTTTGCTTTCAGCACTTTTGCTAAGTGATGGAAGATTTCTGAACCCATACGTACAGCTTCTTTCAGTGAAGGTGCGCCAACAGGTTGGATCATGAATTCTTGGATATCAACGTTATTATCTGCGTGTTCACCACCATTGATGATGTTCATCATTGGCAGAGGCATAGAATATTGACCGTGAGTACCATTCAGATCAGAAATGTGCTCGTACAAAGGCATACCTTTTGCAGCAGCTGCTGCTTTTGCGTTTGCTAAAGAAACCGCTAGGATTGCGTTTGCACCAAAGTTTGATTTGTTTTCAGTACCGTCTAAATCGATCATGATTTTATCGATGTTAGCTTGGTCTTTTGCATCTTGGCCAAGGATAGCTTTAGCGATTGGACCATTAACAGCTGAAACCGCTTTCAGAACACCTTTACCTAAGAAACGTGATTTATCACCATCACGTAATTCTAATGCTTCACGAGAACCTGTTGATGCGCCTGATGGAGCAGCCGCCATACCAACAAAACCACCTTCTAAATGAACTTCAGCTTCAACAGTTGGGTTGCCACGAGAATCAATAATTTCACGACCAAGTACTTTAACGATTTTGGACATTCGGTTTTCCTCTGTACAAGTTAAATTTCCGAGAAGAGATACCCTATCTCTTCTCATATATCCTATTTCAGCAAACCTTTTTGGTTATCAAAGGCTGCTTTCACAAAGCCTGCAAATAACGGATGGCCGTCACGCGGCGTTGAGGTAAACTCTGGGTGGAACTGACAAGCCACAAACCAAGGATGGTTTGGATTTTCAATAATTTCCACCAGCTTGTTATCTACTGAACGACCTGCAATACGTAAACCCGCATCTTCGATACGTTTTAAAAGTAGATTATTTACTTCATAACGGTGACGATGGCGTTCTGTAATGGTGTTTTTTCCATACAGTGTACGTACTAAGCTATCACCACTTAAATGGCAAGGCTGAGCACCGAGGCGCATCGTGCCACCTAAATCACTATCATCTGAGCGTACTTCAATGTTGCCGTCTTCATCGCGCCATTCGGTAATTAATGCGATAACTGGATATTTACAATCTGGTGCAAATTCAGTGGAGTTTGCACCTTCCATACCAACAACATTACGTGCAAATTCAATCATAGCAACCTGCATACCTAAGCAAATGCCTAAGTAAGGGATTTTATTTTCACGCGCATATTGAGCAGCCATAATCTTGCCCTCAATACCACGTTCACCAAAACCGCCCGGTACTAAAATTGCATCTAACCCTTTAAGCATTTCTACGCCACGGGTTTCAACATCTTGTGAATCAATTAGTTTGATATTTACAGTAACACGGCTTTTGAAACCACCATGTTTTAATGCTTCAATCACTGATTTATAGGCATCTGGTAATTCAACATATTTACCAACCATACCAATGGTGACTTCGCCTTCAGGATTAGCTTCTTCGTAAATAACTTGTTCCCACTCTGCAAGATTTGCAACTGGGCAATCCAAGCTGAATCGTTTACAGATATAATCATCTAATCCCTGTGATTTCAATAGTGCAGGGATTTTATAAATGGAATCGACGTCTTTTAATGAAATAACCGCTTTCTCTGGCACATTACAAAACAGTGCAATTTTGGCACGTTCGTTTGCAGGAATAACGCGGTCTGAACGACAAATCAACGCATCAGGTTGAATACCGATTGACAGTAGTTCTTTTACAGAATGCTGTGTTGGTTTAGTTTTCACTTCACCTGAAGCAGCTAAATAAGGCACTAATGTTAAATGCAGATAGAAGGTATGCTCACGACCCACTTCTGCTGCCATTTGGCGAATCGCTTCTAAGAATGGTAAAGATTCGATATCACCAACTGTCCCGCCGATTTCAACTAAAACGACATCATGGCCTTCACCGCCACGGATGATGCGTTCTTTGATTTCATTAGTGATATGAGGAATAACTTGAATTGTAGCCCCAAGATAGTCACCACGACGCTCTTTGCGTAACACTTCAGAGTATACGCGACCTGTCGTAAAGTTATTACGACGGGTCATTTTCGTGCGAATGAAGCGCTCATAGTGTCCTAAGTCGAGATCAGTTTCAGCACCATCGTCAGTGACGAAGACTTCCCCGTGCTGAATTGGGCTCATAGTACCTGGATCGACGTTGATATACGGATCCAACTTCATCATGGTGACATTGAGTCCACGGGCTTCGAGTATAGCCGCCAGAGAGGCTGCGGCAATGCCTTTACCCAGAGAGGATACGACCCCGCCGGTCACAAAAATATAATTCGTTTTCATGCTGAACCTGAAAGTTTAGGTGTATTAGGATGATGGATATAACTGGACGGGAACACAGTATACCCGAACCTTATTTTCGCTACAAACATTCTTAGTAGTATAAAGTTCTTTTTCATCACGCCACTTATCCGTTTAAACACGAAAAAACAGTAAAAATTCAATAAACTAAACCCGTGAAAATATTTCTCAAGCATTTTAGCTTAATCCTTTCAGCTAAGATACCACTTTTAGAAAAGAGATGCTTTATTTTTTTCACGACATTAAGTGTAGCAGGTTTATAGCGAGATCTTTTGCTTATGATCATGCTTTTAATTTTTTTGAGGTTAATCACATTTTTAATGCAATAGAATGTAACTGCAATATTTAAAATTACCTAAAAACAAAAAAACGAAATTACCTTTTATAATTTCTATCTTTAAGAGTTTTTATAAAAATAGCTGAAAAAACGAGATGTTACAGGCTATTTTTATCGCATTTTATGTCACGCTGGCGTTAATTTGCGTGTCACAATTCACTCAATCTGTTGTTTCTTTGCTTTCTGCCAACAGATCTCCATCTCTTCCAATGAAGCATTTTCTATGCCTACACCTTTTTCTGAGAGCGTTTTTTCAACAAAACGAAAACGTTGTTCAAATTTTCGGCAAGCACGATTTAAGGCTTGTTCTGGTTTTTGTTTTAAGTGCCGAGATAAATTTACAACTGAGAATAGTAAATCCCCCAATTCATCTTCGATTTTAGACGCATCTTGGGGCGTTTTTTTCACTTCAGCCATCACTTCATCGATTTCCTCAAACACTTTACCTAAAACAGGTTCAAGTTCATTCCAATCAAACCCAACAGAAGCACATCGCTTTTGAATTTTTTCTGCTTTCATTAAAGCAGGTAATGTAGTGGGAATATCATCTAATAATGAAAATTGTGCTTTTGCCTCACGCTCTTGCGCTTTAAGTTTTTCCCAGCGATGTTTTTCTGTTGATAAATTGTTTTCGCTTTCAGAGGCAAAAATATGAGGATGACGACGTTCTAACTTATTACTAATGGCGTCACAAACATCATTAAAATCAAATAACTTTTGCTCTTGCGCCATACGTGAATAAAAAACAACTTGATAAAGTAAGTCGCCTAACTCTTCTTTTAAATCAGCAAAATCTTTACGAGTAATAGCATCTAACACCTCATACGTTTCTTCTAAGGTATAAGGTGCGATAGTGTCAAAAGTCTGCACTTTATCCCATTCGCATCCCGTATCAGGATCACGTAACTGCGCCATAATTTCTAATAAACGAAAGATTTCACGATTTTCTGACATCATATTGCCTTTTAAATAAGAGTGAGCTTTATCCTGTTTAACACATTTTTAGATAAAAAAATGCCGAGAACAGTTGTCTCAGCATCTTATCATTTCAAGCTCAAGATCTTAAAAATAACTTTTTTGAAAGAAGTGTTTAATGCTTATGGTGATAAAGCAAGGAAATTAGCGGAATCTTTAGCACAACAAACCAGAGGAAAAACTATCCGTAACGTTGATGATGCGCTAAAAGCTTACGAAAAATACAAAGCGGATATCAATAGAAGAATTAATGCCAAAGATCGTAAAGCTATTGCAACCGCATTGGAATCGATCAAACTCGATGATATAGCTCAAAAATTAAAAAAATTTAGTAAAGGTATGTTTTTTGTAAGTAAAGCCCTTGACGTCAAAGATTTATGGATAGAGTTAATAAAAGCAACAGAGACAGATAATTGGCGTCCATTTTTTGTTAAAGCTGAGACTATATTTGCAGGAATGGCGGCTACATCTGTAGCAGGATTTACATTTAGTGTGCTTCTAGGTGGTCCCATAGGGATATTAGGATATGGATTGCTCATAGCAAGTATTGGAGCATTGATTGATAACGACTTAATTGAAAAAGCCAATAATTTGATTGGTATTTAATTAATACTTTAAAGGTTGTTTATTTAGAAAAGCAACCTTTTCACTAACACGAATAATATAAAAATTATTGTAATTGGTATAGATAATAAAAACACAATGAAACTATATAAAGCCAAGCCACCAGCTTTACCTGCTGTATCTGAAAATAGTCCTCGATTCCAAAATTCTTTGGTAGTAAATTGAAGAAAAAAACATTCAATCCCCCATTTAGCCAACGGATATAGTCCAATACCAGCAATACTAATTAACAACATCAGACTTTCATACTTCAACTCATATTCTAAGCAAGAGTATAAAAATAGAGCACCAATAAACCACCCCCAACACATATTTTTAATATAATATTGTTTAGTTATCTTCATATTTATCTACTAGATCCCTTTTATTTAAAACCATATTTATTTTAAATAAACCATAACAATTTAATTACTAACTAAATATACAGTTTTTCTGATTTTTAGATAAAAAAATGCCGAGAACAGTTGTCTCGGCATCTTATCATTTTCATATTTTAGTGAGAAAAGCGTTTCGCTTCTATCACATCAGGCAACTGATTAAGTTTTGCCAAAATACGACCTAATACTTGGAGATTATAAATCTCAATATTCATGTCAATTGTCGCAATTTGTTGCTTCACATCACTACGGCTACTGACACCTAGCACATTAACTTTTTCATTTGCTAAAATAGTGGTGATATCACGCAATAATCCACTACGATCATTAGCAACAACACGAACGACTAATGAATAACCACTAGAGTAATTTTCTCCCCATACCGCATCAACGATACGTTCTGGTGCATGAGAAAGCAGTTCAGCAAGTTGTTCACAGTCTGCTCGGTGAATCGAAATACCTCGGCCTTTAGTAATAAAACCAACAATATTGTCACCTGGAATAGGTTGGCAACAGCGTGCTATATGGTGCATTAAGTTACCCACGCCTTCGACAACAATACTTCCACCAGATCCTGTGGCTCTTGGTGCTGGCGTTTTGTTCTCGAGTGTTCGCAGCGCTTCTTTATCTTCGTCTTCCGCAGTAGCTTTATTCAATCTACTTTGAATAAAATTCACCAACTGGTTGATTCGAATATCACCAACACCAATACCTGCTAATACTTCATCAACACTATGAACGTTATAACGTGCAATCAGCAGTTTCTCTGCTTCTTTCATGTTGATATCCATATGTGCCAATTCGTTATCTAAAATTTGGCGACCTGCAAGAATATTTTTATCGCGATCTTGCTTACGGAACCAGTTATGAATTTTCGCACGCCCACGACTTGTAGTGACATAGCCTAAGTTAGGATTTAACCAATCACGACTTGGATTAGGGTGTTTTTGCGTGATAACTTCAATTTGATCACCCATCTGTAATTGATAGCTAAACGGCACAATACGTCCGCCAATTTTTGCCCCAATACAGCGGTGTCCCACATCACTATGAATATGATAAGCAAAATCAAGTGGTGTTGAGCCTGCTGGTAAATCAACTACATCACCTTTTGGTGTAAAGACGTAAACCCGATCATCAAAGACTTGGCTACGGACTTCATCCAACATTTCGCCAGAATCTGCCATCTCCTCTTGCCATGCAATCAGTTTACGTAACCATGCAATACGGTTTTCATAACTGCCTGTACCGCCTTTCGTCGCAGCACCAGTTGCACCTTCTTTATATTTCCAGTGCGCAGCCACACCTAATTCTGCATCTTCATGCATTTGGCGAGTACGAATTTGGATCTCAACCGTTTTGCCTTCAGGCCCTAATACAACAGTATGAATAGATTGATAGCCATTAGGTTTTGGATTTGCGACATAATCATCGAATTCATCAGGTAAATGACGGAAATGAGTATGCACAATCCCTAATGCCGCATAGCAGTCTTGAAGCCGTTCAACGACGATACGTACCGCTCTCACATCAAATAACTCATCGAATGCGAGATTCTTTTTCTTCATTTTACGCCAAATACTGTAGATATGTTTGGGACGTCCGTAGATGTCTACATCGACATTCTCTTCCTTCATATAACCGCGTACTGTACTGACAAAATTATCAATATACTGTTCGCGATCGATACGACGCTCATGAAGCAAGCTTGCTATTTTTTTGTATTCATCAGGATGAAGATAGCGGAAACAAAAATCTTCTAATTCCCATTTTAATTGACCAATACCCAATCGGTTGGCTAATGGTGCATAAATATTAAAACACTCTTTAGCAGCCAGTACGCGCTCATCTTCAGTGGCATCTTTCACTTCTCGTAAATGGGCAATACGCTCTGAAAGTTTGATGACCACACAACGGAAATCTTCCACCATGGATAACAACATACGACGCACGTTATCCACCTGAACTGAGCTTGTTTCATTGGTATGTGTCGCTTTTAATTGGCGTATGGCGTCCATCTCCATAACACCACGCACTAAGCTCCAAATAGCATCACCAAAGTGTTCAGTTACGATTTCCTGATCAATAAGATTTTCTTCAACAAGCGGGAAAAGAAGCGCTGCCCTCATGCTGTCTTTATCCATGCTTAGTGTCGAAAGAAGCTCAACCATTTCAACACCACGCCATAATAACAGTTCGGCATCTTCACGCCCTTGAACAGTACGATGGCAGTATTCCCAGGTTTGCATGATTTCACTACCTGCATTGACATGGGTTAAGTTCAAGCTGTTGACCCATTTATCAACAGCAAACTCTCCTGCAGGTGTTAAGTGAGCACTTCTTACTGCAACCATATTCTCTCCCTACACGGTATAAATCTTATTTGCGACTTATTTACTGGCTAACTGTTCATTTTCAAATAAATTTACTTTCGACTAAACAGTGCCATTGATTCCAGATGACCTGTTTGTGGAAACATATCCAACATTTTTAAACCGGTTAACTGATATCCAGAATCTAATAATATCTTACTATCTCTGGCTAACGTGGTCGGATTACAGGAGACATACACGATTTTTTCTGCGGATAACTTCACAATATGTGACATTACCTCCAAAGCCCCTGCTCTTGCAGGATCTAACAACACTTTGTTAAATCCTTCTTTCGACCACGACATCGCAGAAAAATCGGCCGATAAATCTGCATGCCAAAAATGAGCATTACCTAATTGGTTTAGTTCTGCATTCTTTTTCGCCATTTCAACCAGCGCAGGTACACCTTCAATACCCACCACTTCACTGACACGTTTTGCGATAGGTAAAGTGAAGTTTCCCATACCACAAAACAGATCTAACACGCGATCTTCTGGTGATAAATCAAGCCATTCAATAGCTTGAGCAACCATCTTAGGATTTATTTCATCGTTTACTTGAATAAAATCAGTAGGTGCAAAACGTAAATTTAGACCTTCTATTTGATAGAAGGGTTCCTTCTCAATTGAAGTTAATCGTGCTATCTCGCTATTATCACCTGCAAGATACATCGTAACTTGATGAGTTTGAGAGAAATCACGCAAACTCTGTTTATCACTCTCTGGCAATGGTGATAAATGACGTAAAATCACCAACGGCCCATTATCAGCCAGCACCATTTCAACATGTCCTAAATCACGTACTGATGCTAATTGTTTAAGACATGCCCAAAGAGGAGACAATAAATCATTTAACTGAGGTTTTAATACTGGGCATTTTTTTATCATAACCAAATCATTAGAGCGTTCTTGGCGAAAGCCCATTACCAAGCCCTTTTCAGGCTGATAACGCAAACCCAATCTTGCCCTACGACGATAACCATATTCAGCGCCCGCAATAACAGGCTCTGCTGAAATCACCACCCCCGTTTCACGTTTAATAAGATGCGATAACACACCTGCTTTTGTTGTACGTTGTAGCGCAATAGGTACATGTTGCTGCTGGCACCCACCACAACGCTCATAATATTCACAATGAGGCGTTATACGCTGTTCACTGGTAGTTAAACGCTTAATAACTTCGCCTTTAGCAAACTGGCGCTTTTCTTCTGTTAAACGAATACGAGCAGTTTCTTGTGGGAGTAATCCTTTTACAAAAATCGTTTTGCCCTCAGCATGAGCAATACCTTGACCATTTGCATCCAATGCACTGGCGGTCACTTCCAGAGTTGTCGCCTGTTTTTTCGCAGGACGTTTTTTAGGGGAATAAAACTGCACCATAGTATTAAATTAAGTATCAATGACGGATTAACAGTGAAATGACATCGTTTTAGAATACGCTGTATGTTTTTCAGCGTTACATGAATGACTATGCATTTCAGAAGAAAACATGGGAAGAGTATAACATCGAACAAGTTATTTACTTAACTGATATAAGCAATATTTTTGTTAAATTGAGAAAACTTTTAATGATAACAACCTAAGACACTCGTTTTATGGATTTTATATTGTTCTATAACTAACAAATATTATATATAACTTTTATATTGAATATATTTACAATTAATAACATTAATTTTCTGTTATTTTAATAAATCTTTATTATCTCTAAGAAAAGTCTAAAAATTATCACCAATCAATTAGATAGCATTTTTCTTAATGATTACAAATTAATCACAAACCATTAATTTTCTATATTCTTCATAAGCATAATGATCAGTCATTCCACTGATATAATCTTGAATTAATCTGGTACGATAATAAAACTCTAAAATTTTTCCTCTTTCAGTATTTATATCATTTAGCTTTTCTAACATTTCGTTATAAGCCAGTTTATGTTTAACAGAAAGCTTATGATATAAACGCGTCTCAATGACATATTTAGGATGTTCGTTATATTTATGCAATCTTAAAAAATCTTCAGTTGATAATAAAAGCAAGGGCTTATAGATATCGAGTAATCCACTGATCACGCGATATCCTTTCATTTCAAGCTCTTCAACTTCAGGATGGCTAAACACCCATTTTTTAGCAACACTTTTTAAGGTTGTTAATAAACGATGCTCAGCACTATTCCCTTCCAATAAAGCATGGTTAAAACTTCCTTCATAAACTTGAGGAAGATTTTTTATAAATCGATATGCCGTATAAGGGACTAATTTCCCTGTAATATAAACTCGTAAATACATAAAGAATTGATCTTGCATACTGCGTTTGGCTTCATTTTGATCGACTTTTTTATAAGCACGATTCACAGTAATATCGAATAAATCACCTTCAGTCACATCACCATTTTCACGCCATGCATCTCGTAAAAGTTGAACAAGACGGTTGATATCAAAAATCCCCTTTTCTACCGCATCATCTAAATCCGCAATGCAATACGAGATATCGTCGGCAGCTTCCATAATATATGTGAGAGGAAAGCGACAAAATTCCCCCATATCTAATTTTTCTTGTACTTCTTTTACGAATGCTAATTCGGACCAGTAATACCCCGGTTTCTTCATTAAATAGCTATATTCTTTAGGGACTTCACCTTGCCAATAAGCGGGACGGGTATATTTTAATACACAGCCAATTTGAGCATAAGTTAAATTCAATTTAAGAAGATGATGCGCCATTCGAATAGCTTGAGCATTACCCTCAAATTGACATAAATCTTGGCGTAAAGTTTGTCGCAATTCATTTAATTGCACTTTAGCTGAATACTGCATAGGGATAAACGGACAACTATCAAATTCGGCTGTCGCCTCTGGTGATAATACTTTTTGAAACCAATGCTTAATCGCAGCCTCACCAAAATGACCAAAAGGGGGATTACCAATATCGTGCATTAAGCACGCCATCTCAATTAAACTTTCAAGGCTATCGATGCGATCAATTAAGCCATACACTTCAAGCTTATTTTGTTTTTTTAATTCACCGATAATTTGTTTAGCGATATAACGACCAATTTGCTGAACTTCAAGAGAATGAGTAAGACGGCTACGTACTGCGGAATTTTGCTCTAAAGGAAAGACTTGTGTTTTCTGTTGTAAACGCCGAATAGCTGCTGAGTTAATAATACGGCCACGATCACTTTCAAATTGACGAGAAACCTGTATTTCATCGTTAATATCGATATCACTGCTGTTATATTTGCGTTGATAATTTAACTTCAGCTTAAAATCGATCATTTCTGTCCTCTTTCTGGTTTCGATGAAACGAATTCTCTATTCTTTGTGTTATATCGTGTTTTTCCGATAGATGCTAAACTCTATTTAAATTTCTATTTATTATTAACCTACAAGTGAGTATGACACAATGAGAGTTGGCGTAATAGGTGCAATGGAGCAAGAAGTCACACTTCTACGTGAGAAAATTGAAGATTGCCAAATCTTATCTCGTGGCGGTTGTGAAATTTATACAGGCACAATCAATGGTGTTGATGTTGCATTATTAAAATCAGGTATTGGTAAAGTTGCGGCTGCGATTGGTACAACCTTATTGCTTGAGCATTTTCGCCCTGATGTCGTTATCAATACTGGCTCTGCGGGTGGTTTAGACTCAAGATTAAATGTCGGTGATATCGTTGTTTCAACAGAAGTTCGCTATCACGATGCAGATGTGACTGCGTTTGGTTATGAACCAGGTCAAATGGCACAATGCCCTCCTGCTTTTATTGCAGATCCTAAACTTATTAGCATTGCAGAAGAGTGTATTGAATCGCTAAAATTAAATGCTGTTCGTGGTTTAATTTGTAGTGGTGATGCATTTATTAATGGTGCAGAGCCTTTAGCGCGCATTCGTCGTACATTCCCAGATGTTGCTGCCGTAGAAATGGAATCCACTGCGATTGGTCATGTTTGCCATCAATTCAGCACACCATTCGTTGTGGTTCGTGCTATTTCTGATGTAGCTGATAAAGAATCGCATTTAAGCTTTGATGAGTTTTTATCTGTTGCTGCAGAACAATCAAGCTTAATGGTGACAGCGATGTTGGATAAATTAAAAGACTAATTAAGTCGAGATAATCCTAATATCGTTTTATCAAAACCCCACCTTTATTTTTTGTTTATTCTAAGATAAAAAATAGGTGGGTATTTTTTATTATCGGAAAAGTAATGCGTTTATTTATCAATCTTGGATTATTACTCTGTTCATTATTTTGGCTAAACTTTGCTATTGCTACCACGCCTGCTGATCGTGTTATTACGTTATCGCCATCAGCCACTGAAATGGCTTACGCCGCAGGTATGGGTGATAATATTGTCGGAGTTAGTGCTTACTCTGATTATCCAGAGGCTGCTAAAAATATTGAACAAGTCGCTAATTGGCAGGGTATTAATATCGAACGCATTCTATTATTAAAACCTGATTTAGTGATTGCATGGCAAGGCGGTAATCCACAACGCCCATTAGATCAGTTAAAAGCTTTGGGTATTCCTATCATTTATTCTGATCCACAAAGTATTGAGGAAATCGCAGACGATCTCGTTACTCTTTCCAGCTATAGCCATCATCCTGATATTGCGATAAGAAATGCACAACAATTACGCCAGCAATATCAAATATTACAGCAACAATATGCATCAACTATATCGAATCAACCCAACAAAAAAGTGTTTATTCAATTTGGGATGCAGCCGTTATTTACTACATCAAACAGTACATTACAAAGCCATATTACCGAACTTTGTGGCGGTGAAAATATCTTCGCTAATAGCCCTGTGGCATGGCCTCAAGTAAGTCGTGAGCAAGTACTTACAAAGCAACCTGATTTAATTATATTCAGTGGTAAAGCAGATCAAATACCTACAGTACGAGCATTTTGGCAACCTCAGCTTACTGTACCGATTATTGCTATTGATGAAGACAGTTTTAGCCGACCTGCACCGCGTATTATTAATGCGGCACAGCAAATTTGTGAAGCAATAGCAACGAACCATTAGCAAAATAATTAATTACTCAATAGCCACTAATACACAACCCTTTAAACAACCGCATTGCACTTTATGCCCTTCTAATGCGACGGGGGTAGTGTTTATTTTCATCATGGAATCCCCCTCAATAATTTTGCCTTTTTGCTGACAAGCAGGGCAATAAACTTCGCCATCAAAAATATTCAAATAATCTTTATTTATTTAATAAACTTACTTTTTAAATATTTACTCATTCCTTTCTCTATTAATTTTAATGGTATTTCATAATGAATAATATATCCATCATCATTAAATTGGATCACTTTATTTTTATCAATTAAAATAAAGAAAACATTTCCATTAAAAAATGCTATATTTCTTCTTCAGCAATAAAGAATCTTTAATATAATATTTTTTATTTTATCACCTTTAATTAATTTAACCTTTCACTTTAAAGTATAAATTATTCTTTCTAAAAAAATACTCGATATGTTTAGTTAAATTAACTAAATCATTATAAGCGATTGGACCAAATTGAGGCATATTCTCAGCTATATATTGATCCACAGAGTAAGTTGTTTTATTTATTTTTTTCATTTTCTCTTTTTTATCTTGTACATACTTAGTTAAAATACAGTAGTTTATGCCTTTACAATATTCTCTTTTTTTTGAAATTAAAACCCAATCGACATCGCCTTGATAACTACTTATAGCTTGAGTTAACATTTCTATAATTTTTGGATTTTTATTTTTAAATCTAAAACTTGTAAACGGAGGATAAGATGAATGATCTATTATTTCGAGTTTATTACTTATTAATATATATGGATATCTGTGTTGATATTTCTTCCATTCAAGCTCATCCAGTTTAGATATAAATTTTAATAATATTGATCCATCATTGACACCCTTTATATTTTTGTTTTCCTTTAACAACATACTTAAATAAAAATATTAATATAGTTTATTTATATTACAATAATCCAACACTAATTTAAGCTCATCTTCAAGGAACTCTATTGCTTCCATATAGAATTCCTGAAGAATATTGTCCTTAATTATCTGTTTGCTTTTTGCCGTCAGTATCATTTTATAACAAAAGCCTTAGTTTAATTTTAATCAAGATTAAAATAATGTATGAATGACTTTTAGCTCTGGGTTTATTTTAATTAAATCATCTGTAATTTGATGATAAATTTCAGGCATAGTCTCTAACCAACCCACCATATCAGGACGATGATCGATAGCCATCGGTGTTTTTAATAATGGATGATCGATTATAGGGGTATTTAAGCCATGACGAGCACGAAAATTTTTCACGGCTTGATATTCAAAAGGCCAAGCAATGAGTATTTCCATATCAACTTCATAACCTGTTGCACTTTGCTCATTTTCATTATTTCGAAATAATGCTGACCACTGAATATGCTTGTCGCATAATTCTATTAACCATGGGATTAGAATTTCATCATTTTCACAATAGAGAGCCTCTTGGCAAAAGCGTTGATAAAAAGGATCAATCGGAATGCCCGCACTTTCCCAATCAATAGTTTCTTTCTTTTCACTGGCTAACATTTCAATCGCTAATACGCCTAATTTTTGAGGTCGCGTATACATAGGAAGTGAGTTTGCCATTTTACCTGATTGAATATTTTCTATTATTTTATCGTAACAAATTTCACTGGACTTAAAATAATTACAAGCAAAATTCATTAATAAGATTTCACCTTGTTCTGCAAGATTTAAAAAATTTCTCTTTCTATTAAAACAATTAAAATAATCCAAAATAAAATATATATTTTTATGATAAAAAAATCGCTCAAAAGAACATGGTACTTTATTTGTATTTTTATATATTTGATATATATATATAATAGAAATAGCACTGGATTCAATTTTTAAAATTGTCATATACCTTATATATTTATCCTTGTGAGAACTATTATCATTTTGCAGTTTCAAAACATTATCAATAATCTCTTCATTAATTAACTCTTCAATATCAGAGACATCTCTAATTGTTTTATTAACTACTTCTTTTTCAATGTATTTTAAAACTTTATTGACTCTAACCATTTTCAATCCCTTCTATATATTTATTATTTTTCTTTAGTCAAATGTGCTACGCATTTTTTACTTTCTTTTTATCAATTTCGGCTAAAATACAACTTATTTGTTGCTCAAAATCAGTAGGGAGTGGGTTTTTATTAAACCAAACAAGCGGTTTTCTTCGACTATAATTAGTCTGGCTAATTGCATCTCGACCTTCTTTCATAAACGTATTAATAAAAGTCACAAAATGCTTATTTTCAGCCGTTCTACTCACTAAAAGACCTGTTGAGTATGAAATATTGGGTTTAAAATAACCTTCTATTAATTTTCCTGTTTTTTTATCAAGACAATAAAGTTTTAAGAACATTAATGTACCTGCATAACCAAATTCAGCATTACAATAACGTGTCACTAATAACTGTCTGGAATTCCAGACATAAAGAATTTGCCGTTTTCTATCTACTTTTAATACCACCCAAGGCATATAAAAAATAATCAGCCCCATTAGTATCATTCCAATTAATGGCATAGAAAATAATGCAAGCTCTTGATAAATTGCATTTTTTGTTCCTTGATAAAAATTACCAGAATAATACGCTTTTAAGTAATCCCAATAAGTGACTTTTTGGTTAAAATATGGCTTGTATGCATCATATATTTCTTTCCAACTATTGCTAACTACAGAATATTCTTTATCATAATCTTTCTCATATATTTTCACACTTTCTTCAAATCTTATTGTTCCATAATAAATTCGTTCACATTTATCATGTAATAAATAAACAAAACTAAAAAAAAGCACAATAAAAATGGGAATAGCCATATTCTTGATAATATTTCTATTAGGAGAATCAATTTCACATTTATCTTCAGCTAACTCATTTAAAAAATCAAAGTCTTTTAACTTAACACTTGAGTTATAGTTATCATTATCTTCCTTAAAAAAATTCATTTCTATTTTATGAGGATGATTTGTACCACTAAATAAACTTGCCATTATCTTTCCATAAAAATGATTAATTACTCAATAGCTACTAATACACAACCCTTTAAACAGCCGCATTGCACTTTATGCCCCTCTAACGCGACAGGGATATTGTTTATTTTCATCATGGTATCCCCCTCAATAATTTTGCCTTTTTGCTGACAAGCAGGGCAATAGACTTCATCACCTAAACAGGCTATTTCATGTGTTTGTTTTGCTAATAAAGAACCGCTTAATACGGTTCCTTTAGTATTGGTGGTATCATTTTTTAAAATGATTTTTCGTCCTTGAATTGTGCTACGCATGTTTATATATCCTTTTATAAACTATTAACAGTAAACTTAGCTAAAAAATCTAAATAGAATGCTTAATTGCTTCCGATAATTTATCTTCGATTTCTTTACAAGGTGGCAGCTCTTTATCAACCAGAACAACTTGTTGTTCTATTTGTTTATCAAGATCTTTGGGAATAGGCGCTTCTCTAAAAATAGAATATTTTTTTCTTGTGTACTTACCTTCAATCAAAGGTGCTAATCCATAAAATAAATATTTGGTAATATATCCTAATCCCCATGCTTTATCATTACTACTTCCACCGCCTAAAAAACTAAACATCGTTAAGTTTGGATAATATTTATGTTCTATCAACTTATTATTTTCATCAACTCGATATAAAATAACTGCTAATGTTGGTTTCATATCTGAAAAATTGATTTGAGAATATTTAGCAACATAAACATTCATTTTCATATCCCAAGTATAAAATAATTGTTTTTCTCGGTCACATATTAGATAAGGTCGATTTCTTGCAATAAATCCAAAATAGATCATTGGTAATGAACATAATAGAGGGGCTAAAGATAAGAATAATTCAAGAGCAATACTTTTTTTGTATAGAAAGTCATTGTTATAGTAATTATAATGCCAAAAATCAAAAAAAGAGAGGTGGCCATTTTTTATATAAATATCTTCATAAGACTCTTTTATTTCTCTTTTTTTTGAAATAAAAAACTGCTCGCTTATTAAACTTCTTTTATATTCTAAACTATTTAGAAATCTTTTTTCAGTTTGCTTCCAAGGTTCAATATAAATTATTTTAACGCCATAGCTGAAAGCCCAAAGTAAACCGATAACAAAAGGGATCGCTAACATAGTCCTGCCATTAGAAAAAGCATGGCGTATGACTAATCGTAAATTATCTATTTTTTCCACAAAATCAAGCGCACCAGCTTGATATTGAGTCATTTTTGATGTTTCTGTTTGTAATAGTGATTCACAGTGATCACTGAGTTTGTGTTTTTGTTCCATCGTGGATATCAATCTATATTAATTATCAATAAAGAACCGCTTAATACGGTTCCTTTAGTATTGGTGGTGTCATTTTTTAAGATGATTTTTCGTCCTTGAATTGTGCTACGCATTTTAACCTATATTTTAAAATAGAAATAATTACTTAATTAATGAGAGTAATTTTTGGTAATTAGGATTAGATTCATTAGTTATTTCTTGTGTACCATCAGAGTAGTAAAATGTTCGTTGGATACCTTTTGTTTTACGTTCTGCAGGATATTCCGAGTAAACGACCGCATCGGTATGTATAATTGGATTCCAAGTAATCTCTTTAGCATCACGTGATTTATAGAAAAGATAGAGTTCCTTCCCATATAACCATAAAGTTTTCCCTTTATTATCTTTATATAAATGATTAACCCAAGGAAAATAATGTTCAGATATATTAAAATCACCATTCTTACTAATAACACTTCCAATTGTTCTTTGTGCTTTATTATTATCAAAAATAATAATTATTCCAGAGCCTATACTCTCAGATATATTTTCATCAAAGTGGTTATTGATTTTTAAATCTAAACCTAGTGTGATATTACTTAATTTCCAATCACATTTTCCGCCACCATTAATAGGTAATTCAATACTATAAAGAGAATCCACATTTTCTTTTTTTAAAGTATCTGTATAATAATTAGCTCCTAAAGTAGGGTATTTTTCTCTACTACCATTTATCTTAGTTGACAAACAAAGATTTGAACGATACATAATTTCAATTGGTGAAAGCTCAGCGACATCGGGTACATCGATGGTAATTTTTACTGTTCTACCATTTTCAGGAGGGGAGAATGTCCTGTCTATTTGGGGCGTTAATATATTGCATCCAGTTAAAAGTAAACCCATCACCGCGATAGATAAAAGAAATAGCTTATCGATAACGTATTTATTCATTATTCTATTGCCACTAATACACAGCCATTTAAACAACCGCATTGCACTTTATGCCCCTCTAACGCGACGGGAGTATTGTTTATTTTCATCATAGTATCCCCCTCGATTATTTTGCCTTTTTGCTGACAAGCAGGGCAATAGACTTCATCACCTAAACAGGCAATTTCATATGTTTGCTTTGCTAATAAAGAACCGTTTAACACGGTTCCTTTAGTATTAGTAGTATCATTTTTTAAAATGATTTTTCGTCCTTGAATTGTGCTACGCATGTTTATATATCCTTTTATAAACTATTAACAGTAAACTTAGCTAAAAAATCTAAATAGAATGCTTAATTGCTTCCGATAATTTATCTTCGATTTCTTTACAAGGTGGCAGCTCTTTATCAACCAAAACAACTTGTTGTTCTATTTGTTTATCAAGATCTTTGGGAATAGGCGCTTCTCTAAAAATAGAATATTTTTTTCTTGTGTACTTGCCTTCAATCAAAGGTGCTAATCCATAAAATAAATATTTGGTAATATATCCTAATCCCCATGCTTTATCATTACTACTTCCGCCTCCTAAAAAACTAAACACCGTTAAGTTTGGATAATATTTATGTTCTATCAACTTATTATTTTCATCAACTCGATATAAAATAAGTGCTAATGTTGGTTTCATATCTGCAAAATTAATTTGAGAATACTTAGCAACATAAACATTCATTTTCATGTCCCAAGTATAAAATAATTGTTTTTCTCGATCGCATATTAGATAAGGTCTATTTCTAGCAATAAAACCAAAATAGATCATTGGTAAAGAACATAATAATGGAGCTAATAGTAAAAACAAATCTAAAATAATGCTTTTCTCTCTTATAAATGAATTGCTATAGTAATAATAGTCCCAATAATTTATAAAAGAAAGTTTTCCATTCTGAATATATTTTTTTTCTAATTCATCATTATCCCTATGCTGGGGTAATATAAATATATTATTCTTATTATCTTTCTTATCTAATATTCTAAGGAAAAGAGATTCTGTATTTTTCCAAGGATCAATATAAATTGTTTTAACACCATAGCTAAAAGCCCAAAGTAAGCCGATAACAAAAGGGATCGCTAACATAGTCCTGCCATTAGAAAAAGCATGGCGTATTACCAAACGTAAATTGTCTATTTTTTCCACAAAATCAAGTGCACCTGCTTGATATTGAGTCATTTTTGGTGTTTCTGTTTGTAGTAGTGATTCACAATGATCACTGAGTTTGTGTTTTTGTTCCATCGTGGATATCAATCTATATTAATTATCAATAAAGAACCGCTTAATATGGTTCCTTTAGTATTGGTGGTATCATTTTTTAAAATGATTTTTCGTCCTTGGATTGTGCTACGCATTTTTAGTTTTCTTTTTATTATTAATTAATTCCCTGAGATTATTCCAAACTGCCAAGGAATTAGTTCTGGAAAATCTAATTTTCCATACCACTTTGGCCGTAATATATCTTGAAAACAACCTAATTCATCAATATATTGAGCTACTATACATAGATAAGTAATAGCACTTTTATTTATAGATAAAGGTTGAATATTTTTAATAGCATTATTAATAAATAATTTTTTTTCCTTTTGCAGTTCTTTAAATCGACAAAGAGGATCTTTAAAAATAAACTTATCAATCTCTTTTTCTAATGTTGATTGTCCGGTATTGATATAAAAGTAACTGTTTTTAACATCCTCAATAAAATAATCAGTATTTTCTTTTACTATTAAATCTTTTTTAAGTCTGATTTTTTCTTGTAACCAAGATTGACTTTCTTTATTTTTATAAGTGATAACGTTGTTCATGTTTATTTCTAATTCTTTATAAAAAAAAGACTTTTTATAAAACTGACCAAAATAAATCATTAATACAGTTTGAAAAACACATAAGTATTGGCTTGTACGATGTTGTTTATCAAAATAGTGATAATTTTTTTTCAAAATTTCTAATAGTACTTTTTGTTTAATATTATAATAATCCAACACTAATTTATGCTCATCTTCAAGGAATTCTATTGCTTCCATATAGAATTCCTGAAGAATATTGTCCTTAATTATCTGTTTGCTTTTTGCTGTCAATATCATTTTATAACAAAAGCCTTAGTTTAATTTTAATCAAGACTAAAATAATGTATGAATGACTTTTAGCTCTGGGTTTATTTTAATTAAATCATCTGTAATTTGATGATAAATTTCAGGCATAGTCTCTAACCAACCCACCATATCAGGACGATGATCGATAGCCATCGGTGTTTTTAATAATGGATGATCGATTATAGGGGTACTTAAGCCATGACGAGCACGAAAATTTTTCACGGCTTGATATTCAAAAGGCCAAGCAATGAGTATTTCCATATCAACTTCATAACCTGTTGCACTTTGCTCATTTTCATTATTTCGAAATAATGCTGACCACTGAATATGCTTGTCGCATAATTCTATTAACCATGGGATTAAAATTTCATCATTTTCACAATAGAGAGCCTCTTGGCAAAAGCGTTGATAAAAAGGATCAATCGGAATACCCACACTTTCCCAATCAATAGTTTCCTTTTTTTCACTGGCTAACATTTCAATCGCTAATACGCCTAATTTTTGAGGGCGCGTATACATAGGAAGTGAGTTTGCCATTTTACCTGATTGAATATTTTCTATTATTTTATCGTAACAAATTTCACTGGACTTAAAATAATTACAGGCAAAATTAATTAATAAGATTTCACCTTGTTCTGCAAGATCAAAAAAATTCTTATCTCTTTCAAATTGATCAAAATAATCTGATACAAAGCATAGATTTTTATGATATAGAAAACGTTCTAGAGAATAAGAAATCTCATTTTTCCTTCTATAAGTTTGAATGATGTAAATAAGGGCAATACCCGATGAATTAAAGTTAATAGTAGATATATAATCAATATACCTATCTTTATTATTTGAATCTAACTCACTAATAATTTCATAAAAGTCTTCATTAATAAGGTTGTTAATACCAATCACATCACGAATAGTTTCACTGACTATTTTTTCAACATATTTTATAGCTTTATTAGCTCTATTCATTTTAAATCCTTCTATATATTTATCATTTTTCTTTAGTCAAATGTGCTACGCATTTTTTACTTTCTTTTTATCGATCTCAGCTAAAATACGACTTATTTGTTGCTCAAAATCAGTAGGGAGTGGGTTTTTATTAAACCAAACAAGCGGTTTTCTTCGACTATAATTAGTCTGGCTAATTGCATCTCGACCTTCTTTCATAAACGTATTAATAAAAGTCACAAAATGCTTATTTTCAGCCGTTCTACTCACTAAAAGACCTGTTGAGTATGAAATATTGGGTTTAAAATAGCCTTCTATTAATTTTCCTGTTTTTTTATCAAGACAATAAAGTTTTAAGAACATTAATGTACCCGCATAACCAAATTCAGCATCACAATAACGTGTCACTAATAACTGTCTGGAATTCCAGACATAAATAATTTGCCGTTTTCCATCTACTTTTAATACTACCCAAGGCATATAAAAAATAATTAGCCCCATTAATATCATTCCAATTAATGGCATAGAAAATAATGCGAGCTCTTGATAAATAGCATTTTTTGTTCCTTGATAAAAATCACCAGAATAATAAGCTTTTAGGTAATCCCAATAAGTAACTTCTTGATTAAAATAAGGATAAATTTTATCATAAACTTTTTTCCATTCTTCACTGATATTTGAATATTCTTTTTTGTAATCCTTTTTAAAAACATCTACCATTTGCTGAAAATCTTCTTTTCCGTAGTAAATACTTTCAATTTTAATCAAGACTAAAATAATGTATGAATGACTTTTAGCTCTGGGTTTATTTTAATTAAATTATCTGTAATGTGATGATAAATTTCAGGCATAGTCTCTAACCAACCCACCATATCAGGACGATGGTCGATAGCCATCGGTGTTTTTAGTAATGGATGATCGATTATAGGGGTACTTAAGCCATGACGAGCACGAAAATTTTTCACGGCTTGATATTCAAAAGGCCAAGCAATCAATATTTCCATATCAACTTCATAACCTGTTGTACTTTTCTCATCAACATCATCACCAAATAATGCTGACCACTGAATATGCTTATCGCATAATTCCATTAACCACGGGATTAGAATTTCATCATTTTCACAATAGAGCGCTTCTTGGCAAAAGCGTTGATAGAAAGGATCAATCGGAATGCCCGCACTTTCCCAATCAATAGTTTCCTTTTTTTCACTGGCTAACATTTCAATCGCTAATACGCCTAATTTTTGAGGTCGCGTATACATAGGAAGTGAGTTTGCCATTTTACCTGATTGAATATTTTCTATTATTCTATCGTAACAAAGTTGGCTAGACTTAAAATAATTACAAGCAAAATTCATTAATAAGATTTCACCTTGTTCTGCAAGATTTAAAAAATTTCTCTTTCTATTAAAACAATTAAAATAATCCAAAATAAAATATATATTTTTATGATAAAAAAATCGCTCAAAAGAACATGGTACTTTATTTGTATTTTTATATATTTGATATATATATATAATAGAAATAGTACTGGATTCAATTTTTAAAATTGTCATATACCTTATATATTTATCCTTGTGAGAACTATTATCATTTTGCAGTTTCAAAACATTATCAATAATCTCTTCATTAATTAACTCTTCAATATCAGAGACATCTCTAATTGTTTTATTAACTACTTCTTTTTCAATGTATTTTAAAACTTTATTGACTCTAACCATTTTCAATCCCTTCTATATATTTATTATTTTTCTTTAGTCAAATGTGCTACGCATTTTTTACTTTCTCTTTATTATTAATTAATTCCCTGAGATTATTCCAAACTGCCAAGGAATTAGTTCTGGAAAATCTAATTTTCCATACCACTTTGGCCGTAATATATCTTGAAAACAACCTAACTCATCAATATATTGAGCTACTATACATAGATAAGTAATAGCACTTTGATTTATAGATAAAGGTTGAATATTTTTAATAGCATTATTAATAAATAGTTTTTTTTCCTTTTGCAGTTCTTTAAATCGACAAAGAGGATCTTTAAAAATAAATTTATCAATCTCTTTCTCTAATGTTGATTGTCCGGTACTGATATAAAAGTAACTGTTTTTAACATCCTCAATAAAATAATCAGTATTTTCTTTTGCTATGAAATCTTTTTTAAGGTTTATTTTTTCTTGTAACCAAGATTGACTTTCTTTATTTCTATGAAAAATAACGTTATTCATATTTATTTCTAATTCTTTATGAAAAAAAGTTTTTTTATAAAACTGACCAAAATAAATCATTAATATATTTTGAAAAACACATAAGTATTGGCTTGTACGATGTTGTTTATCAAAATAGTGATAATTTTTTTTCAAAATTTCTATTAGTGCTTTTTGTTTAATATTATAATAATCCAACACTAATTTATGCTCATCTTCAAGGAATTCTATTGCTTCCATATAGAATTCCTGAAGAATATTGTCCTTAATTATCTGTTTGCTTTTTGCTGTCAATATCATTTTATAACAAAAGCCTTCGTTTAATTTTAATTAAGACTAAAATAATGTATGAATGACTTTTAGCTCTGGGTTTATTTTAATTAAATCATCTGTAATGTGATGATAAATTTCCGGCATAGTCTCTAACCAACCCACCATATCAGGACGATGGTCGATAGCCATCGGTGTTTTTAGTAATGGATGATCGATTATAGGGGTACTCAAGCCATGGCGAGCACGAAAATTTTTCACGGCTTGATATTCAAAAGGCCAAGCAATGAGTATTTCCATATCAACTTCATAACCTGTTGCACTTTGTTCATTTTCATTATTTCGAAATAATGCTGACCACTGAATATGCTTATCGCATAATTCCATCAGCCATGGGATTAGAATTTCATCATTTTCACAATAGAGAGCCTCTTGGCAAAAGCGTTGATAAAAAGGATCAATCGGAATGCCCGCACTTTCCCAATCAATAGTTTCCTTTTTTTCACTGGCTAACATTTCAATCGCCAATACGCCTAATTTTTGAGGTCGCGTATACATAGGAAGTGAGTTTGCCATTTTACCTGATTGAATATTTTCTATTATTTTATCGTAACAAATTTCACTGGGCTTAAAATAATTACAGGCAAAATTCATTAATAAGATTTCACCTTGCGAAGCAGGATTTAAAAAACTTTTTTTCCTATTAAAACAATTAAAATAATCCAGAATAAAACATATATTCTTATGATAAAAAAATCTCTCAAAAGAATATGGTACTTTATTTATATTTTTATACAATTGATATATATATATATTGGATATAGTTTCAGAATCGAAGTTTAAAGCTGACATATAATCAATATATTTATCTTCATTATTTTTATTTGATTTTAATTTTTCAATATTTACATTAAGATCTTCATTAATTAACTCTTCAATATCAGAGACATCTCTAATTGTTTTACTAACAATCTTTTCAATATATTTTATAACTTTACTAGCTCTATTCACCGTTAAGCCTCTCTATTATATAGAATTGATTATACTTAGAAACATTAAATTTATTATCAATACCGACCGTCAATTTAAACCCAACTAAATTTACTTTATTAATATCTTTATATATATCAAGTAAAATATCTCTTTCTTTTTTTCCTAAATTATACTCATTATCACCGTGTTTAAAAGAGTTTTGAGCTAATAAAGAATGTTTACTTATATTACCTATATAGTCTTTTGGGAAATCACTAGCTTTTCCTCCTGTGGGCGTTGAATTAGCACCAAATTTCTCTTTCATCACTGTTTTGATTTCAAAAGTCACCCAATCTGGCGGAGGTGGAGTCGGTTCTATCTTACAAATCAGATCTATTCCTTGTCCTTTTTTATTTTGTAATGCTATCATTTTTTCAGGATCAAAGCTTTTACCATATAAAAGGTTTGATATATCTGTATTGCCATTTTTAATCCTAGATTCTTTGTTAGCAAGTGGTGCCTTCCCACTTCTGGTTTTTAAAAATAGCTTATCAAATAAGGTTCCCTTTTTAATCTCATTAATAACGTGGCTTTCACCTACATACCCAACAAAGTGAGCCAACTTTAATGATGCGACGCCATCATAAAAAAGATTGGACTGTAATATCTTATTAAGATCATGATGTGATTTTAAATTAATACTAAAATAATGTATGAATGACTTTTAGCTCTGGGTTTATTTTAATTAAATTATCTGTAATTTGATGATAAATTTCAGGCATAGTCTCTAACCAACCCACCATATCAGGACGATGGTCGATAGCCATCGGTGTTTTTAGTAATGGATGATCGATTATAGGGGTACTTAAGCCATGACGAGCACGAAAATTTTTCACGGCTTGATATTCAAAAGGCCAAGCAATCAATATTTCCATATCAACTTCATAACCTGTTGTACTTTTCTCATCAACATCATCACCAAATAATGCTGACCACTGAATATGCTTATCGCATAATTCCATTAACCACGGGATTAGAATTTCATCATTTTCACAATAGAGCGCTTCTTGGCAAAAGCGTTGATAGAAAGGATCAATCGGAATGCCCGCACTTTCCCAATCAATAGTTTCCTTTTTTTCACTGGCTAACATTTCAATCGCTAATACGCCTAATTTTTGAGGTCGCGTATACATAGGAAGTGAGTTTGCCATTTTACCTGATTGAATATTTTCTATTATTCTATCGTAACAAAGTTGGCTAGACTTAAAATAATTACAAGCAAAATTCATTAATAAGATTTCACCTTGTTCTGCAAGATTTAAAAAATTTCTCTTTCTATTAAAACAATTAAAATAATCCAAAATAAAATATATATTTTTATGATAAAAAAATCGCTCAAAAGAACATGGTACTTTATTTGTATTTTTATATATTTGATATATATATATAATAGAAATAGTACTGGATTCAATTTTTAAAATTGTCATATACCTTATATATTTATCCTTGTGAGAACTATTATCATTTTGCAGTTTCAAAACATTATCAATAATCTCTTCATTAATTAACTCTTCAATATCAGAGACATCTCTAATTGTTTTATTAACTACTTCTTTTTCAATGTATTTTAAAACTTTATTGACTCTAACCATTTTCAATCCCTTCTATATATTTATTATTTTTCTTTAGTCAAATGTGCTACGCATTTTTTACTTTCTTTTTATCGATCTCGGCTAAAATACAGCTTACTTGTTGCTCAAAATCAGCAGGGAGTGGGTTTTTATTAAACCAAACAAGCGGTTTTCTTCGACTATAATTAGTCTGGCTAATTGCATCTCGACCTTCTTTCATAAACGTATTAATAAAAGTCACAAAATGCTTATTTTCAGCCGTTCTACTCACTAAAAGACCTGTTGAGTATGAAATATTGGGTTTAAAATAACCTTCTATTAATTTTCCTGTTTTTTTATCAAGACAATAAAGTTTTAAGAACATTAATGTACCCGCATAACCAAATTCAGCATCACAATAACGTGTCACCAATAACTGTCTGGAATTCCAGACATAAATAATTTGCCGTTTTCTATCTACTTTTAATACCACCCAAGGCATATAGAAAATAATCAGCCCCATTAATATCATTCCAATTAATGGCATAGAAAATAATGCGATATCTTGATAGATGGCATTTTTAGTTCCTTGATAAAAATCACCAGAATAATACGCTTTTAGGTAATCCCAATAAGTAATTTTTTGGTTAAAATATGGCTTGTATTTATTAAATACAATTACCCAATCTTCACTTAATTCTAAGTTATTCTTATTATATTTATTCTCAACCAAAATAACATCATCAATAAACCCCCTCTTCCCATAATAAATTTTTTCATATTTATCATGTAATAAATAAATAAGAGTAAAAAAAAGCACAATAAAAATAGGAATAGCTATATTCTTGATAAGATTTCTATTAGGTGAATCAATTTCACATTTATCTTCAGTCAATTCGTTTAAAAACTCAAAGTCTTTTAATTTAATATTGGAATTATAATTATCATTATCTTCCTTAAAAAGATTCATTTCTATTTTATGAGGATGATTTGTACCACTAAATAAATTTGTCATTATATTCCCATAAAAATAATTAGTTATTCAATAGCCACCAATATACAACCCGTTAAACAGCCGCATTGCACTTTATGCCCTTCTAACGCGACTGGAATATTGCTTATTTTCATCATGGAATCCCCTTCAATTATCTTGCCTTTTTGCTGACAAGCAGGGCAATAGACTTCATCGCCTAAACAGGCAATTTCATGTGTTTGTTTTGCTAATAAAGAACCGCTTAATACGGTTCCTTTAGTATTGGTAGTATCATTTTTTAAAATGATTTTTCGTCCTTGAATTGTGCTACGCATGTTTTCAACATTTTAATTTATAGAATCATGATTGAATTAGAGATAATAACTTTTTATAATTTGGTTTTGACTCATTATTAACTTCTTTTGTACTATCAGAGTAATAAAATGTTCGTTGGATACCTTTTGTTTTACGCTCTGCAGGATATTCAGAATAAACGGTCACATCAGTATATATAATTGGTCTCCAAGTAATTTCTTTAGCACCACGTGATTTATAATAAAAATATAGTTTTTCTCCATATAGCCACAAAATATTTCCTTTATCATTTTCATATTGTTTATTGACCCAAGGAAAATAATGAGAAGAAATATAAAAATCACCTTCTTTATTAATAGGTTTTTCGCCTATTCTTTGAGGCTGATTATTATCAAATATAATAATAACTCCAGCACCTACTACATCAATGATACTATTAGAAAAATATTCATTGTTTTTTAAATTTAGATTTAAAGTAATGTTACTTAATTGCCAATCACATTTCCCACCTCCTCTATAAGGGATTACTGCACTATATAATGAACTATTACCTTCTTTTTCTAACAAAACCATTTCACTATTAAAACCAGAAACAGTATATGTAGGTACTTCATTATTATTATATGTTTTTCGGCAAAGGTTTGAACGATACATAACCTTCATTGGTGAAAGCTCAGCGACATCGGGTACGTCGACGGTAATTTTTACTGTTCTACCATTTTCAGGAGGGGAGAATGTCCTGTCTATTCGGGGTGTTAATATATTACAGCCAGTTAAAAGTAACCCCATCACCGCGATAGATAAAAGAAATAGCTTATCGATAACGTATTTATTCATTATTCTATTGCCACTAATACACAACCCTTTAAACAACCACATTGCACTTTATGCCCCTCTAATGCGACGGGAATAGTGTTTATTTTCATCATAGTATCCCCTTCTATTATTTTGCCTTTTTGCTGACAAGCAGGGCAATAGACTTCATCACCAAGGCAAGCTATTTCATAAAGTTGTTTCACTAATAAAGAACCGCTTAATACGGTTCCTTTTGTATTGTTGGTATCATTTTTTAATATAATTTTTCGTCCTTGAATTATGCTACGCATGTTTATATATCCTTTTATAAACTATTAACAGTAAACTTAGCTAAAAAATCTAAATAGAATGCTTAATTGCTTCCGATAATTTATCTTCTATTTCTTTACAAGGTGGCAGCTCTTTATCAACCAAAACAACTTGTTGTTCTATTTGTTTATCAAGATCTTTGGGAATAGGCGCTTCTCTAAAAATAGAATATTTTTTTCTTGTGTACTTGCCTTCAATCAAAGGAGCTAATCCATAAAATAAATATTTGGTAATATATCCTAATCCCCATGCTTTATCATTACTACTTCCTTCTCCTAAAAAACTAAACATCGTTAAGTTTGGATAATATTTATGTTCTATCAACTTATTATTTTCATCAACTCGATATAAAATAAATGCTAATGTTGGTTTCATATCTGAAAAATTAATTTGAGAATATTTAGCAACATAAACATTCATTTTCATATCCCAAGTATAAAATAATTGTTTTTCTCGATCACATATTAGATAAGGTCGATTTCTTGCAATAAATCCAAAATAGATCATTGGTAATGAACATAATAGAGGGGCTAAAGATAAGAATAATTCAAGAGCAATACTTTTTTTGTATAGAAAGTCATTGTTATAGTAATTATAATGCCAAAAATCAAAAAAAGAGAGGTGGCCATTTTTTATATAAATATCTTCATAAGACTCTTTTATTTCTCTTTTTTTTGAAATAAAAAACTGCTCGCTTATTAAACTTCTTTTATATTCTAAACTATTTAGAAATCTTTTTTCAGTTTGCTTCCAAGGTTCAATATAAATTGTTTTAACGCCATAGCTGAAAGCCCAAAGTAAACCGATAACAAAAGGGATCGCTAACATAGTCCTGCCATTAGAAAAAGCATGGCGTATGACTAATCGTAAATTATCTATTTTTTCCACAAAATCAAGCGCACCAGCTTGATATTGAGTCATTTTTGGTGTTTCTGTTTGTAATAGTGATTCACAATGATCACTGAGTTTATGTTTTTGTTCCATCGGGATATCAATCTATATTAATTATCAATAAAGAACCGCTTAATACGGTTCCTTTAGTATTGGTAGTATCATTTTTTAAAATGATTTTTCGTCCTTGAATTGTGCTACGCATGTTTTCAACATTTTAATTTATAGAATCATGATTGAATTAGAGATAATAACTTTTTATAATTTGGTTTTGACTCATTATTAACTTCTTTTGTACTATCAGAGTAATAAAATGTTCGTTGGATACCTTTTGTTTTACGCTCTGCAGGATATTCAGAATAAACGGTCACATCAGTATGTATAATTGGCCTCCAAGTAATTTCTTTAGCACCACGTGATTTATAATAAAAATATAGTTTTTCTCCATATAGCCACAAAATATTTCCTTTATCATTTTCATATTGTTTATTGACCCAAGGAAAATAATGAGAAGAAATATAAAAATCACCTTCTTTATTAATAGGTTTTTCGCCTATTCTTTGAGGCTGATTATTATCAAATATAATAATAACTCCAGCACCTACTACATCAATGATACTATTAGAAAAATATTCATTGTTTTTTAAATTTAGATTTAAAGTAATGTTACTTAATTGCCAATCACATTTCCCACCTCCTCTATAAGGGATTACTGCACTATATAATGAACTATTACCTTCTTTTTCTAACAAAACCATTTCACTATTAAAACCAGAAACAGTATATGTAGGCACTTCATTATTATTATATGTTTTTCGGCAAAGATTTGAACGGTACATAACCTTCATCGGTGAAAGTTCCGCAACATCGGGTACGTCGACGGTAATTTTTACTGTTCTACCATTTTCAGGAGGGGAGAATGTCCTGTCTATTTGGGGTGTTAATATATTACAGCCAGTTAAAAGTAACCCCATCACCGCGATAGATAAAAGAAATAGCTTATCGATAACGTATTTATTCATTATTCTATTGCCACTAATACACAACCCTTTAAACAGCCGCATTGCACTTTATACCCCTCTAACGCGACGGGAATAGTGTTTATTTTCATCATGGTATCCCCCTCAATAATTTTGCCTTTTTGCTGACAAGCAGGGCAATAGACTTCATCGCCTAAACAGGCAATTTCATGCGTTTGCTTTGCTAATAAAGAACCGCTTAATACGGTTCCTTTAGTATTGGTGGTATCATTTTTTAAAATGATTTTTCGTCCTTGGATTGTGCTACGCATTTTTTACTTTCTTTTTATCGATTTCGGCTAAAATACGACTTATTTGTTGTTCAAAATCAGCAGGGAGTGGGTTTTTATTAAACCAAAATAGCGGTTTTCTTCGACTATAATTAGTCTGGCTAATTGCATCTCGACCTTCTTTCATGAACGTATTAATAAAAGTCACAAAATGCTTATTTTCAGCCGTTCTACTCACTAAAAGACCTGTTGAGTATGAAATATTGGGTTTAAAATAGCCTTCTATTAATTTTCCTGTTTTTTTATCAAGACAATAAAGTTTTAAGAACATTAATGTACCCGCATAACCAAATTCCGCATCACAATAACGCGTTACTAATAACTGTTTGGAATTCCAGACATAAAGAATTTGCCGTTTTCTATCTACTTTTAATACCACCCAAGGCATATAGAAAATAATCAGCCCCATTAATATCATTCCAATTAATGGCATAGAAAATAATGCAAGATCTTGATAGATGGCATTTTTTGTTCCTTGATAAAAATCACCAGAATAATACGCTTTTAGGTAATCCCAATAAGTAACTTTTTGGTTAAAATATGGCTTGTATGCATCATATATTTCTTTCCAACTATTGCTAACTACTGAATATTCTTTATCATAATCTTTCTCATATATTTTCACACTTTCTTCAAATCTTATTGTTCCATAATAAATTCGTTCACATTTATCATGTAATAAGTAAATAAAACTAAAAAAAAGTACAATAAAAATGGGAATAGCCATATTCTTGATAATATTTCTATTAGGAGAATCAATTTCACATTCATCTTCATTCAATTCATTTAAAAAATCAAAGTCTTTTAACTTAACACTTGAGTTATAATTATCATTATCTTCCTTAAAAAGATTCATTTCTATCTTATGAGGATTATTTGTACCACTAAATAAACTTGCCATTATCTTTCCATAAAAATGATTAATTACTCAATAGCTACTAATACACAACCCTTTAAACAACCGCATTGCACTTTATGTCCTTCTAACGCGACAGGGATATTGTTTATTTTCATCATAGTATCCCCTTCTATTATTTTGCCTTTTTGCTGACAAGCAGGGCAATAGACTTCATCACCTAAACAGGCAATTTCATGTGTTTGCTTTGCTAATAAAGAACCGCTTAATACGGTTCCTTTTGTATTGTTGGTATCATTTTTTAATATAATTTTTCGTCCTTGAATTATGCTACATATTTTTTCTATTTTTAATTTTAAAAATTATTCTTTAATTAAGGAAAGTAATTTTTTATAATCTGGCTTTCCATCTCTATTTGATTTTTTTGTGCCATCTGGATAAGAATATATTGTACTTATGCCTTCAGTTCTACGCTCTGCTGGGTATTCAGAGTAAACGACTATATCGCTATGAATGATGGGTTTCCAGGTGATTTTCTGAGCATCGCGAGATTTATAATAAAGATAAAGCTCTTCGCCATATAACCATAAGCTAATGTTCTTATCATTTTTAAAAGGTGTATCAATCCAAGGAAAATAATCAGATATAATATCAAAATCACCTTTTTTATTAACAGGTTTCTTTCCTATTCGTTGAGGTTGATTATTATCAAAAATGATAATAACACCACTTCCTACTATCTTGTTAATATCTTTATAAAAATTATCATTATGTTTTAATGCCATTCTTAACGTGACATTACTTAATTGCCAATCACATTTCCCACCTCCTCTATAAGGGATTTCTGCACTATATAATGAGCTATTACCTTCTTTTCCTAACAAAACTATCTCACTATTAAAACCAGAAACAGTATATGTAGGCACTTCATTATTATTATATGTTTTTCGGCAAAGATTTGAACGGTACATAACCTTCATCGGTGAAAGTTCCGCAACATCGGGTACGTCGACGGTAATTTTTACTGTTCTACCATTTTCAGGAGGGGAGAATGTCCTGTCTATTTGGGGTGTTAATATATTACAACTAGTTAAAAATAGTACTGCAACGCCAAAGATAAAAATAGGATATTTATTGATTAAATATTTCATGTGTTTGTTCCTTAAATTGCATTAGCATATCCATTTCTTTAGGATTTGATTGCATTGGAATAAGAGAATTATTCATACTTTGTTGTAAATCTAAAAAATATAAATTACGCTGCCTATCTATTTCTAAAGTTCGCTTTTTATAAGGGTTAGGATTGATAATATCAACCTTTTTATCTAAAGCAATTTTAAATAATTCTCGTGATTGTAAACGTTGTGGTGTTTTAGCACTATCTACTAATTCTAAAAGTTGATCATGCAAGAAAGGTAAATAACCTCTTCCCATATAATGATCTGTTACACTGGTTCCACCATTACTTTCTGGATTTTTTTGTTCAGGGAAAAGATTATTTTTATCATTTTCATTTAAGTTACTCATAAATTCTTGTTGTAGATTCATTGAGTCATTCAGTGCCAATTTATCTATCTCAGGAACAATATAAAGCTTGGTACTATTATTTTTAGAATAACTGAATCGCCATGTATTTGTAGCAGTAGGTACCTTTTCTTCATAATTTTCAATTAAGTTATATGCTTCATAAAAAAGAATGGGATTACCATGATGTAAATAATATTCTCCATATTGAGTGATAGCTTTCTGTCCCAATAAATCAATAATTGATGTAATACCACCTATGATATTGCCCAAATACCCATAGATATTAAATAACCAATTATCTAGACTTGCCTCTGGTGGTACCCTAGGCACAATATCGTTATTATTAATATGGCGATAATGAGTAAACTTAGGTAACTGCTCAAGCGCAGAAATCGTAAATAATCTAGGAGCACCATAAGTATAAAGTAACGGTGTATTTTTATGTAATTCAGTGGCATGAGCTAAAGCTAATGCTCCCCCTAAACTGTGACCACAGATAAATAATCTTTTTCCTTTTGATTTTTTCTTCATTTCATCAAAATCACTAGGAAAGAAATTTTTCCCTAATTGATAAGCGTCTAAAAAACCTTTATGCATTTTGCCATTTAGATTAAATTCTGGAGCGTGGGTTTTAATATCTTTCGCTCGATAGGTAAAATCATCAACCCAATCAGTTCCCTCCTGAGATCCTCTCCAAGCAACAATGAATTGTTCTTTATTTTGAACATAAAACAGTTGGGTACTTCCTTCGGCTTTAGAACCATGCTTTATTTTATCTTCAGTATCTAAAAAAACCACTTTGTCATAACGTTCTTCAAAAGGCACATCGATAACAATAGCGGGGTATTGAGCATTAATTTCTTTCTCCCTGACGACAGGATAACGACTTAAATCCAAGCATTGTCGTTCAAAAAAACAACTTATTGAGTTAGCATTACCAATATTATTATCTTTATAGGAAAGTTGGCTTAAAATTCCTAAATTATAAGCATTAATCATAGAATATTGTTCAGTATGATGAAGAATCAAAGACCAAGCCCTAAATGGGCAAATTTCAATTACTGTTGTGGTATTAAACTTAGAAATCGGGATCCCTTGAAAAGCTTCATCTTTAGGAAAATGATAAAAAGGATATTCATCCTGATACCCTTTATTATCAATATCAATTTGATCTCTGCATAAAGCACCAATTGTTGTATAGCGGTAAGTATATTTTTTTGCCTCTGCTTCCGCTTTAATAATGGAATTATTTTCTCCTCTAAGTAGCCTTAATTTTCGTGTGCTCATTTCCTTTATTAAAGCTTGAGTATCTAACTTTAAGATAATAGGGAAACCAGCCAATTCCTCTTCCCTAATGATCCCATTCGCTTTTACTATTCCTTTTCTTGGTTTTTTCATCGGACCAAAAGCCTGATATAATTCATATTCGATATTCAATATGGGGTTATTAAGCTCATCCACAAGATGAATTTCAATCCATTTTTCCCCACAGGCAATACAATCCGTTTTATCCGTCATTTATAGTTCTTCCTTGTTAATTAATTTTATATTTAATAAATGATTTAATAAATTTTTATCAGTCAAATAAGCGATGTCTGTATTTTTTAACTTCTCATTAGAAACCCATTTGTAGATAATGTCCCTTATATTATTCTCTCTCGAAAAAAGTGAATAAGCGAGATCACCATTTTCCTCCCAAAAATCAAGAATAAGGTTCTCAACAACTAAATTAGTTGCATATAGTGAATTACGCCAAGCCTCTAGTAAATAGAAAGGAAGTATGTATTTTAATGGGAAATCGTGTTTTTTGCTTTTTAATATATCGTTAGGACATTCAAAAAATAAGCTCTCTTTATTAACTGGAATAAAGATATCATTAATGGGATACATTAATGATAGCCAATCTTCTTTTTTTAGGTTAGGTAAGAATATTTCAGCAATACGAGGATCAAAGATCCTTAAATGCACCAACTCATTATCTACTGTAACCATTTGATAATATTGCCAATGCTTAATTTGTTCTTTCCAATTTAAGTGACTGTGATATGCCCATCCCCAGTATTTATCTTCTAATGGGCATTCATCTAACTCTTTTGCTAAATGATAAAGGGATATTGATTTAATTTTAATTAACCAAGGACTTATTTCCGTTAAATGATCAAGTCCAGTACCTCGATATAAAGGAATAGCTTCATCTACCCAATTATGACTATAAAACCGTTTAATAGAATCAGATGTAGGTGATGTATTAATAAAGAAATATATATCTCCCTTTGAAATATTACTCACCCACTGTGTCCATGTTAAGGATGTCATTATTCTTCTTCCTTTGGTGGTTTTATGAATAAACTACCTGCTTCGTTCGCAGTTAAAGCACAATACTTCTTAATTGCATAAGGGGGTTGTTCAAAAGGTATAACGCCATCTGGAAGCTGAATAATTGGAGATTGTCCCGTACCTGGGCCACTAGAGCCGATATCTAAATTACCAGAAGTAAAAATTGCATTTGGTGTAAGACGAATAAAACTACTTCCTACTTTTAGGGTAATTTCTGTTCCGGCTTCAAGAATAATTTTTCCACCACTTTTAAAACTGGTTTCCATACCACTTTCGACAATTAATTCATCATCAATTTTGCTATGTTTTGCGCCTTTAATTTGTAATGAAACATCACCTTCAATTAAGGATTTTTGTGTTCCTTTCATAATAAGGTGATCGTCACCGGCAATTTCAGTAAAACGTTGGTTATCGATACGGTGCTTGAAATTATGCTGTGTATGCCAATGACTATCATGTTGCACATGAATATTTAAATCCCTCTGCGCATGTAAATACACTTCTTCGCGTCCGCCTGCATCCTCAAATCGCAGTTCATTAAATCCTGTGCCTTTATGCGTCTTGGTACGAAATGTAGTTCGGGTTTTTTCTTTGGGTAAATCAAGTGGGGGAGCATTACGACCGTTATAGGTGCAACCGGTGATAATTGGTCTATCAATATCGCCATTTAAATAAGACACAATCACCTCTTGTCCAATGCGAGGGATCGCCATAAATCCGAAGCCATCACCATTCCAACCCTGTGCCACTCGCAACCAACACGAGCCACTATGATCAGGCTTTCCGCGTCTATCCCAATGAAAATAAACTTTTACCGCACCTTGTTCATTGGTGTAAATCTCCTCACCTTCAGGGCCAACGACTGTCGCCAACTCATCACCATCCGCCAGCGGTTTATAATGAAAAGGCGGTCGCCATTCCTGCGTACCGGGAATAAAAGTGACATTATTTGAAAGTTGAGTTCCCTCACCGCCACCGTTATCCGCAGAGGGCTGTACGCCATGATGCGAAACGCTGATCACCTGCCAACGCGAATTCATACGCGCACTTGGGTGATGGGTTAAGGTAAACACTTTGCCCGGCATTAACGCAAAACAGTTAGTGCTTGCTGAGCCTGTTTGACGATAATTTTGAGATTGCTCATAGCGCAATTGATTTAGCGGCTGCGCTTCTGCCTCTTCTTGAAAACGGCCATAGCTTTCAAAAACAGGGTGTTGTTGATGGACGTCACCCGTTGTGTTTTGTGATAACGGGTAAGAAGGACGTATTGGGTTATAATCTTTGTCAATACGCACATCACTGCATAAACGTTCGGTATAGCGCCATGTGGTGGCAGTGGTATCCGTAATATCGGTTTCTGCTTGTGGGTTATACGTCAGCGTGATCCCCGCCGTCATACCTAAATGATTGTCGCTATAAAACAGTTTTGGCCCTTCTTCAAACCAAAAATTGATCCCTTCTTCAAACGCTAAACGACACCAGAAGGCATAAGCGGATTCGCGCTTTTGCGTGATATAGCGGCGAGTTTGATGCAGTTCAGGTTGATAAAATTGGTTGTCATATTTGATATGCGCTTCATCTAGCAATTGCTGAAGAATTTGAGGTACCGTTTTATGTTGGAAAATACGGCTATCTTGATTAAGCGTCATCACCCACATTTCAGGGCGAATAACAAATTGATACCACGTTTTAACGCCGTCGGTGTTGCCTTGTTCAGCACTCGCCAGTAAGCCTTGAACCGTGCGGATTGTTTTACCGTCACGACTGACAGTTAATGATGAAGCCACACCTAATTGGTTGGCAAAATCAATATCACGTTGCTCACTCACCGCGTGTATCGAAAGCGTGAAAAGCTCTGATAATCCTTCGTTTAAATCAAACTGAGTGACTTGAAAAGTGCTTTTAGGTAAATCGCCAATTTGGCAAGTAAACACTAACCCTGTATGAAGTAATCCCTTTCCTAGGGTGTCGAGTAATTCGCTGTATTTTTTAATGCGAGCTTGCTGTTCAGAGAATGTCATCCCTATTTCAAAAGGGCGAGATGATGCCGGATCATCTAATACCAAACGAGGTTTAGGGGTATTGTTAGCGTCATTCGTTGACATAAAAGCTCCCATTTAAATGTGACAAACACGCAATAAAAAAGACAAAAAATGCAGAGAACAATGGGCTCATGACAGAGCCCATAAATAAAGTGTGAAGAATTAACCTTCGAGTGGCGCACGCCAGTCGTCAGAGCCTGATGTCCCTGCAACGGTGTGTTCCCAATCAATTTTGCGATAAGAAAGAGACACTTCGATCAGTTGAGTGAAGTCAGACTTAGTCGGATCTTGGCAATGTGGCATTTGGCAATCGATATTCACGATGGTGGCATCAGTTAATGTGGTGGTGAAGAAATGCTCTTGCTTCCCTTCAACCGAGGTGCGATACCATTTTAATGTGATTTTTGGCAACATTTCGCCCGAGGCTAATGCGTTATACAGCAGAGGAACCGCTTTGTTTAACGCCACCGTAAAACGGAAAGGTTTATGCGCACGTTGACCTGAAGGCTGACCTGATTGTGGGTCAGTGGGCACAGTCACTACATGAGAGAATGCTTGCACCAGCATTTCATCTTCGTGGCCTTGAACATAAATATTTCCTACTGATTCAGCCGTAAATGCACCCGCAGTAATATTGCCTTGGGTTTTTCCTTCAATGGAGATATAGCAGGGAGTTGGCATGGCAAGTCCTTAATTAACTATCAGTTATTGTTTCTCAACAAAACTATTATTGTTGATGTCCTTTTCAAAAAATCAGCCAGTGCGCACCGCGATTTGATTAGAGTAGCTTAAGTAATTTTAAGGGGAAGTAAAGGGGGTGACGGAAAAGAAGGACGTTGTATCCTCGTAGGATAAGTGACTTAGCGTAAAATAATTGTTCACACGTTATTTACTGCTTTCGTTTCTTAAAATAAGTGTATTTACTTATACAATTACCTTTCGTAAATGTCCGAAATCTCGCTAAAGCCAGTCAGTTCTAATGTACATGGATTTTTAATATGTAACAAAGTGTGTATTTTGTTTCAATTTGTAACAATGTTGATTTATAAGGAAAAAATAACCCTATTTTCAAAATAATAAGCAAACTACGATTTTTATTCTCAAAGGACAAAAAATCCGCACCTAAAATTTAGCGTATCGCAGAAGATATATTTAAATAGAGGAAAAAATATCACCCATAGAGTGATTTTATGAAATAAGCTCAGAAAGAATAAATAACGAAAAGAAGAGAAGAGAAGAGAAGAGAAGAGAAGAGAAGATAAGAAAAGAGTAACCAATAAACTCTCACAAACAAAAGTCGTGAGCGAGCAAGCAGTGCAACAAGGCAGACAGCGCACAGTAAGCGGAGCATACATTAGTATGTGAGCATTACGAGCACTGCTCTAACGCCGTGGCACTACTGCACAGCCACGACGCCAAAGAAGGATCAGATACTGAAAGAGGAACCGCAACCACACGTACTCTTAGCATTAGGATTCGTCACAATAAAACGCGACCCCTCCAATCCCTCAGTATAATCCACACAGCCGCCCACTAAATACTGCAAACTCATCGGATCAACCACTAAGGCAACGCCTTGTTTTTCTATGGTCATATCACCTTCATTCATTGCATCATCAAAGGTAAAACCATACTGGAATCCGCTACAACCGCCGCCCGTGATATAAACACGTAAACGCAGATTTGGATTTTCTTCATCCGCAATCAAATCTTTTACTTTATTTGCAGCCGCGTCAGTAAATTGTAACGGCAGAGCCATATCATCACTCATTGTTCACTCCAGACTGGGTATTCCAGCAAAAAAACAGCCAGCAAAAATTTATATTTCTTGCTGATATAATGTGATGATTATCTAATACCTGCTCATAACCTTCAAGTTTGTTGTGGACAAAATACACTTTTTGCTACCTATCGCTTTTTACGATAAATCACGCACCCACAATAACAGTGATAAATCAAAATGTTGTTGTCGTGTATTTGGCTTCATCTGCGTGGTGCTTTAGAATACGCCTTAATCTTACGCTCACCCATCATTAGGAGTCTGACATGAGCAAGTCTGAAACGCTTTATAATCTCGCACAACAAGTGATCCCCGGCGGTGTCAACTCACCTGTTAGAGCATTTAACGGTGTAGGTGGAACCCCTCTTTTTATTGAACGTGCTAATGGTGCGTATATTTATGATGTTGATGGACGAGCTTACCTTGACTATGTCGGCTCATGGGGACCGATGGTTTTAGGTCACAACCACCCTTCCATTCGTCATGCTGTTACTGACGCGGTACAAAAAGGCCTAAGCTTTGGCGCACCAACGGCTGCTGAAGTTGAAATGGCAAACCTAGTCACTGAACTGGTACCTTCTATGGACATGGTTCGCATGGTGAACTCAGGTACAGAAGCGACAATGAGCGCTATTCGCCTTGCTCGTGGTTACACGGGTCGTGACAAAATCATTAAATTTGAAGGTTGCTACCACGGTCATGCAGATTGCCTATTAGTTAAAGCGGGCTCTGGCGCGCTAACGATGGGACAACCAAATTCACCAGGTGTACCCGCTGATTTTGTAAAACACACCTTAACCTGTACTTACAACGATTTAAATTCTGTACGCCAAGCATTTGAAAATTACCCTGAAGAAGTCGCTTGTATCATTGTTGAGCCTGTTGCGGGCAATATGAACTGCGTACCACCAAAAGCAGACTTCTTACCGGGCTTACGTGCATTATGTGATGAGTTTGGTGCATTGCTGATTATTGATGAAGTTATGACTGGCTTTCGCGTGGCATTAGGTGGCGCACAAGCTTATTACGATGTTGATCCTGATTTAACATGCTTAGGTAAAATCATTGGTGGCGGTATGCCAGTGGGTGCATTTGGTGGACATATGGAAGTGATGTCTAAACTCGCACCAATTGGTCCTGTTTATCAAGCAGGTACTTTATCAGGCAACCCAATTGCAATGGCAGCAGGTCTTGCGTGTTTACACGAAGTATCACAACCCGGTGTTCATCAAACATTAAATGAACTAACAACAATGCTGGCTGATGGTTTACTTGAAAAAGCACAACAAGCGGGCATTCCAATGGTTATAAACCATGTTGGCGGGATGTTTGGTCTGTTCTTTACGGATGCAAAAGAAGTCACTTGCTATCAAGATGTGATGAACTGCGATGTTGAACGCTTTAAACAATTCTTCCATTTAATGCTAGAAAAACGTGTCTACCTTGCACCTTCTGCATTTGAAGCAGGCTTTATGTCTATTGCTCACACTAAAGAAGATATTCAACGCACTATTGATGCAGCGGAATATGCTTTTGCTCAGATGAAGGGCTAATATTCGATTCGTTTTTTAATAAAAATAAGATGCGAATAAACAAAAAACGGCACTTATGTGCCGTTTTTATTTTAGCTAATCTATGTGATTACTTACTCAGAAAACAAATCTTGTAACCATTTCGGGGCGCCACTTTCATCAGTATCTTGCTGAACAGGTGTGCACAATCCATCTGGATTTGCTGTCCATACAGGTAGTGTACGAACACCACCACCATAACAAGCAAAGTTACCTTGAGCATCAACAGACATCTCTGCGATATCTTCTGGCACTGGTGGATTTAATTTCAGCGGTGCTTGATTCTCTAAATAATTACGATACAGCAACAATGCCCCTGTTGAACCCGTTAAGTTTGTTGGGCCATTATTATCACGCCCCATCCATGCGATGGTGACTTCTTTGCCATCAATTCCCGCAAACCAGCTATCACGCAAATCGTTAGTGGTACCGGTTTTACCTGCAAGGTTGTAATTACCAAATTTTGGTTTTAATACGCGCCATGCTGTCCCTGAATTAACCACTTGTTGCATACCAAATAACGTCATATAAGCCGCTTGAGGCGAAACCGTCGTTTCAGCTTGAGGATAACTTTGGTAAAGCACAGTACCATCTTGAGTAATAACCGAACGTAATGACGATATTTTTGCTCTGTTACCTAAACTACCAATTGTTTGGAAAGTTTGAGCGACTTCCATTGGTGTTAAGTTTAACGCCCCAAGAAGCATCGCTGGTACTTTTTCCAGATTCTCCGCAGGTGCTCCCAAGTTAATCCATGTTTTGATCACATGGTCTAATCCCACTTCTAAACCAAGATTTACTGTAGGTATATTACGTGAGGTTGCTAACGCATCCACCAGCATTAATTTGCCTTTATAACCACGATCGTAGTTACGAGGTTGCCAAGGTTTGCCTCCTGGAATAGGCACAGAAATAGGTTCATCCGCAAGCCATGTATTTAAGCGAAAACGTTCTGGCTCACTTAATGCCGTTAAGTAGGTAGCAGGTTTAGCTAAAGAACCAATTGAACGACGAGCTGATAATGCACGGTTAAAGCCTGCATATTGTGGTTGAGATCCCCCCACTAAAGCTCGAACTTCACCACTTAAGCGATCCACAACAACCATCGCCCCTTCAAGATCGTCAATTTTACGAACTTTACGGATATCCGCGACACCCACTTCAACCGCTTTTTCAGCCGCATCTTGTGAGACTGGATCTAATGTGGTGAAAATTTTTGTACCTGATAAATCTTTTACTTTATCGCCTAAAGTTGTTTGTAACTCTTGGCGAACCAGTTGCATAAATGCAGGTTGAGGTGTTAACGCTTCACTGCGAGGTTTTACACCTAAAGGACGTGCACTTAATACGTTATAAAGCTCTTGGTCGATTATTTCTTGGGTTTGCAGTAGTTTTAATACCACATTACGACGCTCTAATGCTGCCTTTGGATTACGCCATGGATTATAAGCAGATGCACCTTTTACCATACCCACTAAAAGTGCTTGCTGATCAAGGCTTAATTCATCAACGGGGCGACCAAAATAGTAGAGGCTAGCTAAAGGAAAACCTCTAATTTGTTCATCACCACTTTGTCCTAAAAAGACTTCATTAAGATACAGCTCAAGAATGCGATCTTTGCTATAACTCGCATCCATAATAATTGCCATATAGGCTTCATTTAGCTTTCTTTTTAACGTTCTTTCGTTAGTCAAAAACAGGTTTTTCACTAGCTGTTGCGTTAAAGTACTACCGCCTTGAACCGCTTTACCTGCCGTAAAGTTTGCTAATACCGCACGGCCAATAGAATAAAAGCTGATACCGTCATGCTCATAGAAACGACGATCTTCTGTTGCAATTAATGTATCCACTAATAATTGTGGGAATTTATCTCTTGCTAAGAATAAACGTTGTTCACCATTGGCAGATTGCATCATGGTAATTAATTTAGGATCGAGACGGAAAAAACCAAACTGACGCTGATTTCCCATATTTGTAATGCTAACGAGAGAATTTTGCTCAAAAGTCAACTTAGCCAAAATTTGCTCTTCACGGCCATCAGGGAAATCAAAAGGTCGGCGCAACATCTCAATCGTGTTGCCTCTTACTACAAATTCGCCGGGACGTGTGATTTTGTTGACATTACGATATTGCATGCCTTCAAGTAAGCTCACCATCTCTTTTTGGCTATAATTCATGCCCGGTTCTAAGTTAACGGTACGTCCGTAAACAGCCGCTGGCAATTCCCAAACATTGCCATCAAGGCGCTCTTTGATTTGAGAATGTAAATAAACACCATAAATGCCCATTAAAACCGCAACTACAACCGCAATTTTGACAAATAACCAAAACCAAAAACGACCTCTTTTGGCTTGTTTTGCTGGTCTTTTCTTTCTACTCATGAACTGTATCTCTCATTAAAACCCCTTTATCACGGGATAAAGAAGCCTAACATTGTCGCTATTTTTCTGTGTGATCACACAAGAAAGCTCTCAAATATAAATAACACTAGGGTAAAACTTACATTTATTTATTGGCTATATTTTTTTACTCGCCGTGTAGGTGCAGTATTCGCGGGTGAATCAGGCCACAAATGTTTTGGATAACGCCCTTTCATCTCTTTTTGCACCTCTTTATAACTTCCAACCCAAAACGTTGCTAAGTCTTGTGTTTTTTGAATAGGTCGATGAGCTGGCGATAATAACTCCATTACAACGGGTAACTGGCCATTCGCTACAATAGGGCTTTGTTTCTCACCATAAACTTCTTGAATGCGGATAGCGATCACCGGTGGTAACTCTAAATCATATTGGATCGCCACTTTTGTACCAGTTGGCGCTAAATAATGCGTTGGAAATAAACTTTGTAGCAACTGATTTTCATGCCACGTTAATTGGTTTTTAATAATTGTATTAATATCAATTTGTTGTAATGCTTTTAATGTCTGAATTTCACCCAACTCGGGCAATAGCCATGTATCTAAAGTTTCAAGTAATACAGATCCATCTAAATCAGGTAATAAGGCTTCTGGACACCATTTTTTCGCTAAAGAAAGCCGTATAAAAAGCTGTTGAGTCTCTTCATTAAGTGCCAAAGCATTTAAACCGTTATCTCTCAGCCAATTCAATAATGCTTGTTGCATTTGTTGTTTATTGGGTTTGTCTAATTGACGCTGGCTTAAGGTTAGTCGCCCTAATTGACGTTGTTGCCAAGTGATTAACGTACCGCGTTTTTCATCCCATTCAACCGTGGTATTCTCTTCAATAAGTTCAGAAAAGGTCGTTGATATTTCATCGATATCAATCGGTAGTGCTAATAAAATACGCACATCGGCATAATGCGCATTTTGTAGTAATAATGGTGCTAAGATCCACGGTGTATCACTCATTGAGTGCGAATGTTCCATCATGGCACCTTGCCCATTTGCTAAACGAAAACGACCTTTATTATCACGATTTTTAGCAATCCTATCAGGAAATCCAACCGCTAATAATAAACCTAACAATTCAGGGCAAAACGTCCCTTTCCGGTGTTGAGAAAGCTGTTTTTCACGTCGTGTCCAGAAGGTGTTTTTTTGTTGAGCAATCCACTCCAGATTAATTTCTTGTCCTCGGGGCGGCTCTTCTAAGATTGCACATAAGCGTGCTGCCGTCGCAAGATGATTGTCACTTTGCTCACTTGCATAATCTAAGATCGCAGCGAGTCGAGGCTCTATGCCCCATTGAGCCATGCGCAAACCACGCGGTGTTAATCCATCATACTTATCAATGGCGCCTAAACGATACAATAAATCTTTAGCTGCATTCAATGCTTGTGACGAAGGTGTATCTAGCCAGTTCAACTGGTTAATATCGCGACATCCCCATTGCAATACGGAAAGCCATAATGAGGATAAATCGCTACTTAAAATTTCGGGTACTTGATGAGAGGCAATTCGTTGTGATTGTTCTTGGCTCATTAAATGCCAGCAAATTCCAGTTTCAAGGCGACCCGCACGCCCTGCTCTTTGTGTTTGTGATGATTGACTAATTCGCTGGCGTAGCAAGCTGGTGACACCACTTTTTAAATCAAACTGAGCGCGTTTCTCAATCGTACTATCCAATACAAGGCGAATACCTTCAATTGTTAAGCTGGTTTCTGCGATATTGGTCGCAAGTACCACTTTTCGATAACCTCTTTCTGTAGGTTCAATCGCTTTTTGCTGCTCTGCTAATGACAACGCCCCATACAGTGGAAATAGCAGCACATGTTTATCCACTTTATCTTTTAGTATTTCAGTAACACGCATAATCTCTGCGCTACCCGGCAAGAATATCAACATGGAGCCAGTTTCTTGCGCCAATAACCGCAAAGCCATGGTGGCAATTTCTTGTTCAAAAGGTTGATGCGTATTGATAGGAGAATAAACTCTTTCGACTGGGTAACTGCGCCCTTGAGCGCTGATCATTGGTGCTTTAGGTAATAATGTCGTGAGTTTTTGATTATCTAAGGTTGCTGACATAATCAAAACACGCAAATCATCGCGTAATCCCATTTGAACATCGAGTAATAGAGCTAGAGCTAAATCAGCCTGTAAACTGCGTTCATGAAACTCATCTAATATCACAAGGCTTACGCCTGTCAGTTCTGGATCTTGCTGTAACATGCGGTTTAATACACCTTCTGTTACCACTTCAAGTCGAGTGTGCTGGCTCACCTTGCTTTCTGCTTTCATACGATAACCTATCGTATGACCCACATCTTCATTAAGCTGACTTGCTAAACGATAAGCAATGCTTTTAGCGGCAATTCGTCTTGGCTCTAATAAAATTATTTTGCCGTCAAAAAAATTTTGCTCAAGTAAATAGAGAGGAAGCGCTGTTGATTTACCTGCACCTGTTGGCGCATGAAGTAAGACTTGTGGGAATTGTTTTAACGCAGTAACGATATTTTCCGTTACCTCAAAGATTGGCAATAAATGCACACAGGCTCCATGACTCATTAACTTTCTCGGCTTGGCATTGTAGCATTAGCGCTTTATTAAAGATCGTATTTTCATCGGAGTTGTCATGAAATTTGAGCAACCGCTACAATCTGCCACTTTACTAAAACGGTATAAGCGTTTTTTAGCAGACGTTGTTACCCCAAATGGGGAAGAATTCACGCTTCATTGCGCCAACACAGGAGCAATGACAGGATGTGCGACTCCCGGTGATACGGTTTGGTATTCCACATCTTCAAATGCAAAAAGAAAATACCCCCACAGTTGGGAGCTTACACAGACTCAAACTGATGATTGGATTTGTGTAAATACATTAAGAGCGAACGGTATTGTTGCAGATGCCATTGAAGCGGGTGATATTCCAGAATTATCTGAATATGAAGAGATAAAACGAGAAGTCAAATATGGGAATGAGAATAGCCGTATTGACATTTTACTTAAATCAAATCATAAAGTTGACTGCTATATTGAAGTGAAGTCAGTCACATTGTTAGATAACGGAATGGGTTATTTTCCTGATGCAAAAACTCAACGCGGCCAGAAACATCTTCGAGAGTTGACGGCTATCGCAAAATTGGGTTTAAGGGCTGTCTTATTCTACGCAGTTCCCCATACTGGCATTACGGAAGTGACTGTTGCTAAAGAGATTGACCCTGACTATGCTTCATTGCTAAAAGAAGCGCATGACGCAGGGGTTGAAATCTTGTGTTATCGCATCAATATTAGTGAATACAATTTAACAATTGGACAGCAATTACCTTTTATTTCAAATGGTTAATTGATTTTCATGGCTTTAGTTAATCATTTTTTAACTAAAAAGGGACATTTACTTGCGTGCCTTCACACCATGAGAAAACTTATTAAAGGAATAATTGCTATCCTCGCGGGCATCTGCTATTTATAGCGCCCTATTTTTTCCCCTTCCTGTTTTGAAGGTGGGGATTATTCAGAAATGCGTATGTAGGAGAAGCATTATGCAAGAAGGGCAAAAGCGTAAAACATCGTCCATGAGCATTCTCGCTATTGCTGGCGTTGAGCCATATCAGGAAAAAGCGGGCGAAGAGTACATGAACGAAGCCCAATTAGCGCATTTTAAGCTAATACTTGAATCTTGGCGCAATCAGCTCAGGGATGAAGTCAACCGCACCGTTACTCATATGCAAGATGAGGCGGCAAACTTCCCCGATCCCGTTGACCGTGCTGCACAAGAAGAAGAATTCAGTCTTGAGCTGCGTAACCGTGATCGTGAACGTAAACTCATTAAGAAAATCGAGAAAACACTGAAAAAAGTTGAAGATGATGACTTCGGCTTCTGTGAATCTTGTGGCGTTGAAATCGGCATCCGCCGTTTAGAAGCTCGCCCTACCGCCGATTTATGTATCGACTGTAAAACATTAGCTGAAATCCGTGAAAAGCAGATGGCTGGCTAATTGATGAGCCAACGCCTCAACCTGATACGTTGAGGCGTTTATCTGAATCTTTCGATGCACGAGATTACAGACTATATTGGGCGTTTTGCGCCATCACCAACGGGTCAACTTCATTTTGGCTCATTGGTTACTGCACTTGGTAGTTATCTTCAAGCTCGCGCACACCACGGGCGTTGGCTCCTTCGCATCGATGATATTGACCCTCTTAGAGAACCCCCCGGCACGGCATCCTTAATTATTCGCACATTAGAGCGTTATGGATTGTTTTGGGATGGTGATATCCTTTATCAATCACAACGCCATGATGCTTATCATGAAATACTGTCTGCACTTTGGCGAGAAGGTGTCTGCTACCACTGCCAGTGTAGCCGCCATCGTTTACATGATTTGGGTGGTGTATATGATAATCATTGTCGTCACCACGCTCCATTAGCGAATAGCGATACACCTTTTGATAAAAACAGTGCATGGCGATTGATCCAGCAACACCCTGTTTATCATTTTGAAGATATGATCCAAGGTACTTATTATTCTAAAAGTACATCTATCGTACTAGAAGATATGATTATTCACAGAAAAAATAACTTATTTGCGTATAATCTAGTGACGGTGATTGATGATAGTTATCAAGGTGTGACCGAAGTGGTGAGAGGTGCTGATCTACTTGATCCCACATTGCGACAAATCAGTTTACATAAACAACTGAATTTACCTATTCCGCGTTATGCTCATTTGCCTTTAGCAATAAATCATGACGGTAATAAATTATCGAAGCAAAATCACGCGCATGCGTTGCCAGATTCGGATCCAAGGCCCGTCATTATCGATGCTTTACAATTTCTTAATCAGCCGATTATTGCTGGCTGGCAGGATTATTCGTTAGCATCATTGTTAGAGATTGCGACTGCACAGTGGTCACCTTCTGAGATTTTAAAACAAAATCATCAGCAACAAGGATACGAATAAACCACACAAAGCATTCTCAAAAAATGTTCAGTAGGCTATGATTAGCCGCTTAATTTTTTTAATTATTAGAATTTATTATTCGAGGTGTCATATTTTTAATCGAGTAGCACATTTCTGCCGTAATCTGCTAGGGCGACAAACAACGTCATCAGACACACAACCGGTAGCAAGTGAAAGGCCAGTCACAACTGCATCTGACCGACCAATACAAGAAACACAGAAACCTGTGCGTCGGCGTCCTGCTATATCCGCAGACCGTCCCCGTAAGAAAAAGAGTAATAAAGAAAAGGCGAACGGGAGTGATTTGCCAATGACAGTGATCCCAAGAGATCAACACCCAATTTCACGTAAAGACATCAGTGACAATGCATTAAAAGTGCTTTATCGCCTAAATAATTCTGGTTTTCAAGCTTATTTAGTCGGTGGTGGTGTCCGTGACTTATTACTGGGAAAAAAACCAAAAGATTTTGATATTGCCACAAATGCAACCCCTGAGGATGTACGTCGATTATTCCGCAACAGTCGTTTAGTCGGTCGTCGTTTCCGCCTTGCACATATCATGTTTGGCCCTGAAGTGATTGAAGTGGCTACTTTCCGTGGCTCTCATGAAGATCATGAAATTTCAGACAACAACCAATCACAGCAAGCACAAAGCGGCATGTTACTGCGCGACAATATTTTTGGCTCCATTGAAGAAGATGCCATTCGTCGTGACTTTACATTAAACAGCCTTTATTACGGTGTTGATGATTTTGCTGTACGTGATTACGTTGGCGGTTTAGCGGATCTTAAAGCAGGCATTATTCGTTTAATTGGCGATCCTGAAACGCGTTATCGCGAAGATCCCGTTAGAATGTTAAGAGCCATTCGCTTTGCCAGCAAATTGGATATGCAAATTGCACCTGAAACAGCAGAACCAATTAGCAGACTCGCCCCTTTATTACGTAATATTCCATCGGCTCGCCTTTTTGAAGAGTCACTAAAATTATTACAAACAGGGCAAGGCTATAAAACATACAAACTCATGTGTCGCCATCAGTTGCTTGAGCCGTTGTTCCCGTTAGTAGCATCAAAAATGACAGAACAACATGATACGCCGATGGAGAGAATGCTGGATCAAGTTCTCAAAAATACAGACTATCGTATTAATAAAGATATGCGTGTTAATCCGGCATTCTTATTTGCGGCAATGTTGTGGTATCCATTAATCGAACATGCAGAGAAATTAGTCCAAGAAAGTGGTCTTTCTTACTATGATTCTTTCGCTATGGCGATGAATGATATTTTAGATGAACAATGTCGTACGATTGCAATTCCAAAACGTATTACCACCATGATGCGTGATATCTGGCAATTACAGCAACGTTTACCTAAACGCCAAGGTCGTCGTGCCAATAAACTGCTTGAGCACCCTAAATTCCGTGCAGCGTTCGACTTACTGGAATTACGTGCCAATGTACAACGTAATCCAGAACTTGAAGCGTTAGCGAGTTGGTGGGCAGATTTCCAAGCCTCTAACAATACACAACAACGCTCAATGGTCTCAGAATTAGGTCAAGCACCGGTTCGTAGACGCCCTCGTCCACGTAAGCGTCCTCGCCACCCAAGTGCAAAGCCAGCATCAAGACAAGAGAACAATAATGAGTAAACAGACAAAACGTGTTTATATCATTTTAGGTAGCAATTTGAATTCACCTGAAGATCAGGTAAATTCAGCAATTAAAGCAATCAGTGAGATCCCACAAACCACACTGATTGCTCAATCTTCCTGGTATCGTACTCGCCCTATGGGGCCACAAGATCAACCAGATTTTCTTAATGTTGCCGTTGCTGTCGATACAACTTTGGCGCCAGAAACCTTGCTTGATAACACTCAATCGATTGAATTAGCACAAGGTCGAGTTAGAAAAGAAGGTAACCGCTGGGGCCCTAGAACGCTAGATCTCGATATCATGTTATTTGGTGATGACGTGATCCAAACTGAGCGTTTAACCGTGCCTCATTACGGGCTAAAAGTCCGTGAATTTATGCTCTACCCATTAGCTGAATTAGCACCAGACCTTCGCTTTCCTGATGGTGAGTTATTAGCAGATAGATTAGCTTTAGTGCCTGAAAATGGCATGGAAAAGTGGTGATACCACGTAAATCCTCTATTAAAGCTAAAGGTTGATACTGTAAAAAATAAACACGGTATCAGCCTCTATCTCACGGCTACACATTCACTGTATTATAACCCCATCTTTATGACCTCCTCGCTATTTGAGTGATTGTCGCTTTATCCCTACCAATAACCAATTGATATATATAACTTTATCTTATTAATTGTTCTTTTTTATTGCTCACTTAATTACTTTTTCTTCGTTTTTAGCCCTTAAATGCTACAATCGAAAGCGGCTTTATATTGATGATTTAAAAATCTTCTTAATAAACAAATAATTATGTGAAGCATTTTATTTTATCTGCACACAAAAAACCAACAATGATGGAGTTTGTTATAATGAAACCCACAACGCTTTCAACACTAAATCGCTATAAGCAAGAAAAGAAAAAATTCGCTACGATCACCGCTTATGATGCAAGTTTTGCTCGCCTTTTCGCACAAGAGGGTATTCAGGCCATGCTTATTGGTGATTCATTGGGAATGACGCTACAAGGCCATAGCAGTACATTACCGGTTACGGTTGAACAAATCGCTTATCACACACGTTGTGTTAGAGCTGGTGCGCCGAACGCTTTTTTAATTGCTGATATGCCATTTATGTCTTATTCAACCCCAGAACAAGCTTGCCTTACTGCTGGTATTTTGATGCAAGCAGGTGCGAATATGATAAAAATCGAAGGAGGAAGTTGGCTAATTCCTACTGTTAAAATGCTGACAGAACGTGCAGTTCCCGTCTGTGTTCATTTAGGATTAACACCTCAATCTGTTAACGTATTTGGTGGCTATAAAGTTCAGGGAAGAGAGAGCGATGCGGCAGAGCAATTAAAGCAAGATGCTATCGCCCTTGAAGAGGCTGGTGCGCAACTGACTGTATTAGAATGTGTTCCAGTGGCTCTCGCAAAAGCGATTACAGACGCGCTAACGATGCCAGTTATTGGTATCGGTGCTGGGAATGTTACTGATGGACAAATTCTTGTTATGCATGATTTATTAGGCCTGACACCTCAAGCACCTAAGTTCTCAAAAGATTTTTTACAAGAGGCCGGCTCACTAAAAGGAGCTGTTAGCCTTTATGTTCAGCAAGTAGAACAAGGCCTATTTCCACAAGAACAACATTCATTTAACTGATTTATCATTTCAATTTATAAACATCGTTTAAAGGAGTCACGCCGTGCTAATTATTGAAACTACGCTTATCTTACGCAGAGAAATCAAGCGATTAAAGCAAGAAGGTAAACGCATTGCATTGGTTCCAACAATGGGTAATCTTCATGAAGGCCACCTGAAATTAATTGAAGAAGCCCGTCTTCATGCAGATGTGGTTATCACATCTATTTTTGTTAACCCACTTCAATTTGATAGAGAAGCGGACTTAGCAAATTATCCTCGCACCTTACAAGAAGATTGCGAATTACTCCGCGATAAAAATGTCGATATTATTTTCGCTCCTTCAGCGAAAGAGATGTATCCACATGGCATGGAAAACCAAACAACGGTTGATGTGCCTGTACTTTCTACAGTATTGGAGGGTGCAAGCCGTCCTGGTCATTTCCGTGGTGTTACAACGGTTGTTAGTAAGCTCTTTAATCTTGTACAACCTGATATTGCGATGTTTGGTGAAAAAGATTTCCAACAACTGCAAATTATCAAGAAGATGGTAAGTGATTTATGTATGGATATCAGCATCGTTCCTGTTGCTATTGTACGTGACAAAAATGGGTTAGCGCTAAGTTCACGTAATCGCCTATTATCTGACAAAGAAAAACAGCAAGCCCCTGCACTTTATCAAGCAATGCAAGAAATTGCTGAACAATTAAAGTCAGGCAACCATGATGTTAATCAGCTACTTCAAAATGCAAAAAATACCTTAGAGCAACAAGGTTTTCGTGCTGATGAGTGTTTTATTTGTGATGCAGATACACTCACGCCATTAACGGAAGAAAGTCGCCACGCGGTTATTTTAATGGCTGTATGGCTAGGTAATACTCGCCTTATTGATAACCAGCAGGTTAATCTTATTTAATACTCATCATTAGAAAAATAGGAAACACAACAATGCTACGCACTATGTTACAAGGCAAACTTCATCGCGTAAAAGTGACACAAGCCGATCTTCATTATGAAGGCTCTTGCGCGATTGATCAGGATTTTATGGATGCCGCTGGTATTCTGGAAAATGAAGCGATTGATATTTATAACGTAGATAATGGTGAACGCTTTTCAACTTACGCAATTTGTGCGGAAAGAGGCTCACGAATTATTTCAGTCAATGGTGCAGCTGCGCGTAAAGCCGCCGTTGGCGATCGCTTAATTATTTGCTCTTATGTGCAAATTCCTGATAGTGATGCGCGTAGCCATAAACCCAATATTGCGTATTTTGAAGACAACAATGAAATGAAGCGCATAGCCAAAGCTGTACCGGTTCAAGTTGCTTAATTAATAAAATATTACCCATTTCCCATAGGCAGAGGTTCCCTGCTTATGGGAAACAAGAACAATAAACAACCTATTGTTATTATCTGCTTGTCACGATTCACCTTGTGAAAAACGAGATATAAGATTCAAAACCGGGTTTCTTCTCCGTTTTTCCTCGCTTATCTTCCTGTAGCTTGTTATAAATCAGATAAGTATTATCTGACTACTCTCTGACTAATAAAAAATTATGATAAAAGTTGCTTTAGTAGATGATCACATTGTTGTGCGCTCTGGTTTTGCACAACTCCTCATGCTAGAACCCGATATTCACATTGTGGGTGAGTATTCTAATGGGCAAGAAGCATGGCCTTATTTAGCGCATGATGATATTGATGTTGCCGTCATGGATCTCTCTATGCCGGGTGAAAGTGGTTTACAACTACAGAGCCGTTTAAAACAAAAACGTCCAGATTTTCGCACGATCATTTTAAGTATTTATGATACCCCAGCCTTTGTTCAAAGCGCACTTGATTCAGGTGCTCGTGGTTATTTAACAAAGCGTTGTGGCCCTGAAGAATTAGTGCAAGCAGTACGCGCTGTACATCAAGGTGGCTGTTATCTTTGCTCTGATGCTATGAAAGCATTACGACATACCCCTGAGAAAGAAGATGCTTTGCATACATTAACGCCCCGTGAAAGAGAAATTTTCAACCTTTTAGTCCAAGGCGTTAATGTCAAAACAATTGCTGTACAACTTAATCTTAGCCATAAAACTGTACACGTTCATCGTGCTAATGTACTGGGTAAATTAGACTGTGAAACAACCATCGATTTAGTCCACTTCGCCTTAAAAAATCAGTTGATCACAGGATCGCTGTAACATGAAAAGAGGACTGCGTTTTCTTCTTCAATCCCTCTTTTTATTACTCACCTACTCTTTACTTTGGCTATCACTTTGGGTGATTGGTTTCTATTTAAGTAAAAATGGGCAACAAGCTGCCCTTTTCTTACCTCAAGGTCTGCGATTAGCCTTGATTATTTTACTTTGGCGGCGCTTTTGGCTACCGATGTTATTCGCCGAATGGGGGCTTTATTACTGGCTAACGCAAGAGCAATTAATTACCCATGCTATTATTTATCTTTCTCCATTATTAAGCCTAATTATCGCCTTAGAAGTTCAACGTATTTGGTGGCGGTATCCACTCTACTGGCAACGCTTAACCTTGTTAATTGGCGCTGTTGGCTTTAATAGTCTGTTACAAGCCTTTATTCTTGGCTTTTTTATTAATACCACCAGCGGAATTTTTCTGACCTCAGTCACCGGTGGCATATTACTCGCACCTTTTGTTTTTTTACTTTATGAATATCTTCGTGAATTACAAAGTCGAGCGTTAATCTCTGATGGAACACCTGATCCTCCGTTAAGAACATCATTATTAATGTGGGGATTTCTATTTTGCCTTATTGGATTAAGCGCACAGTTTTTTTTAACACCAGAAATAGAGCGCTTATTAGTTATTCTCGTTTTTATTCCTAACGTCTTTATGGCCTACCGTTATGGTTGGCAAGGTGGCGTATTATCGGCATTACTCGGAAGTTTAATTATTACCTTTGCTCGCCAAGTAAACGGCGCATTTAATGACTTACGTGAATTAGAAATGTTCTTAACCACTCAAGCTATTATTGGTATTGGTTTAGGGATAGCAATAAGTCGCCAACAGCAATTAGCCCATAATTTACGTCATTATCGATTACGCCTAGAGCAAGAACTTCAAGCCAGACGTGAATTGATGGAGCAATTGGTTCATACCGAAGAAGATGTGAAAAAAGCGATTGCACGCGAGTTACATGATGAAATTGGACAAAATATTACCGCAATCCAAATTCAATCAATGCTAATGAAGAAAACAGCCAATAACGATAAAACGCGACAAACTGGTGAACAAATAGAACGTCTGGCATTACAAATTCATCAATCTACACGTCAACTACTCCGGCAATTGCGCCCCCCTGTTTTAGAAGAAATGTCTCTTGAAAAAGCCCTGCACCATTTAATCAACGAATTTGCCTTCAATGACAATGGCATCACCTGTAATTTTAATTATTCATTAGATAAAGAGCCTGAAAACGAAACTATAATTTTTACCCTTTATCGTTTGGTACAAGAGTTATTAAATAATATTAGTAAACATGCCAATGCAACCTATATTGAAGTTTCGTTAACCCAAAGCAAAAACCGTCTACGACTGATCATTAGCGATAATGGCATTGGTATGCTCCCCACATCATTATCAACACAACAAAGTAGCGGTTTTGGATTACGTGGCATTGAAGAACGCATTCGCGCTTTAGGCGGAGAATGGGAAGTGATAAATCATCATGGTACGAAAATAATTGTTAACTTACCCACAAATTCAAAAGAAAACAGTGAAAACTAAGAATAAGTCTTAGTCATCTACAACCTTATCTCATTCTTTTTCGCGACATTTTTTTTACATTTGCAACATCAAAGAGGATGTTATGTCAGGTAAAAATTCGGCATCAATAAATAAGACCTATAACTTTTGGCGCAAAAACTTAATGCTGTCGATGATTATCGGTTATGCCACTTTCTATCTCACACGTAAAAGCGTCAACTTTGTTATGCCCGTTATGCAGGTTGAATTGAATTTAGATAAAGGAGATATCGGTTGGATAGCCAGCCTTTTTTATCTCACTTACGGCTTATCTAAATTTGTTTCCGGTATTTTCCATGATAAATGGGGATACCGCTGGTTTATGGGTGTGGGATTAGTGATGACAGGCATTATGAATATTATTTTTGCCTATTGCCTTTCGTTTCCTGCACTGCTTTTGGTCTGGGCACTAAATGGTTTCTTTCAAGGATTTGGCTGGCCTCCTTGTGCAAGGTTATTAACACACTGGTATTCACGCAATGAACGTGGTTTCTGGTGGGGATTATGGAATATCTCAATCAACCTTGGCGGGATGAGTCTTCCTATTTTAACTGCGTGGCTAGCGACGCATTATAGTTGGCAAGTCGCACTGCTTGTTCCCGGTATTATCGGCATTATCATCGGATTGTGGCTGTGTGTGCGATTAAAAGGTACTCCTGCAGAAGAAGGGCTTCCTACAGTGGGCGTGTGGCGACGAGATGTTTTTGAATTACGTCAAGAGCAGGCTTCTCCCCCTAAACCCATGCTAACTATTTTGAAAGAGAGCATTTTATTTAACCGAATGATTTGGTTACTGGGTTTTTCCTATATTTTGGTTTATCTCATACGTATGGCGATAAACGATTGGGGAAATATCTGGTTATCAGAAACACATGGCGCCAACTTATTGAGTGCTAATGCCATCCTCTCTTTATTTGAAGTGGGGGGGTTATTAGGGGCGCTATGTTCAGGTTGGGGCTCGGATCTCTTATTCCGAGGCCAACGAGCACCAATGATATTGCTGTTTTCACTCGGACTTTTTACCGCAGTGGCAGCGCTTTGGTTAATTCCAATTCATCATTATGCACTACTCGCAGCCTGTTTTTTTAGTATCGGTTTCTTCGTGTTCGGACCACAGATGTTAATCGGGCTTGCTGCAACAGAATATTGCCATAAAAACGCAGCAGGCACGGTAACTGGCTACTTGGGATTGTATGCTTACTTAGGGGCTGCAATGGCAGGTTGGCCATTAAGTCAGGTCATGGCGCATTATGGTTGGACTGGGATGTTTGCATTATTAACCAGTGCTGCGGCCTTAATGGGACTACTGCTAATGCCATTGTTGATTGCTGATGTCAGCAAACAAGAGCATTTAGTAGGCCCTCTTTCATTTTCCGATGACGACACATTTAAAAGGTTCTGAACATGAAATTGAAAACCCTCTCTACACTTGTTGCTGCAGGTCTGGCACTTTCTGCTGTTAGCTTATCAACCCACGCTGCAGGTCGCTTAGTGGTTTACTGTAGTGCGACAAATGCAATGTGTGAAGCTGAAACAAAAGCCTTTGCCGAAAAATATGATGTTAAAACAACTTTCGTTCGTAATGGTTCGGGAAGTACTTTAGCTAAAATTGAAGCTGAAAAACGTAACCCACAAGCTGATGTTTGGTATGGTGGAACGATGGACCCTCACTCTCAAGCAGGTGAAATGGATCTGTTAGAACCTTATGTTTCACCAAATCTTGATCAGATAATGCCACAGTTTCGTGATCCAGCTAAACGCAAAGGTAACTACTCTTCTGCAGTTTATGTCGGTATCTTAGGCTTCGGCGTGAATAAAGATCGTTTAAAAGAAAAAGGGATTGCTATTCCAACTTGTTGGAAAGATTTAATCAAACCTGAGTATAAAGGTGAAATTCAAATCGCCGATCCACAAAGTTCAGGAACTGCTTATACCGCACTGGCAACCTTTGACCAGTTATGGGGCACTGAACAAGCCTTTGATTATCTGAAGAAAATCAATACTAATATCTCTCAATACACCAAATCAGGTATTGCCCCAGCGCGAAATGCAGCTCGTGGTGAAGCCGCCATTGGTATTGGTTTCTTACATGATTACTCATTAGAAGTTGAAAATGGTGCACCGCTTGAATTGATTTCACCTTGTGAAGGTACAGGCTATGAAATCGGAGGTGTCAGTATCATCAAAAATGCCCGTAATATGGATAATGCTAAATTATTCGTAGATTGGACACTCTCAAAAGAAGCGCAAGAAATTAGTTGGAAAGAAGGTAAATCTTACCAAATCCTAACCAATACCTCTGCAGAGTCTTCACCAATGGCACTGAAATTATCAGACTTAAAACTCATCAACTACGACATGGATAAATATGGCGATAGTGAAGTGCGTAAAGAGTTGATTAATAAGTGGGTAACCGAAGTAAAAATGGGTAAATAGCTCATTAACAGAGCGAGATAATCTCTCGCTCTCTTTTTCACATAATAATAAATACATTTACTCTCGGGGGATTTATGTCTCACACACTCGCTTTACCTGAAAAAAAGAGGCGGGATCCCATATTTTTATGGATCCTAATTGCTTGGATGGCTTTTGCGTTACTGCCGTCATGGAGCCTTGATTACGGTCTTTTAGATTCTACAGCAGATGAATTAATCACCTCTTACGGTTGGAGTAGTATCAATATCAGTTGGCTCTGGTTTGTATTACCAAGTTTACTGCTCTTTCGTTCATTAAACGAACCTAAGCGTGAGGTTCGTTCTCGCCACTATTTTGATGCAAGTTTTGCCTTACTTTGTGCTGTTATTACGATAGTTAGTGCAACGCTTGAAGGACGAGGTTTAGGTTACTCTGCGATCATCCTCTTTATTTCTCTGGGAATGATCATGAAAACCGCCTTAACACGCTTGGAATGGCTTGGTGGTGATAGCTTTGTTATTGGTTCTTTGATAGCCGTTGTTGCACTGATTGGCGCTTTTATTATCTTTCCTAGTATCGCTATTTTTATTCCGATGTTTAAAGATAGCGCAGGCAATTTCGCTCCATTTGAATTTATTGCTATCTTAAGCCAAGCTCATATTGTACAAGTGATGCTCAACTCCATAATGCTCTCTATTGCTGTGGGGATAGGTTGTACTTTCTTTGGTTTAATTCTAGCAATTTATACATCTCGTATTGCGGTGCGATCAGCCATTATTGGTCGAGTCTTTTCTATCTTACCTATCGTAACACCTCCTTTTGTTGTCGGTTTAGGGGTCACACTTATGATGGGGCGCTCTGGTTATGTGACAGAGTTTCTTGCCACTTATGCAGGGCTTGAAAATACCAACTGGTTATACGGCTTTACAGGGATTTGGTTGGCCCAAGTTCTCGCCTTTACCCCAATGTCGTTTATGATTTTAGACGGTGCCATTAAAACTATTCATCCTTCATTAGAAGAAGCGTCTTACACCTTAAGAGCCAACCGTTATCAAACCTTCTTTAACGTCTTTATGCCGTTACTTAAGCCCGCGTTAGCCAATGCATTTTTAATTGTGATTGTGCAATCTCTTGCTGACTTCAGTAACCCATTGGTTTTAGGGGGTAACTTTGACGTTATCGCCACACAGATTTATTTCTATATCACAGGTTCTCAATTAGATTATCAATCAGCCAGTACATTAGGTGCGTCACTGTTAGTTTTCTCACTATTAGTGTTCTGCGTACAGTATATGTGGATTGGTAAACGCTCTTACGTCACCGTATCAGGAAAATCCTATCGTGGTGATGTTCAACCTTTGCCATCGTCTTTGATTGCATTTGTAACAACTGTTCTTGGCATTTGGGTTGTGTTTAATATCTTCTTATATGGCAGTATTTTCTACGGTAGCTTTACCGTTAACTGGGGTGTTGATTACACCTTAACCCTTGATAACTTTATCAAGTTATTTGGTCAAGGAATGAGTGACGGTGCATGGCCTTCATTGTTGGATACCTTGTTATATGCAGGTATTGCTGCGCCTATTACAGCCATTCTTGGATTGTTAATCGCCTATATCGTCGTGCGCCAAGACTTTAAAGGTAAGAAAAGTATTGAGTTCACAACAATGCTTTGTTTCGCTGTACCAGGGACTGTTGCGGGTGTCTCTTATATTCTTGCGTTTAACGACTCACCGTTCTATTTAACAGGTACTGCGGCGATTGTGATTATCTCTATGACAATGCGTAATGTGCCAGTAGGGATACGTGCAGGTATTGCGGGATTAGGCCAAATTGATAAATCGCTGGATGAAGCCTCTTTAAGCTTAAGAGCAAATTCAATGAGAACGATTTTCTATGTGCTATTACCGTTATTGCGCCCAGCTATTTTGTCTGCGCTGATTTATAGCTTTGTGCGTGCAATTACCACAGTCAGTGCCATTGTTTTCCTTGTTACACCAGATACACGTGTTGCAACTGCTTATATTTTAAACCGTGTTGAAGATGGTGAATACGGTGTCGCAATTGCCTACGGCTCGATTTTAATCGTCGTCATGTTGGCAATTATTTTCTTATTTGACTATTTGATTGGCGAAGCCCGTGTTTCACGCTCTAAAGCCAAAAATGCACAGTAATACGGAGTATAAATCATGACACAACAACATTTCGTTGAACTGAAAAATGTTATTAAGCGTTTTGGCTCTAACACAGTTATTGAAGATCTCAGCTTGTCTATTCCACAAGGAAAAATGGTTTCATTATTAGGACCTTCTGGCTGTGGTAAAACAACCGTTTTACGTTTAGTTGCTGGGTTAGAAAAACCGACAGAAGGTAAGATCTTTATTGATGGTGAAGATGTCACTGAACGCTCAATTCAACAACGTGATATCTGTATGGTGTTTCAGTCTTATGCCCTTTTCCCTCATATGTCATTAGGGGAAAACATTGGTTATGGCTTAAAAATGCTTGGGCGCCCTAAAGCAGAAATAAAACAACGAGTGACTGAAGCCTTAGAGCTGGTGGATTTAGCCGGCTTTGAAGATCGTTTTGTTGACCAAATTTCAGGCGGCCAACAACAACGAGTTGCATTAGCTCGCGCCTTAATTTTAAAACCGAAAGTACTGCTTTTTGATGAACCTCTGAGTAACCTTGATGCTAATTTACGTCGTAGCATGAGAGAGAAAATTCGTGAATTACAACAACAGTTTAATATCACTTCTCTTTACGTAACCCATGATCAAAGTGAAGCATTTGCGGTTTCTGATATGGTATTGGTGATGAATAAAGGCAAGATAATGCAATTAGGCTCACCACAAACTCTTTATCGCCAACCGGCTTCTGAATTTATGGCCAGCTTTATGGGAGATGCAAACTTATTCCCAGCAACATTAGGCCCTGATTATGTTGATATCTTCCAATATCGTCTACCAAAGCCAGATACATTTAACACCACTAAAACAGACGTTAGAGTTGGAGTTAGACCAGAGGCTATCACCTTATCTCAACAAGGCGATGCCTGCCAGCAATGTAAAATCGTGCATGTGGCTTATATGGGGCCTCAGTATGAGGTAACCGTCGAATGGCAAAATCAGACTTTGCTATTACAAGTCAATGCCACACAGCTTCAACCAAATGTCGGTGATAGTTATTACCTCCAAATTCATCCTTATGGCATGTTTATTTTAGAATAAACATAATATTGAATAGCATAAAAATAAGCGAGGCACCCAATGGGTGCCTCTTTTTTTATGATTATAATACTACGACATTTTCCCCTGGTGTGACATCCTGGTGTGAATGTTTGATGTAACACTTGGTTTAATCCATTGTTACTATATTATTGTTTTATATAATAATTATTGGATACTCGCACTACTCCCTTTTATTTTATATGGAACGATAAAAAACAAACCTTATCGTCCCGGATCTACGCTCTATTTTCCTTGAGCGAGATATTTTTGCATTTCATCTGCAGGAACCATACCACCACCTGTAGCCCATACTAAATGCGTTGCATTTTGCATTTTTTGACTGTCTAGTGATAAACCTTGCAGATAATCTTTAGCTTGAGTGACATGTACAGCTCCTGCCATTCCAGCTAATGCCGAAGGTTCTAACTTAATTCCTTCTTCTTTATTTAACAGACTTAGCAAGTCATAAAGCTCTTGATCATCAATAGTGTAATAACCATCAATTAAGCGCTCCATTGCACGCCCCACGAAGCCTGATGCGCGACCAACAGCCAGACCATCAGCAGCAGTCACGTTGTCGATACCAATTTCTTGTACTGAAATACCTTCATGTAACTGGGTATAAACCCCCAATAACATACAAGGTGAATGTGTTGGCTCAGCAAATAAACAGTGCACAGCATCACCAAATGCCAGCTTTAGCCCAAACGCAACACCACCAGGACCACCACCAACACCACAAGGCAGATAAACAAACAGAGGATGTTCACTATCAACACGAACACCTTGTTCTTCAAATTGACGTTTCAAACGTAATCCGGCAACGGCATAACCCAAGAATAAGGTTTTTGAGTTTTCATCATCAATAAAGAAACAGTTAGGATCTTTTTCTGCTTGTTTACGACCTTCTTCTACAGCAATACTGTAATCTTGTTCATATTCAACAACATTAACGCCATGGGAACGTAATTTGTCTTTTTTCCACTGACGTGCATCAGCAGACATATGAACGCTTACACTAAAGCCTAATTTCGCACTCATGATCCCAATAGACATACCTAAGTTGCCTGTTGAACCAACTGCGATACTGTATTGGCTAAAGAATTTACGGAATTCATCAGAGAATAATTTTTCATAATTATCATCTGTACTCAGTAATCCTGCGTTTATTGCCAATTTCTCCGCGTGCGTTAATACTTCATAAATTCCACCTCGCGCTTTAATTGAACCTGAAATCGGTAAATGGCTATCCTTTTTCAAACGCAACTGACCGCTAATGGTTGTGTTATAACGCTTTTCAAGAGCAACTTTCATCTTAGGAATATCAACCACTTCTGATTCGATAATTCCTTGAGTAACCGCTGTTTCTGGAAATGCTTTAGCTAAATAAGGTGCAAAACGTTGTAACCGTGCTTGTGCATCAATTACGTCATCTTGCGTTAAACCAACATATGGAAGTCCCTGGTCAGTGGTGGTCACTTTTGGGTTAAACCAAACCACTTCTTTTAAGTCCACTAAGTCACGAACTAGTGGAAAATTACTTATTAGTTTATTTATATCTATATGGCTCATAGTCGTTCTCTTTTATATGACAAAAGAAAGCATAAATGTACCGCCTAATGCGACAAAGGAGGCAATAAAGGTCGCGACACTGTAAAAACGAAAAGTTTCACTTAAAGTTGCATTACAATACTGTTTCACTAACCAAAACAGTGAGTCTGTGACGATGGTACAACCAATAGCACCTGAACCAATCGCTAAGGTAATAATTTCAGGGCTAATGTCTGGGTATAAAGGCATTAATGGTGCAACAATTGCAGTAGCCCCCATCATTGCAACCGTTGCAGAACCAACAGCAGCATGAAGAATAATGGCGACCAACCAAGCCAATAAAATAGGATGCATGTCCAAGTTAGAAAGAATTAATGCTAAAGATTCACTTAAACCACTGCCTTTTAGGATGCCATTAAAAGCACCACCAGCACCAATGATTAATAAGATATTGGCAATAGAGCTAAAACTATCTTCTGTTTTCTTCAATAAGATATTCATGCCCATATTACGGCGAATACCTAAAACATAATAAGCGACAAAAGCAGCAATAAACATCGCAGTAATTGGGTTACCAATAAACTGTAATGCAGTATAAAGCGAAGTACCTTTTGTCATATTTAATTCTGCAGCTGTTTTTATCAGCATCAGAACAATTGGCAATAATACTGTAAAAAGAGTAGCGCCGAGTGAAGGTAAATCTTTTTCTTCACGAACTTCCATATCTGAAAATTCTTCAGGTACGGTTTTAAACGGCAAACGCTCACCTAATACTTTTAAGAATAACGGGCCACCGACTAATGAAGCAGCTAAACCAACAGCAAGACCTGCAACAATCACGGTTCCCATATCTGCGCCCAATTCATTAGTAACAAACAGTGCGGCTGGATGAGGAGGAACAATGCAATGAACAGCCATTAATGCTGTACATAAAGGGATGGCTAATTTTAATAATGATGTATTTGTTTTTTTCGCAATAGAGAAAGCAAGTGGAATAAGCAATACCACACCAACTTCAACAAAAAGTGTAATACCACAAATAAGACCAACTAATACCATAATAACGTCTGGAGATAACCAACGACACTTTTGCAATGTAATACCGATGCGTTCTGCGGCACCTGATATTTCCATCATTTTACCAAGAATAGTACCTAAACCGATAATTGCTGCTAAAAATCCGAGTGTACCGCCAATACCATTTTCAATCGCATTCACCATTTCTAAAGGGTTCATCTTCATTGCAGTACCGACAAAGAAGCTGGCCAACAGTAAGGCTAGAAACGGGTGAAACTTAAGTTTTATTATAGTAAAAACAATGAGCAAGATACTAATTATAAGAGTACCTAGTACCCATAATGTTGAATCCATATATCCATCCCAAATCTTTTATTTATTGTTAAACATATTGAATATTAATCATTCGGCACTTACAAATGATGAAAATTTACACTAAGATGAATTCAATTAACTCAAATAAGTGATCTCAAGCACAAATAATCACATTTTGATGAGTGATAGCATGGTATTTCATCTTAACATTACCTTGATTGTTAACTAACGTTACTATCAACAATAAAATGAGAATAAAAGAATGTTTGAATCTTCTAGCGTGATTTTAAGAAATAAACGATTATCCAGTTATCAATTAGCCAGACTTCACACTTTTGAAGCAACCGGTCGTCACCTTTCATTTGCTTTAGCAGCAGAGGAGCTGTCATTAACTCCCAGTGCTATTAGCCATCGTATTAATACACTAGAAGAAGAATTAGGTATTAAGCTATTTGACCGCTTTCATCGCCGAATTGAACTAACAGAAGAAGGTGAACGCATTTATTGGGCACTTAAAAAAACGTTAGAAGACATTAACCAAGAAATTTTAGATATCCATAACCAAGAAATATCTGGTGTGCTTACCGTTTATTCACGTCCTTCCATTGCTCAATGTTGGTTAGTTCCTCGTATTTCAGATTTTACTGAACGTTACCCATCCATTGAATTAAATCTGCTCACAGGAAATGATGATATTAATTTTCGAGGCTATGGTATTGATCTCGCAATCTATTTTGATGATAAACAACTACAAAATCTTTATTGCGAAGACTTAATTTCAGAATCGATTATTCCGGTATGCAGTCCTGAATACGCCAAAAAACATGAGCTTATAAACAATATTCATCATCTCTCTAATTGCACATTGCTACATGATAGACAAGCATGGAGTAACAACTCTGATTTTGATGAATGGCGAGCTTGGAGCGAATATATGGGGCTTTCACTTTTCCCTAATCGCAGTAATATCTGTTTTGACCGTTCTGATCTTGCTGTGATTGCTGCCGTTAATCACTCGGGTGTCGCAATGGGAAGAAAGCGTTTAGTGCAGAAACAGCTGGCCAATAAAGAATTAATTATCCCTTTTGATAATAGCGAACTTTTTTGTGCTCAGCGTTATTACCTTGTCACTCGAAATGAAAAGAATAATGCCAAAGTACAGCTTTTCATTCAGTGGTTGAAAAAACAGATCAAGGAAAGCATGTAATTTCTTAAGGAGAACCCAATGAAAGAGATGACATTTTCAACACAACAGATAGTCGCTATTGCAGAATATGCTGGTTTAACCATCTTAAATAAAGAACAACTCACTGAGAATAAACGTTATATCTTAGTTGACTTATTGGATGTGAAAACAGATGAAGGGCTTTATTACGGTGCTGCAGTACTAGATTTTAGTGACGTTTATCGCAAAGCACGTATTTTAGAATTTGGCAACGAAGGCTATCAACGAGCTCAAACTCGAGAAAAACAAATCCAAGACTATAAAAATAATCGAAAAGCCCAAGAGCCAGATACCTATCAGCCCCCTATTCATCGTTATAGTCACTACACCGATTTTCAAATAAACCTAACGGCTATCTATCGTCGTTATGGTTATGAAATCGAATTTGATACAGAAACCGAAAAAGTTTGGAGCTCTTTAGATCCCGATGGCGCACTATTTGATTTACTCAAAAATGCTGATGATACACTCTCTTTATTAGAAGATTGCGAAATGTCATGCACTTATCACAAAGAGAACAAAGTGTGGTCTGTCACTTCAGTAGAAAATGACACGGTTGAACACACATCACTCAATCGAGCTATTGCTGAGTGTTTTTTATTAATGACAGATCATTATGCTGATGATTGGCCTAACATCGAAAACATTCTTTATTAAAGAAATTACAAATAAAATCATTAGTTATCAATATATTATAGCTAATTATTTAATCTTTATTGCTAATAAGCAACATCTAACTCAAACACCGAAAAGCATCATACTCACGATAATAGTTAATTTCTTCAATGATCCACTGTAAGGTTTTTTGTTCAACTTGTTGAGTTTGATAAAATAATGCCAAATCACAAATCACCATCCAGCCACGTAAATTTTTATCTTCAACAGCTTTTGGCATTTCCATTTTTTCGTCATCAAGATAAATCTCATCATCCGGTAATTCTTGGATGTAATCCCAAGGAATATAATAAAAAACGGCCTGTTCTGGATGACTATTCCACATTGAAATCTCAGTATATATCCATTCATTTGACTCAAGTGTTGAAAGTGATGCCAATAACTCATCAAGGGTTAAGAATGTTTTCATCATTTTTATTATTCACCTCAACATCGACTGCTATTTAAAACAAACCCGCCAATAAGGCGGGCTATTATTAATACCAAGGTATTGTTGTCTTATTTTACTAAAAAGTGTTTATCTTCAATCACGATCAACGGTTCTATATCACTCTCTTTTTTAATTACCAGCGTAGGATCAGAACGTAAGCAACAACCGCCGTAATGACCACCAACAGTAAATGTGCAAACTTGAATATAACGATTTGCTACTTTTGGTAAACACCATAATTCCTGATAAATATTTTCTTGGTGATCAAATTGACCGTGGGTTTTATCTAACACATTTTCTTTATGATCAACTAGACCAATGTTACTGCCACAACGACCTGCTATCGGTTTAACTGCATAACCACTTTGTGCAAGATGAGGAGTCACTTTAAAATCCGTATCTAGTAAATAAGGATTATCAGGGAACAGTTGCCATAAAACTGGTAAAATTGCTTTATTACTAGGAATAAGTGTCCAAAGAGGCTCAAAAACCGTAATTTCAGGACGCAAAAGTACATCGACTAAACGTACTTCTCCTTCAGGATGTCCTGTACGTATAGGAATAAGTGCTTGTTGTTCACTCTCTTCTCTGAGTTGATCTAAAGCCGTTTCCCAAGCCCATGTTTTCCAGACACATTCAACAACACGTTTATCTGCATCAATTAATTGACCACGATTATTCCAATGAAGTTCATCTAATCCACGTAGAATTTTGCTCTCATAACCGGCTTGGGTCAGTGATTGTTGCATAAAGAGTGCATGGTAATCTTCTTCACTATCATCATCTTGAAGAATATGCACAAAAGGTTTCGCATCACTGTGTTTCCAAGCATCAGCTAATGCATCAAGTAAGCGCTCACCAGGATTAAAACCTTCTTTAATTCCACTTTGTTGCGCCCATTTTTCAATAATTAAGCCTGCTTCTGTGTGGCAAGAGGCGGAGTCCGCATTATATTCATATACTTTGACACCACGTTCATCCATACAAAAATCTAATCGTCCCGTGATCATTTGATGGCGCCTGTTTTGCCATGACAAACGAATACGAGGCCATAACACGTCAGGGATATCGAACAAACGTAATAAATTATCGTCTTTTAATACTTTTTCGGTCGCATGCAAATACATCAAATGCATCTCATTGCTTGCTCGAATAAGTTCTTGTTCGGCGCTTTCTGAAATGGTGAAGTATTCGTAGCTGTTTTGATTGATGATATGACCGTGTTGCGCTAGAACATAGGCTTTTTCTAGAGGTGAGTTTTCATCTAACCATTTCCCATCGAATTGACCTTTATTTTCAAGTTTTTCAGCATGAATATTTAACAGTTTAGGTGTGATTTTAGGCTGAGGAAGACTATAAGCATTAGGTTCCGTTTGGATCATCCAACCTAAAAGCGTTGTGTTATCAAAAGTATCTTGAACAAAGTAGCCGTTATCACTGATGAGAAGCGGTAATTCTCGTGTCCATTGCTGGCCTGCGGGTAATCTAGTATGGATAACGTTTTGTTCTGCAATACGGATTTTATCTTCAAGCACTTCGGTGATCACAGCAACATGACCGGTCACTTTAAACTCACCACCTTCTTGCCAAATCAGTAAGGCACCAACCGCTGGTGCCTGCTTACCACCATTAGCAAATGCTTGGAGAGGTAATATATCGTCATCAATGGTTTTACGTAAAAAACGCAATGAGAAAATCTCATAAGCCATTCCTACATCAGTAAATACAGCGCCGTAATGCAGATAAAGGAAACGACGAGCAAACTCAACACACTGCCACTTGTGCCCCATATATTCATTGCCAATATAGCTACGGAATGAATCATTAGCGGCATAGTCTTCTTTATCGATACTACTGTAATCTGAAGAGTAAATCGCGACACCGCCAGGCGCATAACCTAGCAATGTTCCAAATGGTTCATGACGAATGATATCTTTTACATTCATAATCTCGACCTTGACGATAAATAGATAATTACCAGTAATACTCATAATCTACCTAAGTATTATAGATAACAATCTTAACGCCATAGAGTATTGGAAGTGAATGTAATTTTATTAATTTCAATAAAGTAAAAAGAGGTACGTAGCTTTAGTGCTATTTAAAAAGGAAAATTTGGTTCAAATAAAAAAAAACTCAAAAATAACCCATCATAAAAAATATAAATGGTATTTTCGAGTATAAACACAGTCAAAGAGGGCTTTATCATTTTTGTTATAGCCTCATTATTTACTCTTTATTAATCATAAATGCGAGTGCAAATAATGGATAAAATGGTGTTTAGGCAATATATAGCACTGTTTATCAAATTTTTCTCGATTATCCTGCTAGAAAAAAGAAGGATATCAAAATAGTTTAATAAAAATTAATATCATCTTATAGCCTGACGGGTATAAATAATTCATCCCATTAACCGATAACACTATAGAATGGATTTTACTCATTCAAGCCGGAGTGCTTGTTTACTTTGAAGATCCATCTCAGAAACTTGATATTCGAATTATTGAATATTATTGGTGGTTGATAGGAAGAATGAGGTCACTAATGTCAAAGATTTATCCCATTTCTCAAATTATTGGGCATAAAATTCGTAAACAACGCCAGCAACTTCGCTTATCAGCAAAGATTGTCGCTGAACGAGTGGGTATTAGCCAACAACAATTTTCACGATATGAGAATGGGCTATGTAAAATTGATGTTGATATGCTCTTTCATATTGCTCAAGAGCTAAAAGTGACACCTGCATTTTTTTTACCCCCTAATGAAGAGCAAGTTTCTGCTATCGCGCTGACACAGTCCAAACAATTTTGGAGTGCTCAAAGCCAAATTTAATATTCTTGGTATGGAAATCTTCTGTTTATCTTCTTATTAAGATAAATAAGGTTTCCATTTATCACTCTTAATTTGATGTTCCTCATAGGCATTATCACTTAGAATTATCAATTCTATTTACCCTTTCTCTTTAAACCAACAAATTTTTTTCTTTTATAAAAGAAAATGTTAATACATTTTTCACTGTTTCTTTCGTAAACTTAAGCGATATTTTTCGTATAGATTATCTCCTATTTCTAATACAAATTGTGTTAACCTAATTAAGAATAATAACAATTATCATTTGAAATAAGGGTTAAACATGAAATATCGCTATGCACTCTCTCTTACTGCATTATCATTTCTCTCAACCTCGGCTTTTGCTCTAGAGTACCCTGTAGGCCATCCTATTATTAAAAATGGCATGGAAATTCAGGGGGTTTACCTTCAACCTATCACTATGGATACCGAAGAAGGTCATCATGCGATGAACCATCTTGCAGCTGATAAAGCCGATATCCATTTAGAAGCCGATATCCATGCTACAGAAGATAATCCTAATGGCTTCGCGGAAGGTGACTGGATCCCTTACCTCACTGTTGAATACACCGTGACAAAATCAGATGCGCCAGCGAAAAAACAACAAGGCATTTTTATGGCAATGGTGGCTAATGATGGCCCTCACTATGGCGAGAATCTGAAACTCGATGGTAATGGTCAATATAATGTCACTTATAAGATTTACCCACCTTCATACAATAAAGATATTACATTTGGTCGCCATATCGACAAAGAAACGGGTGTTGCGCCTTGGTTTGAACCCTTTGAAGTTTCATGGGATTTCACCTATAGCGGCACAGGTCGTAAAGGTAGTTATTAATTAGCTTGATAACGGATAAGCCCAACAATATTGGGTTTATCCTTTTTCTCTTTTTTAAGTGAAACGCTGATGATGAAACATCTCTATAAATACACGTTATTACTGCTATTAATGATAACAAGCTCTGTTTTTGCTGCAGAGAAATACACCGTTGAATTAGAAATGAAAGATGGTGAACTTATTCCTCAAGTGCTCGAAGTACCTGCCAAAACCCCCATTAGAATAAAAATCCGTAATACAGGCACCAGCCCTGTTGAATTTGAAAGTACACAGTTACGTAAAGAAAAAGTATTAGCACCTGGCGCTAATTCTGTCGTTGTGATAGCACCACTAAAACCGGGTCGTTACACCTTCTTTGATGATTTTCATCTTTCTCACCCTCAAGGTGAAATTGTTGCAACTGAAAAGGCAGAGTAAATATGGGACAAGTTCTGTTTGTTGTTTGGCGAGAAAGTTTTGAAGCATTACTGGTAATTGGCATTATTTATGCTTGGATAAAACGCTCTCCAGCGCCAAAACAAGGTATGAAATACTTGTGGAGTGGCGTTATATTTGGACTATTTCTTGCTGTTATCTTGGCTCTGAGCATTTATGGTGTATTTAGTTCACTCGAAGATATGTGGCAATCTCTATTTATGATCGCAATGGAGATCCTCGCCTGTATACTTATTGTTCAAATGGTTTATTGGATGAATGGGCAAGGAAAGTCATTAAAAACCAACATAGAAAATGAACTCACACAAAAAACACAACAACAAAGTGCATGGGGTATTTTACTAATTATTGCCATTGCAATTGCCAGAGAAGGTAGTGAAGTCGTTGTCTTCCTCTCTAGCCATATTATGGCTCTCAATGCACAAACAGCACTGCCTTTCTTTATCGAAGTCTTTATTGGCTTACTTGTCGCAGCATTCACTCTATGGTTATTTTTACTGACGTCAAAAGTTATTTCATGGCGTTATTTCTTTACTGTAACGGGATTTTTACTGCTATTCCTTGCCGTTTCTTTGCTCTTAAAAGCCGTAGAAGAAATTGCAAATCTACTCATTGAAATGGATTTTGAATTCCCTGATTTCTTGATATATCCGCTTTGGGATATCAGCCATATTCTGGATGACTCAAGTGTCTTTGGTAATTTCTTAGTCTCATTCTTCGCTTATCGCTCTCAACCCATTGGTTTAAGTGTGGTGACATTTATTATCTATTGGGTGATTGTTGCACTGTTATTTAAGCGAGGTACTCAGCATGCGAAATAACACAAAATTTAAAAGTAAAAATATTGCTATTTTTTTCTTTATTTTGCTGTTTTCTCTGCCTATTTATGCTGAAAAAATCATTCAAGGAATTATTCAGGATAGCGAGAATATCATCGTTGCAAAAGGGGATATTCCTACCCCTGAAAAATTTAAAACGGATATTTTAAAGTACCGAGAAAAGGCCGTTGAGCAATTAACCCAAGTTGAAAAAGCACTCAATAAATTAATCATTAATAGCGAAAAAATCAGCTTATTAATGCTCAAAATGCATATCAACAAGCACATTATCACTATGAAGTTATTCGCCCTATTATTGCACTTTTTGGATCAAGCGAACGTTTATTAAATAACCGAGCTGATTTCTTTCTTGAAAGAGAAAACTCACCTCGTTTTTCAGGGTTTCATTTAGTTGAATATCAACTCTTTAAATTAAAAGATACGCAAAAAGCGACAGAGTCCGCAAAAGTGCTATTAAGAGGCATTAGTGATCTAAAAAAACGTTTAGCTATTGAAGATATCCCCATTCCTAAATTAGTCCAATCTGCGGGTGATAGCTTGGAGTTTATTTTAACGGACAAATTAGCAGGGATTGAAAACCGATATTCAAATAGCGATCTAGGTGATAGTTATGCAAATTTATCTGGATCACGCTTAATTGTGGAGATCTTATCCGAGCATATTCCCCCTACTGAATATCAATCTCTGATCAAGCAATATAATGATATTGGTGCTCTGCTTTTAAAATATCAGCGTGATGAAGGTTTATTCCAACCTTTAAATGCGCTTCCTGAAACAGAAAAAAGCTGGCTTTTCTCTCAAGTAACACAATTAGCAGAGCAAGTGGCGAATTTACGTAGCACGCTCGATATTGATGTTTACTATCACTATAAAGAAGCACGTGATGAAAAATAAAACTCTCTTTAAACCGTTATTAAAAAGCCCTGTTAACCTTGATAAACGTACAACGTTAAAATGGTTAGGTGGGAGCTTATTACTCGCCAGTATAGGGGCTAATGCACAACCAAAACAAAGTGCTTCATCTGTGCCTCGTTATCAACGTGCAATTGCTTATTTAGGCAAACACCAAGCAGGTGTTATTACTCCAGAACAAAAACACGCCTCATTTATTGCTCTTAATCTAACTGTCACTACTGTTGATGAAGTGAAAAAAATATTCGCAACTCTGACACAACGAATTGCGTTTTTAACACAACCTCGTGAACTAGAGCAGAGAGCAAACCCACATCTTCCTCCTGCTGAATCTGGTATTCTGGGCACTCAATTACACCCAGATGAATTAACCGTCACTGTCGCATTAGGTGATAGCTTTTTTGATAATCGTTTTGGTTTCCAACCTAAAAAACCCAAACGCTTAGAACCTATGAAGCCCTTTCCTAATGACCGATTAGATCCAAAATGGTGTGGTGGCGATGTTCTACTCCAGTTTTGTGCTAATAGCCAAGAAAGCATCATTTATGCGTTAAGAGATATTTTAAAATATCTTTCTGGTCAAGTTTATGCTGTGTGGAAAATTGATGGTTTTCTTCCTGCTCGCGATATTGATAATCACCAAACACCGATTAACCTTTTTGGCTTTAAAGATGGTTCAGGCAACGCGCCTTCATCTGATAATAGCCTGATGGACTCGCTAGTCTGGATCACGCAAGAACAAAAAGAGCCACAATGGTGTTTAGGTGGAAGCTATCAAGCAGTGCGTCTAATTCGGTTTGCATTGGAATTTTGGGATAGAACACCTCTTGAAGATCAAGAGAATAACTTTGGTCGTCATCGATCAACAGGTGCCCCAATAGGTATGAAGCAAGAGATGGACGATCCACAGTTTGAAAAAGATCCTCATGGCGACCGAGTGCTGTTTGATTCTCATATGCGAAGAGCTGAACCAAGAAATCCAGAGCGTTACAGTGCAAAACTACGCCGACGCAGTTACAGCTATTCATTAGGTTTAACACCTTCTGGTCAACTAGATATGGGACTGATTTTTATCTCGTTTCAAAATAACCTTAAAAAAGGCTTTATTGATACCCAAAAACGCTTAGACGGTGAACCCTTAGAGCGCTATATCAAGCCTTTTGGCGGTGGATACTACTTTGTATTACCCGGAATTTCACACCAAGGTGATACCCTTGCAAAAGGGCTATTTGATTAATTCTTCTCTGCATATTAGGCACTTTGGCAGGCAAAGCAAAGTGCCTAATAGCATGATTTTATTTAACTAATGTGAAAAAGATGTCATTTTTGCTTTTAATGCATTACCAAGTTCTATTTGCCTCTCAGGCTCAATAAAACCCATTGTTAATACCGCAGCGACCATATTTCCTTTTTTACTAAACACTGGGCATGAAATGGATTGTGCACCAGGAATACCTTCAGCTGGTTCATGACGAATAGCAAAACCTTGTTGGCGAATAGTATTCTTCTGTTTTTCTGATAAACCTGCATCTATCTCTAAATCACTAAAAACAGCAAAAATAGAGCCAGCCGCACTAATTTTATAAGGCACTGGTGTATCAGGTAAAAAATCAATATCCACATGTTTAAAACTACGATTATACCGTGTTAGAAAAAGCTGGTTACCTTGTGCAATCACCAATCCTGTGGACATATTATGTTCATCTCTAAACTCACATAATAATTGATTAATTTCGTCTACAAAGGATTGTGGCTTTGGTGTCGCCTGCGCTAAAAAGAGAATTTTACTCCCCAAGCAATACTGACTTCCGCCACTCTCTTGGTACAACATTTCAGAGCGACAAAGTGAAACTAAATACTTATGTAAGCGACTTTTTGAAAGTGAACAGGCTTTTGCAATATCTGACGATCGGGCGATACCTCCATTCGATGCAATAAATTCGAGAATGGTAATAGCGATATCAACCGAGTTAACTCCTTGAGAATTCTGCATTTATTTTTCCTACACCTATTCGTTATTTACTTTATTTTATGACGATATCCCATTATTCTTTTTTTGTCATTTTTACTAGTTTATTTCACTAAAACCTTATTTTAAATGTGACTTTTTAGCCATTTTCTGTCGATTATTTTCTTTGTCTATTTTTAGATGATCTACCTCAAGGTTAACCATATATGAATTGAGTTTATATATAGTTAACTTTTCTTGTGCGTGAGAATGTCTATGTCTAAAAATCAAAAGTGGGAATTAAATAGAAGAACGTTGTTAAAAGGAATGGGTGCCATTGGCGTGGCAGCTCTTTCTCCTAACGCGTTCAGTCTAGTTAATGAAAATAAACCCATATTTAACCAGAAACCACGGATAAAATTATCCGAATATAAAACCTTTCGTTCAACCTGTGCGATGGAATGTTTGCACTGTAACCTAACAGCTTTTACACATAAGGGGCAACTTATCAAAGTTGAAGCCACTGAAGGCTTTAATGTGAAATGCTGTTTACGAGGTATGAGTCGAACTAAGTGGGTATACCATAAAGATCGTTTAACCACACCTTTATTGCGTGTGGGTGAAAAAGGAAAAGCGGAGTTCAAACCTATTAGTTGGAATGAAGCGCTCGATCTCATTGAAAAGAATATTAGAGAAACCATTGATAAGTTTGGTAATGAGGGATTATTTATCTCCACTCATGCAGGCAATATGGACTCAATTAAAAATGATATGGGTAAAGCCTTTTTCGATTACTTAGGCGGTTCAACAAAACAAGCTGGCTCTCTTTGTTGCTCAGCGGTAACCGCGGCAATGATCCCAATGGTGGGTCTACGCTATGCCGATACTCGAGATACAGTAAAGGATAGTCGCTATATTCTCTGTTGGGGAAATAACCCCGCAGTTACTATGCAAGCGTATTTTAAAAACTACAACCAAGCTCGCCGAAATGGCGCCAGAATGGTGGTTATTGATCCTCGCTTCAATGAAACTGCAGCTAAAGCCGATGAGTGGATCCCTATCGTTCCCGGTACTGATACGGCACTTGCGTTAGGTATGATCAAAATTATCATTGAAGAAAATCTCACTGATAAGCCTTTTTTGCGTGCGCATACAGGTGCCGTTTACCTTGTTAACTCACAACAAAAACTATTACGCCAATCTGATGATGATAAAGATAGTTATCTAGTTTTTGATACTTTAAGCCAGCAACTGGTTCACCATGAGACTCCGAATATTGTTCCTGCGTTAACTCATGATGAACTACCTGCTAATGCTGATTATGTGACTGTCTTTGAGCAAATTTATCAACAAGCACAACCTTGGACTGTCGAAAAAACCAGCCAAGAAACGGATATCCCGAAAGAAACTATTATTCGTTTAGCGCGTGATTATGCCACCACCAAACCTGCTATGATTGTGCAAAATATGTCCGGCGCTCAACGCACTGAATTTGGTGCTTATGTTGCTGCTAGCCAATTTTATCTTGCATTATTAACTGGCAATATCGGTAAAAAAGGCGCTGGAATTTGTGATGCTGGTGGTGCTCGACAAATGGCGAAATTTAGTCCAATTATTCCACCAGCACCTAATGCAAAACCCATCAAACCTATCCCTGTTGCAAAAGTAGGTGATTGGATTGTCAATGAAAGGCCACACCCAATTAATTTCTGGTGGATCATGACCATGGGTGTGATGACGCAACTTCCTAATACTAATATGGTGCGTAATGCACTGAAAAAAGTACCTTTTGTGGTTGTCGCTGATAACTTGATGTCATCCACTGCTCTTTATGCCGATCTTGTACTCCCTGTTACCACTATTTTTGAAGATACCAGTTTAATGGCAGGTGTTCGTAGTCAATATGTACAATTAATGGAAAAAGCGGTTGAGCCACCAGGAGAAGCAAAACCTGATTATTGGATCTTTGCTCGTCTCGCTGAACGTTTTGGCTTTGGTGACGTGTTTAACCAACCTATTGAACACTATATTGATGCTTGTCTTAAAGGCTCCGGCATTACGCGTGAAATGTTAGAAAAAGGCCCAGTGCGTCCAGTTGAAGGCGACTGGATCCCCTTTAAAGATGGCATTTTCCGTACTTCAACGAAAAAAGCACACTTTTTTATTGAAGAGTGGCAGGATAAAAACTTCTCTCCTGTTGTCACCTATTATCCCGTAAAAGAATCGACAAAAGGCTCACCTGAACTTGCTAAAAAATACCCACTAATGGCAGTGCAACGCAAACTCGCTCGTAGTGTTCACTCTAGCCATGGTATGAATGAGTGGATCTTAGAAGTACAGCGTAATCAACCTAATATTCTTATCCATCCTAATGATGCCTTAGCCAGAGGAATCAAAGACGGTGAATGGGCTATTGCATTTAATGATCGAGGAGAGCACCGTGCGATTGCCGTTGTGACCACGCATATTAAGCAAGGAGTTGTTTCATTAGATAATGGATGGTGGGAACAACAAGGCGGAAGCAGTAGCCATGTCACCAATGATCACGTTGAACCTTTAGGTAATGGTCATTGCTGTAATAGCACCTTAGTTAACGTAAGACGGGAGGCATGATCATGGCGAAGAAACAGTATGGTTTTCTAATAAATACCAAAGATTGTTATGGTTGCCGAACTTGCTCGATGGCCTGTAAGTCTGAAAACGCCACACCTCCAGGTGTATTGTGGCGCCGAGTTCGTGAATTCAACGAAGACCAACCCAATGCACAAGCTTTCATTACCATGTCTTGTAACCATTGTGACGATCCACAGTGTCTAAAAGTTTGCCCTGCTGACACTTATACTAAACGTGAAGACGGCATTGTTGTGCAAGATCATGACAAATGTATCGGTTGTCAAATGTGCATCATGGCGTGTCCTTATAACGCTCCGGTTTACGATCCAGTAGAAGGAAAAACCAGTAAATGCAATATGTGTGCGGATAGACTTGATGAAGGCCTAAAACCCCGTTGTGTTGAATCTTGCCCTACTGGCGCTATTGAGTTTGGTGAAATTGAAGATCTGCGTAAAAAACACACGACAAATTGGGCTTTATTAGAAAAACGCTATGGTGTACCAGATCACACCATTAGTAATCCTAATATTGTCATTATTGGTATGGAGGATTAATCATGCATGATTATCAACTGCCGTTAGTCCTGTTTACGGTTATGAGTCAATGGGGGATAGGTGCTGTTTTGGCACTTTCACTGTATCAATGGCAAAACCAAACCCAAAACGGTGCGATGTTAAGCACCAAAGCATTACGAACAACCATTGCACTAATTTGGCTGATTGAAGTTGTAGGTTCATCAATGTCGATGGGGCACTTAGGTGATCCGCTAGGTGCTTATCGTTCTGTATTAGGTATTGCGCATTCTTGGTTAAGTCGCGAAGCGATTGCCTTTGTGATGCTAAATGGCTTAATTTCATTATGGGCGCTAGCCAGTTGGCTACAACCTCATGCTATTCGCCGTAATAGTCTGTTTGGGTTGTTTTGTGGCGTTATTGGTTTACCTGTTATTTTGATTACAGCACAAATCTATTACCAAATGCAGGCTCATCCTCTTTGGCATACACCAGCAACACAAATTAGTTTTATTGGCACAGCGTTATTGCTTGGTTTTGGCTCGATGATCCCTTGGTTACGCTTACAAGGTAAAACCATTAGTAATTCATTAAAAATAGGAACGTTAATCGGTGCATTATTAGTTCTCGTCGGCTTGGTTATGAGAACACAAGTGCTCGGTGCTGATGTTGCAAGCCTATTATTATGGTGGCAAGTGATTGCTAGTCTGATTATGGGTATCTGCATTATTACGTTGTCTCACAGCACGTCATTTACCAAAACTTCACTCTCTCTCATCGCTATTTTGATGTTATTTAGTGGTGAAATCACAGGAAGAATGCTGTTTTACGGCAATGTAATGGCGCAAGCACCTTGGTTCTAAATGTTTTACTTCTGAGTTAAATAGTCTCGTTAACACAATTATTTAACTCAGATTCATCCCCTATGTTTCACTTGATATTTTTATTTACCCTAGCATTACCTTTAATTTTGCCCCGAATTTATTCGGGGTATTTTTTTATCTCAACCAATATCATTAATTTTACTTTATTCATGTTCTTTTTGTTTTTGATGAAATAATCATCTAGCTATATTTATCAATAATAGGCAAAATTAACATTAAAGATTTAACACAATTTCCTGTTTACAATTAGAAAAGAGAGCACTTCACCATGACTGGATTAATTATTACCATCGCGTTATTGGGCCTTATTTTTTATTATTACAACCGTATTATTTCTATGCGTGAAGCTGTTATCTCAAGTGAAACCGAAATTTCAGTACAATTAGATCGTCGTGGTAAAGTCTTTGATAGCTTATTAGCCACAGTAAAAAAATATCTCAGCCATGAATCTGACGTATTTACTAAAATTACTGAATTAAGAACACAGACTCAAAGTGCCAATGGCAAAGAAGCCAAAGCAGCTGAAGACGAATTATCAAAAATTGTTTCAAGTGGTGCAATTAATGTTGCGGTTGAAAATTACCCTGAATTAAAATCCGACACCATTATGGCAAATTTACAAGAAGAGATTGTTTCAACAGAAAATAAACTCTCTTTTGCAAAACGCGGTTATAACCGTACTTTAGAACAATATCGCGCTTTTATTGCTTCTATTCCTGCGGTGTTTATTGTCAAGATTTTCCCAAGCTTAGTGATTGATAAAGAATACTGGCGTCTTGATGAAGGAACCATTAAAGCAGAAGAAGCGCGTCGCATTAATTTCGATTAATCTTTAGAGTAATAAAAAGATACTTATTCCTTCTTGATTGATAAAAACAGCACTTAGCGGTGCTGTTTGGAGTCACTAATGGATTTCAGAAATGTTCTACGAAAAAATGCTATTCGAACGCGTTTTGTTATAGCAACTTATTTACTTTTAATGCTGCTGATTGGTTTGCTGGTGGATACCGCTATTGGCGCAAATCCCTATTTAGATCTCACTGATAATATGTTGGCATTTCTGACTTTCCAATCTATCCCCATTGCGTCACTCATTATTTTAGCCATCTCGATTTTATTGCTTCTTTTTATTCATTTTAAAGGGCACAAAATCATGCTGACAGGAATGAATGCCAAATTAATTAGCCCAGATGAAACATTAAATGCACAAGAACGCCAACTGCTCAATATTGTGGAAGAACTGAGTTTAAGTGCCACGCTGGGCTATATTCCTAAGCTCTATATTCTTGATACACCTGAAGCTAATGCCTTTGCAGCCGGCTGGTCTGAGAAAAATGCCTTTATTGGTGTAACCACTGGCTTATTAAACCGCCTTAATCGCCAAGAAGTGCAAGCAGTATTAGCCCATGAAACAGGTCATATTATTCATGGTGATTCACGACTAACGTTATATGTTGGCATCTTAGCCAACGTTATTCTGACAGTAACAAATATCTTTGGTAGTCGCTTGTATATTGCCTCTGGTAATCGAGGCGGTAAAAGTAATGATGCTGCTAGCAAAGCGCGATTAATTTTAATTGTGTTAAACATTGTTTTACCGATTATTACGCAAGTGCTCTATTTCTATTTATCCCGCACTCGTGAATATATGGCGGATGCGGCGGCGGTTGATTTAACTCAAGATAATCAAGCAATGATTAATGCATTAAAGAAAATTTCAGCACAGCATGATACTGAAAATTTTGAAGATGGTTCAACGGGACGTGCTTATCGTAAAGCAGCCTTTATTTTCAATAAAGGAGACTCATTTTTCTCAACACATCCATCCATTGAAAATAGAATTGCAGTACTTGAAGGTAAAAAGACTTTTTGATCTGTATGATACAATGCAGTAAAAAGAAAAAAGCGTTTATACCGGTTTATTAAAACGGTTAAAACGCTTTTTTAATGCTTATTTCTTAACAACAATCCGATTAACGATGTTTTTCACCGTGATGGAAAATAGCTGTGCGTAAACGCTCTTGTTGCTCATAACGTAGTGGAAATTCAATCGTTTTATCTTTACCTAATTCCACTAAAAGTTCATTCATGGTTTCAATACTGGTTGTCGCAATAGCATCATCAACCTGTTTAACCACCTCATCATAATGAGACATTTTTTATCCCCTTGCTTCATAAAATTCTTAATCGCTATCATATTACAAGTAAGGGGATTTCTGTATTTTTAGTCACATAAAGTATGATTAAATTGAGTTAAGCGGTTTATTCTTTGTCTCTTTCCCCAATAACATCACTGCCAATATCCCAATAACAATTGAAAAACTGAAAATAAGAAATATGGAGCTTATTTCAAATTGATATTGGACTAAATATCCCACCATTAAAGGTCCCAATATTCCACCAATACGCCCTATTGCTGTTGCTGTTCCTGCACCTGTTGCTCGTATTCCATCTGGGTATTGTTCTGGCGTATAAGCATATAAAGCGCCCCAAGCCCCTAAATTAAAGAATGACAGTAACATGCCAAAAATAAGTAGCGTTGTCGTGGTATCAGCCACACTAAAATAATAGGCACTAATGGCGGTTCCTGCTAAATAAGTAACTAACACAAATTTTCGCCCATAACGCTCAATTAACCACGCAGCGGTAAAATAACCAGGTAGTTGTGCTAATGTCATAATAAGCACATATTGAAAGCTTTTTATTAAACTAAAACCTTTTAACATCGCCACACTTGGTAGCCATAAAAAAATGCCGTAATAAGAGAAAACGACACAGAACCATAAGATCCACAACATTAGCGTTGAACGACGATATTGAGGTGACCAAATTAATGCCATTGATTGGCGAATAGATAAACGTGTTTTTTTCTGTGAAATATGAGATGGCGTTGGTTCAGGTAATTTTGAACGTAAATAAAGAGCATATACTGCAGGTAATGCACTTAATAACATAGCCATACGCCAGCCATAATCAGGAATAATAAAATAAGCAATCAAAGCTGCAATTAACCAACCGACAGCCCAAAAACTCTCTAATAAAACAACAATTCGGCCTCGCTCATGAGTTTCAACACTTTCACTGACAAGTGTTGAAGCAACAGGTAATTCGCCACCTAATCCCATTCCAATAAAGAAACGTAAAACAAGAACCACCATCAAAGAACTTGCTAATGCAGTTAATCCGCAGCCTAAACTAAACAGCAGCAAAGTAAAGATAAAGACGGGTTTACGTCCTTTTCTATCTGCAATAATGCCAAATACAAAAGCACCAACAGCCATTCCAATTGAGTTTACACTACCAATCCAGCCTAATTGTGATGCAGTTAATCCCCAATCTTCTTTTAATGCGGTGAGCAAAAAAGCAAGTAGCCCGACATCCATTGCATCAAAAGTCCAGCCCATACCAGCGATACATAAAAGCTTGTTACGAGAGATTGCCTCAGGCGCTTTGCCTGTTTGGCTTGCCGTTGTCATTACATTTCCTTTCTATCCCCTATCAAAGTGTTTAGTATACTAAACAAGAAAAATCATTTTGTTAATAGCAAAGCGTCAATTTAAAGAAAAATTAACATTCATGCTAAAAAAACAGTTAAAAAAAATCGGTATCTCTAAATAAGATACCGATTTCAACTTTTATAACTTTCTATTTTACTTTTTTGATTAGCTTCTTAAACCTCTGCCTTTTTCAATCAAGTACCATGCAATAACATAAAACACGGCGATGAAAAGACACAAGACACTAATCGTTACGGTTAAAGAGACATCCGTAATACCCAGAAAACCGTAGCGGAAGCCACTAATCATATAAACGATTGGGTTAAGCTTGGATACGCCTTGCCAAAATTCAGGTAAAAGTGAAAGTGAATAAAACACACCACCTAAATAGGTTAATGGCGTTAAAACAAACGTTGGAATAATGCTGATATCATCAAAAGTTTTCGCAAAAATTGCATTTAACAACCCTGCAAGTGAAAACACAATGGAAGTCATCAGTAATGTCACCACGACCATTGTCCAAGAATGCATTTCTAAAGGCACAAAGAACAGCGAAACTAAAGTCACTAAGATACCGACACAAACACCTCGAGCCACACCACCACCAACAAAACCGGCAATAACAACATGTGTTGGCACAGGTGAAACTAATAACTCTTCGATACTACGCTGAAACTTGGCACCAAAAAATGAAGAAGAAACATTAGCATAAGAGTTTGTTATTACTGCCATCATAATCAGGCCAGGAACAATAAACTGCATATAATCAACACCGCCCATATCGCCAATTCGTTTACCAATTAGGTTACCGAAAATAACGAAATAGAGAGACATAGTTATTACAGGTGGAATTAATGTTTGTACCCAAATACGACCAAAACGGGTAACTTCTTTAATCCAAATTGTTTTGAGGGCTACCCAATACAGCTGAATCATTCCCTCTCTCCTTCTACTGTATGCTCTTCATTAACTAAATGAACAAATAATTCTTCAAGGCGATTGGCTTTATTTCTCATACTTAACACTTGAATACCTTGTGTATTAAGCTGGGCAAAAACACTATTTAAACCTTGTTCTCTTTTAACATCGACTTCTAATGTTGAAGTATCCATTAAACGATATTGATAATTCTGTAATTCAGGTAATGGACTTTTTGGTGCTAAATCTAAAATAAAGGTTTCAGACTCTAGTTTACTTAATAAGCCTTTCATACTGGTATTTTCGACCAATTCGCCACGCTGAATAATACCAATATTCCTACACAACATTTCTGCTTCTTCTAAATAGTGTGTCGTTAAAATAATGGTGGTGCCTTCGGCGTTTAATTGCTTTAAAAACGTCCACATTGAGCGACGTAATTCAATATCAACACCAGCTGTTGGTTCATCAAGAATAAGTAATTTCGGCTGATGCATTAATGCACGAGCAATCATTAGACGGCGCTTCATTCCCCCAGATAAAAAACGGGCTCTATCATCACGTTTTTCCCATAAATCTAACTGAGTTAAATAAGTTTCAGCACGTTCTAAAGCTAACTTACGAGGAACACCATAATAACCAGCTTGATTGAGGACAATTTGTAATACGGTTTCAAAAGGGTTGAAATTGAATTCTTGTGGCACTAATCCTAGTTGGCGCTTGGCATTAACCATATCGGTATCTGTGTCATAGCCAAAGACTTTAACTTTGCCACTACTCTTATTAACTAAAGAGCTGATAATACCAATAGTGGTCGATTTTCCTGCACCATTAGGGCCTAATAAAGCATAAAAATCTCCCGCTTCCACGGTGAGATTAATTCCTTTTAGCGCTTTTACGCCATTGTGATAAGTTTTCGTTAACTCCGTTAACTCCAATGCATACGTCATAAGTGGGAATTACCTTTTATCAACTGCATTATTCAGCATTGACTGAGCTGAAATCAGAAAATAGCTATTCAACTAAGCCTTACTAACGCTACGTATTGCTCACACGCCTCGAATTAGAAAATAAGCTTAGTTCAATAGGATCAAAATGGAATAAGGATATTCTAGAGAAAATAAGGTTGTAAATAAACCGTTTTAGGTCTCATGACACAAATGAATAAATAAATTTATTTTAACTATTACAGATAATAAGAATAAAACTTGATGTAAGAAAAAATCAGAGATGAAGATGCGATATACTGTTATTTCTTGCTTATATTCCTAATGTATTAATCAATTCATCCCTTGATGCAATCATTTAGCCTAACTGATAGCAATAAAATTATTGCCCTTGTTCCTCAATCTTACTGATTGATATTATCTCGTCATTTATTATCTCAATCAATGCTGACTATTGATTTTTATCATCCCCGCATTGACTTGTATTAAAAAGCAAAAAAACACATACATAAGATTTATTTATAATATATTTTAATAAATCTATTTCTGAATAGTACAATGGTAGCCTTAACAATCAGTTATCTTTTTACACATTTGATTTACATCAAAGAATGTATTGATAAATTCATTAAACAAATGCTATAAAAAGATCTATCTTATTTGAAAGCGAAAAAATACAGACAATTATCTGTCACTTGGCTTTAAAAAGCCCTCTGATTAATTCAAAAGTAATGGTATAAAAATACCCTTTCTTAGTGGATCTCTCGCATCCAACAATAACACAGTGCTATTTCGTGTTGGCGTACTGTCAGCGCAAATGGTGAGAAACCGAATTTACAGGCAGTCACGTCATGATGAGAAAAATTGAAGAGCTGTTAGCCAATAACAAGCAATGGTCAGAATCTGTTACTGAAGAAAATCCTCAGTTTTTTAAAGATCTCTGTAAAGGCCAAAAACCCCATTTTTTATGGATTGGTTGCTCTGACAGCCGCGTTCCAGCAGAAAAATTGATCAATGCTGCACCTGGCGACCTATTTGTTCACCGTAATGTAGCGAACTTAGTGATCCACACCGACTTAAACTGTCTTTCTGTTATTCAGTATGCCGTTGATGTATTGCAAGTTGAACATATTATTGTGTGTGGCCACTATGGTTGTGGTGGTATTGAAGCGGCTATTGAAGGAACTGAATTAGGACTTATTAATAACTGGTTATTGCATATTCGCGATATTTGGTACAAACACAGTTCAATGTTAGGCGAACTTGCTCCTCATGATAGATTAAACCTACTTTGTGAGCTAAACGTTATTGAGCAAGTATATAACCTAGGCCACTCAACTATTATGCAAGCAGCATGGAAACGTGGGCAAAAAGTGATGATCCACGGTTGGGTTTACGGTTTAAATAATGGTGAATTACACGATCTCGATGTTACCTCAGATAGCCGTGAGAAACTTGAGCTTTCTTATCGCCAAGCGATGGCAAAATTGAGTCATCCACGTTAATTTATTCATCATAGAAAATCATTTTAAGCCCTAATATTTAAAATAATATTAGGGCTTTTTGGTATATAGAAAACCCGCCTAAAGCGGGTTTTTTACTTCTATATTAAGTAAATAAATTACTCATCTAATAACGTTACATGCCCAATATAAGGCAGATGGCGATAACGCTGTGCGTAATCAATACCGTAACCAATAACGAATTTATCTTCAATGGAATAGCCAATCCACTCAACGGGGACATCCACTTCACGGCGTGATGGCTTATCCAATAAAGTACAGATAGAAATAGAAGCTGGCTCACGTAAGCTTAAAATCTCTTTAACGCGATTTAAGGTATTACCTGAGTCAATGATATCTTCAACGATCAGAACATCTTTACCACGGATATCTTCATCGAGATCTTTAATGATTTTAACGTCACGTGTTGACGTCATACCATTACCGTAACTTGATACAGTCATAAAATCGACTTCATGGTTCACGTCAATTTCACGGCATAAATCTGCCATAAAAATAAAAGAACCTTTTAACAAGCCGATTAAGACAAGATCATGTTGACCTTGGCGTGGGCGGTAATGTTCTGTGATTTCACGACCTAGCTCAGCAATACGCTGTTTGATCTCTTCTTCAGAGATCATGACATCAACAATATGTTTCATGATTAATTTCGATTGGGTTAACGGGGAAAGCAAACGATTGTACCAGAACTTCCCTCATCATGCGATGATCTGATTTAATGAAAATAAAGGCACAAAATATTAATCCTGTGCCCTTTATCAATTTATCTTACTGATATTAATGATTTTTATAGTGATAGATTATTTACTAACGGTAAATCCCGCCATCATGCCTGTATCTTCATGCTCTAATAAATGGCAGTGTGCCATAAATGGGTGCTCTTTTGTCGCTAAATGGTCGAATTTCACAAGAATTTCACTAAACTGTCCTTCAACTTTCACGATATCCTTCCAACCTTGGCGATGTTTCTCTGGTACTCGACCGTTTTCAGATAGAATACGGAACTGTGTACCGTGTACATGGAATGGATGTAGCATCATATCGCCACGACCTGATACAACCCATTTTTCATAAACACCTTGCTTCACATCAAATGCAGGTTCTGTCATTGAAAATGGAATACCATTGATACTATTAGCATTATAGATATCTAAATCACCATTTCCATGACCGCAATTCATCCCACCCCCCATCATGCCATTACCGTTACCTTGGCGCATATGACTCATCCCATGATGAATACCCGCTAATGCTTTATCACCATAACGTTCTGTTAATAGCATCATACCTTGCATATCTAAACGCATATCCATACGTAAATGTAATGTTCGCGTTGAAAGATTGCTGAGTGTTGGTAATGCAGGAATAAGCGCTAATTGCTCAGGTAATAAGCCTTGTCCTTTTTCTGCTGATGGTAATAAACGTAACACAGGGAGCACATTATCAAATGGCGCTAAAACCATTCCCATTTGGCGTACGGGTAAAGTAACAATATCAAAATCACGCCCATCAGATGTATCCACTAAAACTTCAAAGCGCTCCCCCATTAAAATTGGCAATTCAGTCACTTTCACAGGTTCTGCTAACAACCCTCCATCGCTAGCAATAACATACATTGGTCTGCCATCACTGGTGGCAAGGTTTAAACTTCGTGCATTACAACCATTTAAGAAGCGTAATCTGATCCAGCCTTTTGGCACAATATGTTGTGGTTGAATAGCACCGTTAGTTAACATCATGTCACCAAACCAACCTATTGCGGCACTCATTACATCAAGTTGATAATCTATCTGTCCATTACTGTCTAAACGTTTGTCTTGTAAAATCACGGGCAAGTCATCAATACCCCAACGATTAGGCAATTTACGGTTTGCGGTTTCATCATCTTCAATAATGACCAATCCACCTAATCCCATAGCAACTTGTTGTCCGGTAACTCCATGAGTATGAGGATGGAACCAACACGTTGACTCAGTTTGGTTTGGTGTAAAAGTCACTGTGCGAGATTTTCCTGGCTCAATCATGGCTTGTGGGCCACCATCTTCTTCACCACTAATCTCAAGACCATGCCAGTGAACCGTTGTAGCTTCAGGCAGTTGGTTATTGATATTAATAGTGACGGGTTGGCCACGTTTAAGCTTTAGTGCAGGGCCTAATAAACTACCGTTATAACCCCATGTGGTTGTGCTTGCCGTGGGAATAAATTGAGAAACACCTTGTTGAATATTAAGAACAATCTTTTGTTGAGCGTCTGGGGTAATTTGAGGTGGAATCGCCAATGAAGGCATGTTACTTTGGGCAAACGCAAAACGACTCCAGCTTGGTAATAATGTTACAGCACTTAATGTGGCGCCTAATTTTAAAAATTCACGACGTTGCATAATATATTCCTTTGAATAAAAACAAGTTATTCTGTCTTTATCGAAATAAGATGAGTAAAGAAGCCTTGTAAACTATTACCGATGCTAAAGTTTCCCCTTACTGGAAGGTCAATTTAAAACCCAACAAAATAGTGGGTCTTTGCAAAACTTTTAACTACATTAAGCCAAATAACAAAACTTGCTAAATCATCACATAAAGGAACAGCACACCTAATGAAAAAAATGTTCGCCTTGTTCTGCACGCTAACGCTTTCTTTTTCTATGCTCTTTTCTTCGGGTGCAAAAGCGTTAACCTACACGCAAGCAGAAGACTTGGCAGATTTAACCGCTATCTACCTTTTTTTGAATAAAGATTGTGGTTATGAGCAAATATCAAAATCTAAAATTGAAAGAGCCTTGATGGTCTTTTCTCGCTCGCAACAATGGGATGTTAGTAATTATTCAACATTACCGATGAGCCAATTAAATGAAGACAGTTACAATGATTTAAAAGGTATTGAAGTGTCACATAATAAGAAATGTCAGCTACTCGCGAATAAGTCATTAAGTTTATTAAATTATTAATATACCTACTGAGTAACATTAAGATAAATAGAAAAAGATAGCCTCTTGGAATAGATTGCTTATTAACAAGGACCATATAAAGCAACTAAATAGAGGTTATCAAAGAAAAGAAACTGACTTTTTTCTCCTACTCTTTATTCCTCTTTGTGCTGATTGTTTTTCTTCTGTCTATATTCATTCCAATACAGAGCCACTGAAGGAATACTTTGAATAATCAACATTCTAAAAATATGATTCGACATCACAAATGCGGCATCCACGTTCATTGTGATAGCGGCAAAAGTCATGGCTTCCATACTTCCCGGAGCCCATGCCAATACTAATGTTGCCCAAGGAACTCCCGTTAGATAAGCAGCCCCATATGCCACCATTACCGTTAAAACCACATTAATAATAACCACTTGAACAGAAGAAAATGCGTTTTTAATTAGTGAGGAAAATGGAAAAACAACAAAATGTGCCCCGATATTCATGCCAATTAGAACCATACTCAATTCATTAAGTAACATTGGAAAGGCAATAGGTTCACTGACAAAAGATTGAATAAGTATTGCACTACCTAATGAAGTCAACATAAAGGGTGCCGGAAATCGGATTTTCTGTAATAAAAGCCCAGTACCTAACCCTAAAGCCACAATCAATAATAACCACAATAATGAAACCAATGTCATTTCGGGTATAGCAAACTCAGGCATATTGGCTTTATCAGATCCTACAATAAAACCTGCCAGAATAATCAACACCATTAAACGAATGGTATGAGAAATAACAATTTTTTGTGGTGGTGTTTTAGTGTGATCAGTCAATGCCAAAATAGCAGCCATAGCGCCAGGCACAGCACCTAACATCGACTCTTCTTTCGTCCAACCAATATGGCGGTGGAACCAAAAATAACTCACAAAAAACTGAATAGCTAAACAAACAACAAGAGTCAGTAAAAGAATAATTAAATTATCAGCACTTCCTAAATGAACTTGATTAAACATCAAACCAACCGATGTTCCTAAGGCAAGCTGAATAAATGTTAATGTATGCTTAGGAACCGCAAGTTCCCATTTAAAACGATAAGCAATAATAACAACGATAATTGGCCCAAACATCAAAGCCATGGGTAAGCCGGAGAGAGTGAGAGCGCCACCAATTAAAGCACAGAACAAAATACCTGGTAGAGTTTTTAAAAACGACATGTTGTATTACTCAGCTTTTTTAATTATGGTTTATCCTAGCATTTATATAAATATTTAATAACCAAATAGTGGTAATGTAATTATTACTATTCTTAATATTAAGAGCAAATTATGTCGTTAAAAATCACCACTCATCCTACGCATGATGAGATCAATGAAATTTATGAAGGTTTATTAACGCATAACCTTCACTATATTCATATGGATCAATACACACCTCTTGCTGTCTTTAAAGAAGATAATGATAAAAAAATAGGTGGGATCACCGGTGATATTTTGGGAAATTGGTTACGTATTCGCTATTTATGGGTAGATAAAGCCCATCGTGGAAAAAATATTGGTACCGAATTACTCCATGCAATGGAAAATGCAGCCAAAGAGAAAGGGGCTAAATATGCAGAAGTCGATACATTCAGCTTTCAAGCCCTTCCTTTTTATCAAAAGCAGGGATTTGAAATATTTGGCACTCTAGAAAATTATCCAATTAGCGATAAGAAATATTATTTAAGGAAAGATTTATAATATTTTAAACTTAATCTTTATTAATCCAATTTTAGTGCATTTAGTTTTTTTTATTTACATTATTACTGAACTTAACTTTCTTAACGTTATTCGTTAATTTAAAATGCATACAATAGAAATCAATTAACTTCTTTTAAGAAAAGAGATTCTTAAATGTAAAAAAAGGAAATAAAAAAGATATCATTAAATGATATCTTTTTTATTTTATTTATTTATTGGCAATCTTTAAAAGGGTTAGCCTTTAAAGACAATTTAACTGTCGTTATCCAATGACTACTCTTTTAGATCGTTATACACAGTCGCTCTTGAAACACCAAGGTATTGTGCAGTAATTTCCATTGCCTTACGCAGTGAAAGATAACCTTCATCCTGTAAACATAGTAGTAATTCACGTCGCTGATGTGGTTTTAATGCTCTTGGTGTAACAGAATAAGTTGCCGAAAATTCGTCAATACGTTTTTTCAGCGAATCTTCTGTCACTGAGCTAAAGGTTTCAATAATGTCATTACCTTCTTCAAGGGTTGCAAATTGGTTAAGTACCATTTGCAATCCTTTGATCATTGATATATCAATATTTAAACATAATGCCGCAACATAATTTCCTTGTTTATCTTTAATGCCGATAGACGTACTTTTTGCGGTTCTACCATCAGGAAATTGATTTGGGTAATTAGCCACAATTTGTGGGAAGTCAGACGATTCAATACGCGCCATTCCCAATTCTGTTGCTCTATCCCCAACTTTTCTACCTGATAGATTATTTTCAATGACCATAATGGTATTTTCACTATCAGTTAGATCATGAAGTACAACCTCACAAAAAGGCGATAATGTTTTACCAATGCCTTGTGCAATAAATTGTAGTTGTTCTACCAGCCACTCTTGGTCTTCTGTTTTGTGTGACATAACGATCCCTGCAATAGCTAAAACGTAAATGATTTATACAATTTTAACCGATTTATTCAAATAATTAATCGTTATCTGCAGGATAATCAGATTTTGCCTGATTTAGAATAGCTTTTGCCATCCATTGAGTCATATCAATGACCTGTTGATCATCCATTTTCCAGATATCTTTCATTACCAAAAAGACTTCTGACCCATAAATTAAAGAGAACGATTTAATCACCTTATCCCACATTTCTTGAGGATAGTGTGCTTTTAAAGGTTCAATAACTTTGAGTAAAATCTCTTTACGGTGACCACGAATAAATCGTTTTTCTGCATATTCACTTGATTGTCTCTCTTTTGCCCATTGCTGTAATGAAACTTGCAAAGCACCACGCAGTGCGCCTTCATGTTTAAACATTTGTGGATAGGCAAGATTGAGCAATTCAGTAATGCGTTGTTGCGTATTATCTTCGGGAGTTGGTGTCCATGCAATGATCGGCGCTAAACTTGCATCAACCGTGGCACTAATTAAATCACTTTGTGTGGGAAAATAACGATATGCGGTTGCCCTCGAAACACCTGCATGTGCAGCTAATTCTGACACTGTCGGTAACATTCCTTGCTCAAAAAGCCCCAACGCTGTTGTTACCAATAATTGATAGGTTCTTTTTCGTGTACCGGACATGGCATCCGTTTCATCACTGTAACTCATAGAAAATCCTTCGTTATTCCTACACTTTGTATGTCTGGGCTTATCTTAAGCTAAATACTCACAATACTTAACGTTTACTTTAGGTGATTAATTACACCTTATCGACCTTTAATGTGCAAAAAATAAAAATAATGAGACAGGAGTCTCAAAATGGTGCTATGATAAATGAAACTCAAGTCTCATTATGATTATAATCTATCCGTCGATAATTATAAAAGGTATGGGAAGGCTTATGAAACAGTATGCTGGTTCTATTTATATTGCCACAACGCTTGATACTAAAAGTGCTGAGATTTTTTATGTCAGTGATTTAATTAAAAAAGCAGGCCTTCCTGTTAAGACCGTTGACTTGACAACCAAACCCACGACACTCGCACGAGAAGCGGATGTCACAGCAACCGAAGTTGCTCGTTTTCATCCAAATGGCCAAGAGGCTGTTTTCTGTGGTGATAGAGGGAAAGCAATAGAAGCGATGTCAGTCGCTTTTGAACACTATTTAACTCACTGTGATGATGTCTTAGCCATTCTTGGACTAGGCGGCTCAGGGGGGACGGCACTGATTACACCAGCAATGCAATCTCTGCCAATTGGTGTACCTAAATTGATGGTATCAACGATGGCGTCTGGCGATATCTCAGGCTATATCGGTGCAAGTGATATCTCAATGATGTATTCCGTTACAGATGTATCAGGCTTAAATCGTATTTCTCGTAAAGTTTTAAAAAATGCAGCGAATCAAATCGCTGGTGCTGTTTATTTTTACCAAGAAGAGCATGTTGTCGATAAGCCTGCGGTAGCACTGACCATGTTTGGTGTAACCACCCCTTGTGTACAACAACTCACACAAAAACTTGAAAATAATTATGACTGCCTTGTTTTTCATGCAACAGGAAGTGGCGGCAAAGCCATGGAAAAACTGGTAGACAGTCACCTACTTCATAGTGTGTTAGATCTTACAACAACAGAAGTATGTGATTACTTGTTTGACGGTGTACTTGCTTGTGATGAAGACCGTTTTGGTGCAATCGCCCGTACCAAAACCCCTTATATAGGTTCTTGTGGCGCATTAGATATGGTGAACTTTGGTCGCCCTTCTAGTGTTCCTGAGAAATATAAAGGGCGTCAATTTTATCATCACAATGCGCAAGTCACCTTAATGCGCACAACACCAGAGGAAAATCGTCAATTAGGTATCTGGATCGCTGAGAAACTCAATCAGTGTGAAGGCCCATTGCGGTTTGTATTACCACAGGGCGGTTTTTCAGCTCTAGACATTGAAGAAGGCCCTTTCTGGGATCCTCAAGCAAACCAAGCTTTCTTCGATGCATTTATAACAACATTTAAAGAGACAGAGACTCGTCAGTTAGTCATCAGTCCTTATCACATAAACTCCGCTGAGTTTGCTCAGCAAATTTATGATTTACACCAGGAACTTATTTGTTAACCACGGAGAAAGAAGAATGACTCATTCACGTGAAATGTTACTAAAAAAATTCAACGAAATGATTGCACGCCATGAACCGATTATTGGTGGTGGTGCAGGTACTGGCCTGTCCGCTAAATGTGAAGAAGCGGGTGGTATCGACCTTATTGTTATTTATAATTCAGGTCGTTACCGTATGGCTGGTCGAGGATCTTTAGCGGGTTTGTTAGCTTATGGTAATGCTAATGAAATCGTTATGGATATGGCAAAAGAAGTATTACCTGTTGTTAAACAGACACCTGTACTAGCTGGCGTTAACGGCACTGATCCTTTCTGTAACTTCGATAAATTCTTAGATGAAGTAAAAGCAACAGGTTTTGCTGGCGTACAAAATTTCCCAACTGTTGGCTTAATTGATGGTAATTTCCGCGCTAATTTAGAAGAAACAGGTATGGGTTATGGGCTTGAAGTGGATATGATCCGCAAAGCGCATGAAAAAGGTTTATTAACCACACCTTATGTCTTTAGCCGTGAAGATGCGATTGCAATGACTGAAGCTGGTGCAGATATTATTGTGCCACATATGGGATTAACAACTGGCGGTAATATTGGTGCTGAAACAGCATTAACATTAGCGGACTGTGTTCCTTTAATTAATGACTGGGCAAAAGCAGCGAAAGCAGTACGTGCAGATGTTATTGTGCTTTGTCATGGTGGTCCGATTGCAACACCTGAAGATGCACAATATATCTTAGATAATTGTCCTGATTGTCATGGCTTCTATGGTGCAAGTTCTATGGAACGTTTACCAACAGAAGTGGCATTAACCGCAACAACAAAAGAATTTAAAAGTATTAAACGCTAATTCAAAATCATCAAGTTTGCCTAAGCGTTAATCCATATTGCCCACGTTATGTGGGCAATATTTTATACAAAGAGCCCTAATTCAAATTAGACTAATTTGGCAATTAATGTATTTAGATCACCCGCTAAAAAATCAACAGGTGGAATTTCAATAACGGTATAAGCACCTGCACGTTGTTTCATACTGGCTCTTGCCGCTGAAACCATAAATTGAGACGTCAATGCAGGATTGTTAATACGCATTGAATATTCAAATAATTGATTATGGGTTTTACCCGAAACACCTTTATGGGTCATATGAACGCCATGCCCAACATCTTTTAAGCTATCAACACAATCGACTTGCTTCACATGGGTTTCATCCGAAGAGAAATAGCTATCTGCTTTAATAGCTTGCTCTACTTGATTAAAATTAGCCCCTGCTTCTAATTCGACATAAACCATACGACGGTGAACACCCGTGCCTAGTGGAATGGTCATTGAAAGTGCATCTTTAACGCCATCAATGCTTTTAGCCGCAACACTGTGCCCCATACTCATACCTGGCCCAAAATTAGTATAAGTAATGCCTTTTGGTGCCATGGCTAACATTAATGTACGCACAATAGAATCAGAACCGGGATCCCAACCCGCTGAAATAACAGCAACACGATCATGTTTTTTAGCGACTTCATCTAATTCTGTTTTTAATGACACAATTTCACTGTGAACATCAAAACTATCTACTGTATTAATGCCTAAGCTTAAAATAGATTTGGCTAACTCTTTAATTGCACGAGTTGGTGAACATAAGAGAGCAACATCAACATTACCTAATGTTTTAATATCGTTAGTTACGGTAATATTTTGCAGTTCTTCTGGAATGTTGTTTATATCACGGCGAACAACCCCTATTAATTCAAAATCTTGAGCAGCTTGAACAGCTTCTAATGCAAATCGACCAATATTGCCATAGCCTACAATAGCCACTTTTATTTTAGTATTCATTAATTCCCCTGACTTTAACGTTAATCATCTCTTAATGATAATAGTGATTAGTTATCAATGAATAAACCATATAAATATCTTTTTTGCCAGATAAACATTATTTGCGCTATTACCTTATAAATAAACCTTGTAGAATCCCCCATCTTCCGACACGTTTATTTTAATAAATCGATTTCACTCTGTTTTTAAGAAGGTTTTCAATGCATCAGTCTGATGTAGCGGATCGCTCGCTTTTTTCTCTTAGTTGGCCAATATTTATAGATATTTTCCTACATCTAGCCACACTATTAATTAATACTTACATGGTAAGCCACGTTTCCACCGCTTACTTAGCCGCGATGGGCGTCGGTAACCAAGTTTTTGATCTTTTCATCACCATTTTTAGTTTTATTAGTGTGGGATGTAGCGTCGTTATTGCCCAATATTTAGGTGCAGGTAAAAAAGAAAAAGCCAGTCAGGCGATCCATATCTCCATTGCATTTAACTCATTACTGGGGATAAGTAGTGCGGTAATTATTCTCTTTTTTGGCTACAACATTCTTAATTTAATGAATACACCATCTCACTTGGTTCAAGATGGTTATAATTACTTGCATATTATTGGTATTTGTCTTATTCCTGAGGCAATTTCAATTATTCTTGCTGCATGTTTAAGAGTTTATGGCAAATCAAAAGCTGCCATGTATGTCACATTGATCGCTAACATTGTTACCGTTATTGGTAATATGATCGTACTTTATGGCTTCTTTGGTTTACCACAATACGGATTAGTCGGTGTTGCTTGGTCTACTGTTGTTGGTCGTATTATTGCCGTTATTTTATTATGTGGGTTGTTGTTCTACGGCTTACGCATTAAATTTCAAGCAAGACAACTCTTTATCTGGTCTAAAAATATGTTAGGGAAAATCCTACATATTGGTTTACCAGCTGCTGGTGAAAATCTAGTTTGGATCTTACATTACATGACTGCATCTGCCTTTATTGGTTTAATGGGTGAAGTCCCTCTTGCAGCACAAACACTTTATTTCCAATTGTCATTATTTTTAATGCTCTTTGGTATTGCAATTAGTATTGGTAATGAAATTCTTGTGGGACATTTAGTTGGCGCTAAACGCTTTGATGATGCCTTTAATCGTGGTTGGAAAAGTTTAAAAACTGGTGTGATATTCACAATTGGGGTAGTTATTATTTATTGGTTTATGCGCGATCCTATTTTGTATTCCATTACAGAAGACCAGCGCATTATCGACCAATTGATCCCACTGTTTATTTTGTCTGTCTTTTTAGAGCCAGGTCGTACTTTTAATATCGTAATGGTAAATGCCTTACGTGCCGCAGGCGATGCTAAATTTCCTCTTATGACAGCAATTTGCTTTATGTGGGGTGTCGCTATTCCTGTGGGTTATTTCCTCGGTATTAAGATGGAAATGGGTCTAATTGGTATCTGGATTGGCTTTCTTTGTGATGAGTGGTTACGCGGATTAACTAATGCATGGCGTTGGCGCTCTCGTAGATGGCAAGCTAAGCGTTTGGATATATAATATTTAACGGCCTGATAATATTACTATCAGGCTGTTAAATCGATATTTTGCTAAAAGTCAAATAATCCCTTCTTTATCATATTGTGCTAACACCAAACTAATTATTGAGTTTGATATGTCATTAATTTTTTCTATATCTTTAATTTTAGATAAATTAATTCTCTTATTATATTCTTTTGCTAACTTAGAAAAAAGAGTCGTTAAATAATAGTCACCCCTACTTTCTTTACTGATTAATTCATTCAATGTAATTTTATTTGTTTCTAACAAAAGTCTATTTTTAAAATTAGGATGTTTAATTAATTCTGATAATTTTATTACTATTTTTGTTTTTATTTTTAAAAAATCAATTTTAAATTCATTTTTTAATGTATTAATTTCTTTATTAATAAGCTCTTTTATTTTTGGAGAATTAGTTTTATTTAATAATTTAACTAAAGACAAATATCTATTAGTTTTACTTTCATTTATATGACCTAATCCTTTATGCATAACATCATTTGTTATTTTCTCACGTCCTGTTATCTCATCCATAATTAATTCATTAATTATTATTTCTTTTGTTGACAAATTATCTTTATTACTGATTTTATATTGATACTCAAATAATGTCATTATTTTATTATTTTCTATATCATTACTCTCATTATTTATCTTAGAAGAACTATAATATTCATAGTTCGAATCTAAACTATCAATATCCTCATAATCATGGTCTGAATAAATATCATCAATGTCTTTTTCCAAAGAATTAATTTTGCCTCCCATTTCCATATAAACAGATTCTTCTCTATTTTCTGAATTTTCTGAATTTCCTGAGTGAATTTTCGGATTTGTATGGCTGATAAAATTATTTTCTGAGTTTCTTATTAATAAGATTGGATTATATTCCACATAGATATCTGTATCCACTGAACTAGTTGATAAAACAGAAGAAACCATTTGTGATTGAGTACTTATACTTGCAGGACACATCATTATTATCCTATTTATTTAACATGATCATATTCTATAATTTATCATTTTATCTACTATCATTTATCTACCATTTATAAATTTAATTATTATCATCAATAGATAAGAACCAATATTTTTATATAGCTCTATGTACTTTTAATTATTCCATAAGTTTAAAACAATAGTTTATCGTCATTCTTTGTTAAGAATCGGTATCCTTTTTTAAATTTAACTTTTATTAAAACCGTAAGAAAATAATTAATATAATATAATTATTATAGATATTGAATCATTAAAATAAGTAATGAGTTTATTTACTCTCTTAAAAAAACATTATTTTTAATATATCTTTTTTATGATTGCGATCACAGAAAACCATCTCAAAAAGGTAAGTAAAAATAACCTCACCCACAAAAAACACTAATTTTTTTAATAAAGAAAAAACCAAAAATTAAATATTAATCAACATTAAACTTTTCTTGCAAAAATAATTATTTTTCTCTAATTCCCTATTGTTTTTTTTATGATACAAGTAGGTGTTAGTCTTTTCTAATAAATGAAATAAGTAAGTATTAGTACAAATAATACAATTAAAAACACAATGGAGTCTTGTCATGAATCTCGTTGAACGGTTTATTTCTTATACAAAAGTTAACACCACCACAAATAGGGAAAATGGCGCTGCGGGCATTATGCCTTCTTCAGAAGGTCAGCGAGTCCTAGCATTACAATTAGTTGAAGAACTCAAGGCTTTAGGTGTTGAGGATATTAAGATCCGCGATACTGCGATTGTTACCGCAACACTACCTTCCAACCTTGATTATGAAGTGCCTACTGTTGCTTTCTTTGGTCATTTAGATACCAGTGCTGAGCAAACTAATGATACCAAAGCGCAAATCTTACCTTATAAAGGTGGTGATCTTTGCTTAAACAAAGAGCTTGATATTTATCTACGTCAAAGTGAATTCCCAGAATTAGAAAACTATATTGGTGACGATATTATCGTGACGGATGGCACCAGTTTATTAGGCGCTGATGACAAAGCCGCAATTGCTTCAATTATGGATATGTTGCAATACTTTAAACAACATCCTGAAGTTAAACACGGTACAGTGAAAATTGGTTTTGTGCCGGATGAAGAGCAAGGTTTACGTGGTGCAAAAGTCTTTGATACTAAAGAATTTGGTGCTGATTTTGCTTATACTTTAGATTGCTGTGGTATTGGCGAGTTAGTGTATGAAAACTGGAATGCCGGGGATGTGGAAATTACCTTTACTGGTGCTTCTGCCCATCCAATGTCTGCGAAAGGTAAATTAAAGAATTCGCTGTTAATGGCACATAAATTTGTTGCTATGTTACCGGGTGGTGAAGCACCTGAATATACTGAAGGCCGTGAAGGTTATTATTGGGTAAAACAATTAGCCGGAAATAGTGCACGTACCGTATTAAAAATGGATGTACGTGATTTCACCGAAAAAGGTTATGCCCACCGTATGGCATTTTTAAAACAACTTTCAGATTATTGTGAAGGTTTATGGGGCGAAGGCTCTGTTACTTGTAAACTCGCTGACCGTTATGCCAACGTCTTTAATAGCCTACAAGGTGATAATCGCTACCCTATCGATATTGCGGTTGCCGCTTATGAAGCTAATGGCATTACCCCTCGCCCAATTCCAATGCGTGGTGGTTATGATGGTGCAGCCCTTTCTCAAAATGGCTTACCTTGTCCAAATATCTTTACTGGTGCTCATAATTTTCATTCTATTTATGAATATCTGCCTGTTAAATCCCTTTATGCTGCCAGTGATGTCTTAAAGTCTGTCGTGAAGATCACTGCAGAACGCTTTGCGCCTGGAGCTAAAGCATGATCCAAATTCTTGCGGTCTTAGTCGTCGTTGTTATTGTCGCTAGGATGATCTTGAAAGGATATAAAGCAGAACCTGTTTTGTTAGTCGCTGGTCTAGCCTTAATGGCGCTAACCATGATGTTTGGTTGGGGAGATATTCTTCCTAAAAATGTCAAAACAACAGGTATTGGCTGGTTAGATCCCTTTGAAGTCATGCGTGATCTCTTTAGTAGTCGTGCCGCTGACCTTGGTTTAATGATCATGGCACTGATGGGATTTGCGCATTATATGGATCATATTGGTGCCAATGAGGCCGTTGTACGAGTTGCAACTCGCCCATTGAAAAATATGCGTTCACCTTATGTGTTGCTATTTTTCTCTTTTCTACTCGCAAGTATTTTGCAACTTGCTATTCCTTCAGCAACGGGATTGGCTGTTCTATTAATGGGTACGATGTTCCCGATTATGATAGGACTTGGTTTATCTCCAGCATCGGCCGCGGGTGTAATTGCAACTTCATTAGGAGTGGCTTACACCCCAACGGCTATTGACGCCATTCGAGGTGCAAAAGCGGTTGACTTAGGTGTTGTTGAATATGTGCTTTATTACCAAGGGCCTGCGGCAATTGCAACCGTGCTAGCTGTTGGTATTACACATATCTTCTGGCAACGCCATTGTGACCGTAGAGCCGGATTTGTTCCTCAATTAGGCAAAATGTCTGAAGAAGCAAAGAGTGATAAAAACGTACCCGGCTTTTATGCCTTACTACCAATGTTACCGATTATTATGGCAGTAGGTTCATCAAGCCTATTTGTTGAAGGAATTCACCTTGATGTGGTCACTATTGTATTGATTTCAATGGCAATTTGTATGCTAATTGAAACATTACGCTTACGTGATTTTAAATCAGTGTGTGCGGGCTTCCAGCATTTCTTAAAGGGGATGGGCTCTGCATTTAGTAACGTTGTAGGGTTATTAGTCGCCGCAGGTGTCTTTGCTCATGGTATTAAAGTTAGTGGTGCAATAGATAGCCTGATTGTGATGGCGGAATCTGTGGGCTTGCCGCCATTTGCTATGGCATTGGTCTTCGCAGTCGTGACATTAGCTGCTGCAATTATTATGGGTTCAGGTAATGCTCCCTTCCTTGCATTCGTTGAACTTATTCCACAAATTGCACATAGCATGGGTGTCAACCCAATTGCGATGATTTTACCAATGCAACAAGCGTCACATATGGGACGAGGTATGTCTCCTGTCGCAGGAGTTATTATTGCAGTATCTAGTGGTGCTAAATTGCAACCGTTTGATGTTGTAAAAAGGACGGCGATCCCACTTATGGTCGGCTTTGTATTCCATAGTGCTATTATTGCTATCTTCTATTATTAATAAATATACCTGAAGTAATATTTCTTACTTCAGGTTATTTTCAAATAATAAACATTATATTTTCTCAATAATCTGAATTTATATTCAAAAAAAACAACAATTAATATAAACATAAAAAATTAACAAAATAACAGAAAGTTATTTTTATACTCCAAAAAATAAAGAGCCTACTATTTTCATTGTTAAAATAATAGTGTGATATTTAATTACTATTCATTACTCTTTATTTTAACTATTCAGAGTTAGCCCACTTTAAGTATGATAGTTATACTAGCAATAGGATCGTGTATTCATTCTATTGCTTTTTTATTTAATTTTATATTTATAAAATTAATTTATTTAATTCACTTATTATTTCATTGGTTCATTTTAAACCAATGAGCAACTGACTCTTTTTTTTCATGTAAATTAATACAATGACAAAGTGAATTTATGTGTTTTTCTCTAAAGTAGAAAAAATTACCAACACTAAAGACAAAGAAGGTAATATTTTCTCAAATTTTATTCAATGTTAGTAAATTCAGAAAAAACTTTCTCTCATAAATTCAGTATGATGAAGAGAATAAAAATAGAATAACCTATTGAATTTTCATACTGTTTATTGGGTGCATGCAATGAAAGAACAATTATCTTCTCGTTGGAAAATATTGATAGCGGCAGTAAAACAACAAGTTAAACCTGCTTTAGGTTGTACAGAGCCTATCTCACTTGCATTAGCGGCTGCTACCGCAGCAAGTTATCTTCAACACGCTATCACTCGCATTAGCGCTGAAGTTTCCCCGAACTTAATGAAAAATGGTATGGGCGTTACCGTACCAGGAACTGGAATGGTGGGGCTATCTATTGCTGCTAGCTTAGGGGCTGTTGGCGGTGATAGTAAAGCGGGTTTAGAAGTATTAAAAAATGCCACACCAGAACATGTAAAACAAAGCAAAGCGCTGCTAGCTTCTGGTATTGTTAATGTTTCTATTAAAAAAGCGTGCCAAGAAGTTCTTTATAGTGAAGTCACTATTGAAGATGGTGAAAACAGTGCAACTGTCATTATTGCAGGCAATCACACCAATATCGTTAAAATCATTCATAATGGTGATGTTGTTCTTGATAACACTTGTGATAGTGCAGAACAATCAGCATCGCCTTGCGAAATAAAAGAAACACTAACCCAAACAAATACCCAAGAAATTTATCAATTTGTTACTCAGGTACCCGTAGAAGAAATTTCTTTTATTCTTGAATCAGCACATTTAAATGATGCGCTATCAAAAGAAGGTTTGAACAATAGTTATGGTTTACATATTGGACAAACTTTACAACGCCAGCAACAACGAGGCCTATTAGCAAAAGATCTATTATCAGAGATCATGATCCGTACATCTGCTGCATCTGATGCTCGTATGGGCGGTGCAGTCTTGCCCGCCATGAGTAACTCAGGCTCAGGCAATCAAGGTATTGCCGCAACAATGCCGGTTGTGGTCGTTGCTGAATATTTACAAGTTGACGAAGAGAAAATGGCAAGAGCATTAATGCTTTCCCATTTACTGGCTATCTATATTCACCATAAATTCCCCGCATTATCTGCATTATGTGCAGCCACAACAGCATCAATGGGCGCTGCAGGTGCAATTGCATGGCTAATGGATGAACGCTATGAATCCATGGCAATGGCGATTAGTAGCATGATTGGTGATATTAGTGGTGTAATTTGTGATGGTGCTTCAAATAGCTGCGCTATGAAAGTTTCAACCGGTGCAAGTGCCGCTTATAAAGCTGTATTAATGGCTCTTGATAATACATTTGTGACAGGTAATGACGGTATTGTGGCACATGATGTTGACTCAACGATTGAAAACTTATGTGCGTTAGCAAGCCGAGCAATGCAACATACCGATATTCAAATTATTGAGATTATGGAATATAAAGCCGTTGCTAATGGCTAATTCCAGTGATTAAAAAAAGCACCCCATAATAGTTATTATTATGGGGTGAAACATAAGATCCTAGGAACAGGATCCTCCTCAAGTCAGGAGCTTATCAATATTCGTTACTGCTATTTACGGCTATACTACGGTTACTTCGACTACTTACTTCGTACTACTTTCTAACACTCACTACAGGGTATTGGGTTAATGTGCATTTTCTTGTGTACTTGGCATTAATGCATCAAAACTAGCTCTTATCTCATCTTCTGGTAATTGAATACCAATAAAAACCAATGTGCTTTCGCGAATTTCATCTTCATGCCATGCTCTGTCCCAATCAGCACTATAGAGGCGTTGCACACCTTGGAATAACAAGCGATTAGGTTGATCTTTAATATTTAATATCCCTTTATAACGTAAAAGATTATCAGCAAAGCTTAATAATAATTTTTCCATTACATCGGAGACTTTTTGTAGCTCAACGGGATAATCAAATTTCAGTACAATAGAATGGATATCATCTTGTTTTTCTGGCTGAAAGCGGAAAAGAGGCTGTTTTACTTGAAGGTTATCATTCAACATAAAACCTTTTACATTAAACAATAAACCTAAATCAATTTGTCCATGAATAACGGTATTAACGGGTGCTCTTGCATTAATGCGTCTTAATCTAGCCATTAATTCGGGTGATGCTGGTGCAACATCAGTTTTTGTTAATAAGATGCGATCAGCATAACCAATTTGAGATTGTGCAATAGTAAATTGATCTAATTGTTGTTGAGCATGAATATTATCAACAAGAGTAATAATCCCATCTAACAAATAGCGTTGACAGATCACCTCATGAGAAAAAAATGTTTGGCTAATAGGGCCGGGATCAGCCATGCCTGTACATTCAATAACTAACCTATCAAACTCAATCTCACCACGATCAAGACTGTCACATAAGTCTAATAATGTGTCTTCTAATTCATTCGATTTGCTACAACAAATACAACCATTGGTAAGTGTTTTAATTTGAGTGGCTCTATCACCAATAATTTCGTCATCAATAGGCACTTCACCAAATTCATTTTCAATAACAGCGATTTTATAACCATGCTCTTCATTAAGCATATGACGCAAAAGCGTTGTTTTTCCTGATCCTAAAAAACCAGTCAATATCGTTACTGCAATAGGTTCCATTATGTGTCTCCTTTACAGATTATTAGCAACAGCGAAAACCGCCTTTACCATCACCACCACCATAACGGGCTTCCTGACGTTCACGGAAAAACTCGTTATAGGTCATAACTGGCTTATCAGGATGGTTATCTTTCATGTGCTGTACATAGTTATCATAATCGGGAATACCTATCAGCATACGAGCGGCTTGCCCTAGATATTTTCCAGCTTGTCCTAAATTGCCAAACATAAGTTTCTCCTAAACCCCGTACCAGCTAAACCAGTACGGGGTTAAACTATTTACCTAATATTAGTGACCTGAGGACACTTTAACGTCTTTTGGCATAGGAACATATGGTGTTTCTTGTGCTGTTTCTTCTGGGTTTTTACGCGCTTTCATTGCGGTACGGAAACCGTAGAAAATGATGCTGTAAACAACCACTAAGAACAGAATACTTAAGCCCGCATTGGTGTAGTTGTTAATTACAATATGATTCATATTGGTAATTTCAGCCGCAGTTAAATCGGCACCACCTGCTAAGATCTTCGCTTTGTATTCATTTGCTAAGTAGAAGAAACCTTCCATTTGTGGGTCATCACTGAGAAGTTTCAGACCTAATGCCCATGTTGTACAAATTAATAGCCATACCGCAGGAACCACAGTTACCCAAATATATTTAGTGCGTTTCATCTTAATTAAGATAACCGTACCTAATACCAGTGCAACAGCTGCTAACATTTGGTTTGAGATACCAAATAATGGCCATAAGCTCTTAACACCGCCTAATGGGTCAACAACACCTTGGTATAACAGATATCCCCATAAGCCTACACAACCCGCTGTACCAATAACACCTGGAATGAACGAATTTGTTTTCTTCAAGTAAGGAATAAAGTTACCTAATAAGTCTTGAAGCATGAAGCGACCAGAACGTGTACCTGCGTCTAACGCGGTTAAAATAAAGAGCGCTTCAAACAAGATCCCAAAGTGATACCAGAAGCCCATATCCGCAGCAGGAATGATTTTATGGAATACCATCGCGATACCAACCGCTAAGGTAGGCGCACCACCAGCACGGTTTAATACAGAAGGTTCACCAATATCTTTCGCTGTTTGTAAGATTTCTTCTGGAGAGATAACAAAGCCCCATGAACTGACTGTTGCAGCTGCATGTACGGTAACTTCTTTTAACTGCCCCATGATAACAGCTGTATTTTCACCACCTAATTCATGTAGATTCGGCATCGTAATACCTAAACCTGATGGTGGGGTATTCATTGCAAAATACAGACCTGGTTCAATGATAGATGCGGCGACTAATGCCATGATCGCAACGAATGATTCCATTAACATTGCACCATAACCAATAAAACGAGCATCCATTTCATTTGCGATAAGCTTAGGTGTTGTACCTGAAGCTATTAGGGCGTGGAAACCAGAAACGGCACCACAGGCGATAGTGATAAATAAGAATGGGAATAAAGCCCCTTTCCACAATGGTCCAGTACCATCAATGTATTGAGTAACAGCTGGCATTTTCAGTTCAGGGTTTAAAATCACAATCCCCACAGCTAAACCAACGATAACACCAATTTTCAGGAAAGTTGCTAAATAGTCACGTGGTGCAAGAATTAACCATACTGGTAATAATGCAGACACGAAGGCATAACCAATAAGACCAAAAGTAATTGTTGTATCTTTAAAGGTTAACGCTGGGCCCCAGAATGGGTCGTGAGCAATAACACCACCAAACCAAATCGCCGCAATCAGTAAAACAATACCAATAACTGACACTTCACCCACACGACCTGGGCGAATATAGCGCATGTAAATACCCATAAATAAGGCGATTGGTACTGTTGAACAAACAGTGAACACACCCCATGGGCTTTCAGCTAAAGCTTTAACAACAATAAGGGCAAGCACAGCAAGAATGATGATCATGATAAGGAAACAGCCGAATAAAGCGATAGTACCCGGAATTGGCCCCATCTCTTTCTTTATCATCTCACCAAGTGAGTTACCATTACGGCGTGTAGAAATAAACAACACCATAAAGTCTTGTACTGCACCCGCTAACACAACCCCTGCTAATAGCCAAAGCGTACCGGGTAAGTACCCCATTTGAGCAGCAAGAACAGGACCAACTAAAGGACCAGCCCCAGCGATAGCTGCAAAGTGGTGACCAAATAAGACATAACGGTTGGTCGGAACATAGTTCAAACCATCATTGTTAATAACAGAAGGTGTCGCTCTCGTTGGGTCAAGCTTCATCACTTTTTGAGCGATATACAGACTGTAATAACGATAAGCAACTAAGTAGACGGCAACAGAAGCGACAACTATCCATAGCGCACTAACGTGTTCACCACGGCGAAGTGCAACCACTGAAAGACAAAAAGCACCGATAATCCCGAGGATCACCCAAGGTACGTGCTTTAAAAATGCATTTTTGTTCATGAGACACCTTTTTTTCAGGCAAGACCGAACAGCCAAAGAGTAATGCGGGACAGCAAAGAATGATTTGAGCGAATCTGAGAGATAACTGCCCGCAGCTACATAATAAGAATTTTGACTCAGGAATGGTGTGACTAAATCGCTTAGCGGTTGTATACCGAATTAAGCGGTCTGTTTTCTCAGTTAAGTGGTTTTGCTGTTTTCAAAAGACGTTTTTTTTGTGATCAAGATAACAATTTTATGTCTTTCAATAAGTTAGAGAATAAGGAAAGATAAAAAAAACGCCTCAAGATCAACAAAAAAGGCGTTTTTTTATAACATTATTTAAACAAAGTGAGATTATTGGCCAAATTGAACAGATATCAAAAGCACATTACCTTTTCGAGAAGGTGAGCCATTAAATCGCCACTGATAAGCAACATCAATCACTGCATTGTCAATATTCATATCACCACTACTGGTTTTTAGCATTACCACAGTAGGAACACCTTGAGGATCAACATCAAGTTGTAAAATCATATCGCCCGTTTTAGGTGCAGTAATTGGAGCATTTACTTTCGGTAATAACTGAGTGCTATCTTTGATATTTGCCGATGCAAAATCGACACTAAAGGTACGGTTTGATTGCTCAGTTTTGTCTGTATTTAAAGGCAAGTGAACCACTTTGCTATTCGGATCTGATGCTGGTATCGCACGTTGAGCCAATTGGATTTGCGTTAAGTCATCGCTGAGATAATCATCTGAAGGTTTAGCTTCAACACCTTCTGGCAAATAGCGCATATCCATTCTTGCTCTCAAAGTTTGGTAACGTTCTAAACGAGCACCCTCAAGAGTATTTATCACCATCCTCATTTCCAGCATTTGCATGACAGAACTAATGCTTTCTTGTGACTTTTGCTGTGCTGCTTTCGCAAATGCGCCCGCTGCAATTTCAGGATCTTCATCTAGCCACGTTATTCCCCAACCTAACCAAACGTCTTCACGATTTGGATTTAGTGCAATAGCTTGCCCAAAATGGCTACGTGCTTGTGATAACAAGGTTTGCCAATACTCTTTATTTTGTGGGTAAATATCAGGAGATTGAGATAAATTATTTGTTCCCACATTGTAATATTGCAATTCAAAGCGGACTACCATTCTTACAACATCTTCATTATCTTGATGAAGTGCCAATTTTTCGTTTAAGAAACGTAGACTATTATCCCAACTTTCGTGGTTATTTTTTCCATTAGGTAATGTCTGGATCTCTTTTAAAATATTTTGTAATACCGCCCGTTCTTCTTGTTGTTGTGCACGTTTTGAATAAATAGAAGAATAGGGATCATAGGTAGAATGCGATGACGATTTACTCGACTCTTTTTCTGGTGCCTGCTTTTGTAAACCTATGAACGCATTTTCAGCATTCGAAATACCTTTAATGCTTTGCCTTGCATAAGCTTTCGCCAATGCAATTAATGTAGGTTGTTGTTTAATAGTGTAGTCATTCCAACCAAGACGTGTACTTTGAAAACGAACGGTAACACGTTGATGATACCCCTCTTTTGTTGGCATAAAACGCCAGCCACGAGCATCACTTAATGCTTTCGTATCAAACACATTGTATCCACTACTTTTTTGTACCCAAAGACTTAAAACGTGTCCTTGAGGATCAACATCAACGGATAAAATCGTTTCTGCAATAGGAATATATTGCCCAACAGACGGGTAATGCATTTCCGTCCAGTTCTGTATTTTATTTGGTGAATCAACAAGAACGATCCCAGGATATTCCCTATCATTCATCATTGATTTCCATTCGACATAAGTCTCATTGTTATTCGCTATTGCATAAGTGACTGGCAGTACTTTTCCTGCCAGCTTAGCCACCGCTTCAGGAACTGCATTCTTTTGTCGATATAAACGGTCTTCTATCACTCGTGCTTGAAGGATCTGATAAATCTGACGTTGATTTTCTGTCAATTCAGAAATCGCTTTTTCAATAAGCGGTTGTAATGAAGGATCCTGATGCCCCAATTTGTCATATTTTAGCGTATCAGAAACCATTAATGCAGCCATTGCTTTTTCTATCTGCATATTGGGTGGCGTATGAGCAATATAGGTTAATGCTAACGTTTGCCATGCTTCCGGTACTAATGGTGCAGTAGTAATAGCGTTAATACCTGATTGCACTAATCTTTCATTACTACTTGTAAGAAGCGATGATAATGCTTGAGCAATAATAATTTCGGGTTGATTCAGCAACCAGTCACCATAAAAAGAGAGCGTTTTAATTGCCTCTTTTTGTTCTGGTGTTCCTTTTGTATGAATCAGATACGCCTCTTTAGCTTGCATTGCGGAAGTTACATCATCCGTTAAATAAACAAGTCCCGGTAATTCGATGCGTTTCTTTTCAAGATCTTTGAGATACCCCAGTGTTTTAGGCTGATTCACAACTATCGTTTTAATGATGTTATCTTCAGCATTAATCACGCTATAACGAAAATCACTCCACTGCGATTGTTCTATATTTTGTAAAACAAAGCGGCGACGATCTTCTAATTCACTATGAGGAATGATTGAAAATGAAAGACTAAATGTCGTTAGAACAACAAAAACTCCCCCAAAAAAATAGAAGATATTTTTAGCGCGCCACGATTGCAATAACATGACAATCGTCATAATGGCAGAACCTAACCATAATCCCAGCAAGAAATTACGCTCATCGAAACGAACTGATGAGGGAAGGATCTTGATACTCACACTGTCAATAGTACTAATGATTGAAACTAATAATGCAGGTAACCAAAAAGGAAATAAGAGTGTGGCGATCCCAACAATAATAAGGATCGGTTTAATTGTTTTATTCATATGAACTCCCTCTCATTAAGGTTTTCTTTTCAAAATACGTAATGAAGGGAGAATAAAAATGATGAGTATAATAATGGCTATCATCATTAAAAAAATCACACTTAACATTGTTATTAGTAACTGCTCAATATAATTCGCTTTTATTAAGTCAGTTATCCAAGTAAAACCTAAATCCCCACTTGTTCCTTGAGGAATAAAATACATCAACAGTAATCCGAAAATAATCGGCGCTATGATGGCAATAGCGGTGTGAAAAATAACAGATGGAACTTTACTTATTGCTTGTTTTAACGCGATAAAAATAGCGGGTGGCTGTATTGGTTTAGCTGGAACCGTATGTGTAGGTACATGTCTAATATTGGCATTTTTGACGCTATTTTGGCGTATTTGCTCTCGTTGTATTTGACTTTGCTTTTGAGTAATAGCCACTTGCTGTAGTTGGGTTTGCCTTGCACATGCTGCACAGGCTTTACCCGCAAAATATTGGTGGTTTTTATCTTTCTGACATACCAACATTTGTTGCTTTTCAGGTTGTGCATACTCATACAGTGCCGTAGCCCATGTTTTCGCACTAGGTCTTAATGTTGGATTTCCTGAAAAAGCTTTATCAAATAATGTTCTCAGTTTATCGGGCAATTGTTTATGCCCACTAGCAACATTTGGGGTAATTAAATTATGCGTCTTTACGCCATAACCATAAAAACGACCAGCAATACGTCTAGGAATATCCGTAGGAACCGTGTCGTTTTTAGGACGACCACTAAAAGGATGGATACCAAAATTAAGCAGTTGAAAAATAATAACAGCTAAAGCAAATCGATCTTGTCTTTCTTCTTGATCTTGTAGAATAGTTTGTTTTGCTTGAAATTCTGGGGCTAAATATTCGACAGTAAATTGCCCTGCGGGATAGCGTATGTTTTCCCCTTGAATACTAAAACCATCACAATCAAGAAGAGACATATACAAACTTGATTTATAAAATCGCAGGTTTAATGGCTTCATATCAATAATACGATGCCCTTGTTGATGCAATGCATCAATCAACGAACAAAGATTATAAGCAAGGCTAACTTTAGCGCCCATTCCTGTGGGTAAATTATGGGCTTTAGCTTGACGCTCTTGAAGAATATATTCCAACTCTATGGTATTTTTCACATCAAGTTCGGGCATCACAAAGCCAACAAATTGCTTTTGGCTATTGTATAAACGTGCTTGAGGCCATGCGAGTTGAATTATTGGAATATCATTGACAGAAACAGCCTTTAATGAAGGCTCTAGTTTCTGCATTGCAGTAATTTTTTTCAGGTAATAGGCTTTATCAATTTTATCATGATAAACTTTTGATACTTGGAAAGGTGCATTATTAATGTGACTAACACTTCCTGCTCCCCCACTTTTTATCAAATCGCCAATCTGATAAATCTTGCCATTTTCATCTTGCAGTTGTGTTGTCCCAGATATCGCCGTCCCTTTTTTTCTCGCTTTTACCACAACTCTTCATCCCTGATACAAATCACTAAGGTCTTATCGTCACCCGTAATTGAGTGTGTACGAGGATCTGCCAATGTTCCCGCGAGTGCTTCACTTCCACTGTCTTCAGATACTGTTTTTAAATAACGGATCACTGGAGTGATAAACGGTTCATAAAGAGCATCACACGCTTTATTCATGGCAAAAGGCTGTACACCATCAGACATCAAAATAACTTGTTTTACTGGTTTATTGAGAGGAATAACGCGTAAATGCGCCTCCCAATTTTCTGATGTCACAAACCAAGTTTGATTTGCATATTCTCCGTTTTCTGGCTGTGATACATAACTTGTGCCATCGCAGTATTCCACCACAGCAATACCATCACCCAAATGGAATAAATAGCCACTATCATCACCAACCCAACATGCAACCAATGTTGATGCATATTCATTAAGTGCGCACTGTTTTATTTCTGCATATTCAGCCAGTTGGAGGCGAATATCTTCAATGAGCTGTTTTGCCCCTTGTGTTATCTGTTTTTCGGTTAACAAATCGATATTTGGCCACTCTGTGATACGCAGCGTAAATAACCGAGCAACAAGTTGAGCACCTTGCTCACTATAACGAGAGGAGCCTGCACCATCACAAACAGCAGCGATAAGATACTCACCTTTACGGCGAATAAAATAAGCATCTTGACAAGGAATTTGACGTTCTTGATGGGCAATGCCTGTCACCGATGCCCCATAAGCTAACCAATCGTTCATCAAACAGGTACACTCGCCCAAGAATCTGTTGAAGGTAATTGTGCTGTGCCGCCCGGTGTTGACTGAGAAACCACTTGCATACTGGCACTTAACCACAAGAATAATTCTTTAAATTGCAGCCCTTTTAGCATTTTCACACCATTAACACCATTACGGCTAAAGCTTCCCATCACTTCTGCTGATGCTCCATCAACCATAATCGGAAATACTGCCGTTTTTTGGCTTTCCTCTGCTTGGCGACAAAGCTGTGCCGCTTGTTCCCATTGATCAGTTGGTACACCATCAGACATTAAAAATAGCCAAGGACGAGTATAAGCAACACCCGCTTGTTTAAAGCGCTGTTTTTCAGCTTCTATTTCTTCAAGCGCTAGCGTGATAGCTTGTCCCATAGGGGTTGTGCCATTTGCTTCTAAAACAGGAGCCGTAAAATCCATAGCATCTTTCCAATCACCATGCACAGTACATTGGTCATATCCACCATATTCAATCACTAAAATACGCACGCGTTTTGCGGCAATCACATCATTTTTTAGTTCTTGTTCGAGTAGTTTAAGGCCTTCATTTAATTGTTGAATAGGCTGACCATACATACTACCGGAGCTATCTAACACTAAGATCAGAGGGGTACGTTGTTCACTGTTATCAACTAAGGCTACGTCAGGGATCATAAGATGCTCCATCATTCAGTTATTATTTTTCATGATAATGATTAATGTAACATAAAGATGCAAAATTCATCAGAAAGAAAAAAACGATAATTTGAAGATAAAGATATTTCTTAGAAAAAGTAGGTTTTAAGACTTAAAAATATTATTTTAAATTAGAATTGCGCTATTTTTCATAATATTAAATGAAAAAAGCACCTTGTTACATTAAGTAAAAGGTGCTTTTTAAATAAAATATTTATTTTATTAATAATGGATTTTTTGGCGTCCAGCAATAGAGTGTGAAAGTGTTGTACCATCAACCATTTCAAGCTCGCCCCCCACAGGAACCCCGTGAGCAATTCGGCTTGCCGTAATATCATACTGAGCGCAGATCTCAGCAATATAGTTGGCTGTCGCTTCACCTTCCACTGTCGGGTTTGTGGCCAAGATAACTTCTGAAATTGTTTCCTGGCTCAAACGCTCTTCAAGTCTATCTAAACCAATATCCATCGGTCCGATACCATCTAAAGGGGATAAATGTCCCATTAAAACAAAGTATCGACCCGCAAACTGCCCTGTCTGCTCGATTGCATGAATATCCGCAGGACTTTCGACAACACAAATTTGCCCATTTTGCTGACGACGAGCATTGGCACAAATAGTACAGCGCTCTTCTTCAGTAAAAGTTCGGCAATCACAGCAATGGCCGATTTCAGACATTGCACGCGTTAACGCTTGTGCAAGTCGCATACCACCGCTTCTATCGCGTTGAAGCAGTTGGAAAGCCATTCGTTGCGCTGATTTAGGCCCGACACCGGGTAAACAACGCAACGCTTCCATTAATGATTCAAGAAGTGGGCTAGTTTGCATTAGAATGGCATCTTAAAGCCTGGTGGTAATTGCATACCATTAGAGACAGAGGCCATTTTCTCTTTTTGCGTTTCATCAATACGACGCGCAGCATCATTAAAGGCGGCAGCAATCAGATCTTCTAGCATCTCTTTGTCATCTTCTAACAGACTAGGATCGATTTCAACACGACGGCAATTATGAGCACCATTGATAGTGATCTTGACTAAGCCAGCGCCAGATTCACCTGTCACTTCTAAGTTTGCGATCTCTTCTTGCATTTGTTGCATTTTGTCTTGCATTTGTTGGGCTTGCTTCATCAGATTGCCCAAACCACCTTTTCCGAACATAATTGTCTCTCTTTGTAAAAGCCACACAGTATGAAGTCATACAATATGTTGCGATTAAACAGGTCGGATACTCTCTTCATCCAATTCAGCATCAAAATATTGCTGTAATGTTTGAATTGTTTTATCCGTAATAATCGATTGACGCGATAACGCCAATTTTTCATCATAAATGGCTTGTCGCCACTCCAACGGCGTTTTTACCGCTGGATTATCATCTTCTATAATTGTGAGTGAAATTGCTTTTCCATGCAATTCACTTAATGCATTTGTGAGTGTGCGTAATGCATTTGCTGAATTTAAATGTTTCTGTCTAGTTCGTAAATGCAAAATCACGTTTTCTTCACTTACTGTCTCTTTATACGCATTTAATGCCAGTTGTTGCACCAATTTAGGTAATGGCATTTTTTCAATTTCAGCAGCCCACGCATCTCTTTCTTGTGATTCTTTCGCAATTTTGGCCGCTAACTCTGGCGTTTTTTCGTATTCGAGAACTTCTTTAATTTCTTTAGGCGAAGACACTGTCTCTTGTGTTGACATCAACTCAGGATTTTGTGGGCGCCATTGATATGCTTCTTTTTTCTTTTTTTCAGGTGCATTAGGATTAGGTTGACGTTTAGCAACTTGTTGACGTCTTTCACTCACGGCTGCTAGCCGTTCTAATGCACTAGCAGCCGGCTTAGCCTGATTTGGCGTCGCCGGTTCAGGCTTTTTTGGCGGGGTTTGTTGTTCAGTCCCCTTTATCGCCTGCCGTGCTCTTAAAAGTTGTGCCGCTGGACTATTACCTAACGAGGCATTGTTCATGGGCGAAGAAGAACGTGTATTTTGTGGCGAATGAGCCTGAGCCACTGGTTGCTCATGACTCACTGGCATTCGATTTGTTGTCGATGATGTAGAAGGCAAAGTTTGCGCTAATGGCGCAGAAGAAACCTCATCAATCACTGTTTTGGGATGAAAAGCTAACGCTCTTAATAACGTCATTTCAACGCCCATGCGTCTATCTGGTGCATAAGCCAGTTCTTTTCGTCCAACTAATAAAGTTTGATAATAGAGTTGTAAATCTTGTGGTGAAACAGATTTAGCCAATAGGCGTAAACGCTCTTGGGTAAATTGTTCTTGGGGATTATCCTCACTAGGCAATAATTGCAACATGGCAATTTGATGCAATAACGAAAGAGTCTCAACTAAGAAGTTTTCCCAATCAGTTCCTCTTGAAGCCACTTCATTGACCAGCGACATCACTTGTTGACCATCTGCTTTTACCAGTGCTTCAATCAGTGCTAAAGGCTGTGCATCATCAATAGTGCCAAGCATTTGACTTACAACGTCAGCGGTGACAACGCCTTCACCACTTGCTATAGCTTGATCTGTTAAACTTAAAGCGTCTCGCATACTACCATCGGCGGCACGAGCAATAAGCTGGCGTGCTCTTACATCATTTTCAATGTGTTCGGCAGTAAGCACTTTTTCGAGTTGTGTTGCAATTTGGTCAATATCCAATGCACGCAAATGAAATTGCAAACAACGCGATAAAATAGTGACAGGTAATTTTTGTGGATCGGTTGTCGCCAGTAGAAACTTAACGTGCTCTGGTGGTTCTTCTAATGTTTTTAATAGCGCATTAAAACTGTGGCGAGAAAGCATGTGAACTTCGTCAATCAAGTAGACCTTAAAACGTCCACGCGCTGGCGCATATTGCACATTATCAAGCAATTCACGGGTATCTTCTACCTTGGTACGCGATGCAGCATCGATTTCGATTAAATCGACAAAACGCCCCTGTTCTATTTCAAGGCAATTTGCACATTGACCACAAGGTTTACTCGTAATGCCTGTTTCACAATTAAGCCCTTTGGCAAATAATCGGGCAATAGTGGTTTTTCCGACACCTCGAGTACCAGAAAAAAGATAGGCATGATGAAGTCGCTGATGATCAAGACCATTAGCTAAAGCCGTCAACACATGACGTTGACCGACAACATCGTTAAAAGTTTGTGGGCGCCACTTACGGGCAAGTACCTGATAGCTCATTGATTCCGCTAAATTTGAACGAGATTTATCTCTATGCTAACACAGGGACGCCCCATTGAGCGAGATTTGTCAGAAACAAATGAGATATTGATGAAAGAACCGTCGAATATTTGAAATGTATCAGAGAGGAAAAACAATTGTGCGGGCCATAGATATTTATATATCACATCATAAATAACACAAAAGCACCCGCACTATTACTCATGTTTAAAATAATGACGTGTATCACCACATTTTAAACAGTGAAGAAATTAATGTCCTGGAAAATCAACCAGAGTAAAGCTATGAACGCCTTGTTTTTCTAAGCGTTCAATACCGCCTAAATCAGGTAAGCAGATAATAAATGCAGCTTCTGTTACAGTTCCACCTAAACGACGGATAAGACGGGCTGTTGCTTCAATGGTGCCGCCTGTTGCCAGTAAATCATCAACCATTAATACTTTGTCTTTATCCGTAATGCTGTCTTTGTGGATCTCTAAAGTATCTGTGCCATATTCCAAATCATAAGTTTCACTGAGCGTTTCGCGAGGCAATTTACCTTTTTTACGAACAGGAACGAAACCAACACCGAGGCGTAAAGCAACCGGAGCACCAAATAGGAAACCGCGAGCTTCGGTACCCACGACTTTAGTGATACCCTGACCTTGATAGTGCTCTACCAATAAATCAATGGTTGCCTGATATGCAGCAGGATTATCCAGTAATGTAGTGATATCACGAAATAATATCCCTTCTTTTGGATAATCAGGAATGGTTTCAATACTGTCTTTAATAAATTGCAGTTGTTGCGCGTTAGCAGTCATAATCAGTGCCATAATAAAAAACGAAACGATAGAATCTATGCAATATGCCGTTAAAATGCAACAGAAAGCCAGTTAACAACTCTTTTTTGTTGCTTTAAGTCAATTCATGTTTTTATCAAAACAGGAACAAGAACCCGATGAATAAACCTGATCCTTTAAGCTTGTTTAAAAAACAGATAGACAATCTTGCCGAAACACTGGCGCCTATTGCAAACAAAAAAATTGCAGCACCTTGCTTCGACACAGCACTGTTCCACCGCCGAAGTGATTCACTTGGCGGCTATATGCAACAGATCCGCGATAATTTTACCCAGTTAATCGCTTGTGTTGAGGCACAACGAAGCCAGCAGGTTAAATTTCTGGCCACTCAAATCCTACAACAAATAGAAGCATTAACTCGTGAATTATCGACACAAACACTAAGAAAGCAAGAGAACCAGCTTACTCAACGAAAAAAAAGTGTCGATTTATACCAAAAACTTGCCCAACATCAGGATTATGAGCGCAGATTACACGCCATGATCCAAGATAGAGAGCTTTCATTAACGCAAGCACAAAGTTTTATGCAACAACAAGAGTTGCAAAAAGAGATTGCTGCACTTGAAAATCGCCTAGCGCGTTGTAAAAACGCCCTTTTCTCTATTGAAAAGAGCATTGAAAAACAAGAAGATAAATTTTAAAGGCGATAATTATGAGTTTAAAAGAAGCACCAAAATCTGTTCAGTTGGCCGTTGATCTTATCTATTTACTTGAAAGTCACCATATTGATCCTAAAACAGCACTAGAAGCCCTTGAGATTGTGCGCCAAGATTATGAAAACAAATTGGCGACACAATCAACAAACACGCCCTTTAATTAAGCAAAAGGGGTATTGGCTTCAGGTGTCGAACCATCAAGAGGCCGTTTTACCTCTTGTACTTCATCACCTTGTTTATTATGCAAATAAACATCAAGTTGGTTAAATGCAATATTAATATCGTTTTCATTACAAAGCTTATCAATTGCACGATTCACTTCATCAATTGCAATACTTCTATCACCTAATGTTCTGACATAAAAACGTAAATCGTGGTTTAACGTACTGGCGCCAAATTCAGTAAATAACACGACTGGCTCAGGTTCAGTCATCACTCTGGTATTCTCTTTCGCTGCTTTCATTAAGATAGCTTTGACCTTATCTAGATCAGAACCATATGCCACCCCCACCTGAATAATAATGCGTGTGACAGTATCAGATAATGTCCAGTTAATAAGCCGTTCTGTTACAAAAGCTTTATTAGGAATAATTACTTCTTTGCGATCAAAATCTGTCACTGTTGTTGCTCTAATTCGAATTCGGCTAACTGTACCTGAATATGTTCCGATGGTGACGGTATCCCCAATCCTAACTGGTCTTTCAAACAAGATGATCAAACCAGACACAAAGTTTGCGAATATCTCTTGTAAACCAAACCCTAATCCTACCGTTAAAGCCGCCGCTAACCATTGTAATTTCTCCCATGCCACACCTAATATTCCCAGAGAGACAATGGTGCCTATTGCAATAATAACGTAGGTTAAAATAGTCGTAATAGCGTAAGAAGCGCCTTGTTGCAGTTTGATACGCGATAAGATTAATACCTCTAATAAACCTGGTAAATTTCGCGTCATAAACCAAGAGATTGCCATGATAGAAACAGACAATAAGAGATCTGCTACTGTGACGGCTTTAACCACATTTCCCAACTCTGTGGGTAATGTATAGCTCCAGAGTGTAATACCATCTAAATAGGTAAATACAGTAATAAAATCGGACCAAATCCCGTAGAAACTAGACGCAAAAATGATAAATAAAATCATTGTTGTCAGTCTTAATGATTGCTGATTGATTTGCTCCATATCCATTGGAGGCTCTTGAATAGGTTCAAGGCCATTATCTTCACCCTCTTTTTTTTCTTTTAACATTGCTTGTCGACGTTCAAGCGCTCGACGATAAGCAAGTCTTCTAGCAGCAACGGTTAATCCTCGTAAACTGGCATGATAAGCAGTGAACCACAACATAAGCAGATATAAGCTATCAATCCAACGATTTGCTAAACGCAACGCCGTATAGTAATAACCAAAAATTACTAATCCCATTAAAATTAAAGGCGAGAATGTTAATAGGGTGATCACAACCGTTCTAACAACATGATTCCCTTTTTCTTGCCACATTTCGCGACAAAACGGCAATGCACATAAACTAATGCAAAACAGTGAAATAATCGCAACCAACTGCCCAATAACATCCCCCACCAGTGATAATGGGTTATTAATACCGTAAGCAGAAAGCAAAATAATCGGTAACATAGGAAGAGAAAGACGCAATAAACGTTTACGGTTTTGCTGAACTCTCTCTACAGGAATTTTAAAATGTTTTACAGCAACGCCATTATCAGACATTAAACGATAAGACCATTCAAACATCAGCCAAAATACCGCAAATTGCCAAGCAAAAGACCAGATAAACTCTTGTTGCACGTTAAAACTATTTATTAGCCAATAGCCAATCGCTAAAACAAAACAAGAAAGTGGTAATGTTTTTAAGAAAACAATACCTAATGCCAGTGGTGTATGTAGCTGAGAATCTTTATTGAGCTTATTAATATCCCCATTAAGTTTTTCAAACTGAGTATCAAGTTTTTTACGTTGCCAAATCAGTATTAAACCAAACAGAATCAACGCAATAAGGACAGGAAGTGATTTCTTAGCCCCGATCAACAGATTTTCATTTGACCAATTCAATTTAAAACTTTGGAATTCTGCCACTGCTTGAGAAGGAAATGTTGAAAACCAATTGAGATTAATAGGTTTATTACTACTCACCCAGAAAATTTGTTGTGCTAATGTACTTTCTAAAGAGCTTACGACACTGCGTAATTGTTGCTGATCCATTTGCAGGTTAATCGAACCTGAAATTTGATTGCCTAATTGATTATTGAGTTTATCAAGCAACTCCCGACGTGCATCAACAAGTAATTCTAATGCACTACGTAACTCTTTTAGTACATTAGGGTCGGTGACTTCAGGATGAGTAATTTGGTATTCCTGCATCAACCGATCAATATAGATATTGGGTTGTATTATCTGATCACGTTGTTTATTAATTTCAAATTGCTCTAACCGCAAATCAGCGATTTTATCAGGCAAATTATTAATAAAAATACCATCCGGCAAATCAACTTGCTCTTCAAATAAAATTCGGGAAAGTAACAAACTTCCTTTTAATACATCAATTTGTTCTTTTAGGTTTCGTTCAGATTGAATGGCTCTATCTAAGCGGTTTTTCACCATTAAGCTATGGCGATTTAGTTCGTTATTATTTTGTGTTGTAACGATCAGTTTATCACTAAGATGCTTATTGATTTCTGTTTGCGCTAAATAGAATGGATCATTATTAATCGCTTGATTATCAAGTTCGGTGCTTTGTGCTTCTTTAGCTGTTTCTTCTGAACTATCTAGACGTTTATCGCTGATGGCATCTTGAAGCAGTTGTGCGCGTTCCTGTGAAAGGTCAATATACGCAGAGCTATAGTCACGTTGAAGTTGTAATAAGCTTTGTAATTGCACATTTGACTGTAATGTACGTTTTTGAAAATTATTTTGTTGTTGAAGATAATATTGCTCTAACTGTAATAACTGCACAGCAGAAGGCCGCATTTGTGCTTTATCTGCACTACTTTTATTCAGCAATGTCCTTATTTGTTGCAATCTATCTGAGTTATTAAATAAAACAGATTGCGCCCTTTCAGGTTGTGTCTGTAATACGATAAGTTCATTACTGTAATTAGCTAAATCATCTTGGGATTTTTGTAAGGATTGTAGAACACTTTCTAATTGCGATTCTAATGTTGCTAATGGTAATGCTTCCAATGATTTTTGGTAGTCATCTGCTTCTTTATTAGCGACTTTTTGTTTTAATTGATTAAGTTGATATTGCGTACTACGCAGCTTTTCAGGTAGTTGCTCTACCGTTTTATCATAATTTACTGATTTTTTTTCTAGCTGTTGAATATTATCGAGTAATAAAAGTGATTGTTCTAAATCCGCAATTGTTAATTTATCTTCTGCACTTAACTCACTACGTTTATTTAATAAATTAAGCTGATTTTGAATATTTTCTTGAGTCGGTAGATTACTTGAAACCGCGGCTAAAACCGAAGTAATAGAGAGGCACCAAAGAATAAAAATAATAGCAGTCGCGGCGACAATCGTCGTCATTCGATTATTAAATTGAGAAAAAAAAGTTTGTATCCGCATGGTTAAGCAACTTGTTCAATTAATATTGAAAAACTGTTTATTAGTATAATCCAATTACGTTCAATTGGCAGTGTAAACAGAACAAGTTGCTTGGGGTTGTTTCTCGGCTGAGAAAATGAAGCGACAATCAGAATGTTAGGATTTTATCCGCATCAAGCGTCCATTGTGCCAAATCAACTAATGTACCTAACTCTGCACCATCAACTAATGGTAACTCACTGATACCACGAGTATCTGTACATGTTTTGCATAATTTAACAGGAACATTTTGTGCCGTTAAAATTTCCAGCATTTGTTGTAAGTTATAACCTTCTTTAGGCTGTTGGCGAGCTAAAGCCCCTGTAACAGCATCTGACATTAAAAAGATATTTAATTGAGTTTCTGGGTGCTGTTCTTTTAATGTAATAGATAAACGCAGTGCGTTAAATAATGACTCATTACCATAAGCTGCACCATTAGCAATAACTAAGACCTTACTCATAGATGTCTTCCTTTTGTTTAATAATAAATTAAGAGGACGCAGATATTCTCATATTTGCACTGTGCTTTATCATATCAATAAAGCTATCAACCAAATATTGACTTTCATCTTTGATAGAAAAGCTTTCTGGTGAAAATAACCAATTTTCAGCAAGCCCAGTCATCATAGCTCTTAACATGATGGCCGCCCTTCTTAAATTAAGGTCGGATGGTAGTTGTTTTTTTTCAACACAACGAGATAAAGATTGTTCTATTCTAGAGTAATCAGCTGCACACAATTCTCTACGAATTTCAACAATTGGTGTCATTTCACCGACAAATTCGCATTTATGGAAATATATTTCTAAAAGTGCATTATGTTTAGGATCTTCGACAATCGATGTCAATATGTAAATAAGCAATTCTCTTAATACAAATAGTGGATCATCTGGGTATTTTGTTTGATACTCTATTTCTAAAGATTCTATTTTTAAGTCGGTGAGTTCGCACGCTTCAGTAAATAAATCCACTTTATTTTTAAAGTGCCAATATATTGCGCCACGGGTAACTCCTGCAGCGGCCGCAATATCTGAAAGTGATGTGGCAGAAACGCCTTGCACAGTAAATAGCCTAAGTGCAGCATCAATAATCTGCTGTCTTGTCTCTTGTGCCTGCCGTTTAGTTTTTCGTGCCATTAATCCTCGATTTTGACTGAAGTTAATTTACATACATTCATGTATGTTTGTACTATACATCGCAATCAATCATCAACTTAATTATTTTTATCCCGGGAAACAACGTTTGAATAGAGGTTTTCTTATGCGAAAAAACAGAGGGGTTTTGCCTCTGGCTCTGTTAGTGCTATCAGGCAGCTTGGTTCTTGCTGGATGTGACGACAAAGCTAAACAGTCTGCTGGGGGGCCTCCTCCTGCTCCGGCTGTAGGTGTTGTGACTTTAGGAGCGCAAGCTCTGACAATCACCACTGATTTACCAGGTCGTACATCAGCCTTCCGTATTGCTGAAGTTCGCCCTCAAGTTGGCGGCATTATTTTAAACCGCAATTACAAAGAAGGTAGCTATGTAGAAGCGGGTACATCTTTGTACCAAATCGACCCAGCTATTTTTGAAGCAACTTTAAATAGTGCGCAAGCTGAATTAGCGAAAGCTAAAGCTAATGCTGAAATAGCTCGTCTCACTGTGGAGCGTTATAAGCCTCTGCTAGGTACAAACTATGTCAGTAAACAAGATTTTGATACTGCAACATCTCAATATGCACAAGCTGTAGCTGCTGTTAAAGCAGGAGAAGCAGCTGTAACAACTGCAAAGATTAATCTTGAATATACAAAAGTAACAGCGCCAATTTCAGGCCGTTCAGGTAAATCTACTGTGACTGAAGGTGCACTTGTCGCTCCAGGTCAGCAAGTAGCACTAACTACAGTTCAGCAAATCGATCCGATTTACGTCAACGTGACACAATCGAGTGAAGATTATCTGAAACTTAAAAATGAAATTGAAAGTGGCGTTATTCGTCAAGAGCAAGGCAAACCTGTTGTTCATTTAACATTGACTAATGGGCAAGCTTACGCACAGAAAGGCCATTTAGAGTTTTCTGATGTCACTGTTGATGAAACAACCGGCTCAATTACTATGCGTGCTATCGTACCTAACCCTACTGGGGAACTATTACCAGGTATGTTTGTTCGTACTAAATTAGAAAATGGTATTCGTCAAAATGCAATTTTGATCCCACAGCAAGCTGTTATTCGTACTGCTCGTGGTGAAGCGACAGCAATGGTTGTCAATAAAGACAATGTTGTTGAAGTTCGTACCATTGATGTGTCACAAGCTGTTGGTAATAAATGGCTCGTTAATAGTGGTGTTCAGGCTGGTGAGCGCGTTATCGTTTCTGGATTGCAAAAAGCAAAACCAAAAATGACAGTAACGCCTCAAGAAGAAAATTTAGATGCTAAGCCATCACCTGAACAAACTGAGCCAGCTAAGAATCCTCAATAAGGAGTCGGTGATCCATGCCTAAGTTTTTTATAGATAGACCGATATTTGCGTGGGTAATTGCGATAATTACCATGCTCGCAGGTCTTCTGGCACTCATCAAACTGCCTGTTGCCCAGTATCCAACGATTGCACCGCCAGCGATTTCTATCTCTGCGGTTTATCCTGGTGCTGACGCCACCACTGTGCAAAATACAGTTACCCAAGTTATCGAACAGAATATGAATGGTATCGATAACATGGTGTATATGTCTGCGACCAGTGACTCAGCCGGTATGATGAATATCACTCTGACCTTTGAAGCAGGTACTGATCCTGATATTGCGCAAGTACAGGTGCAAAATAAATTGCAACTTGCTATGCCATTATTACCTCAGGAAGTGCAACAACAAGGGATTAGTGTTGATAAATCCTCAAGTTCATTCTTGATGGTTGCAGGTTTCATCTCAAATGACGGTTCAATGTCACAAGATGATATCGCAGACTATGTGGGTGCAACGATTAAAGACCCATTAAGCCGTGTAACCGGTGTGGGTGAAACCCAGTTATTTGGTACCCAATACGCAATGCGTATCTGGTTAGATCCAGATAAACTGGTGAAATATAACATGACAACACTTGATGTTATCGGTGCGATTAGAGCACAGAATAACCAAGTGGCAGCAGGTCAATTAGGGGGTACACCTCCTGTTCCTGGTCAGCGTTTAAACGTATCTATTATTGCTCAAACTCGACTTAATACCGCAGAGCAATTTGGCGATATCCTGATGAAAGTCAATACAGATGGTTCGCAGGTTAAGCTAAAAGATCTCGGTGTGGTTGAAATGGGTGCTGAAAGCTACAGTACTATTGCTCGCTTTAATGGCCTACCCGCTTCTGGTATTGGTATTAAATTAGCAACAGGTGCTAACGCATTAGATACCGCCACTGCTGTACGTGCTGCATTAGCTGAAATGGAACCGTTCTTCCCTGCGGGATTAGAGGTCGTTTATCCTTATGATACAACGCCATTCGTTAAGATCTCTATTTTCGAAGTGGTAAAAACACTTGTTGAAGCTATTATGCTGGTATTCGTAGTTATGTATCTGTTCTTACAGAACTTCCGAGCTACGTTAATTCCAACAATTGCAGTACCTGTTGTATTGTTAGGTACTTTCGCCATACTCTCAGCGTTTGGTTATTCGATAAATACCTTGACGATGTTTGCGATGGTGCTTGCCATCGGGCTTCTGGTGGATGACGCCATCGTTGTGGTAGAAAACGTCGAACGTGTTATGCAAGAAGAAGGTTTATCACCTAAAGAAGCAACACGTAAATCTATGGGACAAATCCAAAGTGCACTGGTGGGTATCGCCCTTGTGCTTTCTGCGGTATTTATTCCAATGGCATTCTTTGGTGGTTCAACAGGTGCGATTTATCGCCAGTTCTCTATCACCATCGTATCAGCAATGGTTCTGTCTGTTTTCGTTGCATTGATTTTAACACCTGCACTTTGTGCAACGATGTTAAAACCAGTACCAAAAGGCAGTCATGGTGTGCAAACAGGCTTCTTTGGTTGGTTTAACCGTACCTTTGAAAAAAGCAGCCATCACTATACTGATAGTGTATCCCGTACTCTTCGTGGTACTGGTCGTTACTTATTAATTTACGTTTTATTAGTCGCAGGCATGGCATTAATGTTTATTCGCTTACCTGCATCGTTCTTACCAGAAGAAGACCAAGGGGTATTACTGACAATGGTTCAGTTACCTGCTGGCTCCACACAAGAACAGACTCAAGACGTATTAGAAAGAGTAAATGACTACTTCAATACCGATGAAAAAGAACTCGTTAAATCCGTCTTTACCGTAAGTGGCTTCGGCTTCGGTGGTCAAGGCCAAAATATGGGTCTGGTCTTCGTTGTATTGAATGATTGGGATGAACGTAAAGCAGATGAAGACAAAGTTCCGGCAATTGTAGGGCGTGCCAATATGGCATTATCCCAAATTAAAGAAGCCTTTGTTTACTCATTTAATATTCCAGCAATTGTTGAATTAGGCTCTGCGGGTGGTTTCGAATTCGAGTTAGTCGATAAAGCGAATCTCGGTCACGAAAAACTCATGGAAGCACGAAATCAATTACTCGGAATGGCGGCACAACAATCTCAAATGTTGATGGGTGTGCGTCCTAATGGTCAGGAAGATACGTCACAGTATCGTCTATATATTGACCTAGAAAAAGCACAGGCTCAAGGTGTTGCAATCAGCGATATCTATTCAACATTAGGTACCATGTTTGGTGGTAGCTACGTAAACGACTTTATCGACCGTGGTCGTGTTAAGAAAGTTTATGTTCAAGCTGAATCACAATTCCGTATGTTGCCACAAGATATTGGTAATCTTTATGTTCGTAACAATGTTGGTCAGATGGTTCCATTCTCATCATTCATTGATACAAGTAAAGATCCTTGGTTATATGGCTCTCCACGTTTAGAGCGTTATAACGGTTTACCTGCAGTCCAAATTCAAGGTAGTGCAACACCGGGTCAAAGTAGTGGTGATGCAATGCTAATGATGGAAGATCTCGCAAGTAAATTACCAAGTGGTATTGGTTATGAATGGACAGGAATGTCATATCAAGAACGTTTATCTGGTAACCAAGCGCCTGCGCTGTATACCATTTCCTTGATAGTTGTATTCCTCTGCCTTGCTGCTCTTTATGAAAGCTGGTCAGTACCGTTCTCTGTTATGCTCGTGGTTCCTCTAGGTGTTATCGGTGCGCTGTTACTCACCACATTCCGAGGCCTTGAGAACGACGTTTACTTTAAGGTTGGGCTCTTAACAACCATTGGGTTATCGGCGAAAAACGCAATCTTGATTGTTGAATTCGCCAAAGACTTGATGGAAAAAGAAGGCAAAGGACTCATAGAAGCAACGTTAGACTCTGTTAGAATGCGTCTACGTCCAATTCTAATGACCTCTCTGGCCTTTATGTTAGGGGTTATTCCTCTGGTATTAAGTAACGGTGCAGGTTCTGGTGCACAGAACTCCGTAGGTACAGGTGTATTCGGTGGTATGATTGCCGCAACCTCCCTCGCTATCTACTTTGTTCCTATTTTCTTCGTCGTGATCCGTAGACGTTTTGCGAAGAAAAACGAAGATTTAGAGCATCCAAGTAATTCACACTAATTTGTCTGTGAATACAAAAAAGGTCGCATAAGCGACCTTTTTCTTTATCTATTGATATATCGTTTAAAATGAAAACTTATCTCAGTATATTATTTTTAAAAAATATCTCTTTAATCAATAAACTCATTTTATTTTTTTTCTTATATATGACTTTTTGTCAAAATCAAACAGAGTGTTATTTATAAATAACAGCGATAAATAGACCTCATTTACACGCTTAAACATGTAAAATACAATAAAAACAAAGATAATCATAATGTTAAAAAAACATCATCTTGATTGGAATATATTAATTTTTACGAAAATAGACAAAATTCTGTTGTTCAGATAGTGACTTATGCGATAATAGTGCTATATTAAGCAAAGAAGCATTTTATTGTGTATTTTTTAAACTCCTTTGTATGCAATGAGTATTTGATATCATCTTTTGATATGCTATTACTTTGTTAGAAATAATAAATATAATTATTAAACTCTTTTAGCATACGGGTAAATATAAATGCCCAATCTCAAGTTTGTGTTTTTTTATTAATCCATTAATGAATTATGTGATGTGTCTCATTAATAAGTCTAACTATACGTATTTACCATTATTAATGAATATTTTCTATTAATTCAGCCACGATAAGTTATGGACGAATATTCACCAGAAAAAGTAGATTTAGCTGAATTGTCGTTTTTATGTGAAGAGCTATTGCAGCAAGCTTTAGGCTCATTAGATAAAGGCAACACCGTTTGGCACAATGATCTGAGTAGCACAAAAAGCGTTGACCTTAATGTCTTAATTGAACACATTATGGACTTTAGTTGGAAATTTAAGATTAAATACCCTGATAAACAAGTAATTAATACTCTTATAGAAGAGTACCTTGAAGAAACCTATCGTTTATTTGGTAATACATCAATTTCTTACTCAGATATCAATAATTGGAAAGAGTTAAATCATTCACTTTTAACCCTTATAGCCAAAAACCCAAAAAGTTATATTAAGTAAATTTAATTATCTTTAGTTTTATTTTAAATAATAGAGAAAAGACAACATGACTAAGACAGACTATCTAATGCGTTTAAGAAAATGTACCTCAATCGAAACATTAGAGCGAGTAATTGAAAAAAACAAATACGAACTCTCTGATGATGAGCTGGAGCTATTTTATTCAGCGGCTGATCATCGTTTAGCTGAGCTCACTATGAATAAACTCTATGACAAAATTCCAGCATCTGTTTGGAAATTTGTAAGATAATTTAGTTCTATTTAATTACCTTAGTTTTATTTTTGCTATTTTTATTTTTTATAGTAGTAGGGTTATTAGTTCTTAATTTAGATATCGTTTTTATTCACGTTTTCTTATCAGTAGAATGATTACACACCATCATGCCGTTAACTTATTACGGCATGACTGCATTATCTTACTCAAAATCCCTCTTTCATATTATAAATATCATCAGCTATTTTCTAATAATGCATCCAGACATTGAATATATTATTTTCTACATACGTAATATTGATATTCAAAAACGGAGAAATAACACACAAAAAGCATTATTAGTTAGTGAAAAAATAAGAAGAGATAAATTTTAGAAGGCTAGAAATTGGGTGGGGCCTTGCCAGCGACATCCCGGCACACGCGACACCTGCCATGGCTGCTTCCTTCCGGACCTGACCGAGTTAACAAGTTAGCGTTGCGGGAGAACCAACAAGACCCCATAGATTGTCTTATTGCTAAGACGTCACGCATTATGTTTTAAACTCACAAAAATAGCAAGGACAGTGAGCCTAAGTGATGATTAATTACCCAAATTAAGGCTTATCTCTTATTCATCGACCTTTAACACTCTTTTTGCCTTTCTTGATATCCTCCCCGTCCTAAAGTGAAGCCATAAACAATAATCTCATTACCCATGTTCATTTATCATTAGATTGCTACCGAAGATAAAAAGGAGATTGTTTTTTTATATTCTTAGGATTGTATATAATCACTTTATAAAAAATAACCCGATCTAATGGTACAGGTACACTATGAGTCAAGCATTGAAAGATCTCATCAATTTAATGGCACTTGAAAAAATAGAAGAAGGTCTATTTAGAGGGCAAAGTGAAGATTTAGGATTACCACAAGTTTTTGGTGGTCAAGTTGTAGGACAGGCACTGTATGCAGCAAAACAAACTATTGCAGATAATCGCTATATTAATTCCTTTCACAGCTATTTTTTACGCCCCGGTGATAGCCATAAACCTATCGTTTATGATGTAGAATTTATCCGTGATGGAGGTTCATTTAGCACTCGTAGAGTCAGTGCTATCCAACAGGGTAAGCCTATTTTCTATATGACGGTTTCTTTTCAAGAGTTTGAGGAAGGTTTTGAACATCAAGATGCAATGCCTGATGTTCCTTTTCCCGATGAGCTTATCTCACAAGATGATATTTTGAAAAAATTGGCACCTAAATTACCAGAGCCGATTAAATCTTTAGCATTACGAGAAACTCCTTTTGAAGCACGCCCAGTACAATACTTTAGCCCTTTTGGCTATTCTAAAGCACCCGCTGAACGCTATGTTTGGTATCGCAGCCGTGGTGAAATGCCATCAGATCCTTTTTTACATCAATATATGTTGGGCTATGTTTCTGATTTTGACTTCTTACCCACAGCTCTCCAACCTTATGGTTTAGGATTTATGGATCCAAGCCTTCAAGTAGCGACAATAGACCATTCAATGTGGTTTCACCGTCCATTCCGCATTGATGATTGGTTACTGTATGTGATTGAAAGCCCATCGGCATCAGGAGGAAGAGGATTTGTTAGAGGTAAATTCTTTAACACGAATGGCCAATTAGTTGCTTCATCCGTTCAAGAGGGAGTTATTCGTCAAAAACGCCCTAAATATACAAAATAATTAAATAAGCATATTCCCCCCTCAAAAGAGGGGGAATAGACAATTACTGCTGATAAGCACGTTCACCATGAGAGGTTAAATCTAATCCATCATGCTCTTCTTCTTCAGAAACTCGTAATCCCACCAGCTTATCTGCGATTTTAAAACTAAGATAAGCTACAACTCCTGACCAAATCACTGTAATAACAACACTCATTAACTGTATTAAAACTTGCTTGCTTAATGTCATACCATCGCTATAGCCCACTCCCCCTAAAAATGAAGCCGTAAATATCCCCGTTAATAAACATCCCGCAATGCCACAAGTTCCATGGATGCCAAAAACATCACAAACATCATCAGCTTTTAGCCACCGTTTTAAAATAACAACACCCCAAAGTCCGATAATTCCACCTGTAACACCAATAAATAATGCGCCCATAACACCGACAGTGCCTGCAGCTGGCGTAATCGCCACCAGTCCAGCAATACAACCAGAGCAACTGCCTAACATTGATGGTTTTCCTCTAGTGATCCATTCTGATGCAGTCCAAGAAAGCACTGCCCCTGCCGTTGCAATCACTGTATTCAAAAATGCTAAGGCTGCAATTGCATTTGCACTTCCCGCAGAGCCTGCATTGAAGCCAAACCAACCAATATAAAGCACAGCCGTTCCAATAAATACCATCGGTAAATTATGAGGCTTAAGGGCTAAGTGTTGATAATCACGTCGCTTACCGAGTAAGTAAGCACCAACAAGGGCAGCAACAGCCGCATTGATATGAACCACGGTTCCGCCTGCAAAATCAAGTGCGCCATCATCAATTAGCCAGCCGCCTTCTCCCCATACCATATGAGCGATCGGAATATAAGAAAACGTAAACCAAATAACCGTAAAAATAACCAACGCTGAAAAACGGATACGCTCACCCAGTGCTCCAACAATCAAGGCAATCGTTATTACAGCAAAAGAGCCTTGAAAAGCAATGTGTACATATTGATTAATTGAACCTGAAACTGACGCTAAAGAAATATTACTTAAGAAAGTAAGTGACCACCCACCCCACACTTTATTACCCGCAGTAAAAGCTAAACTGTAGCCAAAAGTTATCCAAAGAATGATCACAACACTAAAGATCATCATCACTTGTGTTATCAATGAAAGTACGTTTTTACTTCTCAGTAATCCCCCATAAAACAGGGCAATACCAGGGATAGTCATAAAAAAGACCAGTGCAGTGCAAATCAACATAAAACCATTATCAGCTTTATCGATAACCGAGATTTCAGAGGCAAATGCTGATGAAGAAAAGTTTGTAAGTACTAACATTAATAATAAAGAAAGTAAGCTTTTCATCGAAATTCTCCTTTAAAGAGCCTCATCACCAAACTCACCCGTACGAATACGAACAGCTTGTAATAATTCCAAAACAAAAATTTTGCCATCCCCCACTTTGCCCGTATCTGTCGCTTGCATAATCGTTTGTATAACAGGCTCAAGTTGCTCATCACTGATGGCGAGTTCTATTTTCACTTTGGGAAGAAAATTAACTTCGTATTCGGCCCCTCGATAAAGCTCTGCATGCCCTTTCTGCCGCCCATATCCCTTTACTTCACTGATTGTCATCCCTTTTATACCTAACTCAGAAAGTAACTCTCTGACCTCTTCTAATTTAAATGGCTTAATTATGGCGATGATATATTTCATATAAACCTCGTCGATGTAAGAAAGAACAATGTTTATAGAGCAAAAGACATGCCAATTTTTAATGTATTGATATTTAAATAAAAATTTTAATTATTGAAAAATAAAACCAATAAATTCACCGTATTGGTGCAGACATAAACCTGCTATTTTGATAAAAGCAAAATAGTTGGGAAATAAAAAAGAGCACATAATTTTATGTGCCCTCTAAAAAAATCAAATATTAATTTTAAGTCAATTATTCTACTTCAACAGGATCTTGTTCTTGTAAAGATTCTCTAACCTGCTGTAATTGAAACATATTATAGTATCGCCCTTTTTGTGAGAGTAATTCCATGTGATCACCCTGCTCAACAATTGCACCACGATGAAGCACTACGATTTCATTGGCTTCAATAATAGTTGAAAGTCGATGAGCAATAACAATCAGGGTTGTTTTTTCTCTTACTACTTTTAATGCTTTCTGGATGGCTTGCTCTGTTCCTGAATCAATATTTGCTGTTGCTTCATCAAGAATAAGAATACGAGGTGGTATTAATAATACACGAGCTAATGCAAGTAACTGTTTTTGCCCCGCAGATAAGCGACTACCTTGTTCGCCAAGTTCTGTTTGTAATCCTTCTGGTAATGCTTTAGCCCATTGATCAAGCTGTACTGTTTCTAATACCTGCCATAAATGTGACTCTTCACATTCTCGCCCTAATGTAATGTTGTCATACAACGAACCTGATAATAAAACCGGATCTTGCTGCACCATAGCAATACCACTACGCAATGCATAATGAGAATAATCCTCTAAAGGTTGCCCATCTAAATAAATATTCCCTTTTTGCCAAGGGTAATTTCCCATCAACAGACTTGCTAACGTACTTTTACCACTCCCTGTATGTCCAACAAATGCCACAAAATGGCGAGAAGGAATAGTTAAATTGATATCTTTTAATACCCATTGTTCATCACGATAGGCAAACCATAAGGAATTAACATCAATATTGCCTTGGGTAATGATATGTGATGATGAGCCGTAATGTTGTGTAGGTGCATCCATCAATTCAAAAACACGTTCACCTGAAACAACCGCTTGTTGCAAAATGGACTGCTGTGATGTCAATGTGATTAACGGTTCATTTAATCGCCCCAAATAGCTAATAAACGCATAAATCACCCCAACACCAATAACCGCACTGCCTTGATAGCCAAATAGCATCAATAAGCCACATAAAACCAACGCAGAGAGCATACTTAGCAAAGGGCGCAATAACAGCCCATCGAGTTTTAATGCTTTCATACGGGCTTGATAATGCTGCCAGCTATCATCCGACATTCTTTGACCAAATCGAGCTTGTTGCCTAAATTGCTGGATCACTGACATTCCATTGATAACTTCATGGAAACCATCATTAATATTGGCAAGAAAATGGCGTACATTACGGACTATTGGTGTACTGAGCCGCTGATAAAGCATCATCACACCAATAACTGCTGGGAAGATAGTCATCGCTACCAATGCCATTTGCCACTCTAATAAGAACATAGCAATTAACATAACAACCACTAACGCAATGGCACGGAACAATGTCGGTAAGACGTTAACAAACAAATCTTTAATTGTTTCGGTATCATTCGTTACACGAGAAATTAATTGGCCTACGGGTTGATTATCAAAAGCACTTAATGGCTGTTTTAGTGCCGCGCTCATCACATCTGTGCGTAATTGTTGTACAACCCCAACAGCTGCATGATTAAATACAATTGCCTGATAATAATGAAGTGTCGCAGCTATTATTTGTAAAAGAATAAACGCCAATGCCAAACCTAATGAAGATGTTAATTCAACATTATTCGTAGCCACTTTTTGATCAATGAAATAACCAACAATTAATGGGCCACCCACCTCTGCAACTGCGGCTACCCACAACATAATGACGCCCCATGTCATAGGCTTGCGATAGGTTTTACCATAAGTTAAAAGACGCTTTAATGCAGGGAATAGCGCTTTAACGGATTTATTTTTACTTATCGTCATCCAGCGCGGCCTCTAATTGCTGATAATGGTACATATCTTGATACCAACCAGGTATTGAAATTAATTGTTGATGTGTACCTTGTTCTACAATTTCGCCTTGTTTTAGCACTAGGATATTAGTAGCACCAACCAAAGCAGATAAACGATGTGCACTGATAATCAACGTTCTATCTTTTCGCCATTGCGACAAATTTTGTAAAATTTGATATTCAGTTTGTCCATCAACGGCAGATAATGCGTCATCTAATAACAAAATTTCCGCATCTAAGAGTAGCGCTCGCGCAATAGAAATACGCTGTTTTTGCCCACCAGATAGCATCACACCTTTTTCACCTACCTGCGTTTGATACCCTTCAGGTAAACGCAGAATATCGTCATGAATATTGGCCAATTTAGCTACCGCTTCAATTTCGTCTTTAGTTGCATTAGGACGCCCTAATGCAATATTTCCTGCAATGGTATCTGAAAATAAAAAAGGTGTTTGATTAACCACAGCTAAACGCGCTCGCCATTCATCGAGTTTTAATTGATAAATAGGTATGGATTGAAAACAAATTTCACCTTCAGTTACATCGTAAAGTCGTTGAATAACGGTAAGTAGTGTACTTTTTCCACTTCCAGTCATCCCGCAAATTCCCAACATATCGCCAGGAGATAAGGTGAAATGAATATTCTTAAGCACATCCGTTGTTTGTTCAGGATACTGAAAGCGGTCGATATCAACAGACAATATCCCTCGACCTTGTTTTGGTGATAAATCACCATCAATCATATCGAGTTTTTCATTCAATAAGCTATTAATTCGGCTATAGGCAGCACTACCACGTTCAACAATATTAAACATCCATGCCAGCGCTAGCATAGGCCAAATCATTTGACCTAAATACATAACAAAACTGGTTAACTCACCTAATGTCATTTTGTCATTGAGTACCAAATAACTCCCACCAGCAACTGCGAGTAAATTAGCAAAACCGATCGCCATAAAAATGGTGGGATCAAACAAAGCATCAATTCTCGCAACTCGCATATTTTGACGCCCAGTTTCTTTTGCAACATCATCGAAACGAGAAGCATGCTGTTGTTCAAGTCCAAATGATTTGATCATGCGAATACTACTCAGGCTTTCTTGTGCTTGATTATTCAGTGAAGAAAAAAGTGCCTGAGCAGTTTTAAAACGGCTATGTAACTTATCACCATAACGTTTAATCAAAATGGCCATTAGTGGCATAGGTAATAGTGAAATTAGTGTCAGTTCCCAGCTTAACTGGATGCTCATCATCACAAGTACAGCAAGTCCCATTACCATTGAATCAACTAAAGTTAGAACGCCTTCTCCAGCCGCAAAAACGACTTTATCAACGTCATTCGTGGTACGAGCGATCAAATCGCCAGTACGATAACGATGATAGAAAGAAGAGGATTGCTGATTAAGCTGTTGGTAAATCTGCATTCGCAGTTTTACGGCTAATTGATAAGAAGCACCAAATAACCAAAGTCGCCAAAAATAACGCAAAAGATAAACCGCGAGGGCAATTAACACCATCACGCCAACCCAATTCATTACTTGGCTAAACGACAGACTATGGTTATCAACACCATCCACAATGATCCCTACAATTTTAGGAGGGATCACCTGTAATACTGCGATAACCATCAATAAGAAAATAGCACCGACATAACGACGCCATTCACTGAGGAAATACCAACTGAGCTGTGAAAATAGAGCCACGCCTTAAATCCTAAGGTTATACAAAAAATAAAAGTGCCAGTTGGTAAAGATGAACCTTATTCAGGTATCGGCATTGCCGTTGTGTATTTAATTTTTTCCATTGCGAAGTTAGAAGTCACGTCAATAAGACCAGGTACACCATTAACCATACGCTTATAAAACAAGTCGTAACTTTTCATGTCTACCACTTCAACATGCATTAGATAATCACACTCACCCGCCATTCGATAGAATGTCAGTACTTCTGGCATTTGCTTAACAAATGAAACAAATTGTTCGTACCATTCGCTATTATGTTGCTGTGTTCTAATCATAACAATAACTGTTAGACCTAGCCCAATTTTTTCACTATCAAGTAGGGCAACTCGCTTACGAATATACCCTTCATCCTCAAGTCGTTTCAATCGTTTCCAGCAAGGCGTTGAGGTTAGGTTAACAGCCTCAGCCAAAGTATTCAGTGAGAGGCTTGAATCTTCCTGTAATAGCGCTAATAATTTACGGTCAATCTTATCTAACATAGATACTCCTTCAAAATATGCCCCTACAAAAAATAATGATAACCTGCCCCTTACTATAAGAGTAATCATCTAATGATAAATCGGTAATAAATTGTCATAATATATGTACTTTTATGCGTACTAATCCTTATGTAAATTCAATTTTCAGGAGTATTCCGATGAAAAAAACGGTCGTTGTCTTTAGCGGTGGACAAGATTCGACAACATGCCTTATTCAAGCAAAAGAAAAGTACGATGAAGTACATTGCATTACATTTAATTATGGGCAACGCCATAAAGAAGAAATTGAGGTAGCACAAAGAGTAAGTCAATTACTGGGGGCAACTGCGCATAAAGTTTTGGATGTAAATTTACTCAATGAACTCGCTATCAGTAGCTTAACTCGCGACAATATACCTGTCCCTGATTTCAAAGAAAGTGAAGAAAGTGATATTCCAAGTACCTTTGTACCGGGTAGAAATATTCTTTTCCTCACTTTAGCTGCTATTTACGCTTACCAAATTGGGGCTGAAAGTGTCATTACAGGAGTTTGTGAGACTGATTTTTCAGGCTATCCTGATTGTCGTGATGAATTTGTCAAAGCACTAAATCATGCAGTCAATTTAGGTATTGCACGTGATATTAAATTCATCACTCCATTAATGTGGCTAGATAAAGCTGAAACTTGGGCATTAGCAGATTATTACCAAAAATTAGATTTTGTTCGTCATGAAACCTTGACTTGCTATAACGGTGTTCAAGGTGATGGCTGTGGCGAATGTGCAGCTTGCCATTTAAGACAACGCGGATTAAACACTTATTTAGCTGATAAAACGCAAATCATGCAGGCAATGAAACAGAAAGTAGGGTTAAAATAGTTACTGTAATATCGTCCACTGTTTGTTATCACTGCAACTTGTTGGCTTAGGCAGTGATAACCTCTCATGTATTACCACTGCCTTAAATTACGTTAAGTTAACTCATCTTGACCGCATTATTTTTATTTATAATACGAAATCACTTCGTATTATGATGATTGGCGCACATACTCTAGTTTTTCTCTTAGCTGATCCGTTAAGGTCAGTGCTTTTTTGGTATTGATGTCTACAAGAACAAAAGTGATTAATGCATCAGAGATAAGCGCACCATCTTTTTTTCTGACTATTTTTTGAGACAGTACACCACTTTTAATCCCGACTTCAGCAACTTCACAGTCAATAATCAACTCATCACCAAGACTTGCTGGTAAGTGATAATTAATATTGATATTAGCGACCACTAACGCCAAACCATTGCGCTTAAACCAAGCAAAATCTAAATGTTGTTCAATCCAATCCCATCGGGCTTGTTCTAAAAACTCAAGGTAACGTGCATTATTCACGTGTTCAAAAACATCCAAATGAAAACCATAAACTTTAATTAATGTACTCATACAAACTCATTACCTCTTGATTGTTATATTAAAATTTTTGATAACGTTTCTTTGCGATACAATAAATATAGTCAAAAAAATAAATTTAGTAATATCTCAATTTAGCTCTTTTATCTTTCACTCCATTTAACAAATCAATTCATGGAAATGTGTTTCTCTTATTACGAAGAGAAACACAAGTTATTAAACAATATTTATCTTTTCAATAAACGTGCTACATACAATATAAAATGCAAATTAGCTCATTAGTTTATGACGATAAAATCACGATTTTGTTCGACTAATTTCATCCCTATGCCAAATACTTTTTCAAGTTGTTCAATAGAGGTAAATCGACCCAATTGTTCACGGTAATCAATAATAGCTTGAGCTTTCGCTTTACCAATACCTTTAAGCCCCATTAACTCATCAACCGTTGCTGTATTTAAATCAACCTTACCTTCTACATTTGCTTTTACTTCTTTTACTTCTTTATCAACAGATGTGCTCGTTTCAATAGAAATCGAGGGGGTTGAAACAGGTGTTTCTTCTGCATAAGAAAGCGGTGAAAGTCCTAGTCCTAAAGCAAGGCAGATTGAAGCCATAAATCCTGATAACACTTTTTTATCCATCGTCATAATCATAATTTCCTTTTATAAAATAATTTTAAATTCAATAGCAAACAGTGTTTTCTGAATGCAAAAAAATAATGACAAGATATTGATAAACCTGCAATTACATAAAAATAAAATGTCGAGAGAATAGGAAAAATAAAATGAACAAAAGCTGAGTTACAGAAAAATTATCGGGGTTGCTCTCAAATATTCTTTTTTAAGAAAAATAGATATAAACACTCAATATCAATATTTGATATTCATAAAAAAACCCAGCCTAAGCTGGGTTTCTATTAAGATTTAAAGATAACTTATTGATAATCTTTGTCAAAGATCTCAATTTTAGCGTTGTCTTTTAAGTCACGTAAAATCAGTTGTAAGGCTTCTTCGCCCATCTGTGCACGATAGAGATTAGCCATAAACTCTAATTGCTCTGATGTTGGTTTACCATCTGTCACGCTATCTAATTGAATAAAGACAACCTTAGTGCCTGGCACATTAGTCATACCATATTCTTTTTTGCCGTCAGCAGGTTTAGGCATAGCAAAAATAGCGGTTTGAACTGCATCTGTCGCAGATGAATGAACAATGCTTTCCACATCACCAAAGGAAAGGTTAGCCACTTTTAGTGCTTCATCACCTTTGCCTTCTTTTAACGCAGCTAAAATTTTCTGCGCCTGTGTATTCATTGCTTGCGATGCTTTTTGCTGTTTAACAAGCATAACAACTTGATCACGCACTTTATCTAACGGTAGGCTTGCAGAAGGCTTATAACCCTCTACGCGCACGACAAATGCACTATCATTACCTAACGTCACCATATCTGAGTTCATGCCCATAGGGCCATTTTCATCAACTAATGAGCCACCAAAAATTAATTGGGTCAGTTTTTCATTATTTAATGGTGCTGGTACGCTATTTTCATCAAACCAATCTGTATCAACAACTGTCACATTACCCGCTTTAGCAGCAGGTGCTAATGTGTCGTTATCATTAGAGGCAGCCTGACTCACGCGTTGTTGCAATGCAAAGAAATCATCGATAGCTTTATTTTCGCGCATTTTTGCCAGTAAATCTGTTTTCACTTCGTCAAACGGTTTTACGACAGATTGTTTAATATCATCAAGGCGGAAAATTGCGTAACCATTGCTAATTTTAACAGGCGCAGAAAGTTGGCCTTTTTCTGTCAAGCTCGCATTAGCCAGTTCTGGTAATTCTTGCCCGATAGTTATCCAACCTAAAGAACCATTTTGTTTGGCGGAGAAAGCATCGACTGATTTCTCTTTGACTAACGTAACGAAGTCTGCACCTTTTTTCAGCTCTTCTTCTGCTGCTTTTGCGGCAGCTTCATCAGCTAATACTAAGATGCTGTATTGTTTCTGTCCCGCAGCAGTAAATTCATCGATGTTGCTGTCGTAATACGCTTTTGCTTCATCATCGGTAATATTAATACTATTAAGATCTTTTTGAGCATTTAATTGAATATAACTGACTTTAAATTGCTCTGGCGCGATAAACATTTGGTTATTTTGTTCATAGAACGCCTTCACTTCGTCGTCTGATGCCGTTTCTTTTTCAAGGAATGGCTGAATATCTAATGACGCTAAGCGTACGTTACGACTTTGCAGCATCAGTCCTGCAAATTCTTTAACTTCACTCTCTAAGGCAAAATCAGTGCCTTGGATAGAGAATCTTAATTGCTGATTGATCAGATTTTGGCGAATACCTTCAGCAAATGCATCTGCATCAATATTATTGCCTTTCAATAAATCGACGTATTTTTTATTGTCAAATTTACCATCAGTTTGAAAGTAAGGAAGCGCAAAAATTGCATCTCTAATTTGTTGATCGCCCGCTGAAATACCAAGATTTTGTGCAAATTGATCTAGTAATGCTTGATTAATAAGCAAATCAAGTGATTGTTGGCGGATTAGTTTCTGACCTTCTTCTGATGAAGCAAGAGCAGCAAAGTTTTCACCCATATCTTGTTGTAACTGAGCGCGACGTTGTTGGTAAGTTTGCTCTAATTGAGAACGGCTAATTTTATACCCGTTAACTTCCGCAGCATCATTAACGCCAGAACTAAAGAGATATCCGCCCACACCAGTTAGGACGAAAGAGAGGATGATCACAGCTAATAATATCTTGATAAATGGATTATTAGCAGTTGAACGAATGTTGTCCATCATAACGAGACGAGGCTCCGTTTGGTGAAATAAAAATTATTTTTATGAGTGTTACACGACTATTTTGAGCACAGCGAAAAGATAATATGCCCATGCTGGCTTAATATCAAAATATCGCGACACGCGACAATCGTTAAAAACAGCCAGTCCCGTATTCAATGTGCAGTCTTAAACACGCACTTTCTATCACTAAGAAAACTAAACAGCATTATTTGATTCATTGATTACGATAACCATTTAACTCACCACTGAATCATTCATTGTTGTCTATTTCAGTTATAGAACAACGCGACATTCTATCAAATGACTACTTTAGTTTCACGTCTTATCGCCAGAGAATTCAAGGTTTAATCGTGATTTAACACCTAAAAAAAGAAAAGCGCATCTCAAAAAGATGCGCTTCATTTTTTAATTGAGTCGTTTTCTGTTTATCCATAACGTTAAGTTAATAACCCTTTGGCAGAAAATTCGTTCAACTATTATTGATTAACTGCGTCTTTTAAGCCTTTACCTGCACGGAATGCAGGAACTTTTGCAGCTTCAATTTGAATTTCTTTACCAGTTTGTGGGTTACGGCCAGTACGAGCTGCACGATCACGTACAGTAAAAGTACCGAAACCTACTAATGCTACATCATCACCTTTTTGTAAAGATTCAGTGATAGAAGCAACCAGAGCATCTACAACACGACCAGCTGCCGCTTTTGAGATATCTGCATTTGCAGCAATTTTGTCGATCAGTTGAGTTTTATTCACGCTTTCATCCCCATAATTTTATGCGTTATTTTTCACCATTAATGGCAAATTTTGCAAACGTCGTTATATCAAGCCTTTTTAGATATAGCAAGACCGATAAAACAGCATTATTAATTAAAATCCCCATTAAATTAGCGACACAAAAAAAGGCTGGCAAGCTTTTATTACTTATCCAGCCTTTTTTTTAGCTATAATTTATGACTAGCATCACTTTTTAGTGTGATTTATCCGTCACAATTTCCATGCCAAACGGCGAGTTTTGTAGGGCTAACGATAAAACTTCCTCAATTGTTTTCACCGGGTGAATATCCAGGTCAGCAACAATATTTTCAGGAATTTCTTCTAAATCACGTTTATTTTCATCTGGGATAAGAACAGTCTTAATTCCACCACGATGTGCAGCAAGTAACTTTTCTTTCAGTCCGCCAATTGGCAATACTTGTCCGCGTAACGTAATTTCGCCCGTCATTGCAACATCCGAACGTACAGGGTTACCTGTTAGGCTTGATACCAATGCAGTACACATTGCGATACCCGCACTTGGACCATCTTTTGGTGTCGCACCTTCAGGAACGTGTACGTGCATATCACGTTTTTCATAGAAATCGCTATTGATACCCAGTTTATCCGCACGAGCACGAACAACTGTCATTGCTGCTTGGATAGACTCTTGCATAACTTCACCTAAAGAACCGGTGAATGTTAGTTTGCCTTTACCTGGTACACTAGCTGTTTCAATTGTCAGTAGGTCACCACCAACTTCTGTCCATGCAAGTCCTGTCACCATACCTACTCGGTTTTCAGTATCAGCACGACCGTAGTCCACTTTACGAACACCTAAATAGTCTTTGAGATTATCTTCGTTAATCTCAATATGTTTGATTGTGCTATCCATCAGCAGTTGTTTCACTGCTTTACGGCATAATTTAGAAATTTCGCGTTCTAAACTACGCACACCCGCTTCACGAGTGTAATAACGAATAATGCCCATAATGGCGCTGTCATGGATTGTCAGCTCACTTGGTTTTAATGCATTACGTTCAATCTGTTTTGGTAACAAGTGCTGTTTAGCGATGTTCAGCTTTTCATCTTCGGTATAACCCGATAAACGAATAACTTCCATACGATCTAACAACGGTGCCGGTATGTTCATGGAGTTAGATGTCGCCACAAACATAACATCAGACAGATCGTAATCAACTTCCAAATAATGGTCGTTAAATGCGATATTCTGTTCTGGATCTAACACCTCTAGCAGTGCAGATGCAGGATCGCCTCGCATGTCTGATGACATCTTATCAATTTCATCTAATAGGAAAAGTGGGTTTTTCACGCCAACTTTTGCCATTTTCTGAATTAATTTACCTGGCATAGAACCAATGTAAGTACGACGGTGACCACGGATTTCAGCTTCATCACGTACACCACCTAACGCCATACGAACATATTTACGGCCTGTTGCTTTAGCTATAGATTGGCCCAGAGAGGTTTTACCCACACCTGGAGGTCCAACCAAGCACAGAATTGGTCCTTTGATTTTGCTAACACGAGACTGTACCGCGAGATATTCAAGGATACGCTCTTTAACACGTTCTAAACCATAATGGTCAGTATCAAGCACTTCTTGCGCTTTCACTAAGTCTTTTTTAACTTTGCTACGGCTATTCCAAGGAACTTGAACCATCCAATCGATATAGCTACGTACAACTGTAGCTTCTGCTGACATTGGCGACATCATTTTTAATTTCTGAAGTTCTGCTTCTGTCTTTTCTTTTGCCTCTTTTGGCATTTTTGCAGCGTCGATTTTACGTTTCAGCGATTCCATTTCATCAGGTGCATCATCCATCTCACCTAACTCTTTTTGGATCGCTTTCATTTGTTCATTGAGATAATACTCTCGCTGACTTTTTTCCATCTGCTTTTTAACACGGTTACGAATGCGTTTTTCGACTTGTAGCAGATCGATTTCTGATTCCATCATCGCCATTAAGTACTCTAGGCGTTCAGTCACATCAGACATTTCAAGTACAGCTTGCTTATCTTTCAGTTTCAGCGGCATATGAGAAGCAATGGTATCTGCTAATTTTGCTGATTCTTCGATAGCATGTAATGAAGCCAATACTTCTGGCGGAATTTTTTTATTCAGTTTGATATAACCTTCAAACTGATTAATCGTTGTACGATTTAAGACTTCTTGTTCACGCTCATCAACCGCTGGCGTTTCAAGGTATTCTGCTTTCGCCTGAAAGTACTCACCATTATCAGATAACATCGTAATTTTGGCACGACGAATACCTTCAACAAGGACTTTTACTGTTCCATCAGGCAATTTTAGCATCTGTAAAACAGACGCCACTGTACCAACAGAAAAAAGATCATTAACACCTGGTTCGTCAGTAGATGCATCTTTCTGCGCAACCAGCATAATTTGTTTGTTGTCGTTCATCGCCGCTTCTAAGCAATGAATTGATTTTTCACGACCAACGAACAACGGGATTACCATATGTGGATATACAACAACATCACGTAGTGGCAATACAGGTATTTCAATACATTCTGGACGCTCAGGATTCATAGAGCTCTCTCTTCGTTTTTAGCTTAACGCTTTTACAGGTAATTTTATTCGCATGTCACCAAATAAAATTAATTCCACGGATTGTCAAAATATATAAGGGCACTTTTCTGACATTCAATAGCCTTACCCATTAAAAAAACAAAATGAGGGAAAATTCCCTCATTTTTATTGCGTTGGCGCGCTTTATCTTAAATTTCTCGTCTATTTAAGAGAAAATTACAGATAATGTCAGATAAGAGACATTGCCAAATTACGATGCATTATTCACCTGATGCCTGGTTTTCTGGTTGACTATAAATAATCAACGGCTCAGATTTTCCATTGATGACACCTTCATCAATAACAACTTTCTCTGCATTTTCAAATGAAGGAAGGTCATACATCGTATCAAGTAATGCAGCTTCAACAATTGAGCGTAAACCACGAGCACCTGTTTTACGCACCATGGCTTTTTTCGCGATTGCAGTCAGCGCTTCTTTACGGAATTCTAAATCCACTCCTTCTAACTTAAATAATGCCTGATATTGTTTTGTCAGTGCATTTTTAGGTTCTTGTAAGATTTGGATCAGTGCATCTTCGTTTAACTCACCTAATGTCGCAACAACAGGTAAACGTCCAATAAATTCGGGAATAAGTCCAAATTTAATCAGATCTTCTGGTTCAACTTGGGCTAATAATTCACCTTCGCTGGCTTTTTCTTTTTGGCTTTTGACTTCTGCACCAAAACCAATACCAGAGTGTGTATTTAAACGTTGTGCAACAACTTTATCAAGGCCAGCAAATGCACCACCACAAATAAAGAGGATTTTAGAGGTATCAACCTGTAAAAACTCTTGTTGTGGGTGCTTACGTCCACCTTGTGGAGGAACTGAAGCCACCGTTCCTTCAACTAGTTTCAATAATGCTTGCTGTACACCTTCACCAGACACATCGCGTGTGATTGATGGGTTTTCAGATTTACGAGTGATCTTGTCAATTTCATCAATATAAACAATACCACGTTGTGCTTTTTGCACATCGTAATCACATTTTTGTAGCAGTTTTTGAATAATGTTTTCAACATCTTCGCCCACATAGCCTGCTTCTGTCAGCGTAGTGGCATCTGCCATAGTAAAAGGAACATCTAGGTAGCGTGCTAATGTTTCTGCTAATAGCGTTTTACCACTACCAGTAGGTCCAATCAGCAAAATATTACTTTTTCCTAGCTCAACACCATTGGCTTTATCGCCATTACGCAGGCGTTTATAGTGATTATAAACGGCAACAGCCAGAACTTTTTTAGCCAATTCTTGACCGATAACATAGTCATCAAGGTGCTTACGAATTTCATGTGGCGTCGGCAATTCACTGCGTTCATGATGAGGCGCCAGTTCTTTTATTTCTTCACGAATGATATCGACACAAAGATCAACACATTCATCACAGATATAAACCGACGGACCAGCAATCAATTTCTTTACTTCATGCTGGCTTTTACCGCAGAAAGAGCAATACAGAAGCTTCCCTGAGCTATCTTTGCGCTTATCTGTCATCAGTCAACCTCACTTAGTTATTCTTCTTATCAGGTTATAAGAAGAAGAAAGACTTTTTTACATAGATATTGCTAGCCGTTTCCTTTGGATTAAAGGCTAACAAAGAAAACGTATTAATTCATTTGCTATTACAACGTGCTGTAATTAACTACGTTGTGTATAGACTTTGTCCACTAATCCGTATTCTAACGCTTCGTTAGCGGATAAGAAACGATCGCGCTCAGTGTCTCTTTCTATTTCTTCAATAGATTTACCCGTATGCTGAGCCATTAATTCATTCATACGCGATTTTACTTTCAAAATTTCTTGCGCATGAATTTGAATATCTGTTGCCTGACCTTGGTAACCACCTAATGGTTGGTGGATCATCACACGAGAGTTAGGTAAGCAAATACGTTTACCCTTTGCACCAGCTGATAATAAGAAAGCACCCATTGAACACGCTTGTCCCATACAAATCGTGCTGACATCCGCTTTGATGTACTGCATGGTGTCATAGATGGACATACCCGCAGTAATCACACCACCTGGTGAATTAATATATAAATTGATGTCTTTTTCTGGGTTTTCTGCTTCTAAAAACAGCATTTGAGCGACGATCAGATTAGCCATGTGATCTTCAACTTGGCCAGTCAGGAAAATGATACGTTCTTTTAATAAACGTGAATAAATGTCGTAAGAACGCTCTCCTCGCGAAGTTTGCTCTATAACCATCGGCACCAGAGCCATATTAGGTGCGAATTGTTCCTGTGTGTCGTTAAATGACATGTCTGTCTCCTATTGCATTCTTATTGGTGCCAATGACAACAATTTTACTTGAGATAATTGATCATGACCATTTCTAATGATCTAATCTCTCACAAGACATTCAAGGCGCCTCGCGAGGAGTGATAAAGAGAATATAGAATTATCTGGAGATAATCGCTCAGATTTCAAGGCTAATTTTGATAAATATATACAAACTGAAAAAAACCCGTGGTAAAAACCACGGGTTTTTGCTTAAAACCGATATCGCGGTTAAAAATTAACCCATTTGAACTTCGTTCATCAGTTCAGTGAAGTTAGTCTCTTTTTCAGTTACTTTAGCATTTGCTAAGATTTTTTCTACCGCTTGCTCTTCTAATGCAAGATTACGGATGTTATTCATCAGTTGTTCGTTCTTGTTGTAGAACTCAACAACTTCTGATGGATCTTCGTAAGCTGAAGCCATTTCGTCGATCAGTGTATTAACACGCTCGTCTTCTGCTTTCAGTTCATTACTATTGATCACTTCACCTAACAATAATCCAACGATTACACGACGTTTAGCTTGTTCTTCGAACAGTTCACGTGGTAATTGCAGAGCTTGTTTCTCGTCGCCACCAAAGCGTTGAGCTGCTTGACGTTGCAGAACTTCAATTTCGCTGTCTACAGCGGCTGCTGGTACGTCAACTTCGTTTGCTTTAACTAAGCCATCAATAACTTGTGTTTTAACACGAGTACGGATTGCATTTTTCAGTTCACGTTCCATGTTTTTACGTACTTCTGCACGTAAACCATCAACAGAACCATCAGCAATACCAAAACGCTTGATGAACTCTTCAGTTAATTCTGGCAGTTCACGCTCTTCAACTTTTTTCAGGTTGATAGCGAATTGTGCTTTTTTACCTTTCAGGTTTTCAGCGTGGTAATCTTCTGGGAAAGTCACATCGACTGTGAATTCTTCGCCAGCTTTATGACCGATAACGCCTTCTTCAAAACCTGGGATCATACGACCTTGACCCATTGCCAGTACGAAATCTTCAGCTTTTCCGCCTTCGAATTCTTCACCGTCAATAGAACCATTGAAATCAACAGTTACACGATCTTCTGCTGCAACTTCGCCGTCTTTGTCTTTCCACTCTGCTTGTTGCTTACGCAGTGTTTCTAACATGTTATCAACGTCTTCGTCTTTAACTGTGACAACGGGTTTTACAACTTCAATGCTTTCCAGACCTTTCAGTTCGATTTCTGGGAAAACTTCGAATTCCACAGAGTAAACAAAGTCTTCACCTTCTTTGTATTGCTCTGGTTTGTAGTCAGGCGCGCCAACTGGGTTTACTTTGTTTTCGATGATAGCGTTAATGAAATTACGCGACATTAAATCACCAAGAACATCATTCAGTACAGACATACCGTAACGCTGTTTAACCATAGACATTGGAACGTGACCTTTACGGAAACCATCAATGCGAACAGTTTTAGCAGCTTTTTTCAGTTCACTGTCTACAGCAGTTTGGATATCAGCGGCTGGTACGGTGATTGTGACACGACGCCCTAGGCCTTGAGTCGTTTCAACAGAAACTTGCATCTTGTTACCTCAAAATAAGTTTTAGTGCTCGGTCTACTTTAAAGGAAACTAATATGACATTGGCATATTTAGATTTATTTTCCTTTCAGAACCGGGGCCGCCACATTTAAAAAAACGAGGATCCCTGATATCAGAAGCATCCCGAAACCTTACTGAAAATTAGACGCGACATTATAACGATCTAGAGGGGTTGAGTCGAGAAAGAGCCGTTTTATTCCTCAATTTTTTCATAAAATCGAGTAAGTCGCCCCTTTTTCCCTCTATAAAGAACAAAAAATACGCATCTTAGGATCTATTTATTCACGATTAACGATAACATTGTTAATCTTCTTGGCTCCCACCACGACATCCAGGAGAGCGTAATGCTTTATCCTGTTGTTCATTCCATTCACTCAACGTAAAAGTATGCAATGCGAGAGCATGAACACCATTTTCCATTTCATGAGCTAAGGTTTGATACACACCACGATGGCGTGAGACGCTGCGCTTGTCATTAAATTCATCACTAACAATAATGACTTTAAAGTGACTTTCAGAGCCTTCAGGCACATTATGGCGATGGCTTTCGTTTATTACTTGTAAAAAATGCGGTGAAAAGCGTGAAATCAGCTTATTCTCAATATCATCACGGATCATTTCTGCCCCTAATACTCTGCCTTTATATCATGGCGAACAAAAAATAAGTCGACCAGATTATATTGATTAAGTCTTTATCAATACAAAATGATGAACTCATTCTTTTTTATTTTGCTGATGATAATCGCTTATTTTTCATCTTGAGTAAAACCATTGGCCGAATATTGTCAAATTCACGAGCAAAAATGAGGTTAATTTGAAATAAAATCAATTGATAAAATCAGATAATTTCGTTCGTTAAAGGGATATTAGCAACTTATCAGCAGTGGTATGATAGGCTAAAGTTTGAAGCCTATTCTACTTGTTAACACAACAGACATATTTAACCGAGATTACCTCATGATTAAAAATTTACTCTGTGCTGTTTTTGCATTAACACTGCTTTCAGGTTGTGCAACTCCTAGTAATAAACTCTCTATTGAGCCTGTAATGTCAGTCCCTGCGGCCGATCCAACCATGCGCCCAATTTCACTGAATATTTCAAGCCAAGACAAACGTACATCCAAAAACCTAGCGGAGATTAACCGTAATGGAAAACTGGAAATACTTGTTCCAACTCGTGATATTGCATTTTTAATGCAAGAAGTATTGCAAAAACAAATGACAGCTCGTGGTTTTATGGTGGGTTCTCCTGCTAGCGCTGATGTAATTATTGTTATCAATAAACTCAACGCTGATGTAGGTGAAGGAAGTGTTCGCCATAATATTAGTGCGAAAGCAGATATCTCAGTTATTGTTACCTTGCCAAATGGCAGTTCTAATACCAAAACATTCCGTACTAGCTACAATGTTCAAGGGCCATTTGGTGCAACTAATGAGAAAATTGCGGCTGCAATTAATAATGTCTTAAGTGAGCTCGTTAGCGATATGGCAAAAGACGCTTCAGTCAGTCAATTTATCAAATCTAACGCCCGTTAATTTATTAGAATAAACGACCTGTTATCTTAAACAGGTCGTCGAAAGGAATTCTTGCATGGTTCAGCCTGCCTTCAAACAAACCACTTGGTACAAATCATTTATTTTACTGTTACTTGGCTTTACTTCTGGATTACCACTTGCATTAACCGCAGGTACATTACAAGCATGGATGACAGTAGAAAACATTGATTTAAAAACCATTGGTTTCTTCTCATTGGTGGGGCAAGCTTATGTCTTTAAATTCCTCTGGTCACCCTTTATGGATCGCTATACGCCCTCTTTTCTTGGGCGTCGTCGAGGATGGATGTTACTTACCCAAATAGGGTTGGTAATGGGTATTGCAGGAATGGGGTTTTTAAACCCTAATGATCATTTATGGTGGCTTGCTTCTTTAGCTGTCATTGTCGCTTTTTGTTCAGCTTCACAAGATATTGTCTTTGATGCTTATAAAACAGATATTTTAAAGGCCGATGAACGTGGTACTGGGGCGGCAGTTTCTGTATTAGGCTATCGCATTGCAATGCTTGTTTCTGGTGGTATGGCACTTTGGCTCGCTGATAAATATATTGGCTGGCAAAATATGTACTGGTTAATGGCTGCTTTAATGGGAATTGGTATTATTGCCACACTACTCGCCCAAGAGCCAGAAACTGCGGTAAAACCCCCTCGTACACTCTATGAAGCCGTAATTGAACCCTTAGCTGAATTCTTCTCTCGTAATAATGCTTGGCTTATTTTACTCCTCATTGTTCTCTATAAAATGGGCGATGCTTTTGCACTGAGTTTAAGTACCACATTCCTTATTCGTGGCGCAGGCTTTGATGCTGGAGAAGTTGGTTTAGTCAACAAAACATTAGGACTTGCTGCCACGATTATCGGTGCCTTATTAGGTGGCTTATTAATGCGCCGTTGGAGCTTATTTAAAGCACTAATGATTTTTGGAATAATGCAAGGTGGCTCAAATATTGGCTATTGGTATCTCGCTATCTCAGAACAAAACATTTATAGCATGGGTGCCGTAGTCGCTTTTGAGAATATCTGTGGAGGAATGGGTACGGCTGCATTCGTTGCACTTTTAATGACTCTTTGTCATCTTTCTTTTTCAGCAACACAATTCGCACTTCTTTCAGCGCTATCCGCCATTGGTCGTGTTTATGTAGGCCCTGTTGCGGGTTGGTATGTCGAAAGTCATGGCTGGGAGGCGTTTTATCTTTTCTCTATCGTAGCTTCAGTTCCTGGCCTTATTTTGCTGATGATTTCAAAAAATACGCTTATGTACACGCAAAAAACAGGCGAATTTCTGAGAAGAACACAATTTATAAAACAATACCGCTTTGCTCTCTATGGTTTGGTACTCGCCGTTTTCTTCTTTATTTGTAGCTTAATTCTAGTTATTACCAATTCATTATCTAGTTTAGAGATGTTCCAATCTATTGATTTTATTCAATCAATAAATAATAAATTATTAGGCCATTGGGCTTCATCACTGTTTTTATATGGTGTTGTTGTTGGTGCAATAAGCCTCGTTGTAGGCACAATATTAGATTATTTAGCACTCAGAATAACAACACATTAATTTTGTTATATTTAGTGCAGTTAACGAAAAAAGGACAGTCTAAACTGTCCTTTTTCTTTATATTTATATTAATTTTGGTATTAGTAAAAAAAGTTACTGATTATTTAAATTATCTAAATAGTCTGACTTTGACCGATTTACCTTTAATTTTACCTTGTTGTAACTGTTTCCAAGCTTGCTTAGCAATTGATTGTTTTACTGCAACATAAGCATGTGTCTGATTAATCATAATTTTGCCAATATCAGCACCATTAAGACCCATATCTCCAGTTAATGCGCCTAAAATATCGCCTGGGCGCATCTTGGCTTTTTTACCACCATCGATACATAATGTTGCCATCGTTGCTTCAAGTGGCGCAATTTGTAGACCTGTAGGAACAGGTAACCAATTTATCTTCATATGAAGCATTTCTTCTAAAGCATTAGCACGCTGAATTTCTTCTGGTGCGCAAAAGCTAATAGCCAACCCACTTTCACCCGCTCTAGCTGTTCGACCAATTCGGTGAACATGCACTTCAGGATCCCACGATAATTCGTAGTTAATCACCATTTCTAACGCTTTAATATCAAGTCCACGAGCCGCAACATCCGTTGCAACTAACACACGACAACTCCCATTAGAAAAACGAATTAAAGTTTGGTCACGTTCCCTTTGTTCCATATCACCATGTAAAGCAAGCACACTTTGATTGCTTTCTGTCAGTGTTTCATACACATCTTGGCAATCTCTTTTTGTATTGCAGAACACCACGCAGGAAGCTGGTTGTTCACGACTTAACAATTTTTGCAACAATCCGATCTTGCCATGACGAGATATTTCATAAAATTGCTGTTCAACAGCTGGGAGCTCATCAACTGAATTTATTTCAATAGTGATAGGATTTTGCTGTATTTTACGACTGATTGCAGCAATTTCATTTGGCCATGTTGCGGAAAAAAGCAGAGTTTGGCGAATCGTTGGCATACGAGAAATAATATCATTGATATCATCAAAAAATCCCATATCCAGCATTCTGTCAGCTTCATCAAGCACTAACGTTTTTATATCATCTAAATTGACAGTCTCTTTTTTCAGATGATCAAGTAATCTACCTGGTGTTGCCACAATAATATGTGCAGCGTGAATTAATGAATCACGTTGAATACTAAAGGGAACTCCGCCACATAGAGTTAATACTTTAATATTAGGCAAATAACGAGCAAGGCGACGTAATTCATTTGCAACTTGATCGGCAAGCTCTCTTGTTGGGCATAAAATTAATGATTGGGTATTAAATTGTTTTGCATCAATATGTTGTAATACCCCCAAACCAAAAGCAGCCGTTTTACCACTACCTGTTTTTGCCTGAGCACGGACGTCTTTTCCTGCAAGAATAGCGGGTAAAGCGGCTTCTTGAACAGGAGTCATAGTTAAATAACCCAGTTCATTAAGGTTAGCGAGTTGTTCTGCAGGAAGGGCGTTAAGTTCAGCAAATGAGGTCACAATGAAAATTCCAAGTAAAGTAAAAACAAATATGGGCTAATGATACTATCCCTTTATTCTTGTGTCGTGAGGTATTTTTGCACTGTTTATATTACTTTTTCATCTAAGTGCCATTTTCTACCATTATCTCCTTAAATTTCCTCTTCTTATCAAAAATTTCTTTTTTATTTTTACTATTAACTCGAAAAAACAAATAAAAAATACAAAATTTCCTATTTTTTAAACTAATATCAAAATTCTAGAAATAGATCTTATTTAAAGCTCAAATTCCTACAAAATGGATTTTTATAGTTTATTATTCCAATAAAAAAGAAAAACTGAACATTCACCGCAACTATAATCGGCCATAAAACATCGAGATAATTTATGATCAAAAAACCATTTTTGTTTGTCATCGCAACTACATTCTCTTTATCTTCTCAAGCAACTTATTTAGGGGGATTTGCAAGCACAAGTATTAACTACTTGGATTGGACAACACATACAACACACAAAACAGGCAAAACTTCCCATAAAGATGACTTTGCCTATTTAGAACTTGAAGGTGCAGCTAATTTTTCATGGGGGGAGTTTTATGGCTTTTTCGATTTAGAGAATCCTTTTAATAAAAGAGAAACTCATCCGGGAGATAATCAACGCTATACCATTAAAAGTACTGCTCGTATTTATTTAGGCGAAAGTAACTTTAATTTATATGGACATGTTTATGGTACATGGTCTCTCCCCGGTAAAAAATATGGTGGTAACTTCCATGAAGTAAATACACTTTATGGCTTTGGCTATAACACACAAATTGCTAATTTATGGTTTAAACCTTTTATTGCCCTTCATTATGTCGATCAATCTAAATATTCAGGTAACAACGGTTATGTCGCTGGTTGGGTTGCTGGATATGATTTTAATATAAAAAATCAAAAATTTAGCCTAACAAACTGGCATGAAATGGAATTTCAACGACACAAGCGTTATGGCAATGGAGGTAAAAATGGCATTAATGGCGCTTTAGCCATTTGGTGGCATCCAACAACATCTATCACCACAGGAATTCAATATCGTTATGCTTATAAAAAGCTAGGAGAGAGTTTTCTGCAAGATGGCATTGTATATAGCTTGAAATATAACTTCTGATAGCAAATTGTTAATTTTTATTACAGCGGATCGATTTTTATCCGCTGTAATCCTTTTTTCTTGTTTTAATGAAAAAATTCTCATTGAATATAAATATTCAACAAATGATCTATTATCAACATTAAAAATCACATAGAAGGTAAATTAAGATATTAAACATCAGAATAAAAAGAATTTAGCTCATAAATTCTCCTCTGACCTCCCTGCTGTCACTTTTTTAATCAAAATACGTTTTCTTACATTTTTTATTGCATTTTTATTTGTAAAAATATGTATTTATTTTAGAAATATGGTACTTTATGAAATTATCGTTAATATCCAACAATTAAATTAACAATTATTTAATACTTTAATTACTCGTGATCACATTAACACAAAAGAACAACCAATCACCCACTTACCATTACAATTGTTTACACTGTCGCAACCTTACCGTAAAATGTCCTTACTGATACTGATGAAACAACAATAGAACCTTTGTCATTTAGGTCGTTGGATGAGACTTATGAAATACATAAAAAGTATTGGGACACTCTCGCTATTAGCCGCCGCTCTCTTATTAAGTGGCTGTGACATGGCGTTAATGGATCCCAAAGGCGCTATCGGCGCTGAGCAAAAAACATTAATCCTTATTGCACTTGGTTTAATGTTAATTGTTGTGATACCGGTAATACTGATGGTGATTGTTTTCGCTTATCGCTACCGCGAATCCAATACAAAAGCCACCTACCGCCCAAACTGGGCTCACTCAAATAAAATTGAACTCGTTGTTTGGACCGTGCCAATTATCATTATTGTGATTTTGGCAAGCATCACATGGAAAACAACCCATGAGCTTGATCCTTACAAACCCTTAGAGTCCTCAGAAAAACCGGTCACCATTGAAGTTGTTTCAATGGATTGGAAATGGTTATTTATCTATCCAGAGCAAGGTATTGCGACAGTCAATGAATTGGCTTTCCCTGCTAATGTGCCTGTTAATTTCAAAATCACGTCTGACTCAGTCATGAACTCATTCTTTATCCCTCGTTTAGGTGGACAAATCTATGCGATGGCTGGAATGCAAACTAAGCTGCACTTAATTGCTAATGAACCTGGTGAATATCCTGGGATGTCAGCAAGTTATAGTGGACACGGTTTTTCTGATATGAAATTTACAGCGATTGCGACACCTGATCGCGCCGGTTTCGACGCATGGGTTGAAAAAGTCAAACAATCGTCAGATACGTTAAATACGACCGCTGCATTTAATGAACTTGCTAAACCAAGCCAAAAAAATCCAGTGACCTACTATTCAAGCGTGAAGCCAATGTTATTCCAAGAGACCATTTCTAAATTTGGTCACACAGGTCATGGCGCTCACACCAGTGGCAATCAGACAGCACATACTGATGCAACAATGAATATGAACATGAGCCATGCGGCGCATGCAGGAGCAGAGGAATAAAGGCATGTTCGGAAAATTAACTCTTGATGCAATCCCGTTACATGAACCTATTATCGTAGTAACTTTACTCGGTATCGTTCTGGGCGGACTTGCTGTTGTTGGCGCACTAACTTATTTTCGTAAATGGAAATGGTTATGGAGCGAATGGTTAACCAGTGTTGACCATAAAAAAATTGGTATTATGTATATCATCGTTGCAATGGTCATGATGTTCCGTGGCTTTGCCGATGCCATTATGATGAGAAGCCAACAGGCGCTAGCATCAGCAGGTGAAGCGGGCTTCTTACCTCCTCATCACTATGATCAGATTTTTACCGCACACGGCGTTATCATGATTTTCTTCATGGCAACCCCTTTCGTTGTGGGTCTGATGAACCTCGTTGTGCCTTTACAGATTGGTGCTCGTGATGTGGCCTTCCCTTTCCTAAACTCGCTGAGCTTCTGGTTCTTCGTCGTTGGTGTGATACTTATCAACCTTTCTTTAGGTATTGGTGAATTCGCACAAACAGGTTGGTTAGCTTACCCGCCACTTTCTGGCTTGGAATACAACCCAGGAGTCGGGGTCGATTATTGGATATGGAGTTTACAGATATCCGGTATTGGTACGCTTCTAACGGGAGTTAACTTCTTTGCGACTATCCTGCGTATGCGTGCGCCGGGTATGAGTATGATGAAAATGCCAGTATTCTCTTGGGCTGCTTTATGTACTAACGTCCTGATTATCGCTGCATTCCCAATTTTAACCGTTACGATTACATTGTTAACATTAGACCGCTATCTTGGTACGCATTTCTTTACCAATGATATGGGCGGTAACATGATGATGTACATCAACCTCGTATGGGCTTGGGGTCATCCAGAAGTTTATATCCTTGTTTTGCCTGTATTTGGTGTGTTCTCGGAAGTCACCGCAACATTCTCTAAAAAACGGTTATTTGGTTACACCTCATTAGTTGGTGCAACTGTTGTTATTACCGTATTGTCATTTATCGTTTGGTTACACCACTTCTTTACTATGGGTTCAGGGGCTAACGTAAACGCCTTCTTTGGTATCGCCACCATGATCATCGCCATACCGACAGGGGTTAAGATCTTTAACTGGCTGTTTACGATGTATCAAGGCCGTATCGAGTACAAAAGCCCAATGCTATGGACTATCGGTTTCCTGATCACTTTCTCTGTAGGGGGAATGACCGGGGTTCTGCTGGCAGTTCCGGGTGCTAACTTTGTTTTACATAACAGCTTATTCTTAATTGCTCACTTCCATAACGTTATTATCGGTGGTGTGGTATTTGGCTGTTTCGCAGGTATGACTTACTGGTTCCCTAAAGCATTCGGTTTCACACTGAATGAAAAATGGGGTATTCGTGCATTCTGGTTCTGGTTTATCGGCTTCTTTATGGCCTTTATGCCACTGTATATTCTTGGCTTTATGGGTATGACTCGTCGTTTAAGCCAAAATATCAATCCAGAGTTTAACCCAATGCTGCTAGTTGCCGCGGGCGGTGCTGCACTGATTGCTATCGGTATTGCTTGCCAAGTTATCCAAATTTACGTGAGTATTCGCGACCGTGACCAAAATCGTGATTTAACAGGCGATCCATGGGGCGGACGTACTCTCGAGTGGTCAATTTCTTCACCTGCACCTTTCTACAACTTCGCTGTTGAACCGAATGTTCAAACTCGTGATGAGTGGTGGGATCAGAAAGAAAAAGGCACTGCTTATCAGCGCCCAACCAAATACGAACCAATCCACATGCCTAAAAATACAGGCGCTGGTGTGATTATTTCAGCATTCAGTTTAGTCCTTGGTTTTGCCATGATCTGGCATATCTGGTGGTTAGCTATCGTTGGTTTCGCTGGCATGATTGTCACTTGGATCGTGAAAAGCTTTGATACAGATGTGGATTACTATGTCCAAGTACCTGAAATTGAAGCTCTCGAGAATAAGCATTATGAAGAACTGAAAAAAGCAGGTGTGAAATAATGTCTACTCAAACTGTAAATAACACAAACGCCCATGAGCATCATGGGCACCACGATGCAGGAGCGACGAAAGTTTTCGGCTTCTGGATCTACCTAATGAGCGACCTTATCCTGTTTGCCAGCTTATTCGCCACTTATGCGGTGCTTGTTAACGGGATTGCTGATGGTCCTTCTGGTAAAGAAATATTTAGCTTACCTTTTGTTTTAGTTGAAACCTTCTTATTACTATTTAGTAGTATCACTTTTGGTTTCGCTATGCTGAGCATGAATAAAGGTAGCGTTAGCCAAGTTAATCTGTGGTTATTTGTTACTTTCTTATTCGGCTTAGGTTTCGTCATCATGGAAGTTTACGAATTCCATGAGCTAATCGCAGAAGGTTATGGCCCAGATCGCAGTGCATTCTTATCTGCATTCTTTGCTTTAGTGTCAACGCACGGTCTTCACGTAACAGCGGGTTTAATTTGGATTGTGATCCTAATGATCCAAGTATCACGCCGTGGTTTAACCGAAGTTAACCGTACTCGCTTAAGCTGTTTAAGTCTGTTCTGGCACTTCCTTGACGTTGTCTGGATTTGTGTGTTCACCGTAGTTTATCTGATGGGAGCGATGTAATGAGTCATCCAAATACTTCTCCTTCAGGCGCAAGCCACGGCAGCATGAAGTCTTACCTGATTGGCTTTATTCTGTCTGTTATCCTCACCGTTATTCCATTTTGGATGGTGATGGAAGGAACCGCGACACCAGCAACTATTCTATGGACTGTTGTCGGTATGGCAGTTGTGCAGATTGTTGTTCATTTAGTCTGCTTCTTACATATGAATACGTCATCAGAAGAGCGCTGGAACGTCGTTGCATTCCTGTTCACACTGCTTATTATCGGCATTGTTGTCGTAGGCTCGTTGTGGATTATGTACAACCTGAACATCAATATGATGATGGATTAAGAGTTGTCGCTATGATTAAGCAATACCTACAAGTCACCAAACCAGGAATTATTTTCGGAAATTTAATTTCTGTAATAGGTGGTTTCCTTCTCGCCTCCAAAGGTGAGATTGACTACCCCCTATTTGTCGCGACTCTACTTGGGGTGTCTCTGGTCGTTGCTTCTGGTTGTGTTTTTAACAACTATATTGACCGTGATATTGACCGTATCATGGAAAGAACGAAGAACCGCCCATTAGTTAAAGGATTAATTGACCCTCGAATTAGCCTGATTTATGCCTCAGTATTAGGTATTGCAGGTGTTGTGCTGCTCTATGTAGCAGCCAACCCGCTTGCAATGTTTATCGCTGTATTTGGTTTTATTATTTATGTTGGGGTTTATAGCCTCTATATGAAGCGTAAATCTGTTTATGGCACACTGATTGGAAGTTTATCTGGCTCTGCCCCTCCTGTTATCGGTTATTGTGCCGTTAGCGGTGAATTTGATGCGGGCGCGGCAATCCTATTACTTATCTTTAGTTTATGGCAGATGCCTCACTCTTATGCCATTGCTATTTTCCGTTTTAAAGACTACCAAGCTGCTAATATTCCGGTATTACCCGTTATTAAAGGGATCTCAGTCGCTAAACGCCATATCATTCTTTATATTCTGGCATTTATGATTGCAACCTTAATGCTGACGTTAGTTGGATATGCGGGCTATAAATATCTAATAGTTGCTTCTGCCGTCAGTATTTGGTGGTTGGGCATGGCTTTATCCGGTTATAAAGCAACCAATGATAAAGTTTGGGCACGAAAATTATTTATTTTCTCTATTGTGGCAATCACTTCATTAAGTGTAATGATGTCGGTTGATCCAACAAGCTCAACAGAAACTGTCTTTGCTTATTTAAGATAATGTATTTACTAAAGTAACCGAAAGACCAGTCAGTCTCCTGACTGGTCTTTTTTTATCCTGTTTTGCGACTAAAGAAGATATCAGTACAGTTTTGACTTTTTTGCATCCCATTTATTGATTAACCTCGTTATAAAATGCCATTACAATGGGGTATCAGTAATACGAGGTAATCCATGAATGATAATAAAATGACCCCATTAGAGCGCAAAGCAACATGGGGACTAGGCACTGTTTTTTCTCTTCGCATGCTTGGCATGTTTATGGTACTCCCTGTTTTAACCACTTATGGGCTTCAACTACAACATGCAACAGAATCTCTCATTGGATTAGCCATCGGTATTTATGGATTAACACAAGCGGTATTCCAAATTCCTTTTGGTATTTTCTCTGATAAGTTTGGTCGAAAACCTATGATTGTTTTCGGCCTAATAATTTTTATTGTCGGGAGCCTTATTGCAGCTCTTAGTGACAATATTTACGGCATTATTATTGGTCGAGCACTACAAGGTGCTGGAGCTATATCTGCCGCAGTTATGGCTTTACTCTCCGATCTAACTCGAGAGCAAAATAGAACAAAAGCAATGGCCTTTATTGGTATTAGCTTTGGGATAACCTTTGCTTTAGCCCTCGTTTTGGGGCCAGTCTTAACACATATTTTTGGTTTACATGGGCTCTTTTGGGGGATCGCCCTACTTGCCTTTGGTGGAATTATTATTACGCTTTTTACCGTTCCCAATAGTGAACATCATATTCTTAATCGAGAATCTGGTTTTGTCCGTGGCAGTGTAAAAAAAGTCTTATTTGATGCACAACTTCTTAAGTTGAATACGGGTATTTTTTCACTACATACTTTATTAATGGCGGCATTTGTTGCACTTCCTCTGGTTATGAGTAGCGCAGGTTTAGCAAAAGAAAAGCACTGGATTGTTTATCTTGTCACTATGCTTATCGCCTTTATTACCGTATTACCCTTTATTATCTACGCAGAAAAAAAACGTAAAATGAAACAGGTTTTCTTATTCTGTATCTTTTTACTGATTATCGCTCAAATTATTTTAATAAGCTCAGGCTCTAGTTTATGGCTGATTATTGCTGGCATTCAGGTCTTTTTTATTGGCTTTAATATTATGGAAGCACTACTACCTTCATTAATTAGTAAAGAAGCACCTGCTGGCTATAAAGGTACTGCAATGGGAATTTATTCCACTAGCCAATTTTTAGGTGTGGCATTAGGCGGTATTTTAGGTGGATGGCTTTATCAGCATTATGATGCACAAATCGTATTTCTGGGCTGTTTAGTGATTGGCATTATTTGGTTTTTGATTAGCTTAACTTTACGTCAACCCGCTTATGTGAGTAGTTTACGTATTGAATTACCATCTAATCTGTCTTTAGATCAGCAACAAAAACTACAACAAATATTTAAACAACAACCAGGTGTTAATGAAGTTGTGATTATTGCTGATGAGCAAAGCGCCTATATCAAAGTGGACACCAAACAAACACCGAGAGCAATATTAGAGTCTTTAATCCCTTCTGTTTAACTCACAATCAGTTTGCCTAATGAAAACAAAAATGCGCTGTTTATTCAGCGCATTTTTTATGACTAAATGAATAAATTGTTAGTCACGGAAGTTATTAAATTGGAATGGCTGTCCTAGCTCACCTTCTCGGACTAATTTCATTACAGCTTGTAAGTCATCACGGGATTTACCTGTAACACGAACTTGTTCGCCTTGAATTTGAGCTTGTACTTTTAATTTACTGTCTTTAATTAGCTTAACAATTTTCTTCGCTAATGCAGTATCAATCCCTTGTTTCAAGGTTGCTTCCACACTGTACATTTTTCCGCTGTGAGTCATTTCTTCAGGGATATTTAATACTGCACCATCGATCCCTCTTTTTGCCATTTTCTCACGCAGAATATCTAATAATTGCTGAACCTGAAATTCAGATACGCTGGTCGTTTTCACTGACTCTGCTTTTTCGTTTAATTCAAAACTGGCTTCGACATTACGAAAATCCCAACGAGTAGTCAGTTCACGTTGTGCGTTTTCAACCGCATTACGCACTTCATGTAAGTCAACTTCAGATACGATATCAAAAGATGGCATTCTTTCTTCCTCAATAAATAAATACAACCCAAATAATAGCTTCTTTTAAGGTTGCAAAAAAGCATTGCACATTCAATAACGGCTTTAACACTCAAATTCATACTGATAGTAAAGAGCAAACATACTTTAAACAGAGAAGCACAATCAATGTTATAATTTCAGAAAGATAGTCTAGTAACAGCAAGTCACCGCCTTACTCTATTACGATTTTCAAAAGAAGAGGCACAATGAAAATTACCGTTTTAGGATGTGGTTCAATAGGTAAACTTTGGATCGCCGCATTAACACTTCAAACTCATGAAGTACAAGGCTGGCTAAGAGTGCCACAACCTTTTTTAGATGTGAGTGTCGATAATATTAATGGTGAGCCTTTTTATCAGCGCATTATCGCGAATCAGCTTGAATGGTTAAAACAAAGCGAATTACTTATTGTTTGCTTAAAATCGTGGCAAGTCTCAGATGCTGTAAATGCACTTCTACCTTATTTATCTGCACAATGTCCTATCTTATTAATTCATAATGGTATGGGAACTGCTGATGAATTAACAGCAACACAACACTCTATCACTAGACCAATTTTGCAAGGCATTATTACTCACGGCGCTTATCAACAAGGCCAGAACGTTATTCATACAGCTACAGGTATAACACATATTGGCCCATTGAATGGTATTGCTCAGCAATATAGTCATTTAGCAGAAATACTGCATCATGCATTACCTGATGTTGCTTGGCACAATGATATTCATACCATTAGTTGGCTAAAATTAGCTGTAAATTGTGTTATTAATCCATTAACTGTTTATTATCAATGTCGTAATGGGGATTTATTGCGCTACCCTGAGCATATTCACAAAATTTGTGATGAAGTTTATCAAGTGATGGAGCGTGAAGGTGTTGTCCCTACATCTAAAACACATCTGCATGGCTACATTATTGATACCATAGAACAAACAGCAAATAATTATTCATCTATGTATCAAGATGTGAAATATCAACGCCACACAGAGATTGACTATATTACTGGTTATTTATTGCGTCGAGCGTCAGCACAAGGCCTTGTTTTACCAGAAAATAACCACCTTTTTCAATTTATCAAACAACAGGAAGGCAATTATGACCATATCAGCGATCATCTGCCTAGCTAATGGAAGTGAAGAAACCGAAGTCGTGACCACGGCAGATTTATTAGTTAGGGCCGGTATTCATGTTGTTCTTGCTAGTGCAGAAGATGATGTTGATGATCTTGTTATCACATGTTCTCGTGGTATTAAACTTGTCGCCGATGCGCCTCTAGTTCGTGTTGTTGATCATCACTATGACGTTATTATTCTCCCTGGTGGATTACAAGGTACTGAAACCTTAAGAGACAGCCCTTTAGTGGTTGAGAAAGTCCGCCGTATGCACAGTGAAAATAAACTTGTCGCAGCCATCTGTGCGGCACCTGCCATTATTCTTGAATCTCACAATATTTTCCCCATTGGCAATATGACGGGTTTTCCTGCATTAAAAGATAAAATATCACCGAAAAAATGGGTTGATTATCGAGTCTATTTTGATGAAAGAGTGAATTTAATTACTAGCCAAGCACCTGCAACATCTATCGATTTTGCACTAAAAATTATCGAGCGCTTAAAAGGCAAAGAAGTCGCTGCTGATGTTGCCAAACAACTCGTATTGCCACCCGGTATTTATAATTACCAAGATGAATTCACAGGTTTTGGGGATAGGTAAATAGATAGTTAGAACCGCAAATATATAATATTATTAAAGCGGTTCTATTTTCATTTCAGATATTCTTTATATTTCAGACATTCTTTATATTTAAACTATTTTCAACATATTAGTATTATGAGAAATGAATTTAGTTGCTCGACTAATACATAAGAATAAAATCTTATGGGTATAGATATTTCTGAAAATAAAATAATTGCTTTAAATACTCAGCATGAGCATCGAGTAATAACGAGTACTAATAAAAACCTTAAAGTTAGCATAATAGGTAAGAAAACAAGTTAACTATATTCAAAAGTTATCAACGAACTAAACTTGGTGATAGTAATAGAGATGGTAACCCTTATGCGTCATCTATAGCAGTACCATACTGCTTAGCAAGAAGGATCTCTCACCATTTCAGATCGAATTTTTACAAAAATGTATTTATTAAATGTACTGTGAAAGAAGTAATTAATAATTATTTTAATAAAGAAGTAAATAAAAAAGAACTTCATATAAAACCAATAAAAAGAACATTCTCTGAATTACAAAAGTTACCACCTAATACTATTTTTACAATGAAAAAAATTCCAAACAAAATTAGACACTACTTTTCCCCTTGGAAAACAAACCCATATTTCGATATTAATAGATTAAATCATTATAATGTTATTTTAATTGATGACTTACTCTCAACAGGAACAACATTAAATACAGCAACTATAGAATTAAACAGATCAGGGTTAACATGTTCTACTGCAATCTGCCTTTTAAGTAGTCTTTGAATTTGATCTCTTTTTAAGATTAAAATATATTCCTTAGTATAGATAATATTTCTAGCTTAAGAGCAAAGTAATCATCTGGAGAATGGCAACGACATTCCCCAACATAAAAGTTGTATAATTGAAAAAAACCACTTTATAGTGGCTTTTTTATCAACAATATAAACGTTATATATTATTTTTTACGATATACTTTAACGTTCTCAAAACCTTGCTCACGTAAATAAAGTGCTTGTAAACGGCTCATCATTCCGCGATCACAATAGAGCAAATAAGTTTTTGATTTATCTAAATCACCAAACTGAGTGCTTAATTTATAGAAAGGTAGTTCTTTAACATCAACACCGTCTATTTTTAATGGCGAATTTTCTTGCTCTTCAGGGGAGCGAATATCAAGAATAACGTCATTTGTACCGAATTCAGAGACCATTTCAACTTCTGTGACTTGCTGTACAGTTTCTTCGGCTATACGGCGAATATCCATATTCTTGGCATTTTCAACAACGTTATCAAGAATAGAAAAATCAAACTTCTCTTCTTCAGCTTCAATTTTCGCTTTAACGGCTTTCACTGTTGGGCTTTTTGAGATCACCCCACAGAATTCTGGCATTGTGCGAGCAAAATCTTCTGTGCCAATTTGACGAGCAATATTGATAATGTTCTCTTTATCATGAGTGATAAGAGGACGTAAAATTAACGTATCTGTCGCATTATCAATTAAACGTAAATTAGTTAAGGTCTGGCTAGAAACTTGGCCTAATGCTTCGCCCGTTACAATCGCTTGAACACCATAACGCTCTGCCACTCTTGATGCTGCGCGTACCATCATACGTTTTAGCACAACACCCATTTGCCCGTCATCGACCTTTTCTAAAATTTCTGCGACAACAGGTTCAAAGTCAACTGCAACGAAATGCACTTTATGAGAACGACCAAAACGATTCCATAAATAATGCGCAACTTGTTTAACACCAATTTCGTGTGCAGAGCCACCTAAGTTAAAGAAACAATAGTGAACTCGGCTACCTCGACGCATTAACATATAGCTTGATACACCTGAGTCATAGCCACCAGAGATCAGTGATAAAACATCTTCCTGTGTACCAATTGGAAAACCACCAATACCTTCATAGCGCGCATTCACTAGAATAAGTTTGTCATCTTCAATTTCTAAATTAATGGTGACATCAGGACGCGTTAACTTCACTTTTGCGCTTTCAACGTGTTGGTTAAAACCACCACCTACATAGCGCTCAACTTCATTAGAAGTAAAACTGTGTTTACCACGACGTTTTGCACGAACACAGAATGTTTTGTTTTCAACTAAATGCTTAAATGCTGCAAAAGTTTGCTCAAAAATATTATGTAAGTCGGTATAAGGATGTTCTTCGACTTGTAAAAAGTGATGAATACCAGGAATACGTGTTAAAGCATCACATACAGCTTCGCTTTTACTTTCGTCTTTACTCACCACCACAATGTTATCCCAATTACGGACAACTGTGATTTCATCGCCTAATGTATTAAGTACATTACGAATATTGCTAGTGAGGATCTTGATAAAACGTATACGAACGGATTGGCTTTTGATCGTAATTTCGGGGAATAATTTAATAATAAACTTCATAGTCAATGGTCATAGGTTATTAAGTAGAAACATAAACTACAGTGATGTAAATTGACTGGAGTTTATAAAAGTCACAAAGTATATCACCAATATTTAGGGCTCACCCGCAAAAATCATCGACTGAATAAGAAATTTTCATCTCACTTGTAGTAAGATGATCGCTATTATTCAGCGCTAACATGCTTTATTATCAAAAATATTATGGCTAAGAAAACGACACCAATTAACGAAGACATCGCACAAACACCAAGTTTCGAAGCATCTATGCAAGAACTTGAGCAAATCGTAAACCGTTTAGAATCCGGTGAACTCCCTTTAGAAGAAGCGCTTAATGAGTTTGAACATGGCGTTCGTCTAGCCCGTGTTGGACAAAAAACATTACAAGACGCAGAACAGCGTGTTCGTATTCTTCTTAAAGAAGATGATAATGCAACTCCTGATGATTTTATCCAAGAGGCAGAATAATTGAGTAACGCAACTTCAAGTACGGATGCGTTCCGTCATAAATTAGATTCCGCCCACCAGCGTGTTGATGATGCATTAAACCAAGCGCTATCCACCTTACCATTTACTGACATGCCACTAGGTAAAGCCATGCATTATGGCGCCCTTTTAGGTGGAAAACGCTTACGCCCTTTCCTTGTTTATGCTGTTGGTGAAATGTTTAAAGTCCCTGCGCTAAACCTTGATGCTCCGGCAGCTGCTGTGGAATGTATTCATGCTTACTCCCTTATTCATGACGATTTACCTGCAATGGATGATGATGATCTGCGTCGCGGTAAACCAACATGTCATATCGAATTCGGTGAAGCCAACGCTATTTTAGCAGGTGATGCACTACAAACTCTGGCTTTTGAGATCTTAGCAAAAAATCCAATGCCTGATGTTTCTATGGCTGATCGCGTTGCAATGATTGCTGAATTAGCCACAGCGAGTGGTCTTTCAGGTATGTGTGGTGGTCAAGCACTTGATCTGGAAGCAGAAGATAAATCCATTGATCTCGCCTCTCTTGAAAAAATCCATTTACACAAAACAGGTGCATTAATTCGTGCAGCTGTTCGTTTAGGTGCATATAGTGCAGGCTCTAAAGGCCATGATGTATTACCTGCATTAGATAAATATGCTCACTCCATTGGCCTTGCCTTTCAAGTGCAAGATGACATTTTAGATGTCATCGGAAGTACCGAAGAAACTGGAAAACGCCAAGGTAGTGACCAAGAGTCAGGAAAAAGCACATATCCTGCACTCCTTGGATTAGAACAAGCTCAAAAGAAAGCACAGGAATTGTATAACGAAGCACTGGATGCCTTAGCGTTTCTTGAGCAATACGAGTACGATACGACCACGCTTAAACAATTAGCGAGTTTTATCGTCGAACGGAAAAACTAATAAAAAATAAAGAGAGCAGCTTACCTGTTCTTTCCCTATTACAAGTGATTAATTAATAGGCATCACATGAGCATTGATATCGAAAAATATCCCACATTGGCGTTGGTTGAAACACCAGAAGATTTGCGCCTATTACCAAAAGAGAGTTTACCTAAACTCTGTGATGAGCTAAGGCTATTTCTTCTTAACAGTGTCAGCCGCTCAAGTGGTCACTTCGCCTCAGGTTTAGGTGCTATTGAGTTAACGGTTGCTCTCCATTACGTCTATAAAACCCCTTTTGACAACCTTATATGGGATGTGGGGCATCAAGCCTATCCCCATAAAATCTTAACAGGTCGCCGTGACCGTATTGATACAATTCGCCAAAAAAATGGATTACATCCCTTCCCTTGGCGTGAAGAGAGCGAATACGACAAACTTTGTGTCGGTCACTCTTCAACCTCTATCAGTGCAGGTTTAGGTATGGCTGTTGCCGCTGAACAAGAAAAACTGAATAGAAAAACAGTTTGTGTCATTGGTGATGGTGCAATTACTGCGGGTATGGCTTTTGAAGCAATGAACCACGCAGGTGATATTGAACCAGATATGCTCGTTGTTCTTAATGATAACGAGATGTCGATTTCAGAAAACGTTGGTGCGTTGAATAATCATCTTGCACAATTGTTATCTGGCAAACTGTATACCACTTTGCGTGAAGGTGGAAAAAAGGTCTTTTCTGGTATTCCACCAATTAAAGAATTACTGAAAAAGACTGAAGAACATATCAAAGGCATGGTCGTTCCTGGCACCATGTTTGAAGAGTTAGGATTTAACTATATTGGTCCTGTTGATGGTCATGATGTTATTGCGTTAGTACAGACTCTCGCTAATATGCGTGATCTAAAAGGTCCTCAACTTCTGCATATTATGACCAAAAAAGGTCGTGGATATGCCCCTGCTGAACGTGATCCGATTAGCTGGCACGCTGTACCTAAATTTGATCCACAAGCAGGTACATTACCTAAAAGCCCTAATGCACGACCTACCTTTTCCAAAATTTTTGGTGACTGGCTATGTGAAGAAGCCTCAACCGATCCAAAATTGATGGCAATTACTCCAGCTATGCGTGAAGGCTCGGGTATGGTGCGCTTCTCAAAAGAATACCCATCACAATACTTTGATGTTGCTATCGCAGAACAACACGCCGTTACCTTTGCAGCAGGTTTAGCCATTGGTGGCTATAAGCCGATTGTTGCTATTTACTCAACATTCTTACAACGCGCTTATGACCAAGTGATCCACGATATTGCCATTCAAAAACTGCCTGTTTTATTTGCTATTGATCGTGGTGGTATTGTGGGAGCAGATGGTCAAACTCACCAAGGTGCTTTTGATCTCTCATTCTTACGCTGTATTCCTAATATGGTCATTATGGCGCCAAGTGACGAAAATGAGTGTCGCCAAATGCTTCACACCGGTTATCACTATCAAGATGGCCCTGTTGCTGTACGCTATCCAAGAGGCTCTAGTATTGGTGCGCAATTGCAACCACTTGATCCACTGCCTATGGGTAAAGGTATTATTCGTCGTCAAGGCAAAGGTATTGCTATTCTAAACTTTGGTACATTACTACCAGAAGCGTTAGAAGTCGCTGAAAAACTTGATGCAACGGTAGCCGATATGCGTTTTATCAAGCCTCTTGATAAATCACTTATCCTTTCTCTGGCTGAACAGCATGATATGTTGGTAACACTAGAAGAAAATGCCATTATGGGTGGCGCGGGCAGTGGTGTTAATGAATTACTCATGCAAGAGCGTTGCTTAGTACCTGTTTTAAATCTAGGCATTCCTGATTTGTTTGTACCACAAGGTGGACAAGAAGAGATCCGAGCAGACTTAGGACTTGATGCTGTTGGTATTGAGAAATCTATTACGGATTATCAAGCTAAATAACGTCTTAAATGCCCGTTTTAAACGGGCATTTTTCTATGCTAATCACTTACCAAAACGACTATTAAATCTTTGATTACTAATTCTTTTATTCATTTTTGAATTACAATTTGGGCATAAGTGTTGTTTTTTACCATCGATAGTCCATGTGTAATATTTCCTTTTAAAACTAAGGTTACAAACATCACAATGGCTAGGTTTAAAAATAGCGGACACCAAAGCAAAAAAAATAATAATACCAATTATCCATCCCATACAGCCCCCTTGCATAAGGAAAACTTAATAATAAATTAAACCTAGTACTATTATTACTCAAACTCCTCTATGTAATATGTCGTCTATAACTCATATTTTATGAAAATCACTGCAAATAAAACATTCTCTTATTGAATCCATTCAGCATTAATTTATTCAATCAGTTAGATTTTTCTTTCTTTTTGCTTGTCAACGAAACGTTTCGATCATGCTCACAATCTGAATAAATCAAACTTGTTTTCCCCCTTTTCTTTTCTACTATATAAGTAGCGAAACGTTTCGCTGAGGAGGAAATATGAAAAAAGGCGTATTACTAAATAGTCCTATTTCTAGCGTAATTTCACGTTTAGGACACACTGACAAAATCACTATTGCAGATGCCGGATTACCCATTCCCTCTTCTGTTGAACGTATTGATCTCGCTCTAACACAGGGTATTCCTGACTTTATGTCAGTATTGCAAACAATCACTCATGAAATGCAAGTTGAAGCAGTGATGCTGGCGGAAGAAATTAAGACCATTAATCCCCTCCTTTTTAATGAGATAGTCTCTTACCTCTATTTATTAGAGCAAGAACAGAAGAAACCCATTCAAATAATGTATGTTTCACATGAAGCATTCAAAAAACAACTTACTGAAAATAAAGCTGTTATTAGAACAGGTGAATGTACACCTTATGCCAATATTGTGTTGTTTTCTGGTGTGACTTTCTGAGGACAATATGAAACCTTTACTCGAACTTAAAGATATTGATAAGTCATTCCCGGGTGTAAAAGCACTATCAGGCGCTACATTGCGCATTTATCCCGGTCGAGTGATGGCCTTAGTGGGTGAAAATGGTGCTGGCAAATCAACGCTGATGAAAGTACTTACTGGCATTTATAAAAAAGATGCTGGCGAGGTAATTTATCAAGGTGAAAGTTGTGCTTTTAATGGCCCCAAATCTTCCCAAGAAGCAGGAATAGGCATTATTCACCAAGAGCTTAACCTTATTCCTGAATTAACCATTGCAGAAAATATCTTCCTAGGTCGTGAGTTTACGCGTGCTTTTGGCGCCATTGATTGGAAGAAAATGTATGCAGAGGCTGATAAGTTATTAGCCCGATTAAACCTTGCATACAGCAGTCACCGTTTAGTGTCTGAATTATCGATTGGTGATCAGCAAATGGTAGAAATTGCCAAGGTACTTAGTTTTGGTTCCAAAGTGATTATTATGGATGAGCCAACGGATGCATTAACTGACACCGAAACGGAATCGCTATTTAGTGTTATTCGAGAACTAAGAGATCAAGGTTGTGGCATTGTTTATATCTCACATCGCTTAAAAGAGATCTTTGAGATTTGCGATGACGTGACCGTACTTCGAGATGGTCAATTTATTGGTGAAAAACCCGTTAGCACATTACAAGAAGATACGCTCATTGAAATGATGGTTGGCCGTAAGTTAGAAGACCAATATCCTCGTATCAACATCCCCCAAGGCAAAACCAAACTCAATGTCATTAACCTCAGTGGTGAAGATGTTCACGATGTCAGTTTCTCATTACATGAAAGTGAAATTCTCGGTATTTCAGGTTTAATGGGTGCTGGTCGTACAGAATTAATGAAAATTATCTACGGCGCATTACCCAAAACCAATGGCACCGTAGAGCTAGATGGCAAACCCTGCCAAATCAAAAAACCGGTTGAAGGATTGGAACACGGCATTGTTTATATCTCTGAAGACAGAAAACGAGATGGCTTAGTGCTAGGTATGTCAGTGAAAGAAAATATGTCACTGACCGCACTTCGTTATTTTAGCCGTGGCATGGGAGTACTCAATCATAAAGAAGAGCAACTCACTGTCGGTGATTTTATTAAATTATTCAATATAAAAACCCCTTCAATGGATCAAACAATTGGCTTTTTATCAGGGGGAAATCAACAAAAAGTGGCTATCGCAAGAGGCCTGATGACTCGCCCTAAAGTGCTTATTCTTGATGAACCCACTCGTGGTGTAGACGTTGGTGCTAAAAAAGAAATTTATCAGCTAATTAATAAATTTAAACAAGAAGGATTAAGCATCATATTAATTTCTTCTGAAATGCCTGAGGTAATGGGAATGAGTGACCGTATTTTGGTGATGCATGAAGGTCGTATTAGCGGTGAGTTTTCAGCTCACAATGTCACACAAGAAATGCTAATGGCAGCCGCTGTTGGTAAACAATATGACGCTAAGGTAGGAGTTTGATATGAGCACGAATTCAATTCCAGCGTCAAAACGTTGGTTTTCAAAAGCATGGCTATTAGAGCAAAAATCACTGATAGCATTACTACTTCTGATTGTTGTCGTTTCCACACTCAGCCCTAATTTCTTTACCTTAAACAATATATTCAACATTCTTCAGCAAACATCGGTTAACGCCATTATGGCGGTTGGCATGACGCTGGTCATTTTAACCTCTGGTATCGACTTATCTGTTGGTTCATTGCTTGCATTAACCGGTGCTGTTGCTGCTTCTATGGTTGGCGCTGATATTAATGCCCTTGTTGCGGTTATCGGTGCATTAGCACTTGGTGCAGCTATTGGTGGTGTAACAGGGATTATCGTGGCAAAAGGTAAAGTTCAAGCCTTTATTGCTACATTAGTCATGATGTTATTACTGCGCGGTGTTACCCGTGTTTATACCGACGGCAGCCCAATTAATACTGGATTTAGCGATAATGCCGATCTCTTTAGCTGGTTTGGTATTGGTCGTCCATTTGGGATCCCAACTCCAATCTGGCTCATGATGATTGTCTTTTTAAGTGCATGGTATTTATTACATCACACCCGTTTAGGTCGTTATATTTATGCGCTTGGGGGAAATGAATCAGCAACACGTTTATCTGGTATTAGCGTCGATAAAATAAAAATTATTGTTTATGCACTGTGTGGTTTGTTAGCTGCCCTTGCTAGCGTAATTGAAGTTGCTCGCCTTTCATCAGCACAACCGATGGCTGGTAATGGTTATGAGTTAGATGCCATTGCTGCGGTTGTTCTGGGTGGTACCAGCCTTGCGGGTGGTAAAGGCCGTATTATCGGTACGTTAATTGGTGCACTTATTCTAGGCTTCTTAAATAACGCACTGAATTTATTAGGAATATCATCAAACTATCAAATGATAGTAAAAGCGGTGGTCATCTTACTTGCTGTTTTGGTAGATAACAAAAAATAACTCTCTATTCTCTTAATCCGAACCCCGACAGGAACTTATATTATGAAACTCAAAAAAATGGCGACACTTCTTTCTGTTGTTGCGTTAAGTGCCACAATCAGCGCTAACGCGTTTGCAAAAGAATCTATCGCACTTGTTATCTCTACACTCAATAATCCATTCTTTGTCACCATGAAAGACAGTGCACAGAAAGAAGCAAATCGTTTAGGTTACGATTTAGTTGTGCTTGACTCGATGGATAACCCAGCTAAAGAGCTTGCTAACGTGCAAGATTTAACCGTAAAAGGCACACGCTTAATGCTCATTAACCCAACAGACTCAGATGCTGTAGGTAATGCGGTTATTTTAGCGAATAAAGCTAAGATCCCAGTTATCACCTTAGATCGTGTTGCAAACAAAGGTGAAGTTGTCAGCCATGTTGCTTCTGATAACCGCCTTGGTGGTAAAATGGCGGGTGACTATATTGCTGAAAAAGTGGCCAATGATGCCAAAGTTATTCAACTAGAAGGGATCACTGGAACCTCTGCATCTCGTGAACGTGGTGAAGGTTTTAAACAAGCGGTTGATGCTCACAAACTGAATATACTTGCCAGCCAACCTGCTGATTTTGACCGCACAAAAGGTCTTAACGTGATGCAAAATCTATTAACTGCTTATCCTGCGGTTCAAGCTGTTTTTGCACAAAATGATGAAATGGCATTAGGTGCATTACGTGCATTGCAAACCGCGGGTCGTAGCGATGTATTAGTGATTGGTTTCGATGGTACAGATGATGGGATCAAAGCGGTAAACCGTGGCATGTTAGGCGCAACCATTGCTCAACGCCCAGACCAAATTGGTATTATCGGCATCCAAACTGCAGATAAAATTCTCAAAGGCGAAAAAGTGGATGCAACAATCCCAGTCGAACTTGAGTTAGTTATTAAAAAATAACAACAAATGCCACGGAGTGATGTTGCTCCGTGGTGGCTTTGATCATTAAAACACGTTTTCACAAGGATAAAGGCTATGACAACACCTCGCCTTGCTGTTCTAGGTAGCATTAATGTTGACCACATTATGAATATTTCAAAATTTCCAAAACCAGGTGAAACCATTATTGGTCATCAATACAAAATAGCCTTTGGTGGTAAAGGTGCAAACCAAGCTGTTGCTTGTGGTCGCAGTGGCGCCGATATTACCTTTATTGCTTGTGTCGGTGATGATGCGATTGGCAGTGAGATAATCTCACAATTTAAAACAGATAATATTCATATTGATGCAATTAGTATTATTCCGCAAACACCAACAGGTGTTGCGATGATCCTTGTTAATGAGCAAGGTGAAAACGTAATTAGCATCATTGCAGGTGCTAACGGCGCACTAACACCTATACATCTTGAGCAATATCATCATGTTATTGAACACGCTGATGCCTTATTAATGCAGTTAGAATCACCGTTAGATACCGTATTTGAAGCAGCTAAACTGGCAAAATCACATCATACAAAAGTTATTTTAAACCCAGCTCCAGCTCAACCTTTATCTGATGAATTTCTGAATTTTATTGATGTTATCACCCCAAATGAGACAGAAGCCGAAATATTAACTGGCGTTTCTGTGCATGATGAAGCGGGTGCTGCAAAAGCAGCCGATATTTTACATCGTAAAGGTATCAAACAAGTGCTTATCACTTTAGGTAGCCGTGGTGTATGGTTTAGTGAGCAAGGAAAAGGGATGATAATTCCTGGATTTCGTGTCGATGCTGTTGATACCATTGCCGCAGGTGATACATTTAACGGTGCATTTGTCACAGCAATATTAGAAGGCAAACCTTCTGTTGAGGCTATTCGTTTTGCCCATGCAGCGGCTGCCATTGCAGTTACACGTCATGGTGCGCAATCTTCAGTCCCTTGGCGTCATGAAATCGAATCATTTTTAGCAGAGCGAGCATAGTACTTTGGCAACAATGAAAGATGTCGCCCGTTTAGCGGGCGTTTCAACATCAACAGTCTCTCACGTTATCAATAACAATCGTTATGTCAGTGAAGGGATCCGTAAAAAGGTTAATGATGCTATTCAAACCCTAAATTACGCCCCTTCTGCTTTAGCACGCAGTTTAAAAATGAACTGTACTCACACCATTGGTATGTTAGTAACAGCAAGTAGCAACCCTTTTTATGCCGAGGTTGTGCGGGGTGTTGAACGCAGTTGTTATGAAAAAGGCTATAGTTTGATTCTATGTAATACCGAAGGTGATTATGAACGAATGGATAGTAGCCTTGAAACCTTGCTACAAAAGCGTGTTGATGGCCTATTGTTGATGTGTACGGAAGCCAGAGCGCCCTCTCATGAAGTGCTAAATCGTTATCCTCGTTTGCCTATGGTCATGATGGATTGGTCCCCATTTGAATATGGTGGAGATATTATTCAAGATAACTCCCTGCTTGGGGGAGAAATTGCTACCAATTATCTGATTGAAAAAGGCTTTACTGAAATTGCCTGTATTGCAGGTCCACAAGATAAACTCCCAGCAAAACATCGTTTGCAAGGCTATTACAATGCGATGCAAAAAGCAGGACTCGCTATTCGAGAAGAGTTTGTGTTAACCAGTGATTTTGAATTTGCTGGTGGATTTAGCGCAATGCAAAAATTACTCTCACATTCTGTCTTACCACAAGCGGTTTTTACCTGTAATGACGCAATGGCAGTTGGTGCTTATCAAGCTATTTATCAAAAAGGTTTGCGTGTACCTGATGATATCTCAGTGATGGGCTATGATGATATAGATCTAGCCTCTTATATGATCCCTCCTCTTTCTACTATCCACCAACCCAAAGATGAATTGGGTAAACTGGCTGTCAGCCAATTATTACATCGTATGGAAAATATCGATGCTGATGACAATGTTTTGGTTCTTACTCCCAAACTTATAGAGCGTGGCTCGGTAATAGAAAATAAAAAATAATCTATTAACATTAATGAGTTAAAACTTTTCGTATAGATTTTATACAACTCATTTGGTATCCTTTCTAAACTGCTATATACTTATGCTATATAGCAGTTATTGAAAGGAGGCTATCATTATGATCCAGCATGGCAAAGTATTTATGAGCAATAGAACACAAAATGTTCGTTTACCTGCTGATACTCGTTTTCCTGATGATGTAAAAGACGTTGTGGTTCGTGTAAAAGGAAAAGAGAGAATTATCACACCGATACAGAATGCATGGGATAGCTTTTTCTTATCTGAAAAGTCTGTAACAGATGATTTTTTATCTGAAAGACCAGATCAAGTCACAAGCGAAAGAGAATCCTTTGATGATTAAATATCTGCTAGATACGAATATTGTTATATTTACAATTAAACGTAGACCTGAATTTCTGTTACCAAAATTTAATCAGTATGTTGAACAGCTAGCTATTTCAACAATAACACTTGCTGAACTACTATATGGTGCTGAAAAAAGCTCAAATTCAGCAAAAAATTTAGCTACTGTTAATGATTTCGTTTCTAGACTAAATGTTTTACCTTATGACGAACTTGCAGCCTTTCACTATGGTGATATAAGAGCAACACTCGAAAAGCAAGGTAAACGCATTGGTGATAATGACTTGCATATAGCAGCACATGCCAGAAGCAAAGGATTAATCGTCGTTACAAATAATACCAAAGAGTTTGAGAGAGTTGATGGTTTAAGGATTGAAGATTGGACTCATCATTAACTCAAATACCAAACTTATAGAGCGTGGCTCGGTGAGTTATTTTGTCAAATAATAACAAGAAGATTAACACTATTAATAATGATGCTCTCTTTTAAGATGAGGGCATTTATTTTTAGTTATATTTATCAAACTATCACTTTAATATCATAAAGTTAAGTAATATTTAAAACTACTTTTATTTATATTTATTTTCTATTTAACTCTCTATATCTAGCCTACTTTTTCTCACTTCTTACGTCATAACCTATGAAAGGTGCAAATTTCCATCAAATCCATTATACTATCGCCCTTTCGCATTATCTGATGCCAGATCATTTAGGGCATTACTTTAAATTTTTCATGCTTAAACGATAATGTGTCCTTTAATTTATGGGGCAAGTGTTATCCTCATTTTGACGATTAATCACTTCCCATTTTGATAAAATTTGAGAGTATTATTATGTCATTACCTTCTTGTCCTAAGTGCAATTCAGAATACACCTATGAAGATGGTGCAATGTATGTTTGCCCTGAATGTGCGCACGAGTGGAACGATGCTGAACCTGTCGTTGATACCGATGAGCTAATCGTTAAAGATGCTAACGGCAATTTATTAGCTGATGGTGATTCAGTAACCGTGATTAAAGATCTAAAAGTTAAAGGTAGCTCAACCATGCTAAAAATCGGTACTAAAGTAAAAGGTATCCGTTTAGTGGAAGGCGACCATAATATTGATTGTAAAATTGATGGCTTTGGGCCAATGAAGTTGAAATCTGAATTTGTGAAAAAGAACTAAAATAAGAGATTATTAATAATCTTTTTAAATATAAATTTAGATATTATCAAGATCATCAAAGGCGCTAATAAAGCGCCTTTTGATTAAAGTAAGGTTACTCGTTAGCATCACTAAAGTGATCAAACCCTTTAAGATTAGGGTGTACATCTTTACCATCACGTAAGTAACGGATCCCTTCAGCAATCGGCATAATTTGCCCAATACAATGAAAATCGGCTCCAGTATGCGCTAATGCAATCTCTAGCGCGCCACGGTTGATTTCAGGTACCGTAAAGCATAATTCGTAATCTTCACCGCCACTTAATGCCCAAATCTCCGCTTGTTCTTCGCTTACTTCCGCTTTCATCGCTGGTGAGTAAGGTAATGCGTCTAAATTTAAGCGCGCACCACAACCACTTGCCGTAAGAATATGGTTCAAATCAGAAATAAGTCCATCAGAAATATCAATCGCAGATGTTGCTAAATGGCGCAATGCTTGGCCTTGTAATAAACGAGGCTGAGGACGCAAATGCCTTGCGACAAAATAATCGCTATGTTCTTTTTCTGCTGGTTGTAATCTATTTTGTAGGACGGCAAGCCCTGCTGCACTATCACCTAAAAATCCAGTAACGTAAATCCAATCACCTATTTTAGCACCTGAACGTAATAATGCCGTTCCTTGAGGAACTAGTCCTTGTATTGTGATTGTTAAACTTAAAGGTCCACGAGTCGTATCACCGCCAATTAACTGGATTGCATAATAATCTGCTAATGCAAAGAAAGAACGACTAAAAGCCTCAAGCCATTCACTGTTTGTATCAGGTAATGTTAATGCCAGAGATGCCCAAGAAGGATCAGCGCCCACAGCGGCTAAATCACTAATATTTACAGCTAGCGCTTTATAGGCTAAGTCTTCAGGTGAGATAGAAGGAAGGAAGTGAATGCCACTGACTAAAGTATCGGTACTAATCGCAACTTGCTGCTTTTCGGGTACTGTCAATATTGCGCAGTCATCACCAATACCTGTACTTACGTCTTTTCGTTTTACAGGCTGTGACGTGAAATATTGTTTGATAAGGGAGAATTCACCACAAGGCATTATCAATTTCCTATTTAGCTGTGCCTACTAAACTCGTTTTATTAAACAAAAGGCCGGAAATACCGGCCTTGAATTATTTACCATAGAGGAAACGTGAAAAACGTTATTTTTTACGTCGTACTATTGGTGCTGCTTTATCAAGCACGCCATTAACAAACTTATGGCTATCATCAGCACCAAATACCTTAGCCAGTTCAATCGCTTCGTTAATCGCAACTTTGTAAGGAACATCTTCGCGGAAGCTGAGTTCAAACATTGCTAAACGTAAAATTGCTTTTTCAACTTGACCAAGTTCTTCAAGTTGGCGGGATAAATAAGGCTCCATTGCCTTATCTAAACGTGTTGCATTAATGGCAACACCCACTAAAAGCTCACGAAAATAAGCAATATCTACACCTTGGGTATCCTGCTCGGATAAAAACTCCAATTCCACATCCGCGATGTCATTTCCGGATAATTGCCATGAGTAGATAGCCTGAACAGCACACTCACGAGCACGACGACGAGCAGCAGGTTTCACAAAATTCCCCTTTAGTTAAAACAGATGATTAGCCTTTTATGGCTTTAAGTACATTGATCATTTCAAGTGCTGTCATTGCAGCTTCAGCACCTTTGTTGCCCGCTTTGGTTCCAGCGCGTTCAATAGCCTGCTCAATATTTTCAGTGGTTAAAACACCAAAAGTCACAGGGATCTCACTTTGCATTGCAACTTGAGATAAACCAGAGCTACATTCGCCAGCAACGTATTCAAAATGTGCGGTTCCACCACGGATAACAGTACCTAACGCGATAACTGCATCGTATTTGTCGCTTTCAGCTAAAGCTTTAACTGTTAACGGTAGCTCGTAAGCACCAGGAACCCAAACGACGGTAATATTTTCAGAGGAAACTTGTCCAATACGTTCTAATGCATCAACCGCACCTTCTAATAAGCTGTCGTTGATGAAATTATTAAAACGGGCAATTGCAATTGCTACGCGTGCGTTTGGCGCCGCGACAACACCTTTGATTACGTTCATAGGTTACCTTTTTCTCCTATCCGCGGGGCGCGGATTTTATCATATTCTTTCCCTTACTGCGCTCTGTTTTATTATTACACAGCAAAGGAGCCAAAAACCCTTGATAAATCAAGGCATTTAGTTGGCTGATAACGATGTCGTAACGACAGGAAATAACACACACAGCGCTATTTTACTACAAATAGCGCCGTAGACACACTTATTTGCGTCTATTAATAACGAGGTTTTAAACAAACTCTGATATCAGAGCCAATCTGTTGAAGAGAATCTACTGTAAATTCAGGTGCTTCGGATAATGATGAAAGGGGCGAAAGTGCAAATAAACCTCGTGCATCATTCCCTAAAATTTTAGGTGCGATATAGATAATAAGTTCATCAACAAGCCCAGCTTCTAATAATGCGCCAGCAAAATGTGCCCCACTTTCAACCCATACAGTATTGATATTGCGTTTACCCAATTGCATCATTAATAAAACTAAATCTACACCACTGTTTTTACCATTCGTTGGTAATAGAATTTCTGAAACATTGCCTTGCCAATCACTTGGCTGTGATTTTGTACGCGCTAACCAGCATTCGCCTTCGATTTGAGTAATTTTATGATTGTCTGTTACTCTATTTTGGCTATCAGTGACAATACGAATAGGTTGGCGTAATGTTTCTTTAGGATAAACAGCTTTGATTTCATCTGAAAGCTCATCCCAACGCACATTCATGGAGGGATCATCTGCTAATACTGTCGCACTAGTAGTCAAGATAGCACTTGCTTGTGCTCTGAAATTTTGTACATCACGGCGGGATGCTTTAGACGTTATCCATTGGCTTTCTCCCGATGCTAATGCTGTTTTACCATCTAAAGACGCGCCAAGTTTTAACTGAACGTAAGGAAAGCCGGTTCTCATTCGTTTGAAAAAACCAACATTCAGTTTTTCAGCTTCTTGCATTAATACGCCATGTGAGACATCAATTCCCGCTGATAGTAATTTGTGCAATCCACGACCTGCAACTTGAGGATTAGGATCTTGCATCGCAGCAACAACTCGTTTTACCCCGGCATTAATCAAAGCATCAGCGCAAGGTGGTGTTTTACCGAAATGGCTACAAGGCTCAAGCGTAACATAAGCTGTTGCCCCTTTTGCTTTATCACCAGCCATTTTCAACGCATTAACTTCTGCATGTGGGCCACCAGCATGATGATGATAACCTTCGCCAACAATGTCGCCTTCTTTAACAATCACACAGCCTACATTCGGATTAGGTGATGTTGTAAAGCGACCTAATGCAGCAAGCTCAATCGCTCGACGCATGTAGTATTCATCGTTCAGGCTTTCATTTTCGTGTTGGTTGTTGCTGTTGTTATTTGTCATAATAATTACATTTAATTTTATTATTTATCGTTATTTTTCAAATTATTAAATAAGGCACAGTATTAATATATTAATCCTGTAATTTTGCGATTTCTTCACCAAAATCACGGATATCCTCAAAACTACGATAAACAGAAGCAAAGCGAATGTAAGCCACTTTATCGAGTTTTTTTAGTTGTTCCATTACAAAATTGCCAATTTCTTTTGAAGGTATTTCCCTTTCACCTGTTGCTCTTAATTGTGATTTGATATGGCTTATCGCAGCTTCAACATCATCCGAACTAACAGGACGTTTTTCTAATGCTTTAAGCATACCTCGACGAAGTTTCTCTTCATCAAAAGGCTCACGAATTTCATCACTTTTCACAACACGAGGCATCACTAACTCTGCTACTTCAAAGGTAGTAAAACGTTCATGACAAACAAGACATTGGCGACGACGGCGCACTTGTGAACCATCACCAACAAGTCTGGAATCAATTACCTTGGTATCTACGGCTCCACAAAATGGGCAATGCATAGTTATTCCTACTTTTGACAATACTCATAAACAGTGTACCTGTTCAGTGAACAAAAAACACCCTGTCAGTATACACTGGCAGGGTGTTTGCGATGTTTTATCAGAAAAACGCTCTATTATGGTAAGAGTGTTGTCTGATCGGCACCCTCTTTTTCCACTTTCTGTACAATCAGGTGTTCACGTTTCATTCCCATTTTCAGTGCTAATGCAGAAGCCACATAAATGGAAGAAATAGTACCTATTGAAACACCGATTAACATAACTAAAGAGAAGCCTTGAAGCATTGAACCACCAAAGATATACAGCATTAATACAACCAGTAATGTTGTTGCTGATGTCATGATGGTACGGCTTAATGTCTGTGTCAGAGAAACGTTCATAATTTCATATGATGTTCCTCGACGAATTTTACGGAAGTTCTCACGAATACGGTCTGATACAACGATACTATCGTTCAGTGAGTAACCGATAACAGACATCAATGACGCCACAATGGTTAAGTCAACTTCTATGTGGAACAGTGAAAGAACACCTAGTGTTATCACCACGTCATGCGCAAGTGCAATAACAGCACCTAACGCCAAACGCCATTCAAAACGGAATCCAACATAGATAAGAATACAGATAAGTGCGGATAATAACGCCATTGCACCTGTTTGAGCCAATTCACTTCCCACACTTGGCCCAACAAATTCAATACGTTTTACCACAGCATCGTTATCAACTTTAGCATTGATAACATCGATAACTTTCTTACCTAATTCTTGACCAGCCTGTCCTTCAACAGGAGGCATACGCACCATAATATCGCGGCTGCTACCAAAGTTTTGTAACAGAGGGTCTTTAAAGCCCGCTGCATCTAGGCTATCACGCATTTTATCAAGGTCGGCTGGTTGACTGAGATTGATCTCAATTACTGTACCACCTGTAAAATCCAGTCCCCAGTTAAATCCTTTCACGGAAATGATAGCAATTGATGCTATCAAAAGCAGAAACGAAATACTAAAGGCGACGTTGTCCCAACGCATAAAGTCAATGACTCTACGACCATGGTTTAATTGTTCAACAGTATAATCCTGTGCCACAACGTGCTCCTTAAATAGACAGTTTCTTAACGCGTTTACCACCATACAGCAGGTTTACAATCGCACGAGTACCGACGATAGCGGTAAACATGGATGTTGCAACCCCGATTGCAGTTGTGATAGCAAAGCCTTTGATTGAGCCGGTACCGACTGCATAAAGGATCACCGCTGTAATTAATGTGGTTAAGTTCGCATCAATAATACTGGAGAAGGCACCTTTATAACCTTCATGGATTGCTTGTTGTACTGATCGACCATTACGTAACTCTTCTTTGATACGTTCGTTTATCAGTACGTTGGCATCGACGGCGACGGCAAGTGTTAATACGATACCCGCAATACCCGGCATGGTCAGTGTTGCACCCGGTAATAGTGACATTACCCCAACGATTAACACCAAGTTTGCCATTAATGCAGTACTCGCAATCACACCAAATTTACGATAATAAATTATCATAAAGGCAACTGACGCAATCAGACCCCATAAACACGCTTCTAAACCTTGGGTAATATTTTGCAGACCCAAAGTTGGACCAATCGTTCTTTCTTCAACGATTTGAATAGGTGCAATCAACGCACCAGCACGTAATAACAGTGATAATTGACGTGCTTCATTCGCATTTGAAATACCTGTAATACGGAAGCTATTCCCTAAACGACTTTGAATATTCGCAACGTTGATAACTTCTTCACTTTTAACCAATACAGCGCGATCGTTCTCATCACGTTTACCGCTGTCTTTATACTCTACAAAAAGAGTTGCCATCGGTTTACCGACGTTATCTTTTGTAAAGTTAGACATGATAGAACCACCCGCACTATCAAGTGAAATATTCACTTGAGGTTGACCATATTCATCAGCCTGAGAGGTTGAATCAGTAATGTGGTCACCTGTTAAAATAACGCGTTTATAAAGAATAGTTGGTCTACCTTCACGGGTATATTTCACTTCGGAGTCGCCCGGAATACGGCCAGTCTCTAAAGCAGAAGGATCAACGGTAGTATTGACTAAGCGGAATTCTAATGTTGCTGTCGCACCTAAAATTTCTTTAGCGCGTGCGGTATCTTGGATACCCGGTAATTCAACAACAATTCGGTCAGCGCCTTGGCGTTGAACTAATGGCTCAGCAACCCCTAACTGGTTAACACGATTACGTAAAATGGTAATGTTTTGCTGTACTGCATAAGTACGCGCATCACGTAAACGTTCATCAGTAAAAATAGCTCTTAATGAGTTATTAGCACCATCTCTAAAAATGAGATCTTGGTTACGACGAGTCAGGTAATCTGAAGCTTTAGAGCGATCATCCGAGTTACGGAAACGGATTTCAACGCCATAGTTATCCGTTTTACGAATAGAAGAATACGGAATGCCTTCGTCGCGTAATAATGTACGCAGACTTTCAACATTTTGTTCTTGAAGTTTACCTAGCGCAGTTTCCATATCAACTTCCATTAGGAAGTGAACACCACCACGTAAGTCTAACCCTAGTTTCATCGGTTCACCGCCAATGGCTTCTAACCATTTAGGTGTTGCCGGTGCAAGGTTAAGCGCAACAATGAACTGGTCGCCTAATGCAGGCAACAACACTTCACGAGCACGTAATTGAATGTCAGGGTTACCGAAACGAGCCAAGATTGCACCATTTTCAAGTGCAATAGATTTCGCTTCAATTTTTTCTTTATCTAATAAAGATCGAACTTGATCCAGTGTTTGCTCATTGGCGGCGGTTCCCCGCGCGCCAGTGATTTGAACAGCCGGATCCTCACCATATAGGTTAGGAAGTGCGTAAAGCAGACCGATGAGGATAGCGGCTATCAACATCAGGTACTTCCACAAAGGATAACGGTTTAGCACGGCAGTTCCCTTTTCCCTTTGGGGAAATGTAATTAAATAGCTTTCATTGTGCCTTTAGGTAATACAGCGGCAACAAAGTCACGTTTGATAGTTACTTCAGTTGTTTCATTCAGAGCAACAACGATATAGCCGTTATCTGAAACCTTAACAACACGACCGATTAAACCACCCGTTGTTAAAACTTCATCACCTTTACCGATAGAATCCATCAGTTTACGATGTTCTTTAGTACGTTTTTGCTGTGGACGTAGGATCATAAAATAGAAAATCAGAATAAAGATCACTAACATCGGTAAAATAGACATAAAGCTAGCTTCAGGTGCTGCTTGTCCAGCAGAAGCTACAGCATCAGAAATGAAAAAACTCATTCACTTTTCCTCATTGTTGTCGATATCGACGATATTCAAGTTATAAGCCCAATATCATACACAGAATTGGGCTTTCTCGTATACATTAATCACACTTACTCGCACTGCCATTTAGCGGTGGTACGGGTTTTCCAATACGTTCGTAGAATTCATGTACAAACTCTTCAAAACGCGAGTCTTCAATAGACTGACGAATTTCAGCCATCAAACGCTGATAATAACGCAAGTTGTGGATAGTGTTCAGCCTTGCGCCTAAAATTTCGTTACAACGATCAAGGTGATGTAAATAAGCGCGACTATAATTTTTACAAGTATAGCAATCACAATGTTCATCTAATGTTGATGTATCTGAACGATGTTTTGCATTACGAATTTTTATCACACCATCAGTTACAAATAGATGACCATTTCGTGCATTTCGTGTCGGCATAACGCAGTCAAACATATCAATACCGCGACGCACACCTTCAACTAAATCTTCTGGTTTACCAACCCCCATTAAATAACGCGGTTTATTCGCAGGAATTTGAGGGCAAACATGCTCTAAAATACGATGCATATCTTCTTTAGGTTCACCGACAGCAAGGCCGCCGACAGCGTAACCGTCAAAACCAATTTCGACTAGCCCTTTTACGGAGATATCACGTAAATCTTCGTAAACACCGCCTTGAATAATACCGAATAATGAATTTTTGTTATTGAGTTCATCAAAGCGTTCACGACTACGTTTAGCCCAACGTAATGACATTTCCATTGAATTTTTTGCGTAATCCCAGTCTGAAGGATATGGCGTACATTCATCAAAAATCATCACAATATCAGAACCTAAGTCGTATTGGATTTCCATTGATTTTTCTGGGCTTAAGAAAATCTTTTCACCGTTAATAGGGTTACGAAAGTGAACACCTTCTTCTTTAATTTTACGCATTGCGCCTAAACTAAAGACTTGGAAACCACCTGAATCCGTTAAGATAGGGCCTTGCCATTGCATGAAATCATGTAAATCACCATGTAATTTCATGATTTCTTGACCTGGGCGTAACCATAAGTGGAAGGTATTACCTAAAAGAATTTGCGCGCCTGTCGCTTTAACTTCTTCAGGCGTCATTCCTTTTACAGTACCGTAAGTACCCACTGGCATAAATGCAGGTGTTTCAACAACACCACGTTCAAAAATAAGGCGACCACGACGAGCATTACCGTCGGTTTTATCTAATTCGTATTTCACTCATCCTCCAAGCATCAGAAAAACAGTCCAATGCACAATAAAAAACAGCACATTCTAATCATTTGTTAGACGGCTGTATATGTTACTTCAACAAAAACCCATGCTTAGCCAAAGGGATTAAGCCATAAAATTGAAATAACACTTCATAAAATGAAGAAAATCGTTAAAAAGAATAATAAATCTTTATTCTTGTCCGACTTTTTCATTGATAGCTAAAGGATTACGCGTAATAAACATCGCATCACCATAGCTGAAAAAACGATACTCTTGCTCAACAGCTTCTTTATAAGCATTCATGGTATTTTTATACCCAGCAAAAGCAGAAACCAGCATGATTAATGTTGATTCTGGTAAATGGAAATTAGTAATCAACGCATCAATAACTTGGTATTGGTAACCAGGATAAATAAAGATTTGAGTATCATCAAAGAAAGGAGCAATTAACGCATCGTTTGTTGCTTTCGCTGCACTTTCTAATGAACGAACAGAAGTTGTGCCTACAGCAATCACACGATTACCGCGCGCTTTACACGCTAATACAGCATCAACCACGTCTTGTGGTACTTCTGCGTATTCAGAATGCATTGTGTGTTCTTCAATATTATCAACACGTACAGGTTGGAAAGTTCCTGCGCCAACATGCAGTGTGACAAATGCCATCTCAACCCCTTTTTCTTTTAAGGCTTGAAGTAATGGTTCATCAAAGTGCAATCCTGCAGTAGGTGCAGCAACGGCACCTGGGCGCTCGTTATAGACCGTTTGATAAAGCTCTTTATCCGATTCTTCATCAGGACGATCAATATAAGGAGGTAAAGGCATATGCCCAATACTATTCAGAATGGTGAGAATATCTCTTTCATCATCAAAGCGAATTTCAAAAAGCGTATCATGACGCGCAACCATAGTTGCTTGTACACTTTCATCCTCGCCTAACACAAGAACTGCACCTTCTTTCGGCGATTTAGAGGCTCTAACATGAGCAAGCACGCGATGCTCATCGAGCATACGCTCAATTAACACTTCGATTTTACCGCCTGACGCTTTGCGGCCATAAATACGCGCAGGGATCACGCGAGTATTATTAAAAACCAGCAGATCACCAGCATTTATTTTATCTAACACATCGGTAAAAATACCGTGTGATAAAGCACCAGTCTCACCCTCTAAAGAGAGCAAACGACAACCGCTGCGTTGAGGTTGTGGATAGTGAGCAATCAAGGCTTCTGGCAATTCAAATGTAAAGTCTGATACACGCATAATTAAACGACTACTTTCATAAAAAACAGGCGGACTAGTCTAGTGCTGCCAGCTTATCAGTGCAACAAAGAAGCCCTTTTTTATTCAAAAAGCGCTATGATGATCCAATGAATTATCTCGCTCACCTACATCTGGCCTTTAGAGCAAAAAGCTCTCTATTAGGTAATATGATGGCAGATTACGTCAAAGGCACGCCTAGCTCTGATTACAGCCAAGCTGTTATTGAGGGCATTCGCATGCATAGACGCATCGATGTGCTCACAGACACTCACCCGTTAGTAAAACAAGCTCGTTTGTTGTTCCCTGCCGAATATCGTCGAGTCGCCCCTATAACTTTAGATGTCTTTTGGGACCATTTTCTCTCCTTAAATTGGCCTCAATTCGAACCAAACATGTCTTTAACTGAATTCGTCACTAAAACACGAAATATTATTGAGCCAGATTTATGGCAAACACCTGAAAAATTTCAAGAACTCAACGAATATTTGTGGTCACAATCTTGGTTAATTCGTTACGCTGATAAAACGTATATAGCTCAAACATTAAAAGGAATGGCGAGAAGAAGGCCACGATTAAGTGCGCTAGCTGGCTCTTATATTGCACTTGAAACCCATTATGATGAATTAAGTGAGATTTTCTGGCAATTTTATCCACAATTGCTAGAAAGAGCACAACATCATCAACTGGATAACTGATACATTTAACCGCTATTTTGAGTTTCATCTTGTTGTCATATCGTAGGATTACATTCGTGATATCAAAGAGATGCTAAGTCAATTTATCATATTATTCGTAACGATTTGTTAACAAGCATAGTATTCATTTTCAAAGTTGATTAGAATGAATGGTTATACAAGGAGTCATAAATAATCCTACTTTGTTGTATTAAGTTGATAGTTATAATCTATCAAATAGATTGTTTTGTTTTACTTTATCAATAGCGATTGATTATTTATGCTGTAGTCATTATTTAAAAACAGGGTATACACCCTGAATTTGCTCTAAATAGTTCAAGATGTGGCTAGGCGACAAGTAAATGAGCCGCTAGGAGCATACAAAAGTATGTGACTAGTGCTAATGAACGCACTCAACAACGCTACAACTAGAAATATGATGAGCATAAACAGGGTATACACCCTGAATTTACTCTAAATAGTTCAAGGTGTAGCTAGGCGACAAGTAAATGAGTCGCTAGGAGCATACAAAAGTATGTGACTAGTGCGAATGAACGTAGTCAACAACGCTACAACTTGAAATATGACGAGTATAAACTCTTTCAATTTACAGGAGTACATTATGGTTCTGGTTACTCGCAAAGCCCCTGATTTCACAGCTGCTGCCGTTTTAGGTAATGGCGAAATTGTTAACGATTTCAACCTGCATTCATTTATCAAAGGCAAACCTGCCGTTATTTTCTTCTGGCCAATGGATTTTACTTTTGTTTGCCCTTCAGAACTGATTGCATTTGATCACCGTTTTGAAGAATTCAAAAAACGCGGTGTTGAAATCATCGGTGTTTCTATGGACTCAGAATTCGTTCATAACGCATGGCGTAAAACTCCTATTGATGACGGTGGTATTGGTGAAGTTAAATATCCAATGGTTGCTGATATCAAACATGACATCATCAAAGCTTACGGTATTGAACACCCAGAAGCTGGCGTTGCACTGCGTGGTTCATTCCTGATTGACAAAGAAGGTATTGTTCGTCACCAAGTCGTTAACGATCTGCCATTAGGTCGTAACATTGATGAAATGATCCGTATGGTTGACGCTCTGCAATTCCACGAAGAACACGGCGAAGTTTGCCCTGCTCAGTGGGAAAAAGGTCAAGAAGGTATGGGCGCATCTCCAGACGGCGTTGCTAAATATCTAAAAGCAAACTCTGGCAAACTGTAATTTAACAGTAAGCTAAAGCATTTCTAAAAGCCTGTGAAAACAGGCTTTTTTTATTGTTTATCGCCACATTTAGCTATTCTTAGCTCATCCCCTTATTACCATTATTAATTATCCATAATCTTATTATTTTCCAGCTTAAAGAGAATTTTGTGATCATCACATCAAAAAAAATTCTCCTCAGCAATAACCTCTCTCTATACTTATTGTTACGCAATTGTTAATTAATATTAATAACAGCGTATACCACTCCTATTTTATTTGTCTTTATTCAAGATAACTCACTGTTATTAATGGAGATAATAATGATTATTATAAAAAGAACTCACCTGCTGTTACTCACTACCCTTTTTTCACACTCACTTTATGCAGCCTATGAGCCTGCTGTTGAAGCACAACATGGTATGGTTGTCTCTTCTCAACATTTAGCATCCCAAGTAGGGAATGATATTTTACAAAAAGGAGGGAATGCCATTGATGCGGCTGTTGCTGTTGGTTATGCCCAAGCTGTAGTAAATGCCTGCTGTGGTAACATTGGTGGTGGTGGTTTTATGACCATACACCTTGCTGATGGCACAAATACCTTTATTAATTTTAGGGAAACAGCACCCACTGCGGCTTCTAAAAATATGTATTTAGATAAAGAAGGTAATTTAATTAAAGATGCCAGTTTATACGGTTATCTCGCATCAGGTGTACCTGGTACAGTCAAAGGTCTTGATTCTGCGTTAGAAAAATACGGTACACTTTCACGCAAAGATGTCATGGCGCCAGCCATTAAGCTTGCAAGAGAAGGCTATATTTTAACGCGTGCTGATACGGATGTATTAGAAACAACAACAGAACGCTTTAAGCAAGATCCTGAATCGGCAAAAATTTTCTTAAAACCAGATGGAACGCCATGGCAACCGGGTGATCGTCTCATTCAAACTGACTTAGCCAATACACTTGAACTAATTGCAAACCAAGGTGCTGATGCATTTTATCAAGGTGAAATCCCTAAAAAAGTTGAAGAAGCATCGAAACAACATAATGGCCTGTTAACTCAAGAAGATTTTGCTAACTTCACGATTACAGAAACCAAACCTATCACCTGCACTTATCGAGGTTATGAGTTTATTTCTGCACCACCGCCAAGTTCAGGGGGTGTCACTATCTGTCAAACGTTGAATATTTTAGAAGGTTACGATCTTAAATCGATGGGCTTTAACTCGGCTGAATATGTTCATACTCTGACAGAAGCAATGCGCCATGCTTATATGGACAGAAATACGTTTCTTGGTGACCCCCAATTTATTAAAAACCCAACAGAAAAGTTATTAAGTAAAGCTTACGCCACCGAACTTCGCCAACAAATTAAACCGAATAAAGCAACGCCATCAGAAAATGTACAACCCGGCATAGCTCCTCATGAAAGTCCTGAAACAACACACTACTCAGTAATGGATAAAGACGGCAATGCAGTTTCGACCACTTACACCATTAATGGTCGCTTTGGTGCCGTTGTTATTGCCCCTGGCACTGGCTTTTTCCTCAATAATGAGATGGATGATTTTACAACCAAAGTTGGTGAAAAAAATCTCTATGGTTTAGTGCAAGGTGAACGCAATAGTATTGCACCATTAAAACGCCCACTATCATCAATGAGCCCAACAATTGTCACTAAAGAAGGCAAACCTTTCCTTATTTTAGGATCGCCAGGAGGTTCACGTATTATCTCGATCACCTTACAAACGGCACTTAATATCATTGAGTTTGGAATGCCCCCACAAGAAGCAGTTAATAGCCCTCGCATTCACCATCAATGGTTACCGGATGAGGTTTATTATGAGCAACGAGGATTATCAAAAGACACTTTAGAAAAACTCTCTGCCATGGGATATAAAATGGTAGAACAAACCCCATGGGGAGCCGCTGAACTCATTATGGTTGGGCTTCCTGGAGAAGAAGGTGTTATCCCTGCATCATCAGGCAATGATTCTGCTGTTTCTGGTGCAGTACGTGAAGGTTATCTTTATGGATCAAATGATGTTCGTCGCCCGGCGGGGAAAGCTGTAGGTTACTAGTCCCTAAACCACATAATGATATTAATATAAGAAACCTTCTCTCAATTAGAAAAGGTTTCTTTTTTTATAAAAATGATCTAGTCATGGTTTTACAATTTATTCATATATTATTCTATTAATAATAATCAATATCAATTTTTGACTAAATAAACAATTAATATCAAATATCAATTTATTATTAAAACAATAATATTAGATAGAATATAAGAGCAAATCACCTTTAATTTAATTTCAATAATAGAATATATATAAATGGTATTTATTCTCTTTCTTAATTACAGATAAAAATAATAATCATTTAATTAAATAAAATTAATAGTATGCGCTATTTTTATTTCTATGATAGCAGTCACAGTATTAATTTATTAATACCCACACTATCAAAGAGGATAATAGAAATACGTAAAAAATGGAGATAACACATTGTAAACACAAATATTTAACATTTCATCACAATGTATTTTTATCATAAAAGAGTTGAAATTTATAATATATCCCTTAACGATAGCGTTATTATATTTTTTATATAACGGTAAAGCAAGCGGATAAATAAATAATTTATCATCACAACTTATTTCTTATTAAATTAGTTAAGCGGAGATAAATATTAATGTCTGATACACATCATCGTCCATTATTAGATATTGGGCTATCAAGACTAGAGTTTCTGCGAATATCCGGTAAAGGGCTTGCAGGGATCACTATAGCACCCGCATTGCTTTCTCTTTTAGGTTGTAAGCAAGAAGAAATAGACAGCGGCATCATTCAATTAACCACAACACCTAAAGGCGTTTTAGTTACTAATCGAGCACGTTGCACTGGCTGTCACCGTTGTGAAACAGCATGTACAACATGGAACGATGGAAGTGTTGGTTCCTTCTTTTCTCGAACAAAAATTCATCGCCATTTCTATTTTGGTGATAAAGGTATTGGCTCCGGTGGTGGGCTTTATGGCGATTTAAACTTTACAACGGATACTTGTCGTCAATGTAAAGATCCAGAATGTATGAAGGTGTGTCCTGTAAAAGCTATCCGTTATCAAGAAGAGTTTGGTTGTATTGTCGTAGATACACGCCGCTGCATTGGTTGTGCTGCCTGTACAACGGCTTGCCCGTGGATGATGGCAACTGTCAATCCACAAACTAAAAAATCCGGCAAATGTAATTTATGTGGTGAGTGTGCATCAGCGTGCCCAACAGGTGCGTTGCAAATCATTGAATGGAAAGAAATTACTGTTTAATAAAATCCATACAATCACATCACTGAACCACATTTAGATTAGGAAGCAATATTATGATTAACGGCTGGACTGGAAATATTCTAAGAATCAATTTAACTACCGGTGCCATCACTCGTGAAAGCTCAAGTAAATTTAAATCCTTAATTGGTGGTATGGGCTTTGGTTATAAAATTATGTATGACGAAGTTGGTCCTGGAGTTAAGCCTTTTGATGAAGAAAACAAAGTTGTCTTCGCTGTAGGGCCTTTAACTGGATCAGGCGCACCTTGTAGCTCTCGCGTCAATATCACTTCTCTTTCCACTTTTACTCGTGGCAATCTCGTTGTTGATGCTCATATGGGCGGTTTTTTTGCAGCATGGATGAAATTTGCAGGCTATGACTCTCTGATTATTGAAGGTAAATCAGATAAGCCTGTTTGGATCCATATTGATGATGACCAAGTATCTATTGAAGATGCCTCTTTCTTATGGGGTAAAGGCGTTCGCCAAACCACAGAAGAGTTATGTGCTCAAACAAGCCCTGAAGCTTGTGTTGCAACCATTGGTCCTGCTGGTGAAAACCTTGTACCTTTATCTGGCATTATTAATAGCCGTAACCACAGTGGTGGTGCTGGTGTCGGTGCCGTATTAGGTTCTAAAAAATTAAAAGCCATTGTGGTAGAAGGTAGCCGTGGCGTTAACGTTGCTGATCGTAAAGCATTAAAAGAGCTTAACGACTACATGATGACGCAATTAATTGGCTCCAATAACAACCACGTTGTACCAAGTACACCACAATCTTGGGCTGAGTATTCAGATCCTGGCTCTCGTTGGACTGCACGTAAAGGACTGTACTGGGGAGCTGCTGAAGGCGGCCCAATTGAAACTGGTGAGATTCCTCCTGGTGATATCAATACTGTCGGTTTCAGAACCATGAAATCCACCTTTGACTTAGGCCCTGAAGCAGAAGAATACACTGTCAAAATGGGGGGATGTCACTCTTGCCCTATTCGCTGTATGGCACAACTTAACGTTCCACAAGCGAAAAAATTTGGTGTACCACAAACAGGTGGTAATACTTGTGTTGCTAACTTTGTTCACACAACTATTTTCCCTAATGGCCCAAAAGATGTAGAGAAAAAAGGGGATGGTAACGTTGTTGGTAACTTAGTGGGTCTGAATATTTTTGATGATATGGGGTTATGGTGTAACTACGGCCAACTTCATCGTGACTTCACTTATTGCTACACCCATGGTGTCTTTAAACGCGTTCTTTCTGAAGAGGAATATAATGATATTCCTTGGGATAAGCTTGAAGAAGGTAATCCTGAATTTATCAAAGATTTCTATTATCGCTTAGCGCACCGTAAAGGTGAATTTAGTCACCTAGCTGATGGCTCTTACCTAATTGCACAACGCTGGAATTTAGGTGAAGAGTATTGGGCGAACAAGAAAAATAAACTTTGGTCACCAATGGGCTTTCCTATTCACCACGCCAATGAAGCCTCTGCCCAAGTCGGTTCTATCGTTAACTGTATGTTTAACCGCGATGCGATGACACATACCCATATCAACTATATCGGTAGTGGTTTACCTCTGAAACTGCAAAAAGAGATTGCTGGTGAGCTATTTGGTTCTGGTGATGCTTTTGATGAAACCAAAAACTACACACCAATCAATAAAGCAAAAATTGCGTACACCAAATGGACAATTTTACGTAGTTGCTTACACGATGCAGTCACTTTATGTAACTGGGTTTGGCCAATGACGGTTTCACCTCATAAAAGCCGCAATTATCGTGGTGACTTAGAAATGGAAGCTAAATTCTTTACCGCTATTACAGGTGAACCAACAACCTCTAAAGATCTGGATTTGGCCTCAGAGCGTATCTTCACTTTACACCGTGCTTATACCGTAAAATTAATGAATACCATGGATATGCGTAACGAGCATGACCAAATTTGCTCATGGGTGTTCGATAAAGATCCTGATATTCCTGTCTTTACTGAAGGTACAGACAAAATGGATAGAGAAGATATGCAGCTTTCTCTCACCATGTTCTATGAAGAAATGGGCTGGGATCCGCAGTTAGGTTGCCCAACAAAAGAAACGTTGGTTCGCCTTGGATTGCAAGATATTGCTGACGATTTAGCGTCTCGTGGTTTATTACCAAGTTAATCGGTAAAAGAAGGAGATCATGATGATAGAACAAAATGCATCAGCTTCTATACCACCCGATATTGCTGATGATGCAGATATTGCGTTAGAGCAACCTGATATCTCTCGCCGCCGTTGGCTACTGCCACTATCAGAAACAGGTGTTGGACGCAGTACTAACACCACAACGGTACTTGAGGAAGAACAGGTTGAAGAAATCGCAGAATTATCTGCTGAACAACATCTAGCGAATGCAATACGTCAATGTTCAAAAGAAGGTGAACTGCTAGCTATTTCAACGCTGTATGATGCGCCCTATTCTCTTACTCAAGAAGATATTGTGCAGTTAGAAACCGCGTTAAAAAGCGACGAGTTTATTGATATCGCCCATTTAAGTCTCAATGGTGAGGATTATTTTTACTCTGATGAATTTATGTCAGATAACTTCGCACAATTGCAATTATTAAATCGTCACGCTGATATTTGTACCGCAATTGCTGGTGTTGTTCGATTTGAGTGCGAAACCTATCCTCGTCCATTGAAACAAAGCATGTTGATGTCTGAACCCTTTCATTATACGGCTTCAGAGATCGAAGATGCACTGACACTGATGAAAGACCACCCTGACTTTCAAGATATTCAACAAGTTTTAGCGTCTAACGATGCCCCTTATCTCTTTAGCAATAGGTTAATGAGTTATGGCAAAGCACGAGGCTTAACTGAATGGATAGAGGTAGAACAACATGAAAATCCTTAACGTTCTATCTTATCCACGAAATGTCATGTGGGTATTACAACATCATCAGACTGAGGAGCAAAAATAATGCGTGTTTCTCGCCGTAAATTTGTAGCAGGCATGGGATCGGTCATTTTTTTCAGTGCGCCACTAGGAAGCGCACTTGCGGCAACCGCTGAAAAGAAACCAATCCGTTATGCCATGATCCATGATGAGACGCTTTGTAATGGTTGTAATATTTGTGCCACTGCATGCCGTCGATTAAATAAAGTTCCAACAGGAATGGCAAGAATGGATATTGCTCATATTCCATTAAGCCTAAAAGAAGACAACGATAAGTACCATTTCTTTAGACACTCTTGCCAGCAATGTGAAGACGCTCCTTGTATTCCTGTATGCCCTACAGGTGCATCTTGGCGTGATGAAACCAATGGTATTGTGCGTGTAGATAAAGAGAAATGTATTGGCTGTAGCTACTGTATATCAGCATGTCCATACCAAGTACGTTATCTTAACCCAGTGACACATGTTGCTGATAAATGTGATTTTTGTCTTGAGTCTCGATTACAAAAAGGTTTCCCACCAATTTGTGTGAGTGCTTGTCCACAAAATGCCTTGTTATTTGGTAGAGAAGACAGCCCTCAAATTCAAGAATGGCTTAAAACACACGATTATTATATTTATCAACTTGATGGTGTAGGAAAACCCCATCTCTATCGCCGTGTAGGGCCTCACGTTCAAGAGGAGGGTAAAGTATGAGTATCGTCAATACCATGCCAGACAGTGCCCAGTTCCAAGCTGCACTAAAAGAGTATGTTTTAATTTATACACCAGATTATTTACCGCTTTGGCTTATTGTTGCGGGTGTATTATTCGTTGGCATGCTACTCGTGCTCGCACTTCATGGTTTTTTACGCTATCGCTTTGCTACACCACATGGTCAATCACATAAAGAAGAGAAGCTCTACCTTTACTCTAAAGCCGTACGTTTATGGCATTGGAGTAACGCCTCTTTATTTATTTTATTGCTTCTTAGCGGTGGCATTAACCATTTCGCCCTACTTTCTGCTCACGATACAGCGTTATTAGTCAGTGTGCATGAAATCTGTGGTTATCTTCTCTTGGTGTGCTGGTTATCTTTTGTATTCATTAATCTTGTCGGCGGTAATGGTAAATTTTATCGCATTGATGGTAAAAACTGGTTTCAACGTGCTTTTATGCAAACCCGTTTTTATCTCTATGGAATTATTAAAGGAGAAGATCACCCTTTCCCAGCAACGCCAAATGTGAAATTTAACCCACTGCAACAAATGGCTTATTTAGGTGTGATGTATGCATTAGTTCCACTCCTTTTGATAACCGGTGTTTTACTTCAAAATCCAGCATTTATTCCTGCTGATGCCGTAATGTTTAAAGCTTGGTTATTAATCGCGCACCAAATATTAGCAGTATGTAGTGTCTTTTTTATTATTGGTCACCTTTATCTGTGTACAACAGGAAAAACACCATTCCAAACATTTCGCAGTATGGTTGACGGTTACCATAGACACTAATTAATACATGGATTAAGGAGCTTATATGTCAGTCCCTTCAAAGGAAAATATTAGATTAACAAAAGAAGACTTACGACAACTGCATGTTTCAACTTCGCTTTATCGTTGGTTTTTACGTTATTTTCCTGATGGAGGCACTTACGGTGCTATTCATAGTGAGTTAATAAAACAGCGCCGTACACAGTGGATAGAAAGCTTTATTCAATATATTTATTTACGTCATTTTAGTGAAGCCTCCTTTGCCAAACAGGAACAAGAAGTGATGGAAAACATCTTGTTCCTGCTCGGCAATGAACAACAGCAAGGCGTGACATTACAACGTCTGCCCTATCACAACACTTTGCCAGCTTCTGAAAATATTCAATTTTCTACCGAATGGCATCAATTGATCTTAAAAAGTCAGCAACTAAGCACTGATCTCGCTTTGTGTGGCAATAATAACATCGTGGCTTTTTCTGGTGATGAAAATAGCATTTCCAACACAGGTTATAGCAATCAATTGATGAATACTGGTTTTGCAGGGAAAGTGTGTAATACAGGAAATCAGTGTCGTATTGGTAGTTTAGGTGGACGCTCTCGTATTTGTAATAGTGGCAATGATGTCAAAATTTATGCCTCAGGTAATGGCGTTCATATCGCCAATAGCGGTATGCGTAATTTTATTACAGCCTCTCAAGATCGAGCAAAAGTCACCAATACAGGTGATTTAGCGCAAATCAATGTTACAGGAAATAACTCTGTAGCCATTAATACAGGTGATAACTGTAAAGTCACGGTATCTGGCGACGACAGTATTTGTATCTCAACAGGTGATCTCCATCAGTTCTGCTTAGGAAAAGGCGGTAGTGCAGTTATTGCTTATCATGACGGCAATCGTACTCGTTTTAAGATCTTCTATGAAGGTGAAGATGGGATCGTCGCTGGTATTCATTACTATTTAGATGAAGACCAGCATCCTGTTGCACAGAAAACAGAACTCGACTTCTGTTAATTAATACCTCAAATATATATCATTAAAAAAGGGAAACTTTCGTTTCCCTGTTTATTTTTACAATCAATATACTTTATTACTTATTAATGGCTTCAGTATGGATCACTTTTTTACTCTGTGAGCCTGCCACTTTATCGTAAATACCACAGACAACAATCGTCACTAATACTGGGATCAACCACGCTAAACCTTGCTCACTCAACGGTAGTTTTGTCGCCCATTCTGGTAATAAGTGTTTCAAATAATCAGATGCTTTAATGGCATCAAAAATGCCGAAAAACAAACTAACCGCCATTGCTGGTGCGATAATACGGCTTGGATTATTCCACAGGCGTAATGTGAAACTCATTAAAATAATCACAATACAAGGTGGATAAATCATAATCAGCACAGGGATAGAAAACGCGATCAGTTTGCTCAAGCCTAAGTTTGAAACAACAGCTGAGAATATCGCTAAAATCAACACTAATACACGATAAGAGATAGGCAAATAACGGCTAAAGAACTCTGCACATGCACAGGTTAAACCAACCGCTGTCACCATACAGGCTAAGAAGATCAAGACAGCTAAGAAGAAGCTACCAAAGTTACCGAACGTATATTGAACATAAGCATGTAGAATATCTGCACCATCTTGAGCGCCCGGAATAATGCTGCCACTGCTAGAGCCTAATTTAAATAAACTCAAATAAATTGCAGTTAATAATATACCTGCAATAATTCCCGCCCACATAGTATAACGCGTCAACAGCGATGAATTATCAATACCTCGAGAGCGAGCCGCATTAACAATCACGATACCAAAAACCATAGCCCCCAATGTATCCATGGTGAGGTAACCGTTAATAAAGCCCTGAGTTAATGCCATATCTCGATAAGCTTCTGTAGCAGGAATAGCACCACCAGCAGGCCAAAATATCGCGGCAACACCTAATACCGCCAATGCCAAAATTTTAATCGGTGCCAATATATGACCAACACTATCTAGTAATTTCCCCGGATAAAGCGAAATACCAATAACAATTAAAAAATAGACAATACTATAAATCAGCAATGACATTTCAGTATCACCCACTAAAGGAGCAATACCCACTTTAAAAGAGACGGTTGCAGTACGTGGTGTTGCGAAAAGAGGACCAACAGCAAGATAAGCAACAATTGCTAATAACAGCCCCATTGATTTACCAATAGGTGTACTTAATGCTTCAATGCCTCCACCAACTTTAGCTAATGCAACGATGGTTAATACAGGTAAACCAACACCAGTAATAAGAAAGCCGATTGCAGCTGTCCAAACAAATTCACCGGATTGTAAACCCACCATAGGAGGAAAAATAATGTTGCCAGCACCGACAAAAAGGGCAAAGGTCATAAACCCTAATGCCAGAATATCTCTGGAAGTTAATCTATGTGCCATAAGTTTTGTTAATATGTAGTTACAATAATGGTTAAATAGCGCCAAGATGGCGCAACATAAAATCAACAATATCTATTTGAGCTCATATCATTATTATTCAGGATAATATCCACATATAATCATTTCATGCAGAGCAATTAGGTATCAAATAGAAAAAATTGCCGATAACTGGGCACAAGTAAAACTTTTATAATGAAAAAAGGCAATAGCCAATCCAAAAACCAGAATAATCATCTAAACTATTTTTCAGAGGTAGTTATAACTATCATATATCACCGAATATACATGATATGATTTGTGCATTTTATCACCAATAATATTGGTCATTAGCCATATTTAAAGTTCTTATTAATTAATAATATTAAAATTTAACGCTACGATATTAGTTTTTATTGACATCGAAAAGAGTGATAAAAAGACAAAAAGCCTTTATCACTAATTAAACATTAGATGATAAAGGCTTTAAATAGAAAAGCTGATTAGTGTACTTTTTTAGCAGATAGTAAGGTTTGAGGCAGAATAAAAGAAAACGTACTTCCACTCCCAACTTTACTTTCAATATTCAATTGTGAATGATGATGAAGCAGTGATTTTTTCACAATTGCCAACCCTAATCCTGTACCACCAGAATGACGAGAGCGTGCCTTATCAACACGGTAAAAACGTTCTGTTAAACGTGTTAAGTGTTCAGCACTGATCCCTGAGCCATTGTCGGAGACACTAAATAACATACCTTGAGGAATTTTCTTCCAGCTGACTTTTATTGTTGTGCCTTCTTCTGTGTGATTAATCGCGTTATAGACTAAATTAGAAACGGCACTACGCAATTGCTCTTCATTACCACGTACAGCCCACTGTTCATCAATATCAAAGGTAATATGATGTTGGCCTTGGCTTAGTGAGTTTGCCTCTTGTTGCAATAAAGTTAAAATGGCGGGTATATCGACAATCTTATTTAAATCAATATGAGGAGCTGATTCAATACGGGAAAGTTGTAAGAGCTGCTTTACCAACGTATCCATCCGTTTAGCTTGTTCCTGCATTGTCATTATCGCTTTATGTTCTGCGGGTTTTTCTGCACTATTTTCTTCCATCATTTCAAGATAGCCTTGAATAACGGTTAAAGGCGTTCTTAATTCGTGGCTCACGTTGGCAAAAAAATCACGTCGTGCATTTTCTAGTTTATTTTTTTCTGTCACATCTCGCGCTACCATTAGGCGCTGATCTTCGCTATATGGCATCACACGAAATTCCACAATAGAGCCATTATTAAGAGAAATCGTTAAAGGGTGACTAAAATCGCCTGCGGTAAAATAGTGCAAGAAATCTGGGTAACGTAATAAATTAAAAATATTTTGCCCGTTGTCTTCTGGCCAGCGAAAACCTAATAAATGTTGAGCTAAGCTGTTACACCAAAAAATATTACCTTCATTGGTCATCATTACAACCGCATCAGGTAGGCTTTCAGCCCCGCTTCTAAAACGCTTAATTAAATCACCTAATTCTCGACGTCGCTTACGATTACGTTGCTGTGTTTGTCGAATACCATAAAAAATAGGCTCCCATCCTCCTCTGCCTTCGGGGGGTAAGACTGAGCGATCGAGCCATAACCATTTAGACAATTTCATCAAATTATAAGCATGCCAAACCAAAGCACTAAGAAGTGATACCACCAGTAGCCAAGGAAGATGGCCAATAAAAAGCGATAATACAAAGGCAGGTAAGCAAAATAGACATAGCCCCCAGACGAGGGCTTTCCATGATAGTCGTTCTAACACCTGACGATTACTCCCATATTGACTTAGAAACGGGCAGAGAAGCGATATCCCGTTCCACGTACTGTTTGTATCATTCGGTCATGACCATCTTCTTCAATGGCTTTACGTAAACGACGAATATGCACATCCACAGTACGGTCTTCGACATAAACATTCGTTCCCCAAACATAGTTTAGCAGTTGTTCTCTGCTATATACGCGTTCAGGATGAGTCATAAAAAAGTGCAGGAGTTTAAATTCGGTAGGCCCCATATCAATCGGTTTATCTTGACTCGTTACTCGATGAGAAACAGGATCAAGCGATAATCCATTGAATTCAATGATATCTTCCGCTGACATCGGTGATAAACGTCGTAAAATTGCCTTCACACGGGCGACAAGCTCTTTAGGTGAAAAGGGCTTGATAACATAATCATCAGCTCCCGTTTCTAAGCCTTGGACTTTATCTTCTTCTTCCCCTTTTGCCGTTAACATAATAATAGGGATGTCACGAGTATTACTCTCTCGCTTCATCTGTTTTATTACCTGTAAACCGGAGCCTCCGGGGATCATCCAATCTAATAAAACCAGATCAGGGTAAGGATCGATAAGAAAACTCAATGCAGAATCATAATCTTCTGCTTCAATTGGTTGAAAACCATTTTGTTCTAAAACAAAACAGATCATCTCTCGAATTGCGGTTTCATCTTCAACAACAAGAATACGCCTTGCCATACTCTATCCTGTGTAATGTATATAGAGGGTCAAAATGATTATGATGCAGTTTTATGACAGATTTATGACTAACCTTAACATTACTGAAATACCATGGTGTTGTTAAGGTAAATAAATCATTTTTTGGTGAAAAATCGCTCAAAAAAAGGCTTACTGTTGAGTTTTCACTAAAAAAGCAAGGTGCGCTATACTCTGAGCAAATAAAAAAGAGGGATAGCAATGCGGATTATTCACACATCAGACTGGCATTTAGGGCAATATTTTTTTACTAAAACCCGCGCACAAGAACATCAACAATTTCTTGATTGGTTATTAGTACAAATTAAGGTTCATCAAGTTGATGCCCTAATTGTTGCTGGTGATATATTTGATACTGGCTCACCCCCAAGCTATGCCAGAGAGCTGTATAATCGCTTTGTTGTTGCAATGAGAGACACACAATGCCAATTAGTTATTTTAGGTGGCAATCACGATTCCGTCGCAACACTCAATGAATCTAAATCACTATTGGCATGTTTAAATACCACTGTTATTGCCAGTGTTCATACCGAAACGCCGCAAGCACCGTTAATTCTTCGTCAAAAAGATAACGCGCCAGGAGCATTACTGTGTGCGATCCCCTATCTACGCCCTAGAGATATGATAACTAGCCGAAGTGGGCAATCCGGTGCTGAAAAACAAAACGCGCTAAAAGAAGCGATTGCTGATTATTATCAAGTTCAATATCAAGCAGCTCTCGATTTACGTGAACAATTGAACGCCAAGATCCCTATTATTGCGACAGGCCATCTGACAACGATTGGTGCAAGTGTGAGCGATTCTGTACGTGAAATATATATCGGTACTTTAGAAGCCTTCTCTGCAACCCTATTTCCTGAATTTGATTATATTGCTCTTGGCCATATTCATCGCCCTCAAGTGGTGAATAAATCAGGACATATTCGTTACAGTGGTTCACCAATTCCTTTAAGTTTTGATGAGAGTGGACAACAAAAAAGTGTCTGCCTTATCGATTTTGAGCAAGATAAATTAGCTGAGCTTACGCTACTCCCTATCCCCGAATTCCAGCTATTGCGTACAATTGCAGGATCATTAAAAGAAATAGCCACACAGCTTGAAAATTTTAAAAACCAATATGCTGAAACAGAGACGACTATCTGGTTGGATATTGAAGTTTCTACACAAGATTATCTCAGTGATATACAAACTCGTATTCAAGAGTTAACTAACAACCCACTTTTTGATGTGGTTTTATTAAGAAGATCTAGAAAACAACGCCAAGTGCTCACTCAAAATGAAAAAGAAACACTGACAGAATTAACGGTCTATGATGTTTTTGAAAGACGTTTAGAACAACATGAGTTTGATTCAGAAGAAACTAAAACGCGATTAACCACATTATTTAAACAAGCAGTTGAAATGGCAGAACAAGAGGATAACGAAGTAAAATGAAAATCTTAAGTCTGCGCTTTAAAAATATTAACTCCTTAAAAGGTGAATGGAAAATCAACTTTAACCAAGAGCCTTTTGTTAGCAACGGATTGTTTGCGATTACAGGCCCTACCGGTGCGGGAAAAACCACCCTTTTAGATGCCATTAGTTTAGCGCTTTATCATAGAACCCCTCGATTAGATAAAGTAACACAATCTCAAAATGAATTAATGACGCGCCATACCGCAGAGTGTTTAGCCGAAGTTGAATTTGAAGTCAAAGGTGTCGCTTATCGTGCATTTTGGGAACAACGCCGTGCTAATTATAAAGAAGATGGCAATCTTCAGGCACCACAAGCTGAACTCGTCAAAATAAATATCACTGGGGGGGAAGACAAAATATTAGCGAGCAAGATAAGCCAAGTAAAAGAGATGATCATTAATATTACAGGGCTGGATTTTGACCGATTTACTAAATCAATGTTGCTTTCACAAGGACAATTTGCAGCATTTCTTAATGCAGATGACAAATCTCGCGCGGAGTTACTCGAAGAACTCACTGGTACAGATATTTATCGTCATATTTCCCAATCAATCTTTAAACATTGGCGAGAAGAAGAACAAACGTTAAAAACACTCAAGCAACAGGCTGAAATGATGGCATTATTAGATGAAAATGCCCGCCAAGCTTTATTAACGGAACAAACAGATCTTTTTGCTAAAGAGAGCCTCTTACAAAAAGAACAACAGGAATATCAAGTAGCAAAACAGTGGCAAGAAAAAGAGATTGAACTCAATAAAAACAAAACTTTTGCGCAAACTGAGGTTAATTTAGCACAAGAAGCATTAGTGGCAGCAAAACCTGATATTCAACGTCTTGAAAATAGTGAACCTGCAGAAAAAATTCGCCCGATTTATGATGAAAAAAATCGCCTATTAAAAGAACAAGCCTATATTGAGTCGCAACTCTTAGCATTAAAGGCCGAAAAACAGCTTATTGAGCAACAAAGCCAACCAATTAATCAGCATTTAACCGAAGCACGTAACACATTTAAACAACACGATGAGAAGAAACAGCAAATATTACAACTTATTCGTGAAAAAGTGGCGCCATTAGATAATCAATTAGCCTTGCTACAACAAGATATTTCAGCAAAAACACAACAAAAAAATGCATTCGAAAAAACACAATCAGAATATCTGGAAAAAATTCAATCAACAGCACACCAACTAACAACATCACAAAAACAAGCCAGTGAATTAAATGATTATTTAAACCAACATACGGCTTATGCTCAACTTGCTGAAAATCTACCTTTATGGCAACGCTATTTTGAGCAATATGATGAAATCACAGAAAAATATTTTGTGAGCAAAAAGAGTGAAAAAACAGAGCAAGAAAAAGAACACACTCTCAAACTCGGCTTAGAAAAAGCAACTAAAGCGCTAGAGCAACAACAGCACAGTCTTAATTTACAGCAACAGCAATTAAAGGAGTTGGAAACACAACTTGAGCAACAAAATAAAGCTGATGCCATTACAGCTATCCCTTCTCGTTTACAGCAAATATCACAACAAAGAAATGCCCTTGCTAAACTGATGGGATTACAAGCTCAATTACAACGAGCGATAAAAGCAGAACATCAGTACCAAAGAACTCTGTCAGATAATCAGCAAAAAATAGTTATGTTGACTGAGAGTATTCACAAAAATGATATTGTTTTAAAAGAGAAAGAACAGCATCTTAAAGATTTAAATGATAATTATCTTTTAATACGAAAGTTAGCAGAATATGAAGAAGAGAGACAACGTTTAGTTAAAGACACCCCATGTCCTGTTTGTGGTTCAACGGAACATCCTTATGTTGAAAAATATAAGGAAATTAAACCAGACGAAACAAAAACACGATTAGATCTTTTAACGCAACAAGTTCATACATTAACAATAGAGTTAGTGGAACAAAAAACACAATGCGCTAACTATCAAGCCCAAAACAAAAAACTCAATGAAGATAGTGAACAACTCACCCAAGATATAACGACATTAAAACAACAATGGCAAACCTTAGCCCAAACACACGCATTGCCTGATGTTGACTGCAAAGAAGATACTTTAACTCAATTAGATGCCAAGCTTGAAAAAGAAGATAATTTGCTGACGCAAAAACGAGTAAATTACCAAGCATTAGAAGCAAAACTTCAGCAAGAATACAAACTGTTATCTGATACCAAAGAGCTGTTTAATCAACAACAGCAAGCGATTCTTCATCAACAAAATCAATTTACTCAACAACAAAAAGAAGTCATCAATAAACAGCAACAAACAGCACAATATTTGCAACAACAGACACAATTAGCACAAGAGATACAATCTCGAGTTGAACAACAAGGTTATCAGTTATGCCAATTTGAAGAAAAAAACCAATGGCTTAATGCGCGTAAAACAGAGAGTCAACAATATCAATCGACATTAAAAGCACATCAGGAATTACTGCAAATAATTCGTGAATTGTCATTAACGCAAGAAGAGAGAAAACGCTATTTAGCTAAAACTCAAAAAGAACTTGAGCGTGTTTTAATCCACTTTAAACAACTACATCAACAACAAGAACAGTTGAAAGCACAACGCCAAGCGTTATTCGGGACACAAACCACAGAAGATGCGCGTAATGAGTTAGAACAAAAAAGTCAGTTATTACAAAAACAAATTGAGCAATATAGCGAAGAAAAAAACCAACTTGAAGTTCGTCTAAATCAACTTATTGGTCAATATCAGGAAAATGAAAAATCGTTACAACGGCTTCATACACTTTCACAAAGCATTATTGAGCAATATCACAATACGTTAAAAAACAGCCCCTTTGCTGACGAAAATGCATTTTTAGCATCCTTGTTATCAGTCGAAGAAAGAAACCGTTTACAAGAACAACAAAAACAACGGCTTGATAAACTACTACAAGAAAAAACACGTTTAGATACACAAGAAAAGACATATCAACAACATTTGTCACAACAGCCATTATTGGCAACACAGCAAAACATCGAACAAATTAATGCTCAATTATTGCTGTTAGAAACACAAATAACCCACTTACAAGAGACAAAATTTCGCATCCAAGAGCAACTACGCACTGATGAAGAAAAACGCAAAGAGCAACAAAGTCTATTGACCCATATTGCTAAACAGCAAGCTCAATTTGATGATTGGAGTTATTTAAACGAATTGGTGGGCTCTGCTTCAGGGGATAAATTTAGCCGTTTTGCTCAAGGATTAACGCTCGATCATTTGATTTATTTAGCTAACCACCGTTTAGAAAAACTACATGGACGTTATTTCTTACAACGTAAAACACCTGCAAGCCTTGAACTACAAATTGCAGACACATGGCAAGCAGATGCATTGCGAGATACACGTACTCTCTCGGGAGGAGAAAGTTTCTTAGTCAGTTTATCGCTCGCTCTCGCACTTTCTGATTTGGTCAGTAATAAGACACAGATTGAGTCACTATTTCTAGATGAAGGTTTTGGCACACTCGATCCTGATACGCTAGATATCGCATTAGATGCACTCGATAGCCTTAATGCTTCTGGCAAAATTATTGGTGTGATTAGTCACGTAGAAGCCATGAAAGAACGCATTCCGGTACAGATCAAAGTGAAGAAAGCCGGTGGATTAGGTATTAGCCAGCTTGCTCCTGAGTTTAGATATGAAGATAAACAGAATCTAAATCAAGCAGTTAAAAACTAAGTCGAATATTTTGACGTAACTGATTAAATTTTTTATATATCAATAAATCACCAATAGCCCCTATAGTATGTCCATAGATTAGCCCAAGCTAAGACACGCTTTAAGCGCTTAAATTTATCAAGGAGACATCATGTCTAACGCATTTACTGATTTAATGAAAAAACGTAGAACAATTTATCATTTAGGTAATCAACTTCCAATTAGCGAAGACAGAGTCACGGCGATTATCAAAGAAGCGGTTAAAGAGAGTCCAACTGCATTTAACTCACAAACATCTCGTGTGGTTGTTCTGTTTGGTGAACAACATCAAAAACTGTGGGATATCGTTAAAAATACCCTGAAAAAATTAGTACCCGCAGAAGCATTCAGTGCAACTGAAGCAAAAATTAATAGCTTCGCCGCAGGTGCTGGTTCAATTTTGTATTTCGAAGATACTGATATCGTAAAAGGTCTGCAAGAGCAATTCCCACTGTATGCTGAGAACTTCCCTGTATGGTCAGAGCAAGCAAGTGGTATGGCACAACTTTCTGTTTGGACTGCATTAGCAGCAGAGAACGTAGGTGCTTCATTACAACACTACAACCCAATTATTGATGACGAAGTTCATGCAACTTGGGATCTGCCAAAAACATGGAAATTAAGAGCTCAAATGGTCTTTGGTTCAATTGAACAAGAGGCTGGTGAGAAGAATTATATGGAAGATGATTCACGCTTTAAAATCTTCAAATAAGTGTTAGAACAGACATCTGACAAAAGACCCTAAATAATACCCTCTTTTTTTACTTTCATTCCTTGCCCACAGCCACTGTGGGCTTTTTTTTATTATATGCCCACAAAGCAAGAATGGCAGCCTTATACCACCACTCTAAAAATTCCATAAAAAAAGAGCAAAGTGCGCAATGAATACAAAGGTAGGGATGGACCCTTTGTGTTCAACACTTTGCTCTCTTTATTTATTTACGCACCCCTTACCAAAGTAAAAGGTGCGATTTTCACAAGGCGTATGAAAATACGTTATTTACGTGTGATGTTATTCGCTTTTGGTTGAGCAATTGGAGACTGCTCAGCAAAGTATTTCACGACTGCATCAACATCTGGCACGCTGTAAACTGGATCTTTACCTTCTTTCAGTACAGAGAAGTTACTACCACCTGTTGCTAAGTATTCGTTAGCCACAACACGGTAAGATGCTTTCATATCCACTGGTTTGCCGTCAATTTTCATTGATTCAACGATAACACGGTTACCATTAGATGCTTTGCTATCCCATGTGTACTGGAAGTTACCTGAAATCGCTAACACTTGTGGACGTGAACGATCCCACTGTTGTTCTAACAGGCGCTTGATTTGCTCACCCGTTAATGTTTGAGTTAACAGTACGTTAGAGAATGGCTGTACAGTGTAGATTGCGTTATAAGAAACATCACCACCGGTCATATCAGCACGAATACCACCGCTGTTCATAAACGCGATTTGTGCGCCACCCATATCTTTTGGTTTAGCCGTATATAAATGTGCATCAGCAATCACTTGACCCAGTGCAGATTCACCCGCATCGTTAGTTTGCTTAGTTAAATTGCCTTCTAACTTACCGATAATGCGGTTAGCTAATGGGGTAGCAATTTTTTCGTAAGCTTCTAACAGTTTAGTGATTGCTGGATCTTTTTCGTATTTACGGTTATCAACCCAAATGTTACGAGCTTCGATATCAACAACATCTTTCGTTGTTTTATCCAATTTCAGGTCGATACGCGTTAACATTGCACCATTAGACTGTGCCGATGTCACTGATTTACCGTTGATAGTACAGTTGTAAGCTTGGTGAGTATGACCAGTAACAACGAAGTCGATAGCTGGATCTAATTGCTCAACAACACCCAGAACTTTACCTGTAATACCATTACATGCGTTGATATTAACTGGACCACCATCACGACGCTGTGCAGCACCTTCGTGGATCAGAACACCAATTGCTTGAACGCCTTTTGCTTTTAACTGAGGCACTAATGCGTTAATTGTTTTTGCTTCATTGTGGAAGCTTAAACCTTCGGTTCCTTTAGGTGTTACGATAGCCGCAGTACCTTCTAAAGTTAAACCGATGAATGCAACAGGAATACCGTTGAATTCTTTAATAACGTATTCTGGGAATAATGTTTTGCCAGTTTCGTTAACAATAACGTTAGCTGCTAAGTATTGGAAATCTGCGCCTTTAAACTCAGTTGGGCCTTGGCACCCCGTTACTGGGTGGCAACCACCGTTTTGTTTACGCAGTAATTCGCCCATGCCTTTATCAAATTCATGGTTACCCACAGAAGTTGCTTCTAAGCCTGCTAATGATAATGCTTCAATTGAAGGCTCATCATGGAACATTGAAGATAACAGTGGGCTTGCACCAACCATATCACCCGCCGCAACAACGATGTTGTTCGGGTTATCTTTCTTCATTTCTTTAATTAACGTAGCCATATGCTCAATGCCACCAGGTTTGTTTGGACCTGGCGCTTTTAGCGCACCGTGGAAGTCGTTCATTGCGATAACGCGCACATCAACAACATTAGCTTCGTCGTAGTTCTTTGCACAACCTGCTAATAAGACTGAGCTTACAGCAAGTGCAACGAGTTTATATTTATGGTTCATTTAAAATTTATCCCTAAGATCAAAATTCACGTTTCGGACAATCAATTACTTCGAAATCTTTGCTATAACAGATATAGAATTCATCTCGATTAATTTGAATTTCTTTATCCTTCAGTGATGGATTGTGTTCTTTTAAGAACTTAATCAATGCACTATTTGAAGGACGGCCTTCTGGTAATACTAACGCTTCATACAACTCTTTTTGTTTACCAAAGAATGCATCTGGTGTATCAAACGCACAAACACCATGTTTTTCCCATTCGCCTTGTAACAGATCGATACCCGGAGAATCACACAGATAAGGTTTGATAGCAGAGTATTCTAAAGGTGGTAAATCGCCTTTACATAAACGAGGATGCTTGCGTATGTCTTTCCAATCACGGCAGTCTTCCCATGATTTGCCATCACAGGTTTCAGCCCACAGCCCATGAACAATCCAACCAAATTTATTATCTGAGAAGCATTGGATTTCAAATTTATCGTACTCACGTTTTGCACGATCTTTTTCATTATCGTTATTTAAACGTTTAATATTATTACTTTTATAATCACAAAAAGCCGGTGAGTAGTTAATCGCTAACTTAAAGTAATCTGTTGATGCTGTGCTGTTTTGACCATAGCGATCATTAGAAGCAATGTAGTCGTAAGGTGCTGTTGGAGCATCAGGTAAAATACAAGATACGCCTTCAACTAATTTAGCTTGAGGTTTTAATGGTTCTGTAATTTCAGGTGCTTGCGTTGCACATCCTGCTAACACTAACGCAAAAGCAGCAGGCAATAGCTTCATAAAGCGCATAAAATCCCCTTAAAGAGTCATAACACCACTCTTTTGGTTCAAAAAGGTAAGAAAAAACCTGCCCTGAACGGGCAGGTTTAATTGCTTATTTCTTCTCAGTTAAATCGATTTTGTAAATTGCAAAACCAATTTCATCATTTTCCACGAAGGTCATTGGATATTGAGCGAAATCTTTAATAAATGTAGCCGCTTTTTCACTTGGTGAAGTTTCAAAACGGACATCTAACGCTTTATCAGTCTTAATAGGTAAGAATGACCAGTTGTTAGCGGCTTTAGTCGCAACTTCACCTTTTTCTTTAGTTTGTTTAGCAATGTAAGAAGCTAAGATTGCACGGTTTTCATCTGGAGATGCAAACGCAATATTCGCTTCACCTGTACCAGCAAACTTACCGCCGTATCCACGGTAGTTATTTGTTGCGATCAGGAATGTTGCTTTAGGATCGATTGGTTTGCCTTCGTAAGTCACTTCTTTGATACGATTCGCATCTTTATTAACGACTTGGCAATCAACGTCATATTTAGCTGGTTGAGTTAAGTCAACTTTATAGTTCACACCACTAATGGTGTCGAAGTTATAAGTACGGAAACCATCCCAGTTGATCAGTTCTTGTGGTTTAGTTGAGTTAGGATCAACTTGGTTCCACATACCCGCTGAACATTCTAACCATTCAACAACATCCGCACCGGTCGCTTTAACAACCACTAATGTGTTTGGATACAGATATAAGTCTGCAGCGTTACGGAATGTTAAGTCACCTTTTTCAACTTCTACGAAGTCTGCTGGTGCATTTTTACGACCACCCGCTTTAAATGGCGCAGCTGCACCTAATACTGGTAAACCGTCTAAGTTCGGATCACCTTGAATAAAGTGTTTGGTGTAATCAACTTGTGCATCATTAACAATTTGTACAGTTGGATCACTTTGTACTAATGCTAAGAAGCTGTACATGTTGGCAGAAGCTTTACCAATGTGTTTACCCACGAAATCACGGGTACCTTGGTGTGCTTTTTCGATGATTTGAGCTAATTCAGCATCACGTTCAACTAATGCTTTTTTGTTTGCTTTATCAAAGATAGGACGCGCTTCACCTGTTGCTTCAGTCATCACCCATTTACCGCTGTCGTTATTGATAACCATATCAACAACACCTAAGTGATCACCCCATTGGCCAGGCATAACAGCAGGAACACCGTTTACAGTACCTTTCGCTGTATCTACGCCTTTAATACCTTCAAATTCTTTGCTTGGGAATACGCCGTGAGCGTGACCAAACATGATTGCATTGATGCCTTCAACTTCACTTAAATAATAAACAGAGTTTTCAGCCATTGCTTTGTACGGCTCTGACGCAAAACCAGAGTGAGGAATAGCCACAATCAGGTCAGCACCCTCTTTTTTCATTTGAGGGACGAATTTTTTCGCTGTTTCTGTAATATCATTTACAACGACCTTACCATCCAGATTGGCTTTATCCCAGATTAAGATCTGTGGTGGTACGAAGCCGATATAACCAATCTTGATAGTGTGTTCTTTACCATCACGATCTTTTACTGGTGTATCAACAATGATATAAGGTGTGAAATAGTTTTTGCCTGTTTTCGCATCCATCACGTTGGCGTTGATGTAAGGGAATTTAGCACCAGCAATGGCTTTTTTCAGGTAATCTAAACCATAGTTAAATTCATGGTTACCAAAGTTACCGACTGTGTAGCCCATGGTGTTCATCAGCTGGTGAGCTGGATGAGATTCGCCTTTTTCTAAGCCTTTAGCTGCTTGGTAGTCAGCCAGTGGGCTACCTTGGATCAAGTCGCCGTTATCAACTAAAATCGCATTGGTTGCTTCAGCTTTTGCTGCTTTAATTAAATTAGCAGTACGGACATAACCAAACTGTTCTGTTGGTTTGTCTTTGAAGTAGTCAAAGTCGATTAAGTTACTGTGAACATCAGACGTCTCCATAATACGAAGATCGACTGTCGCAGCATTCACGTTGAATGCGACAAACATTGCTAATGTTGAAATTTTCAACACATTCTTAACCATTACACACCCCTTATATATTGGTTAACAGGAGAGCAAAATGGCTCTCCTTTCGTTACTTCTGTCAAACAGTCTCTTTGAAAGGACTAGAAGTACAGACGCATACCTGTTTCGAAGATATATTGTTTTTTATCTTCATACTTCACGTTATCGCTACGAGCATCATCGTATGCCATTTCAGCGAATAAACGTAAGTTGTTATATTTAGATACTGCAAAACGTTTATCTACACCCACAGTATAGGTTTCTTTTTTGTAGTTGAACGTGTTTGCATCACCATCACGCAGGTAGTAACCCGCATACATACCACTTTCGATACGATCCCAGTGCCATTTCACACCAACACCGTATAAGTCAGCTTTCCAGTCGCCTTTAACAGAACTCCAACTAGTCGGAGCTTGATTTGCTTCTAAAGCAAAACCGTTATTTTTACCACGAGATTGACCATAGTCTAAACCGATAGAAAATTCACGGCCAGGGAAGAAGTATTCCGCACCAAAAGCTAAAATACTATTCTCTGGGTTTTTACCTTTATTTGGACTATTTTTAGAGGTAGTTGCTTCACCAGTAGCTGAAGAGTAGCCAGCATCAAATTCTAAGCCAAAGGTTGATTTATAAAAACCAACGATAGAATATGCACGAGTAATATCACCCGCTACACGGCGACCATCTTCACCTGTTTTACCTGTCACTGTACCCGCTAATTTAAAGCCTTCATAACGGTTAGTTTCTAAGAAAATAGTTTGTGGTAAACGGGTCATAAAGTTGTTTTTACCAACACCTTTTCCATCAGCATAGCCATTGTGATAACCTACTGAACGACCTAATACATCGCTGAAGTAGAATACACCGGTGTTACCATAGCCGTAGCTTGATTTTTTCACCCAGTCGATCGGAATATAAGTACGACCAAACTGAATTTGACCATAATCACGATGAGAGAAACCGACATAACCTACACGGTTGTACATTTCAAAGTTTGATTTAGGGTTGTCACTGTTAGTTTTTTGAGTGTCTGAACCCCACTCTAATTTACCAAATACTTTGATATCGTTAGTCAGTTCGTGTGAACCAAAGAAACCGATACGGCTACCGTCATCATTCATTTTCATTTCATGATTTTGGCTAGTCACTTGTGTTTTTAAACGGAACTGACCGTTTACATCAAAACGTGTACCTTTATCGTTATACACGTTTACTGCGTTTGCAGATCCAGAAAGAACCAACAAACCAACCAGTGCTGCTAGAGGCTTCAAGCTTTTCATGATTAAAATACCCATCTATTTTCTATAGTTTTATGATTTCCTTTAAGGTCAAAAATAATACCGCCGTATATAGTTGACCTGAGATTCGGACAAAAGATCTCTGCCACGAATTTCGAAAAAGAAAATCGCTCTCACAATTGATAATTTTTATAGCTACTAATTATGACTCTACAAAATTTTCTTAAAGGTTTTAATTTCCTTGACACAGACGTAATCACCAATAAGACACAAAAATAATATCCTCATTATATTTAAATAAGGGCATTGCTTTTATTTCTGTTAGGAAAAGAAATAGGTCGTTGAGTTTTCGTTGGCATGTTACTCAAAAAAAAGCCCTTCTTTCGTGATGTAGCCCACAATTACACCAACATGCAATTTCACGGTTACATACCTAAGTGATAGGTATCACAATTAAAGGTAAAGATACGTGTTTTTTGAACTAAATCAACTTTTTAAAAATAACATTTTTTGATTTTTCTTTTAGATTTCATTTTGTTACAAGACTATTTTTTTTGCTAATAAAAAATTTATCCCCCTATTTAATATATTTAAAAGGAAGTATTAATTTTAACCACTAAATAAATAACACTAAAGATTTAAATATTGTTATCCCTAATTAATAATTTTTTATCTTTATATTTATTTCTTATTTAAATAAAAGCAAAATCACATTTAAATACAATTTAACTGGTGGTAACGAGTAACACTCACTCAAAAAAAGAATAATTAACTACAAATATTAAAAAGAGAAGCACAAGAATACCATTCAATCACAATATCTAATCAATACGTACAAGTAACAAAGAAACACAAGAAAACATTACAAATTCTAAACTATAACCATGGTTAATATAAAAAGCCCAATTGTGCTATTTTGACAATATTTAAAAAACAAATATTCAATTTTGTGATACAGATCACCTAGATGTTTGTGAAAAATCACTCTTTATATTTTCCTGTTTTTGTGACAATTATCACATGAGTCCGTCAAGAAGATTTTTGTTTTGTAAATTAATGCAGGGATAAATCTGAAAATGATTTCATATTGTAAACAAAAAATGGCTAAAAAATGAAATTATGTGATTATTGTCACATAAGAGCTTGTACTAAAAATCTCGTTATTTCAGTATTAATATTCTTCGTTAATTCAATATAAATAAGAATAAAACTCATTATCATAGAGTAGATTTACTAATTATTCGTTTCAGCTTTTTTTTCTTTTTTATTAAATAACATTATGGATATTTTCTTTTAAGGGATATTACCTTTTAGATACCCTAAACATTCAGTATCATAATGCGGTAAATAATGATTAAGGGGAATGTCAGATGCTGTGGTTTAAAAATATTTTGGTCTATCGCTTAAATAAAGAGATAGCACTGTCAATGGATGAGTTAGAACAACAGCTTGCTTCATTGGCATTCACACCTTGCAGTAGCCAAGATATGACCAGAACAGGTTGGGTTTCGCCTATGGGCGATCGTGGTGAAGCACTTATTCATGTTGCTGGTAAGCAAGTGATGATATGTGCACGAAAAGAAGACAAAATCTTACCTGCAACAGTGATTAAAAACGCCTTACAAGACAAAGTTGAAAAACTTGAAGGTGAACAAGGGCGCAAACTGAAAAAAACAGAAAAAGCGACCCTAAAAGATGAAGTAGTTCACACATTACTTCCTCGTGCTTTTAGCAAATTCTCACAAACTTTTATTTGGTTAGATTTAGAAAAACAATTAGTCATTGTTGATTCAGGCAGTGCAAAACGTGCTGAAGATAACTTAGCTTTGTTACGCAAAACCTTAGGTTCATTACCTGTTGTTCCTCTGAACTTTAATGAATCTGTTGAATTAAAAATGACTGAGTGGGTACGCTCTGGAGAACTTCCAGCCGGTTTTACCTTAATGGATGAAGCAGAGCTAAAAGCCGTACTAGAAGAAGGCGGTGTTATTCGTTGTAAGAAACAAGAATTAGTCTCTGATGAAATTGCGACACATATTGAAGCAGGCAAATTTGTCACCAAACTTTCTGTAGATTGGGAAGATCGCCTTCAATTTATGCTATGTGATGATGGCTCTATCAAACGCATTAAATTCAGTGAAACTTTACGTGAGCAAAATGATGATATCGATAAAGCCGATTTTGCCCAACGTTTTGATGCCGACTTTGTTTTAATGACCGGTGAATTAAGCGCTTTAATTGAACGAGTCACTGAAGTTTTAGGCGGCGAAGCAGAGTAACCCGTATAGAATGCAACAAGCAGATCAGCCATCCCGCTGATCTGCCCGCAATACTCTTCTACTCATTCATTGACTCTTCTACTCATTCATTGACTCTTTTACTCATTCATTGACTCTTTTACTCTTTTACTCTTTTACTCTTTTACTCTTTTACTCTTTTACTCTTTTACTCTTTATATCCTATTGAATACTCTAAATAATTCAAGATGTAGCTAGGCGACAAATGAACGAGTCGCTAGGAGCATACAATAGTATGTGACTAGTGCGAGTGAATGCCGTCAACAACGCTACAACTTGAAGTATGACGAGTATTGTTATTACCAAGGCAATGCGCCCTTCTCCCCATTCGCATGCTCACCGTAATACAATGACGGCAAGAAACGAGAAAGATAAGTAAACTCGTTATAACAGTGCTGCAATAACCCAAAAGCTATCTCATCCGATAATTCCACTGCTGGATTTTCTAATGAGTGACCTAAATAAAAACGGCTTCTTAATACACATCCCCAATCCGTATCTCGCGTTAAATGCACCATTTTACCATCGGTAGGATCACCATTTTCATCGGTTTGCACATCAGAGCCAAAACCGATAGTGGCACATACTGCACCAGAAAGTGCGCCTGTTTTATAGGCTTCTTCTAACAATGCGTTATCAAAAAAATCTTTCGCATCATGGAATTTAAGTTGTGCTCCAACAGGTGGAATATCACCTAAGGACTCAACTGCCTTAATTGATGCACCGATATAACTCTTTCCTTTTATCCATTTATCATCCCAACCATTGTGAGCAACATGATCATGAGGATGCCACCAGCGAATATGTTGTGATGTTTCAAAAAAGGTAAACCACCACTCTAGCATTTTACCTTTACAACCATGCAAATCGGTACGTACTGCAACTGTTAAATGCCCAGCGTCATCCCTTTCAATTCCCATTTCTAAGCGTAATGGCGCGGGTGATAAAAGCTCGTTAATGTCATTTAAAGCCCAAGGTAAATGTAATGTTTGTTTTTTCATTTTTTCAACTCCGACAATTAGGAAACTCAATTAGTTTCCTAATTGTTTTATCCCTATAGAGTGATAAAATCAACTAAAAAAGAGGCTAAAAAATGACAGATAGCAAAATTAATCAAAAACGAGGACGCCCTGCCCGCCCTCAAGAAGAGATCCGCCAAGAAATATATGAAGCGACCATAAGTTTGCTTTTGGAGCAGGGTTACAGCGCAACAACCATTGATGCAATTGCAAAACAAGCAAGCATTGCCAAAAAAACGATTTATCGTTTTACCAAAGATAAAGAAGATTTAGTGGAACAAATTGTGTTGTCATGGACAGACAGTTTCGTCGCTATTTTTCATGATAAGGCCACTGATTTTGATGAGTTTATCCTGTTGTTATCACAACATTTAAACAGCATGGTTCAAACGGTACTTAATCATAAAGCCGTCGGTTTATATAAGTTATTACAAGAGGATTTTCCTAGCCGTGAAGTGCTTATGGAAAAATATCAACGCAGTGGGATATTAAGAGGACGCAGTTTACTCACGCAGTGGTTACAGCAACAAGAAAAAAACGGAATAATTAGATCTTACGACTATGCTACATTAAGTGATCTTTTATTAGCCATGGTGATCGCAGAGCCTTTACGACAAATTGCATTAGGGATCGTTCCACCGACACCAAAATCAAATTTTGATCTACGAATTCAGCAAGCGATACAACTCATTACACCAGTGTTAAAACCTTAGAAATAAAAACAGCAAGCCACCTTTTATTGATGCACTTGCTGCTTCTATTGCTAGTCTTTCAACAAAATAATCTGAAATTATTTTTGAATTAAATAACGGATCGTCGGACCATCTTGTTGAATATCTAATACGGTATATCCGTAATTTTTAGCATCAAGCGGAATATTGTTGATTGATTGAGGGCAATCACTCACCACTTCTAATATTTCGCCTTTTTTCAGTGATGGCATGGCTTCAAGTGTTGCCACCGCAGGATAAGGACAAGGTTCACCGACCATATCTAGACGATAATCAGGAATAATAGTGTCTTTCTGGCTCATGCGATTTCCTTATTAATCTGCGTTGAAATAGATTGTGCTTGTTGGGCTTTTTTACGGAAAAAGTGTTTTTCCCACCAAAGTAATAACACAAATGACACACCAAGCATTAGATACGTCACACCTAATCCCCCCACAGGGCCAAAGGTATCAAGTAAATTAATCTTGTCATAATCCGTTGCGATCACTGAGGCAAAATCATCCCAGTAGTAAGCTAATAATGTAGAACCGATAACGTTACCCAATCCAACCCACCAAAAGTGAATTTGACCTTCCACTGCACGATACATCCAGCCAGTTTCACATCCACCAGCAAGTACAATACCGAAACCAAAGAGTAAACCACCAATGACAGCATTCGGCCCTGCCCACATAATTTTAGGTGCAGCACCTAATTGGACATAGCTGAAGATCCCAATCGCGCTCACTGCCATACCAATAATAATCGCTTTTGCCATATGGGTTCTGCCCGTTATCCATAAATCACGGAAAGCAGAAGTAAAACAGATTTGCGCTCGTTCGATTAAAATACCAAAACCAATACCGCCTAACATAGCAAAGCCTAGTTTTGGTGAATCAAAAAGAATAATTAAAGACCACGCAATCATGGCAAAAAAGATAACCATTCCCAATCTAAAGCGACGTTTTGCACGTTGTTTATCTTGAGTAATCGGTGAAGCTTGACTGACTTTTTGTAGTTTTACGGGAATACGAAACAGTGGCATCAATGAAAGCTTGGCACCAAAATAAGAACCGATTGCCGTTGCAACCGCAAAAAACCAAGCATGTAAAGAGAACTGAGGAATACCCGTAAAGAAAGCCGCAAGGTTACATCCCATTGCTAGACGAGCACCAAAACCAGCGATGATCCCGCCAAGCACAGCTTGAAAAATACGAATTTTATGTTGAGGATGGCGAAGTTTGACGTTGTTGGCCCAAAGAGCAGCCATAATACAACCTCCAAACATCCCGATAATCATCACACCATCAATACGCGTTAATGGCGTACCTTCAAGGCCGATAATTTTAAAATAACCCCATTCTTCAGGATGAGCACCAAACCATTGCATTACGTGGCCGCCCCAACGAGTAAATTCCCCCGTGACAGCCCAAAAAGTGCCGGTTAAACCAAAGTAGTAAGTTGATAAGATACCTGCCGCAATAACAGCTGGAAGAGGCTTCCAAAAACGGATCAGGTATTGAGATTTAAATTCTGACCAAGACATGTTTTTTCCTAGAGCTTACCTCTACGAGAGACCCTCTCCACGCAGTAGGACTGGCCGAACATGTTACTCCAATAATTTTTTTATCAAAGAGTCAGTATTCAGATAAATGAAGGAAATTTGCGTTATAACAAAGTTTTTGTAACAGATAGATAACTTATCCCACTTATAAATTCAGCATAATTTTTATTTATAAGTGGGGGAAGAAGTGCTTAGCAAATACGAGGTAAAGGCTCGTTATAAGGTAAATCAAGAATGCGACTTGTACCGAAAATCCCAGTTAAACGAATATAGTTATCCGTTGTCACTTCACCGATAGTACAAGCATCTTTACCTAAAGGGTGTTGATGTAAAGCGTCAATAACTTGTGCTTCAGCGTCAGGTGATACCACTAAAACAATTTTACCTTCGTTAGCAAAATTAAGTGCTTCTAGGCCTAATAATTCGCACACACCACGAACGGCTTGTTTCATTGGCAATTTGCTTTCATGTACATTCATGCCACAACCGCTGGCTTGGGCAAATTCATGCAAAATGGCCGTTACTCCACCTCGAGTTGCATCACGTAATGCCTGAATACCTTCAATTTGGCGTAAAGGTGCAATCATTGGTTCAAGCACAGCGCAGTCACTTTGTAGATCCGCTTCTAATCCTAAATTTTCACGAAGATTAAGGATTGTTGCACCATGATCACCAATTGTACCACTCACTAAGATCTTATCGCCGGCTTTGATATTACTTGCGGCCCAATTAATTTGAGTTGGAATAACGCCAATGCCCGCAGTATTGATAAAGATCTTATCTGCGGCACCACGAGGAACCACTTTGGTATCCCCTGTGACAATTTGTATTCCTGCTTGTGAAGCGGCTTTTGCCATCGCTAATACAAGCACTTCAAGGGTTTCAAATGGCAACCCTTCTTCAAGAATAAAACCACATGATAGATAACGAGGTACAGCACCACCGACGGAGAGATCGTTAGCTGTACCGCAAACAGATAATTTACCAATATTTCCACCGGGGAAAATAATGGGATCGATAACATAGCTGTCGGTACTAAAAGCAAGACGATCGCCAAGAGCCGTTAACTCATTTAACGCGATCCGCGCTTGATCTTCTTTTTCATTTAATAACGGATTATCGAACGCTTTTAAAAACAGGCCTTCGATCAGTTGTTGCATACCTTGCCCACCATTACCTTGGGCTAAGGTGATTTCATCAGGTTGTTTCATATATTACCTTCACGGCGATACTGATAATAAGCCGCACATGCCCCTTCTGATGACACCATTAAAGCACCTAATGCGGTTTCTGGTGTACAGCTTTTGCCAAATAGAGGGCAATCCGAAGGTTTGCATCGTCCTGTTAATACATCGCCACAGCGAGATTGTGGATTATCTGCCACTTTCTGCGGTGCAGGTGTAAAACGTAATTCAGCATCAAACTCAGAATAAGCTGGTGTTAATTGAATACCTGACATTGGGATCTCACCCAACCCACGCCATTCACTGGTTTCTTTTAACATAAACACTTCGCTAAGTGCTTTTTGAGCCAACTTATTACCTTCATTCGGTACAATGCGACTATATTGGTTTTCAATACTTAAAACATAATCTGTATTTTCTGCTTTTGCTTTAAGTTGTTTAATGACCATCAGTATAGCTTGCAATAAGTCTAATGGTTCAAATCCTGTCACCACAAAAGGCTTTTCAAATTCATCACATAGCGGTTGATATGGTGTACATCCAATCACCATACTCACATGTCCCGGTGCAATAAAGCCATCAATGCGAACATCGTCTTGCTCTAGTAAACAACGCAAAGTAGGTACGATAGTAATGTGCTGACAAAATAGAGAAAAGTTTTTAAGTCCACGCAATTTTGCTTGTTGTAGCGTCATTGCAGTACTTGGCATAGTTGTTTCAAAACCTAAACCGAAGAAAACAACTTGCTTATCTGGGTTATCTTGTGCAATTTTCAGTGAATCAAGCGGTGAGTAAACAATACGAATATCGCTGCCTCGACGACGCGCATCCAGCATTGAACCATTACGACCCGGCACACGCATTGCATCACCAAATGTGCAAAAAATCACGTCAGGACGTGCTGCAATTTCTAAACATGCATCAATTCGTCCCATCGGTAATACACAAACGGGACAACCCGGCCCGTGAACAAATTCAATTTCTTCTGGTAATAAGCGATCTAAACCAAATTTAAAAATGGCATGAGTATGCCCACCGCACACTTCCATTATTTGTAATGGACGTTTAATAGGGTGAGGCCATTGTGAAATAGTTTCACGAATTTGGGCTAGTAAGGCTTTCGCAAGTTCGGGATCACGAAATTCATCAACGTACTGCATCATCAGCCTCTTCGAGGGTCACACCATAGACATGCTGTAATGCATCAAGAGTATCTTGTGCTTCTTGCTCATCAAGAATACTCATGGCAAATCCCACATGAATAAGTACCCATTTGCCTAATAATTCATTTGGTTCGCCTTCACATACCATTGAAATATTAACAGCACGTTTGACGCCACTGACTTCGGCATAAGCGAGTTGGTGGACGTCTTCGCCCACCTCAACAATCTTAGCTGGAACACCTAAGCACATAAACGACTCTCCAACCAAGCTAACCACTCTTCCATGCCTTCGCCTGTTGTTGCTGATAACGCGATAATTTCAATATTTGGATTAACACGGCGAGCTGATTCAATGCAAGCTTGAACGTCGATATTCAGATGTGGCACTAAATCAATTTTGTTGATAATCATTAAATCAGCCGCAGCAAACATATGCGGATATTTCAGAGGCTTATCTTCACCTTCAGTGACAGAGAGAATAGCCACTTTATGCTTTTCACCCAGATCAAAACTGGCTGGGCACACTAAGTTACCCACGTTTTCAATAAAGAGAACGCTGTTATCTTGTAAGCCTAATTGGTGTGTCGCATCATGCACCATTTGTGCATCAAGATGACAACCTTTGCCTGTATTCACTTGGATCGCAGGTACACCTGTTTCACGGATACGATCAGCATCATTGGTGGTTTGTTGATCGCCTTCGATCACGGCACAAGGGACACGTTGCGCTAACTGTTTTAACGTTTGTGTTAACAGTGTGGTTTTACCTGAACCAGGACTTGAAACTAAATTCAATGCCAACACATTTTGTTGTTCAAAATGTTCACGGTTATGAACAGCAATTCGGTTATTTTTATCTAACACATCCATTTCAATTTTCAGCATACGCTTTTGGCTAATACCGGGAGCATGTGTTCCTGCTTCACCTTGGCCATAATGCATATTCTGATTTTCAATCACTGGGCTAAATTGCTCTTCGTGCTCGTGTTCATGATCGTGGTCATGTGCATGATCGTGATCGTGGCTGTGAGAATGGTGATGAGAATGTTCATGGCTATGATCATGAGCATGGTCGTGATCATGACTGTGAGAATGATCGTGTTCATGATGAGCGTCATGTCCATGATGATGCTCATGGAAAACAGGAGTTTCATTTAGCTGTGTATCGTTATGAAAATGAAGATGAACATCACCACTGTTATGATAATAGTGGTGATGAACGATGATAGGCTGACCATTGGTTTCGTAGTTATGCTTATGCTTTTGTTCAGACTTATCAATATATTTATGAACAGTATTCGCTGGAGTAGCCTTGTGTTCATGATGGTGATCATGCCCATGATGGTCGTGATCATGATGATGACCGTGGTCGTGATGATCATGGTCGTGAGAGTGATGATGGTGGTGCTCATGTGAATGAGGCTCTACGCCTTCAATTCTGACATTGCCTTCGCCACAACCGCAAGTGCTACACATATTCTGACTCCTGTACTATTCAATAAGAAGAATGTGACTCTGTGTCGCGTAAAATTTCTACACTATGATCTTAACTGACCACGGAAGAGAGAACGACGACTTAAATCAACTTCTGCTACGGATTGTGTCTGAACAGGAAGAGAAAGTGCCATTTTTACACTATTTTCAACCAACTCAACAGCATGTTCACCTGTTAGGTGTCTATCAAGTGGTGACATTAATGAACAAGCAAGATATTGCATACCACCCGCAAGCTCACCCACAACAAACTTAATCTGTCCACAAGGTAATTCTAACCCGATACGATCACCCACTTTTCGATGTGGCCATTCTTGTGAAGGTCCCGGAAAGACGACAATCTCTAACATCCAAGGAGTAAGAACAGCTCCAATCCACTGATTTTCAAATAAAGTAAAGCCCCCTGCTTTTACGGGAATACCTTCGCGATAAAAAGGAAGCCCTCTCATCTCTTTTTCAGCAATTTCACTAAAACGTGTTTCAAGTTGCTCAACAGGCGGCTCGTCATATCCTAGAATATCCCAGCTTAATTCACTCATGCTGTTACCTCTTTAGGTGTGACAGGAATACCGTATTCACGCAAAATATTAACCACATGCTCTAATGCAATTTCCATTGATTTTTCACCAATGTCAGACAATGACATGCTTGGCTCTAATGATGCAGGTTCAATACCCACTAAAATAAGCTTACGAGGAAATTCATCCGTCATACGTAAAGCCATTAATACATCAGATAAACCTAATTGATGAGGAGAAATTTTCTGCGTAAAAAGTGCCGGAACATCATCATCATGTAAGATAAAAATACTACCCGGTTCATGATTACTTCTTACCGCATCGGCAACAATCAGGAGGTCTCTTGCTGCAATATCTTGCAAAATTTCCATACCTGATGTGCCACCATCAATAACATCGACGTTCTCTGGTAAAGAGAAGCGCTCTTCGAGCGCCTCTACTATACGAACACCAATGCCTTCATCGCTTAGTAATAAATTACCAATACCTAAGACGAGAGTTCGCATTATAATACCTTCACCTTACTTAGCTCTTTACCTGTTAAATCAACCATATGCACAGCACATGCCATACATGGGTCAAAGGAGTGGATCGTTCTTACCACTTCTAACGGTTTTTTCGGATCAGCAACAGGTGTACCCACTAGTGATAACTCATAAGGGCCTGGTTCATCATTAAAGTTACGAGGACCCGCATTCCATGTTGATGGAACTACTGCCTGATAGTTAGTGATTTTTCCGTCTTTAAACACAATCCAGTGAGATAACATACCACGAGAGGCTTCTTCGAAACCGACACCACGATACTCTTTACCTGGTTCAAACTCTGGTTTAATAAAGGCAGCTGTATCACCACGGCCGATATTATCAACCAGTGATTGCCATAAAGAAGCCAGTGATTCTTGTAACACACACGCATGGACGGTACGCCCAATAATGCGTCCCCAAGTCGATTCTAGTTGCTCTGTTACCAGTGTTTCATTGGTTAATTGAGTATAGATCTTGTTGATGTCGTTGTAGTTTCTAACCGTTCCTTCGTGCTTACCTGCTAAACCACACACTAACCATGCTAACGTACCGACTTCTACAGGCTTGCCGTAGAATGTAGGGGATTTAACCCATGAGTATTTATTGTTCTCATCCCAACCGGTGTATTTAGGACGAGTTAACCCTTCCCATGGTTTTAAAGGTTCATCATCTTCATACCATGCGTGTTTACCACTTTCTTCGATACCGTCTTTCAGGTTCTGATCTTTCCAGTCTTTAATTGGACGGTAGGTCGAGAAATCAACCCCTTCCATATAACCACCAGACAGTAAGAATTCCGTGTTATTACCATTAATTGGTAATTCAGGTACAGACAGATAGTAGTTTGCACCTTTACCGATTTTTAACCATTCAGGGTAATAAGCGGCGAAAATAGCAGTATCCACTTTATAAACTTGGTTAACGAAATCACCCAGCTTATCGATAAAGCTTTTCACGTACATTAAACGTTCTAGGTTGAGAACATTTGGTGCATCAAGGTTAATCGGGTTAGCCACACCACCCACGGCCAAGTTTTGGATATGAGGTGTTTTACCGCCCAAAATAGCCACAATACGGTTTGCATCACGTTGGCACTCAAGTGCTTGTAGGTAGTGGGCAACCGCAATTAGGTTAACTTCTGGTGGCAATTTCATGGCTGAGTGACCCCAGTAGCCATTAGCAAAAATACCTAACTGGCCGCTGTCCACTAAACCTTGGATTTTTTTCTGTACTTTTCTGAATTCTTCAGCAGAGTTCAGATGCCATTCAGAAACCCCTTTTAACATCGCTGATGCTTTTTCAGGATCAGCTTGTAATGCAGATGTGATATCAACCCAGTCCATCGCAGAAAGCTGATAGAAGTGAACGATATGGTCATGGATGATATGTGAACCTAAAATCAAGTTACGGATATACTGCGCATTCACAGGAATATCCATACCTAAAGCGTCTTCTACAGCACGTACTGAGGCAATTGCGTGAACTGTCGTACAAACACCACAAATACGTTGCACGATAATCCATGCATCACGAGGATCGCTTCCTTTTAGGATCTCCTCCATTCCGCGCCACATGGTACCGGAAGACCAAGCCTTAACAACTTTTCCGTTATCAATTTCACAATCGACGCGTAAATGCCCTTCAATACGGGTAATAGGATCAATAGTAATGCGTTGGCTCATGATTTAACCTCAGCCTTTTTTAATTGTATATTTGAGTCTGTTTGTGCAGGTAAAACCGGCAGTAAACGGATAATAAGAATGTAAGCTGTTACTTCAAATGCAACGAAACCAATAGAAATCAGCAATTCACTTGCTGTTGGGAAATAGTGGTAACCATTGCCTGGATTGTAAGCAACTAAAGAGTAGTTCATACGCCACATCGCTGCGCCGATTAAGATAAAGACAGCACAGACAAACAGCATTCTTGGACTACGGCGGTTATTATTTAAATGCATCAAAATAAGAGGAAGTAATAACAATGCACTTTCAGCAATAAATAACCATGAGAACATATCCCCATTTCCGATATAACTCAGTTTACCGTTCCAAATAACTTCGCCCCAGCGACAGACCAAGAACGCAATCAGTAACACTTCGATTACGCGTGTTAACTTGGTAAATAACGGTGTTTCATCATCATTCATGGTACGGCTTGCTTTTAGCAAAGAGCCTTCAAAAATAACGATAGTGAAACCAAGGAGGAAAGCCGTTAACAGAGAAAACAGCGGTAACATCTCATAAGATTGCCACAGTGGATGTACTTTCCAACCCGCTGAAATCATTAATGATCCCATTGAAGATTGGTGCATGGTTGGCAGTAAAGCACCAAGACCAATAATAAAGAACATCGCTTTGTTAAGACGTTTCAACGACACTTTCCAGCCTAAACGCTCTAATAACGCAGGTAAGAATTCTAATGCCATCACCATAATATAGATGGTCATACAGGTCGCTGTTTCAAACAACACTGAGTTAACGTTAAAGTATTGCGGCATAAAAAAGTGAGGCATGTTCCAATAACGACCAATATCAATAGCAATGGATAAACCACCTAATGAATAGCCGAACAAGCTCGCTAATAATGCAGGACGCACTAATGGGTGAAACTCGCCTTTATTAAAGACATAAACAGCCCATGCAAGTGCCCAACCGCCACATGCAAAGCCAGTTCCTATCAATAAGTCAAAAGCAATCCAAATACCCCAAGGATATCCCCCATTCAGGTCAGAGACATCACCCAGACCTAATACCAAACGCTTACCAATAAGAATAAAACCGAGCACAGCAAGCGGTAAAAACACTCTTACAGCGAGAGTAAATAACTTACCGCCAAGTGGACGAGGATCATGACTCGACATCGTTATCCTCCTTGTGGTGTTCTTGCTCTTGTTTTTTACTATTACGGTTAACCAAATAGGTGATCCCTGCTAGGGCCGCTATTGGTAATACCATGCCTTTATAAAGCGTGTGTTGAATATGTTCAGAACGCGCACCTGTAGATAATGGTGCTACTTCTGGCATACCTAAATTGTCAAAAGGTACCGCTGAAAGTACCATAACTTGCGTACCGCCACCTTCAAACTCGCCATAGATATGATCTTGATATTCAGGAATTTTATGCAGATAAGTATCGCCACCACTAATGGTTTGACGTGGGTAATGGTATTCCTCACCCGCTTTTTTCGCTAAACGACGTTTTGCTTCTTCAAGCAATTCTTCTCGTGTACCGAAAATAACCGCACCTGTTGGGCATACTTCAACACAACCTGGTAATAAGCCTTTGTCTAAACGCTCAACACCTTTTTGGTTACAAAGCTCACATTTATAGAGCTTACCAAATGGATCGTCATAATCGTATTTTGGAATGTTATAAGGGCATCCCACCATACAGTAACGACAACCTGTACAGATATCTGCGTGATAATGGACAATACCGGTTTTTGGATCTTTGGTTAATGCAGAAACAGGACAAACAGAAACGCAGTTTGCATCAACACAATGCATACATTGTTTCTTAATAAAGGCATAACCGTTTTCCAGTTGGTCTTTATTTTCACCAGTACCATCACGCCAAATTTGAATAATGTTATTTGTGTAAGGACTTAATTTGTCATTGTTTGACCAAATCGGATCACCATTGGCGTAAGTATCACCACGCTCCATTGGCTCCGGGTGATTGATTTCCTGACATTTTGTGACACATGCTTGACAGCCTACACATAATGTAGAGTCATAGAGCATACCGAGAGACCCAGGAATTGGGGGACGGTTCTGCGCCGCAGCATGACTCGCAGTGGGAGCCATTCCCGCAAGGAGAACCCCACCTGATGCCAGCTTAAAGAAATGACGCCTATTCACCGTTTATCCTCCTGTGAGGCTCCTGTGGCATTCTTGTCACGGCCTAATTGACGCACAGCCATCACACTGACACCGGCGACAGCACCTACGACAGCACCGAGCAAGCCCGCAGCACCATAAGACACACCACCACCTTCTTTCGCATTAACATCAGGTACTTGCGCTTTTGGTGTTGGCTGATAAACATTCGCTAATTGGAAAATACCTTTAGTAAAGCCAATCCCTTCTTCGTTACATCCGTAACAAGGATGACCGATACCCACAGGCCAAATTCCACCACCGACATCACAGAATTCCAATGTTGGGCAGTTACCATAGGTTTCAGGGCCTTTACAGCCTAAATGGTATAAACACCAACCTTGACGATGACCTTCATCACCAAATTCTTTAGCAAAACGACCCGCATCAAAATGAGGGCGACGTTCACAGTTTTCGTGAATTAAACGCTCATAAGCAAAAAGCGGTCTGTTTTTGCTATCTAACTTAGGCAATTTGTTGAAAGTAATAATATGTGCAACAGTTGCTAAGAAGTTATGTGGATTTGGTGGACATCCTGGAATATTAATAACAGTTTTACCCGGTAAAATTGCTTCCAATGATTTAGCACCTGTTGGGTTACCCCCAGTTGCTGGCACACCCCCCCATGCAGAACATGAACCAATTGCAATAATCGCAGCAGCCCCTTCAGCGGCTTCTTTGATATGCTCAAGAATAGGTTTTCCTGCAACCATACAGTAAACACCGCCATCTTTGTCTGGGATTGAACCATCGACAACGAGAACGTACTTACCTTTATATTTCTCCATCGCATTGTGTTTATTTTCTTCAGCTTGATCACCAAAAGCTGAAGAAAGCACTTCATGATATTCAAGTGCGATAACATCAAGCACTAGGTTTTCCAGAGTCGGGTGAGTTGCACGTAATAAAGACTCCGTACACCCTGTACACTCCTGAGCACCAATCCAGATAACGGGTGGGCGTTCAGATGACGCCATTGCTTCTGACATTTCTGCGGCTGCTTTGCCGCTTAATCCCATGGTAGCTGACAACGCAGCACACAATTTCATAAAATCGCGTCGGTTAATACCATGATGGGAAAAAACATTATTCCCCAAGGCCATATATCTCTCCTGATATGATGATTTTTAATTGGAATAATTTTAAAACACCGCCTTTTTAACACTCCGACACAATAATGACTTGATCATTATCAAGCGATAATTCATTAAAAAATAAATTATTCTTTTATGTGAGTAAAAACGTTTCAGCAATATAAGGTTTAATGTCTATTTTTTATATATTTCGTCATTTTAAAATTATTAAAATGCTATTTAATAATGATAATTTAAGTAGAAATAATTCTCATTACCTCAATAATCATGGGGGTGTAAAATTATTAATCATTATAAATCAGTAAGATATAAATCCATTAAAAAACACCCAATTTATAAGACAATATATTTAAAATAATACAAAATTAATAATTAATATTTTCAATTTTCTGGAAAATTTTATTAAAAATAAGTTTTAATATATTTTTTAATTATAATGATGACTCTTGTTTTCATATTATCAACCTTTATATTACATCATAAATAATGTTAAAAATTGCATTTCATAAACAAGAAATCATTACATTAATATATTTAATTTCAGCCTATTTTAATTACTAATTTATCCAATCTTCATTTGTTATTATTTTTTAATCATTATTACTCTGTTTACTTTTCAATCAAAAATTAACCTATTTTTCTTATCATTTTTCATATAGTTATATGTATATTCGTTTTTGGAATAAGCTAATACCCTAGCGTAAAATCGCTATAAAATTAAATACATATCGATATACAGTTACATTCAAAAGATAAGATCATTAATAATTACTAATTAGTAATCATTCGGGATAATTACATTGAGTTATTTTATAACATATCGAGTTTATAATGAAATTAACCTAAATAAATTTTCATGTTAAATCCATGTTGTTATTGTGGATAAAAAAAGCACAAATTATCGATAAAAAATCCCCAAATAAAGCATATTTCGTTTTTTTGTGAGAATAGATAAAAAAAGTGGTCATAAATCTAAAAAATAGAAAAGCTCTTTGTTAACTGTTTGTAGTTTTCAATCAGACAAAGATCTTATAAAGAATAGGAGATAAAGAAAAAGATAAAAGCAAAGCACATCCCCTATTTAGGAACGATAAGAACGATAGGAACGATAAGAACGATAGGAACGATAGGAACGGATAGGAACGGATAGGAATAATGATAACAACCGAATCAGTCAATAAAATAAAAAGCCATAACACCGAAATGTTATGGCCTTTAAATTTATTAAAATAATAAAATGCTATGTGTAGTTCTCTGCCTTTCACGTTTTATTTTACTCACCGCTTATCAAAAATAAGAAGTGGTTTGAATAAGTAAATAAAATCTACTTACCAGAAATTGGAATGACTGAAAACAACGGTCTACCTGGTGCAATAAAAAAATAAGTATCCAAATACGGATAACTTAGATAATAAACAAATTAGGCGTTCTTGCACGTTACAAAATGTTTCAATTTGTAACGTGGGTGCATTATATCCAATAAGATTTTTTGCGCAAGCATTTTTACACTTAAATCAAATTCACATAAAAACATTACCAATCATATGGTTATAGAAAAATTTAACTTAAAAAACAAAATATCAACAAATCAAAAAGTGAAAAAAAATGAAGAGTTAATGAATATTAATGTAAGGTAAGTTGAAATAATAATATCTACTTAGCATTAATTGATTCAGCACGGTATTACCAAGTAAACTTAATTAATTATTTATTCTTAAAGTTAACCTACCTATTATTAATATTATTTAAGACTAAAGCTAAATTTTATTCTAACTCAATTTTATTAATTATCTCATTAATAACAAAAAACAATAAAAAAATATAAGTATGATTTTTTGCACAATAAAAAAGCACCTTATTCATCATTTTACAACGACAAATAAAGTGCTTTTAAAATAGCGTAATAATACTTAGTTGAATAGCGTATTTCTAAACTTTAACCGCCTGTAGAGACTGTTTCCATCCCTACTAATCCAACTTTGAGATACCCTGCCTTTCTTAACGAATCCATTGCAGCCATTAACGTTTCATAATCAACGCTTTTATCTGCTTGGAAAAAGATGGTGGTCTCTTTATTTGCTTGTGTCATCGTATCTAACACATTAGCCATCGTTTCATGCGTGACCATTTCTTCACCAATGAAAATTTGCTTATCAGACTTAATGGTCAAATAAACAGGCTTTTCAGGGCGTGGCTGTGGTTTTGCACTTGAAGCGGGTAAATTTACTTTTATATCAACGGTAGCTAAAGGCGCGGCTACCATAAAGATAATGAGCAGAACCAACATGACATCAATAAAAGGCGTCACATTGATATCATGTAATTCATTATCATCACCTGAATCATCACCAAGACGCATTGCCATAATTCATTACCTTGCTTTGCTGTTTTCGATATCTAAGTCACGGCTAACTAATGTCACCACACCTGTTGCAATATCACCAATTTCACCACGATAACCTGCGATCATACGAGCAAAAATATTATAAATGATAACTGCTGGGATAGCGGCAATCAGACCAATCGCAGTCGCTAATAAGGCTTCTGCAATCCCCGGAGCAACAACCGCTAAGTTAGTCGTTTGAGAATGTGCAATACCAATAAAGCTGTTCATAATTCCCCAAACCGTACCAAAAAGACCGATAAATGGAGAAATTGCACCGATAGTGGCTAAGTAGCCATTACCACGGCCTAATTCACGAACAATGGCAGCAACTCGACGTTCCATACGCATTTCAACACGTTCTTTAATGCCTGATGCCACTTTACTTTCTTGAGAGTAAGTACGCTCTAATTCAGCATCATTAAAGAAATCAGCAGTCGCGCTCTTATTACCAAATTTTTTGCTAATGGTTAAAGCATCATTAAGTGATTTAGCATCAACTAATTGCGCTGTTTCATTTCTTAATCGACGACGTAATGAGAGTAAATAGCTTCCTTTGGCGAAAAATAACGCCCACGTCACAATAGAAGCTAACAGTAAGCCAATCATGACACTTTTAACGACTAAGTCGGCATTACGATACATGCCCATTACAGATAAATCTTCTGCAAATCCACCACCAGCAACCATTTCTGGCTCTACTGCTGGTGATGTATTTTCTGTCGCAGACGGGGTATTTTCCGTGTTTTCTGCGTTTTCAACCGTTGCAGGTAAAGTATTTTCACCCTCAGGCTTAGCAGGTTCAGAACCTGGTACTTTAGCCTCATTGCTGGTATTCGCAGATGAGCCTGTTGTTGGTGTTGCGGTTGTAGCAGTTCCCTGTGTAGAAGCTGTTGAAGAAACGGCAGCAGTAGTTGGCTGTTCAGTTGGTGTGGCAGGAGTCGTATCCGCAAAAGCAGAGCCTGTCAGACCGATTGCCAATAGAATAGAAGCTGTCAAATTACGCATCAGTTGGCCTTTTACTCTCTTTTTTATCTATTTATTTATTCAGCAATGACGTTTTCCGTCACTACTTACCCAAAATCGTTCGCTTACAATCATCCTGTTTGCCATCAGGAAAGAGAAAACGCTCAAATGATATCAAACATGAAGCATTTTGATAGTAATTATCATTACTATTTGGCTATTTTTTTTTCATTTGTCGATTTTTAAGACAAATTATCGTTATTTCACGTAACGTGAAATTTTATCAACTACATCGATCGCCTTTTGTACTTATCCAAAAAATGAATTAACGTGAAGTAAACACACCATCAATTAAAAGAAGGTATTAAGGATGACGCTAAAAAAACAAGAAACCTCACTCCTCCTTTCTGGACGAGCTAAAAAATATTCCCTCGGCGCAGTAAATCCAATTATACAACGTACTTCATCTGTTATTTTTGATTCAGTTGCACAAAAACGTGAAGCAACTAAAAAACGTGCTGAGGGTACACTTTTTTATGGGCGTCGAGGTACTACCACTCATTTTGCCTTACAAGAAGCCCTAACTGAATTAGAACAAGGTGCAGGTTGTGCACTTTTTCCTTCAGGTGCAGCAGCTATTACGCAGTCTATACTCGCGTTTGTTGAGCAAGACTCTCATATTCTTGTGACTGGATCAGCTTACGATCCAACGCAAAACTTTTGTGATCACCTCTTACGTAAGTTTTCAGTCACAACAACCTATTTTGATCCATTAATAGGTAAAAACATCAGTCAACTACTGCGACCTGAAACAAAAATTGTTTTTCTTGAATCCCCCGGTTCAATTACGATGGAAATTCAAGATCTACAAGGAATAGTCAGCTCCGTTCGCCAATATAATCCTGAAATCATTATTATGATTGATAACACTTGGGCGGCAGGATTGCTGCTTAAACCACTTACTTTTGGTGTCGATATTTCAATCCAATCTGCCACAAAATATATTAATGGCCACTCTGATGGCATGTTAGGCTTTGCTGTAGCGAATGAACGTTGTTGGGAACAATTACGAGAAAATGCCTATCTATTAGGTCAATGTGTTGATCCTGATACTGCTTATATGGCAGCAAGAGGATTAAGAACATTACCAGTGAGAATGAAGCAACATGAGCAAAGCGCATTGGAAGTTGCTCGTTGGCTAAAACAACATCCATTAGTTGATAACGTTTATCACCCTGCGCTAGCCTCTTGTCCAGGACATGAATATTTCCAGCGTGATTTCACAGGTAGTAACGGATTATTCTCTTTTAGTTTGAAGAAAGCTCTCTCACCTGAAGAATTTGCGATTTTTTTAGATAATTTTTCATTATTTAAAATGGCTTTCTCATGGGGAGGATTTGAATCTTTAATTTTAGGCTATCAACCTAATGACATTAAAGCGATGCGCCAATATGAAACACAACCTACATTTACTGGCACATTATTCCGTGTTCATATTGGATTAGAAAATGTAGATGATTTAATTGAAGATCTTGAACACGCATTTTTACGTATTTCTTAATTAATCATTAAATTTTTATAAAAAAAAATCTATCCCTGTGGTTCCACAGGGATTAAATCAAACTGTTGTCTTTATTTTGCGTTAGAATAACGAACATAAAGTTCTTTTTAATGCGAGTTCGCTAATGGGTACATTAAAAGAGATAATTCACGCATTAATGCAACACGATTATATGGTGTTGGCTAATCCTAATGTGTTATGGGTTATCTATATTGTTCTTTTTGTTATTATTATGCTGGAAAATGGGGTATTACCCGCAGCATTTTTACCAGGAGATACACTGCTTATTCTTTGTGGTGCCTTAATTGCAAAAGACGTTTTACACTTCTTTCCGACAATCATTATCTTAGGTACTGCCGCCAGTATTGGGAGTTGGCTTGGATTTTTACAAGGCCGCTGGTTAAGTGACACAAAAATCGTTAAACGTTGGATGGCTCAATTACCTGAGCAATATCACCATAAGGCAAATGATCTTTTCCATCGCCAAGGTTTGTATGCACTATTAATTGGTCGCTTTATCGGTTTTGTACGAACATTATTACCAACGTTAGCAGGCTTATCTGAATTACAACAACGTCGCTTTCAAATATTTAACTGGTTAAGTGGCTTTTTGTGGGTAGGTATTATTGTGTCGCTAGGTTATGTATTGAATTTAATTCCCTTTATTCAAAAGCATGAAACACTAGTGATGAATATTTTGATGACATTGCCTGTATTGCTCTTAAGTGCAGGTTTAATTGGCTCTATCGTAATGTATATTCGCCATCGTAAAAATAGCACCAGTAATAAATAATTCAAAAAAAACGCCATTATTTTAAACATCATAATGGCGTTTTTAATCATCTAAGACTTCAAAAGTTCAGTTGTTCATTGTTTTATCTCCTAACCTATTAATATCTAACTAAAAATCCATTTACATTAATTACAATCATGGTCTTTTTACTCTATTTATCTTTAAAGCTTAATCGCTTTTGAAGCAAGGAATGTAGGAATATAGCTATCAACGAGAAAACGAGCATGAGGAGCAAAATCTTCAACAAAATCTTGTAATAGAAAACCTGCCGCTAATTGTCCACCAATAAGATCAGTTAAAGAATGACCAAATACAAGCCCATCACCTTTTGCCACTTTTTCTTGCAGAATATCTGAAGGTAATGAACCTTGATCACTATACGGTAAGCGGTAAGTGGGTCTCATTAATCCCTGAGAGCGTAATTGCGGATCTCTATCATCAACAAATACAACTGGGTTATAAAAACTCGCCATCAATACACCGCCTTTCTTCAAAACACGGTAGCATTCTTGCCAAACAAGATTTACATCTGGTACATATAAATTGGAAATAGGATGAAAAATAATATCAAAACTTTCATCAGCAAATGCGGTTAGATCTGCCATATCACCTTGAACTGCGACCAAATCTAACTGATGCTTTTGCGCCAATTGGCTATCTTTACTTAATTGCCCTTCTGATAAATCAAATACTGTCACAATGCCACCAGCAGCCGCTAAAATAGGCGCTTGTTGCCCACCTGCAGACGCTAAACAGAGTATTTTTTTACCTTTAATATCTGTTAGCCACTCACTCTTAACTGGGTTAGGCGTTAAATGGACTTTCCAGTCGCCTTGCTTTGCAGCAATAATTTCTTCATCGCTTACAGGCTTAGACCACTGATTTTCCATCGCAGCTTGTTTATCCCAATGTTCTTGGTTTAATGTTAAATAATGACTTTTCATATTACTCCTTATAAATTAACTACAATATGAACTGTTGTTGTTATTAAGAAATTTAATTCAACGCTCATTTTTACAACCTTACAGTTATAGTTATGTCATGCAATTTCGTCTAGATACAGTGAAAAAAACTTTCCTGATTAATTGTCATACTGCAGAACATTAAATTATGGTGGAAACAAAATGCAAAACTTTACTTATTACTCACCGACTCGTCTTCATTTTGGTCAAGGCCAAATAGAAAAATTACGTTCTGAAATAGGCAAAAATGAACGTATCTTATTAACTTATGGCGGCGGTAGTATTAAACGCAATGGCGTATTAGACGAAATTTATACTGCACTTCCCGGCCATCAAATTCATGAATTTGGTGGTATTGAACCCAATCCTTCTTATGAAACATTGATGAAAGCTGTCTCTTATGCAAGATATCACGGTATCACGCATTTATTAGCCGTAGGGGGCGGGTCGGTTATTGATGGGACAAAATTTATTGCAGCTGCTGTACCCTATCAAGGTGAGCCATGGGAAATTGTCACTAGTCGCGGTAAAGTCATTGAAAAAGCACTACCTTTAAGTTGCGTATTAACGCTTCCAGCAACTGGCACAGAAACAAATAGTTTTTCAGTTATCAGTAAAAAACAGACAAAGGATAAACAAAGTTTTGCCAGCCCTCATGTCTATCCTCATTGCGCCATTTTAGATCCAACAACTACCTATTCTTTACCCCCAAGACAAACGGCTAATGGGGTTGTAGATGCTTTTATTCATATATTAGAGCAATATCTCACTTATCCTGTGAATGCTCGTGTACAAGATGAATATGCAGAAGGCCTTTTACGTATTTTGATTGATCAAGGGCCAAAAGCGCTGACATCACCTACAGACTATGATATCCGTGCTAATATAATGTGGACAGCATCACAAGCCCTTAATGGCATCCTTGGTGTTGGTGTTCCTCAAGATTGGGCTACACATGCATTAGGTCACGAACTCACGGCTTTACACGGGCTTGATCATGCACAAACTCTCGCCATCGTTTTACCTGCCTTATTAAATGAAAAACGACAGGCTAAATACGAGAAGTTAATCCAATATGCACAAAAAGTCTGGGGTATAAACCAAGGTTCTGACGCTTTTAAAATTGAAACTGCGATTAATGAAACTCGAAAATTCTTTGAATTAATGGGACTTAGAACTCGACTGGCTGATTTCAAAATTACTGAAGAAGATATACCTGCTTTAGTGCGTAAATTGGAAGAACATGGACAAACCGCACTAGGCGAGCATCAAGATATCACATTAGAAATCAGCCAACGTATTTATACAGCGGCACTCTAAGTTCTTTAATGCGACTTTGGAGACAGAAATGGATAAACCTAAACTGATCAAGTTATCTGATGGAAATGCTATCCCACAACTTGGGCTTGGTGTTTGGCAAGCAGATAATCATCAAGTTGTTAACGCAATTCATCACGCTCTTGATACAGGCTATCGCCTTTTCGATACCGCAGCGATTTACCACAATGAAGAAGGTGTCGGTAAAGCGCTAAAACAGACCACGGTTCCTCGTGATGAACTCTTTATCACTACAAAATTATGGAATAACGATCAGACCCATGCCCGTGGTGCCGTATTAGAAAGCCTCCAGCGTTTGCAACTTGATTATATTGATCTCTATTTAATGCATTGGCCTGTACCTTCACGCGAACTTTATGTTGAAGCGTGGAAGCAAATGATTATTCTGCAAAAAGAAGGGTTAGTAAAAAGCATTGGTGTCTGTAATTTCAAAGAAGAGCATCTTGAACGTATCATTACTGAAACCGGTGTTACCCCTGTTATTAATCAGATTGAAATTCATCCATTAATGCAACAAGCACCATTAAGAGCATGGAACACGACTCACAATATTGTGACTGAATCTTGGAGCCCATTAGCCCAAGGTGGAGAAGGCGTATTTGATCAACCAATTATTCAAAAACTGGCTGAAAAATACCATAAAACACCCGCTCAAATTGTATTACGTTGGCATTTAGATAGTGGACTGGTGGTTATTCCAAAATCTGTCACTCCTTCTCGTATCGAAGAAAACTTTCACATTTTTGATTTTAAATTAGAAAAAGAGGAAGTTGTGGAGATAATAACACTCGACAAGAAAAAACGTTTAGGGCCTGATCCTGATATTTTTGTTGATATCTAATTTCTTCATATTTATCCTAAAGCCAATATAAATGAACATATTGGCTTTTTATTTATCAATTAAAACCCTTAAAATCCCCCTCTTTTTTTATAAAACAACCTGTCATTTTTTCAATTACCTTATTTTTATATATTTATGTTTCCTTTTTGATATCGAAAGTTTATATAAATCAGAAAATCTCATCACTATTTATTTATTGCGATGAGTTTTAAAAATGAAAACACAAAAACGGGATTTCACCCTCCCCATATCTTCTATTACAAAAAAAGTAACTTGGATAAATATTTTTATTCAAATAGCTTTCCCTGTATCAGCTACACTTCCTTATTCTGCTTTTGCACAAGATAATCAAACCAAAAATCAAATTAACAGTTCTAATAATGGGCACTTTCTCCCTATAACAGAAAAACATTCAAAATTAGCGCAACTTATTGTAAATAACAAAGATTTATTAAATAAAGAAACCAATGCAACACAATATGCTGTCAATCAAGTTACCAATAAAGCCAGCACTAAAATAGAGCAATGGTTAAATCAATTCGGAAATGCACGTATCTCTCTTGCAACGGATAATAAATTCACATTAGAAAATAGTGCTGCTGATTTTTTAATCCCTTTATACGAATACAATCAGAATATTATTTTTTCTCAAACCAGTTATCACCGTAAAGATTCACGTAGCCAGATAAATCAAGGCTTAGGATATCGTTACTTTACGGATAGATTTATGCTCGGTATTAATGCTTTTTATGATCATGATTTAACTCGTCATCATCGCCGCATTGGTATTGGTGCTGAACTATGGCGTGATTATTTGAAATTCAGTGCAAATCATTATTATCGGATATCAAATTGGCGTACTTCAAAGAGTTTAGAAAATTATGATGAGCGCCCTGCAAATGGCTGGGATTTAAGAGCTGAAGGATATCTTCCAGCTTATCCTCAACTCGGTGCAAAACTTATTTTTGAACAATATTATGGTAAAGAGGTTGGGCTATTTAATACAGATAGTCGACAAGAAAACCCCCATGCCTATACTGCAGGATTAACCTATACCCCAATTCCTTTAATAACGTTAAGTGCAGATCGTCGAATGGGTTTACATGATAATAGTGATAATACATTCGGTGTTAATTTTCAATACCGTTTAGGTGAATCACTCGCTTCACAATTTGATCCTGATAACGTACGTGCTATGCGTTTATTGTCAGGAAATCGTTATGATTTTGTCGATAGAAATAACGATATTGTTTTAGAATATAAGAAAAAAGCAACTATTTCATTTTCCTTTTCGCCCAATATCACTGGCTCTTCAAAAGAAGAAAAAGCACTTGATATTAAAATTAACTCAACTTATCCCATTAAAAATATAGAATGGTCTGCAAGTACATTTTTATCAAATGGCGGTAAAATAAATCATAAACAAGGTTTAAATTATTCGCTCACATTGCCAACATATATATCAGGTACACCAAAACAAAACACATATGTTATTAATGCTATTGCGATTGATGAAAAAGGCAATCGCTCTGAGTCTGTCCAAGGAGAAATTATTGTTAATCAAAGTGGAATTAACATAAACAATAGTCAATTTGGATCTGATAGACAAATATTGATAGCGAATGGTCACTCTACTCAAGCGCTAATTTTAACAATACGAGATAATGATAATTTACCTTTTGATGTTGAACCTGAAAAAATATTATTAGAAAAAAAATCAAATAATAAAGTAAGCTCAAGTCAATTAACCTCATTTTCTCGACTAGAAAAAGGAAAATATAAAGCAATAATAACCGCAGGAATATCCCCTGAAATTGTGAATATTACTCCTAGTTACCAAAATAATAAATTTAATCCTATTGATATTCAATTTATTGCTACTACTGATAATGCCACTATTTTAAAGGATAATTTGTCAGTAATAAAAAATAATGCATTAGCTGATGGTAAAGATAAAAACCAATTAAAACTGATTGTAACTGATAAAGAAAATCATCCTATTAATAATTTTATTGTTAATTTTACGGCTGACAATGGCGCTTTCATTCAACCTACGGGTTATACTTCATTAACGGGTGAAATCATTGTCCCTATTACCAATACACATCCAGGAAATACTACCATTAAGGTAAAAGTAAAAGAGATGGAATATCCTATTTCTGTTAATTTCACACCTGTTATTGATAAAGATAGCGCCCATATTCCACGTTCCTATTTAACCATTACCCCTGAAATTTCACCGGCAGATAATGTCACAGAAAAAACCATCAATTTGACTGTGGTTGACAAGAGCCTACTCCCTATTCCTAACGTAGAAGTTATTTTAAGGACTTTAGATCAGGCCACCTTTAAAAACGCAATTCTGACTACAGATAAAGATGGTAAAGCCAGTACAACAATGATCAGCAATGTTGCGGGTAAAGTCGTTGTAAAAGCAGAGGTGACTTCCACACATAACGTCACGGAAGGATCAACATTCTTTGCAAAGACCAAGATAGATGGGAATATTACTTCAATTATTCCAGCTCAATCACTTTACATTGCAGATGGACAAACTCGTGTTCTTTTTACCGCTGTTGTTGAAGATCAAAACCATAATCCACTTCCAAATGTAGAGGTAAATTGGTTTACCAATCAAGACAAAAACATCGTCAATATTGATAATGAAATATCAATAACTAATGATAAAGGTATTGCAGTTACCTCTATCTCAAGCACAGAACCTCTTGATGTTATTGTCACTGCAACTATAGATAATGATTCTTTGTCAGCTCAACCTATTACATTTGAATCAAAAGTAGCCAGTGAAGCACTCTCTCAAATTACTTTATCTCCAACAGATATCGATTCAGATGGTATAGATAAAGCTTTTTTATCATTAGAACTTAAAGATCAATGGGGAAATCCATTGCCTAACCAAAAAGTCATAGCCGTTTCTGATAAAGCGATCGTTAAATTTAGTGAAACAAAACAAGTTGCTCCAGGCCATTATGTTATTGAAGTAACAAGTACCACTTCAGGTAGGGTAAATTTATCTCTTAGCGTTAATGGTAAGAATTTTAAAATTCAAAAAGCATTACATATTAGTAATAATTCAGTTATCCAACCCGAAGTAGATTAAGCTCTATTTAGTTTTAATAAAACCTATAGCCCAAAAATACCCTTGTATCTTTGGGCTATCACTTAAAATACCTTACATTTTTCCTGATAACGGACATTAGCAATAGTCACTAACAATGCACCTAATGCAATGACAGCGGCTACCCCAAAGCCACCACTGTATCCAATAACGCTCGTTAAACTCACTAACATCATGGCACACGCCATTTCCCCTATATCGCGCATACTTTGTACAGCCGTCATATCTGTACCAGCTTGATTATCCGTTGACGCAAAATGCATACCTGCGGTCATAATAGCTACAGAAGTGATCCCTGATGATAAAGAGCCTAATACAATACATACAGCAACTATTGAAAGACTGATAGAGCCTGTTGATTGTGAAAGCCATAATAATGAGGAACCTAAAGCACACAGCAATCCTGCAGAAAAAGCACGCCACACACCAATTTTATTAATCAACCAAGCACCACCTCCACAGCCAAAGAAAAGGGTTACCATGCCACCCATCATGCCCATTTTCCCGATCTCTGCTAAAGACCAACCACTGTCACTTAAAAAGAGTTTTGCTAAACCAAAGCCCGAAACTGCGGTTACTGCTGAAAGCAATGTCAGTGTTAATAGTCTTACCGCACCTTTTCTACGTACCGTTTTTAATAGGCTTGCATTAGGTGAATCACCATTTTCACCCTCATCATATTTTGCTTTTTGACGAAATAACGTAATAAAAAATAAACTGATAGCGGGCACTGAGGCAAATAACAGTAATGCGGTATGTTGACCTAATTTATCAGTGAGGATCATCATACCTGCTCCTCCTAAGAAAAAGCCCCCCATCACACCTGCAATTTGAACAGCATTTATTTTCGATAATAACGTGCCACTCGCATGCTCAGCGGCCATACCATCTGTTGCAATATCCTGTGTAGCACTGGCTAATGAAGCGATAGCTAATAAAGTGACGCCCCATTTTGCCGTTTCGATAGAAATACCAATGATTGCTAATAATAATAAACAGAACGTCACTATGACTTGCATGGGAATAATCCAGCTACGGCGACGACCTAAAGATTTAAACCAATAATTATCAACCACTGGCGCCCATAAAAATTTTAATACCCATGGCAATCCGACTAATGGAATAAATGCGATTGCACTTAAAGCTGAACCTTCTTGGCGTAATAATGTAGGCAATGCATCCATCGCAATTCCCATCGGAATACCTTGTGCTAAATAAAGTAAACCTAGCGTTACCACTAATTGCCGATGTTTTAATAATTCTTGCATAACAGACTCCAATTACTGTCTTTTAAGTAGAAAAAGACCCATCAAAAAATAGAAAACGGCACTGATCAACAAGGCACAACTTACCCACCACAAAGCAGCATGAGTTATAAATAAGTGACTAAAGACACTGATAAATAAAACCACACTACTTATGGTTAAAATAAGAAAAGTAAGTTTGATCACTTGCGGATAAAACAAATAAAAAAGAAGCGTTATCAACCAAACACTAAAAAAAGGCAGTATCGGTGATAACGCGGAGAAAATAGCGATAGGAAGTAAACATATACTGGCAAAAATTAAACCAGAACAACTTCCTAACACTAAACGGGAACTGATATTAATGGGCTTTTTTAATACCCAAATTATTAATCCACTAAAGGTTAATACACAGGCCATCATTCCCATTAGGCAATGAAGTACCGATAAACTAAAGTTTGCTGAACCTGTCCATAAATATTGGCCATAATGCAAAGGTTGAATGGCAATAAAAGCACGCGTCCAAAATTGCTGAGACACAGCACTCTTTTCCGCAATCCAATGATTATCTAAGCCAGAAAAAAATAACTGCTCAAAATTAGCGGTGCTGGGTAAATATAAATTAATACCACTCACCGTAATTTGCTGTTCAGCATTACCTCTATTTTTCCAATTAATAGTTTCAGGAATAAAGTCTGCTTTTTCTTGTGAAAGTTGAATTAACAATGAGCTAGGAGAAGATGCAATAAACTCAGATGAAACGGGTGTTGATTGTCCCATTAATTTCATCATGACTTGTGCTGGTGCTTCTGGCTCCACATATTTTGCGAGCATTAATGTACCGAATGCCCCTAATCCTGATAATGCCCCCGTTAATGCAAACATTACGAGCCACGGATAACTCCATAATCCAATGACATTATGTAAATCAAAGAAAAACAGCCTACGCCCTTGATTAAAACGGAGTCGAAATAATTGATAGGCTTTACGGTGATGAATAACAATGCCAGTTATTAGTAATAGCGCAAAAACAAAACCAAATAAGCTAATAAATAATCGTCCAGAAAACCCCATAAATAGATTTTTATGTAAATTAACAATAGGAGAGATAACGTCTCTTACTGTAATTCCTTCACCCGTTTGTGCATTTAATTGCAGTGAACAATCGCCCATTCCTTGGCAAAAAGTGATAATTGGATAATCTATAGAGGGTAATTTCACACTATTAAAGCCATTTTCACCTAAGAAGTATTCACCTTTGGCTAATAACTGATCTAATGGTAATAATTCTTTATTTAAAGGCTTAAATTGAACCCATATATTTAAATTTTCATGCGCTAGTGACCATGTTCCCGTCAATAGAATAATAAATAATAGAATGCCAAATAAAGAACCTACTTGGCGATGAAGTTGTAAAAATTGGCGCTTTAATATTGCTTTCATAGAATAAATTCCAACAATATTAAAGGTAATGGCCACCAGCTCCATGCTCGCCAAAATACCTGTTTTCCATTCAGTGAGAATAAGCTAAAACAGAGCAATCCACATAAACAGATAACAGGTAAAAAGACGGCTGCATACAGGCAATTAAGAGGATCAGTGCTGGGATAAAATGTTGCTATCAGTAGTGACAGCGTAATACTTCCTATTACGCTGCCTAAAACTGCACAACTGATCAGCAATGCCTTTTGCATTAGAAATCAGCCTTGATATTCAACATAACGTTACGAGGTTCGCCATAACGGTTATTCCATTGAGGTGAGAAAAGGCTTGAGTAATAACGTTTATCAAAGACGTTATTAATATTTAATGCCGCAGACCAATGTTCATTAATTTGGTAACCTAAACGCGAATTAAATACCGCATAGCCACCTTGACGTAACGTAACTTCACCGTTTGTTTTGCTATATTCACTTTGCGCTTGAATACCACCGCCCACACTCCACTTACGCGCATCCCAAGGTAACTGATAATTTGTCCACACTCTTACCATGTGGCGAGGAACTAATGAGTTAAAGCTATTACCTTTATTCAGTGTGTCTTCTTTATATTCCGTATCGGTATAGGTATAACCGACAGAGAGATCCCAAAATGGCGATAAGTACCCCATTCCTTCAATATCAAAACCTTGACTAACAACTTTGCCGCCACTAATAAGATAGGTATTAAATCCCCCTCCAGGATGGGCCGGATCTTCTTGTGGATTATTTTTCATATCAATACGGAAAACAGCGGCGGAGACGTTAAGTCCACCATTCATCAAAGCGCCTTTGATCCCGGTTTCAACGGTTTGTCCTTCCACTGGTTTCAACATTTCACCACTCCAAGTTTTCCCTGTTTGTGGTTGATAAACCGTAGAATAACTGCTGTACCATGACCATTGAGGTGCAAAGTCCCAAATCAAACCACCATAAGGGGTGATTTTTCCATTTTCAGTAAACTTAGCTTGGGGTTTTGTCACTTCCCACCAGCTCGCTCTCGCCCCTGCAATCAATGTTACTGGCTCAATAAGTTTGATCCGCCCCATTCCATAGATGCCAGTTTGTTCCGTTTTTGTCGCACCTTGAGAGGAATAGCCCGTTATTTGTGGTTTCGGTACACTGTGAGGATCCCAGCGATAAATATTCACAGGTACATTGAGAGGATCTTTAAATTGACCAGTGTGCTGTTCTTCACTGGCCTTTGAGTAACTCATTCCCACTATCACGTCATGTTGTAAGCCCCAACCATTAATTTTTCCTGTGACATTGGTATCAAGACTGGTTTGATAGTTATGGAACTTGTATGCCCCTCCCATTAGCATGGCTCCATCACCAGTTTCAGGATCAATATTTCCCCATGCCCCTGCATACAATAAACGTGCTTTAGCATATTGATAATCGCCGTTGATTTTAAACAGCCAATCATCATTAATTTGATGTTCAATTCCGGTAAATAAACGAGTGGTATCCCATTTGAATTTATCCCAGTCAGCATCTAAATAGGTTTTACGAGAAAGGTGCAAATCGCTACCATCTTTTCCCATTGGCACACCTGCCATATTGGTGATGGAGTCTATTGTTTGATATTGAATACCTGTACGTAATAGTGTGTTAGCCGTTAAGTCCGCATCCACTGTGGCATAAATCAAGCGAGTCTTTTGATCTGAGATATCATAGAAAAAATCTTTATCTTCCCACGCCATTACGACTCGACCGCGCACACTGCCTTCTTGATTTAAACGCCCGCCCACATCGACTTCACCGCGATAACGGTTCCAACTTCCAGCCGTAAATGTTGCTTTTAGTTGATCGTCTAAAGGTGCGTGTTTACGTACCATATTGATGGTTGCCGCAGGATTTCCCATTCCATGCATTAATCCGTTAGAGCCTTTTAAGATCTCAACACGTTCATAAACAGCCATATCTTGTGGCGAACTTGCCATATTTCCCATTAAAGCAGGAACACCATCAAGCTCAAAAGAGTTAATTTGAAAGCCACGAGCGTAATAAGCCGTTGTTAATAAAACAAAAGGTGCGCTAGTAACCCCATTAGCACGAGTCATTACTTCATCAAGGGTATTTAGGTTTTGAGTTTCTATTTGCTCTCTGTCTATCACAGAGACAGTTTGTGGGATCTCTCTGGGCTTAAGCGCCATTTTACTTAATGTACTAACGCCGGGAGCAAGGCTATCGCGATGTTGTGCCGTGCTTTCCGTTACCACCAAAACATCGACTGCTTTATTATTTTCTGTTGCTGTATTTGCGATAGCAGAAAGTGAAAATAAAGCGGTAGAACACAAAATAGCGCATTGTGTTAATGCCAATTTATTTTGTGTACGTTGATTTAATACTGGTGATAATTTCTGTGTTTTATCTAAGTCAGCTAAAGAAGAAATGTAAACCATACCTATCCCAAAATATTCAAATGATAATGGTTATCACTCTATCAATTTTGGGATTAGGGTATTTTCGATTGCCAAATTATCTCTTTCGATTGCCAATCGATATTACTCAACAACTAATGAAGATCGAAAAACTCAATATGATCCACAAAAACGTGAGAACCATGTTGAAGATAACAACAATGCATCAGGAGAACCTTCTTCAATGACTTTTCCATCATCAAGCACAATGACATGATCCGCTCGTTTAGCAATATCCGGATCATGGGTGATCACGACTCGAGTGGATGTTAGGTTTTCAAGATAAAGAGCCACTTTTTCACGACTGACTGTATCAAGGCTTGCCGTAGGTTCATCTAAAAATAAGATCTTAGGATCGGCTAATAATGAACGCGCTAAACATAGTCGCTGTTTTTGTCCACCAGAATAACGATCTCCCTGATCGCCCACATCTTCATCTAAATCAGTTTGAGTCACCGATAAATTCAATCCATTAAGTAGATGTAAAATATCATTATCGCTGACAGTTGAGTTCTCATCTTGTAATAATGACCAACGCAATGAGCCTCTAATTAATTGGTTATGCTGAAATACGATTTGTCTTGTTCGCGCTAATACACTCTCAGATAAATCATTAACTTTTTTATCTCCATAAAAAACTTGTCCTTTATCTGCATCAATAAGACGCGCTAAAACACGTAGTAATGTTGTTTTACCTGCACCAGAACTGCCGACAATTGCCGTCATTTTTTTATCGGGACATAGCGCTGTTATGTTAGAAAGGATCGGCGTACCTAAACTATTATTCACATCCAGTTTTTCACAACGAATGTCATTGCTTTTAGGAATATCACTTTGTTTTGGACTTTGTAATGTGGGAGCATCCAACGCATTTTTTATTAAAGTAAGTGATTGTTTACTCTGTCTTAATGCCTGATCAATATGAGAAAGCTGAAATAACGGTTCAATAAAACGAGCAATTAATACTACGACCGCCAACCACTGCGTTAAAGTAAGAGTATTAGCATCAACATTCATTGCACCAATAACTAAAACGGCAATAAAAATAACCTGAATACAGAAAGAGAAAATCAGATGATAGGGTAAACTTCTTTGTAATAACTGCACTTGTTGGTGATGTTGTGCCAATAAATCTTGCTGTAACTGCTGCGAGAACAGCGTATTTTGTCCACTTTTTCGCAATAATGCCTGATGTTGTGCAAAATCAGCCAATGTTTTAGCCGCCACAGCCTCTGCTGTTTGCAGTGCCACTTCTTGTCTATACAGCCCTTTGGCACTGATCCGCATCACTACAACAAGTAATAATGCAGCCACGATAAAAATAAAAGCAAAAGTGGCGTTATAAAATAAAAGGCCAATAATTACAGTTAATGGTGTCACTACAACACTGATAACAGGAGCCAGTAAATGAGCAGGAATGCTCATTGCACTCATTGCAGCACCTGAGCATAACGTTTGTGCTTGAGGCGGTGGTGTTAAACTACGCGGTAAATGGCGGATCAACGCTTGAACTAAGATCCTCATCACCGTTGTACCTGCCAGAAAACCTTTTAATGTTGCAATATACTGAAAAACCAGAGTAACGAATGTTAATCCTGCCAATATCCATAAATATAGGCTAGCATCCTGATCCCAATAGATAATAATAGGCAATAATAATAAACCACATAACCCTTCTAAAATGGCACTAAAAACCATAAAACTAAGGGGAAATTTTAAAGATAAGAGTAATGAAACAAAGGGATTAGTCTTCATTTTGCTCTCCTTGTTTCTGAACAAAATCACTATAGCGCTCACAATTGAGTAGTAAATCATCATGATTTCCCATTGCGACTAACCTTCCATCAACCATAAATATCACTCTGTTAGCTTGTTGTGCCAAAACCAGTGAATGTGTGACGACTATCCGTGTCATGGTTTTATTTTTTAGCGCATTAAAAATATGTTGCGTATTATCAGGATCAAGCGCTGAAGAAGGTTCATCAGCCAATAACAAAGGACTATTGGCAATGAATGCACGGGCTATCGCCAAACGTTGAGCTTCACCACCAGAAAGTGGTGTTTCATCATTGATGATCGTTGATAAACCTTGAGGTAGAAGTTCAATGACTTGAGCAAAATGCGTTTCATTAATTGCCGATTGCAATTGCTCTTCGCTACAATGTGGATTAAATAACAACAAGTTATCTTTAATGGAGTAAGGTAGTGGTTGGCTGTTTTGCATCACCACTGTGGTAATTTGGTTTAATGCATGACGTGAATATGCTTGTAAGCGCTTATTCTCAATCATGATCTCACCTGATGTTGCATCCATAAATCGAGCAATAAGTTGTAATAAAGAGCTTTTACCTGCGCCGGAAGGCCCTACAATGGCAATAAACTCTCCTTTTTTAATTTCAAAATTAATATTATCAAGGATCTCTTTATCACCATACGAAAGGCAAACAGAATCTGCCGTTAACGCAACAGCATGAGATATCGTGTTTGTCGATAAATCACCATATTGCATTTCAGGTTGATTTAATAATTGTTGGATCCGCTGCGCTGATTTTTTCGCTCCACGTAAGGCGTCACCACCATGCCCCATAGCCATGACAGGCTCTGCAATACGTCTTAATAATAAAATAAACAGGAGTAAATCGGCCAATGGTAACGCTTGTTCAAAAATAGTAGCACCCAGTAATAGCCATCCCGTTAATAATGTTGCACTCAATAATAACTGGGTAAGTGATCCTAATAATCCGACTCTTTTAACCCAATTTTGAAAATGATAAACAAAATTAAATAATGCTTTCTCTGTTCTATCAACAATACCTTTATGCGGAAATTGACGTGCTACAAGTGGGTTTTCAGCAAGAAGTTGATAATCTTCAAAGAGCGTTTTCATTGCCTTATCACGTTGTTCACAATAAGTTTGATAACGTGAAGATTGAGTTTGTTTAAAACAAAAGTAAGCAATGATTAAAGGAATGAGAGAGAAAACCAATAAAAAAAGATTTACGGTTGATAACACGATAATGGCAATAATAGGAACAACCATTAATTGCACGATATCAGCGGGTGCATGAGCAATTAATTGATGTAGAGCTTTAATATCGCGCTGAACATATTGGTTAACACCATTTTTCCCTTGGCTAATAAACCAATTCAACGGTAATTTTTGCATTTTTTCTGATAATGCTAACCGTAATTGATAAGTTAATTTAGCATCCATTAAATGCGTTAAATGAAAGGCAATTGTCTGTGAAATAAGCCATACAACGCCACCAATAACCGCAATGGTTAACCAAAACGTATTAGCTGAAGGGAAAGAAATAATAAGTTGATAGAGTGCCAGCCAAGGTACTAAAGAGCTAAAACCAGCAACAGTTTGTAGTAACAGCGCACTTATTAATAAAGTGCGATAAGGACGCAACAACGCCCATAATTCATTATGCATAATAATCTCCACAACATCTTGTGGCACTATAGCGAAAAGGGTATTTACCCTCTAGCAACAAGACTTTAGATTGCGTGACTATTACTTTCGATTTAGAAGCATTTTGCTTATTTATTAAGCAAGGTGGGAAAGATAGAATTAATTAAGTGTTTAATAGATGGTAAATCAAGCGAAGAAGATAATAAATATACCGATAAACCTAATAAAATCAATTAAGGCGTGAAATGCCCTTTGCGTACATCTCCCGGCAATATACCAAAACGTTTGCGAAATGCGACAGAAAAATGAGCCGGTGTATACCCAACATAATAGGCAACACTTGAGATGGATTCTCCTTCATTTAGCAACATGTTATATGCGGTTTGTAAGCGATACTCTTGTAGCCAACCATAAACAGAATTACCAAATAATTGACGAAAACCTTGAGTGAGTTTTCGTGTATTTAATCCCACGCGTGCCGCTAATATTTCAAGTTTCGGTGGTGTTTCCATTTCAGCAATTAAAATCTCTTTCGCCTGTTTTAAGCTGTTTTTTTCACGCTGACTTAGTGGTCGATTCGCAGGCTCTTGCGCATGACATAAATATTGCAAACTTAATGAAGCAAACTCACACGCTTTGCCAGAATAATAAAGTGGTTTTAAAGAGTCGTGAACTGGATTTTGAAATAACTGCATGGTTAACGCTAAAAAAGTGTTATCCATAGTCAGATGATGCAACATGAGTGATTGGTTTTGTTGCAGTATGGGGGGCAATAAAATATGTTGTTGCTCAAGCCACTGAGATGATAATTGCAATAATGTATATCTTAGGGGATCGCCCGATTTAAACTGATTCAATAAAGAATAGCGTTCAACACTATTAGCAATAAAAATACTCGGTGTCGCTATCTCTATTTTCTGCCCATTGACACTTTCACTAATCACACTTCCACTATGAACAGCCACTAAATTAAAGCCGGCTTGATAAGTCTCTTCAATCTGCAGATCTTCCGTGGTTTCCAATACACCTTGGCGCAATAGAATTTGGTCTTGAAAGCGATATTCTTCAACCTGCTGATGCTTAGGTTGATAACCAATGTATGAATAGAATGAAGAGTGTTGAGACATAATAGAAAGATATCAGCAGAGTAAATAATCACCTATGTTGTCAAACATTTGACGAAATAGCAATCATTATCATTTATGCCGAATAATCTATTTTAAAGACAGGGTGCTTGTACCACAAATCTAACAACTTGAAGAAAAATTGAGGGGAGAAAACCGCCCCCCACCAAACTATTTATTGAACATCAAAATAGCTTGAACTACTGTGTCCCTATCACCAATGTTAAGAGAACCTAATTATTCACCAACAATCATAGTGAATGAAAGAACGGTCGCACAAATAACATTAATTCCAAATAAGGTTATTTTAGTCAATTTTATTGACTCCTTACTTGAAAAAAAAGATCCGCACCCACCTCTTTGTTTTGCAATCGCCCCAAATAAATTTATTTGGGGCTTTCTTTTTCTGCAAACTTTTCTTTTTTTAAATAGTGATAGAAAAATAAAAAATCCCGAATACAAGTTTCCTCATATTCAGGATCATTATTACGGCAACAAATAAACTTAAGCTTTATTTATCTTTCTGTGCATTTCTTGAACTGAAATAACACTGGACGTCGGATCCGCCGTTAATGACAGTGTTGTTGCAAATCCGCCATTTAACGTCGTGTCATAATGGACTTTATATCTTAATGCACTGCGGCGAATAATTTTAGAGTCTTCAATGGCTTGACGACCAGATGTGGTATTAACAATATAGTCATATTCACCATTTTTAATTCTATCTTCAATATGTGGTCGACCTTCATGCACTTTATTGACTAAGCGTGGATTTATTCCCGCTTCACCTAATACAATGGCTGTACCATGTGTAGCATCTAATTCAAATCCACTTTTTAGTAATTTCGTCGCCAAATCAACAACACGCTTTTTGTCACCTTCACGCACAGAAAGAAGGGCTCTACCTTTTTTCTTCATGGTAGAACTGCTGCCTAACATCGCTTTAGCAAAGGCTTGTGCAAAGGTTGCACCAACGCCCATCACTTCACCTGTTGAACGCATTTCAGGTCCTAAAATCGGATCAACGCCTGCAAACTTATTGAAAGGTAAAACCACTTCTTTTACCGAGTAATAAGGCGGAATAACTTCTTTTGTTACGCCCTGATCTTCAAGACTTTGACCAATCATGACACGCGCGGCGACCTTGGCTAATGGTACGCCTGTGGCTTTTGACACAAAAGGGACGGTACGAGCTGCACGAGGATTAACTTCAATAAGATAAACATCATCACCTTTCACCGCGAATTGTGCATTCATCAACCCTTTTACACCTAATTCAAAAGCGAGCTCACGAACTTGTTTACGCATCACATCTTGAATTTCTTTGCTTAGGGTATAAGCAGGTAATGAGCAAGCCGAGTCACCAGAGTGAACACCCGCTTGTTCGATATGCTCCATAATGCCACCAATCACGACTTGTTTACCGTCACAAATCGCATCAATATCGACTTCAATCGCATCATCAAGAAAACGGTCTAATAATACAGGGGCATCGTTTGACACACTGACAGCAGTTTGGAAATAACGACGTAAATCAACTTCGTCATAAACAATTTCCATTGCGCGTCCACCAAGGACATAAGAAGGGCGAACAACCAGCGGATAACCAATCAATTGTGCTTTTTCTACCGCTTCTTCTAAAGCAGTTACAGTGGCATTTTCAGGCTGTTTTAACCCTAACTTATCAACCGCTTTTTGGAAACGTTCACGATCTTCAGCTTTATCGATAGCATCTGGCGTTGTCCCAATGACAGGCACACCTTCTGCTTCTAGCGCTCTGGCTAATTTTAATGGTGTCTGTCCACCATATTGCACGATCACCCCTTTCGGTTTTTCGATACGTACAATTTCAAGCACATCTTCTAACGTAACAGGTTCAAAATAGAGTCTGTCAGAGGTGTCATAATCCGTTGAAACCGTTTCAGGGTTACAGTTCACCATGATGGTTTCATAACCGTCCTCACGTAACGCAAGCGCCGCATGAACACAGCAATAATCAAATTCAATCCCTTGACCTATACGATTGGGCCCACCACCTAAGATCATTACTTTAGGTTTGTTTTGATGTGGATTTGCCTCACACTCTTCTTCATAAGTCGAATACATGTAAGCCGTATCAGTAGCAAACTCTGCCGCACAAGTATCAACACGTTTATAGACTGGATGTAGCTGATATTGCTCTCTTAATTGGCGAATAGCGTGCTCTTTAATGTTAAGTATTTTAGCTAAACGCGCATCAGCAAAGCCTTTACGTTTTAACTGACGTAAGAAATCAGCACTCAACCCATTGATACCTATTTCACCGACTTTTTCTTCAAGACGAACAATTTCTTCAATTTGAACTAGGAACCAACGATCAATATTAGTGAGATTAAAGACGCCATCAATGGATAATCCCGCGCGAAAAGCATCTGCGATATACCAAATTCGGTCTGAACCCGCTTCTTTTAGTTCACGGCGAATTTTAGTTAATGCTTCGGGATCATCTAAATCAACTTTAGGATCAAAACCAGTCGCTCCAACTTCAAGGCCTCGTAACGCTTTTTGCATAGATTCTTGTAGCGTTCTACCAATTGCCATCACTTCACCAACAGATTTCATTTGCGTAGTTAATCTGTCATTTGTTCCTGCAAATTTTTCAAAGTTAAAGCGAGGAATTTTTGTCACAACATAATCAATAGAAGGCTCGAAAGAAGCTGGTGTTCTTCCTCCTGTGATGTCATTCATCAGCTCATCAAGGGTATAACCTACCGCTAATTTTGCGGCAACTTTAGCAATTGGAAAACCTGTTGCTTTGGATGCCAAGGCTGAAGAGCGAGACACACGAGGATTCATTTCAATAACAATCAAACGCCCTGTTTTAGGATCAACCGCAAACTGAACGTTAGAGCCACCCGTTTCAACACCTATTTCACGCAATACCGCCATCGAGGCGTTACGCATAATTTGATATTCTTTGTCGGTAAGTGTTTGTGCTGGCGCAACAGTAATGGAATCCCCCGTATGAATTCCCATTGCATCAAAGTTTTCGATAGAACAGACGATAATACAGTTGTCGTTTTTATCGCGCACAACTTCCATTTCGTACTCTTTCCAACCAATCAGTGATTCATCAATTAATAGTTCATTGGTTGGCGATAAATCTAAACCTCGAGTACAAATTTCTTCAAACTCTTCACGATTATAAGCAATACCACCACCGGTTCCCCCCATCGTGAATGAAGGGCGAATAATACAAGGAAAACCAACTTGTTCAGCAACAGCAAAAGCTTCATCAAGGTTATGTGCAATACCTGAACGAGCTGTATCTAAGCCGATTTTTTTCATCGCTTTATCAAAGCGTTGTCTATCTTCTGCTTTATCAATCGCATCAGCTGTTGCCCCAATCATGGTGACACCAAACTCAGCTAAAACACCTTGGCGCTCCAATTCTAAAGCGCAGTTCAGTGCTGTCTGCCCGCCCATTGTCGGTAATACAGCATCAGGGCGCTCTTTTTCAATAATCTTTCTCACAACTTGCCAGTGAATAGGCTCAATGTACGTTGCATCAGCCATTTCAGGATCGGTCATAATGGTTGCAGGATTTGAATTTACCAAAACAACTCGATATCCCTCTTCACGTAGAGCTTTACATGCTTGAGCGCCTGAATAATCAAATTCACACGCTTGTCCGATTACGATCGGCCCAGCACCTAAAATCAGGATTGTTTTGATATCTGTTCTTTTAGCCATTTTCTTTCGCTCCTGATTTATTTTGTTGTCACTGATTGCAGGTTTTGACGATATTGCGCGATAAGTTCGATAAAGTGATCAAAAAGAGGTGTGGCATCATGTGGCCCTGGGCTGGCTTCTGGATGGCCTTGGAAACTGAACGCTGGTTTATCTGTACGATGAATACCTTGCAAAGAACCATCAAATAGAGATTTATGTGTCACACGTAAATTGGCAGGAAGTGAAGTTTCATCAACGGCAAATCCATGATTCTGTGCTGTGATCATCACAGTATTTTTATCTAAATCTTTTACAGGATGGTTACCACCATGATGCCCAAATTTCATTTTGATGGTTTTTGCACCGCTGGCTAACGCTAAAAGCTGATGACCTAAACAGATACCAAAGAGAGGAATATCGGTTGTTAAAAACGTTTGAATGGCGTTAATGGCATATTCACAGGGCTCTGGATCCCCGGGGCCATTTGAAAGAAAAATACCATCAGGTGAAAGTGCTAAAACATCTTGCGCTGGTGTTTGTGCTGGTACAATGGTAACTCGACACCCTCTATCCACCAGCATACGTAAAATATTACGTTTCACACCAAAATCATATGCCACAATATGCAATGGCAATTCATTCGCTGATTTAGCTTTAGGTAATTCACTCTCTAGTGTCCAACTTCCTTGAGTCCACTGATAAGGTTGTTTAACGGTTACTGTTTTGGCTAAATCCATTCCTTTTAAACCCGGAAATGATTTAGCCTTTTCGAGCGCAACATGGGTATCTAGGCGTTCCCCTGCGATAATACAGCCATTTTGTGCGCCTTTTTCTCTCAATAAACGCGTTAGCTTGCGTGTATCAATATCTGCAATTGCAACGATATTATGACGTTTAAGATAATCAGATAATGTTTCTTGTGCACGATAGTTGCTCATCAGTAATGGCAAATCACGAATAATTAAGCCTTGAGCATGGATGGTTTCTGATTCTTCGTCTGAATGATTAACGCCAGTGTTGCCAATGTGGGGATAGGTGAGAGTAACAATTTGTTGGGAGTAAGACGGGTCGGTTAGTATTTCTTGATAACCAGTCATTGAAGTATTAAAAACGACTTCACCGATGGCGGCGCCTTCTGCGCCAATCGACTTGCCGTGGAATTCGGTCCCATCTTCTAGAACCAGTATAGCTGATTTAATCAAAACGCCCTCCAGAGAATAATAAATCACATTTCATGCATATTAATTCAGATTTAAGACTCTAAATCAATGCCAAAAACATAAAATTGGGCAAATTTTTGGCAAATTGGGCGCATTCTAAAGATCGAATAGGCAGATGTCTAGAAAAAACACCTTTTTAATTAAAAAAACATCAATCATTAGCAATTTAATTAACCAAGTGACAATTAACATAACAAATCTTACAGATTTAACCGTTTGCTTACCAAGATAATTTAAAATTTAGATTTCAAGAGGAAATAAAACAGAATCCTGTCCATTTCTAGAAAAAAAACAGAAAAAACAAGAGATAAATGATATAAACAAGAGGAAAGAGAATAAATACAACAAATAAAATAAAAAAAACCCATAATTAAACAAATAATTATGAGTTTTCAAATAATTACAAATAACAACTTATCATAATTCTTCTAAAGAAAGCACATCTTTCATGTTATATAGACCTGATTTTTTAGATCTTAGCCAAATAGCCGCCTTTACTGCACCATTTGCAAATGTCATTCGACTAGAAGCCTTGTGGCTTATCTCTACCCTCTCGCCAATGTCGGCAAAAATCGCAGTATGTTCACCCACAATATCCCCTGCACGAATAGTAGCAAAACCAATACTTTGAGGGTCACGCTCTCCCGTATGCCCTACTCGCTCATAAACAGCACACTTTTTAAGATCACGACCTAATGCATCTGCAATAGATTCCCCCATTGCTAATGCAGTACCTGATGGCGCATCAACCTTATGACGATGGTGCGCCTCTACAATTTCAATATCACTGTAAGATCCCATCACTTTAGCGGCTTTTTCGAGTAACTTAAGCACCAAATTAACACCAACACTAAAGTTGGCTGCAAACACAATAGGGATGATTTTTGCTGCATCATCTATGGCTTTTTTGCCTTCATCATCAAAGCCTGTCGTACCAATAATCATGCCTTTTTGTTGTTCTACACAAAATTCAATATGTGAAAGCGTGCCTTCTGGGCGTGTAAAATCAATTAATACATCAAATGCATTAGCTTGTGCTAATAAGTTATCAGTTACTATGACACCGATATGACCAATACCAGCTAACTCACCCGCATCTGAGCCAATTAATGAAGAATTTGTACGTTCAAAAGCAGCACCTAGCACAGTTCCTTCTTGTTGAGAAATTGCCTGAATTAATTGGCGTCCCATGCGTCCACCCGCACCAACAACAGCAAGACGAAGTTCTTTTGCAGACATAACTAAATTTCTCCTTAACAATGCTTATGATCTCTATTTATTGTTTACAGATTAGCGATGTCATCCGTTTGATGCCAGCATTTAACGTTCTAGATAAGAAAAACACACCAAACAGAGCTAATTATCAGTAAAAGAGATGAACAGCATGATTATTCATTTAACTTTAGGTATAAAAAAAGCAGAGATTTAAACTCTGCTTTTAAAAATCACGCTTTCTAGATGCCTTATTCGATAACTTTATAATCAAGTCGAAGTTCTTTTGGCACTTCAAAAACAATATTTTCTTCACGCCCAGATAGTTCGATCACTTCATCAGCACCAAAGCTTTTTAGACGCTCTAACACCTGCTGTACTAAAATATCAGGGGCTGAAGCGCCTGCAGTCACTCCGACAATATTGACATTAGTCACCCATGACTCATCAATATCTTCAAAGCTATCGATAAGATAAGAAGGTTTTCCTGCACGCTGTGCCAATTCTGCTAAGCGGTTTGAATTTGATGAATTCTTAGAGCCAACAACAAAAACAACATCTGCTTTTTCAGCAAGCTCTCTCGCTGCTTCTTGGCGATTGGTTGTTGCATAACAAATATCGTCTTTACGGGGGCCAATAATTTTGGGAAAACGTGCATTTAAAGCATCAATAACTTCAGATGTATCATCAACAGAAAGTGTTGTTTGAGTCATAAAGCAAAGATTGTCTTCATCTTTGACTTTTAGTTTCCAGACATCCGCAGGTGACTCAACTAAATACATTCCCCCTTCAGGGTTGTTGTATTGCCCCATTGTACCTTCAACTTCAGGATGTCCTGCATGACCGATTAGAATCGCCTCTTTGCCTTTACGGCTAGCTCTAGCCACTTCCATATGAACTTTAGTCACTAATGGGCAAGTCGCATCATAAAGCATCGTTAAATTACGTGAACGAGCTTCTTGACGAATAGCTTGAGAAACACCATGAGCCGAAAAAATTAAAATCGCGTTATCGGGTACTTCTGAAATTTCTTCAATAAAGATAGCGCCACGTTCGCGTAAGTCGTTAACTACATAACGGTTATGAACCACTTCGTGACGAACATAAATAGGTGCGCCATAGATTTCCAGAGCGCGGTCAACAATGCTGATAGCTCGGTCAACACCCGCACAAAAGCCTCGTGGGTTAGCCAGCAGTATTTGCATGTGTTGTTTCCTCCTCAGGATTGATGCTGACAACTTCAATATCAAATGTCACTTCTTCTGACGCTAATGGGTGATTAAAATCAACCGTAACAGAATCTTCAGTGACATTTTTTACAATGCCTGGCATTTCACTGCCATTCATTGCTGTAAATAGCATGATAGTACCAGTTTCTGGCACTCCAGACTCTGCAAAGTCAGAAGGCATAAAGTATTGGATCAAGTCAGGGTTATATTTACCAAAAAGATGTTCGCCAGCAAGCGTAAAAGTTTTTTTATCTCCCGTTGATAACCCCAATAATTCAGCTTCTAAGGCTGGCGATAAACTTTCATCACCTAAACGAAAAAGGGCGGGTTTACCATGTGCTTGCGTAGATTCAGCAACAGAGCCATCGGCTAACTTTAAAGTGAAATTCAACAATACCGCGCTGTTGTTGAGTACCTGCATAACCATACTAATACCTTCTATTAAGCGTAACCCCCGCCATAAGGCAGGGGTTATTTTAGTTAACTCATTGTCTGATTACTTTTGCTTTTTTGTATCTTGCGGACTGGCATTTTTATCAGGGAAAAAGCTTTCAATGATAATTAGCCCAGCACCAATACAAATACCCATATCAGCAATATTAAAAGTGGGCCAATGCCAATCTCCGACATAAACATCAAGAAAATCGATAACAAACCCGTGGATCAGACGATCAGAAAGATTACCCAATGCTCCGCCAATAATAAGCGCATAAGCAATGTTACTTAGTTTGGCATTCGCTTTATTTTTATACATCATTACTAATAAAGTAATGCAGATTGCTAATGCAATCAGTGCAAAAAACCAACGTTGCCATCCCCCTTTATCCGCTAAAAAGCTAAAGGCAGCACCATAGTTATGTGCGTAAGTGAAATTGAAAAAAGGCATCACAGCAACAGATTCATACAGACGAAATGTCTGCATGAAATACTGTTTTGTTCCTAAATCCAACACCACTACAGCAATTGCTAACCACAACCAGCGTAAACCTGTAGAGCAAAGTGTTTTCTTCATTAATTAAGCAAACTTACGTTCTTCACCGTTACCGGCTACGTTAGTAACACAGCGTCCGCATAATTCAGCGTGTTCCGCTACTTGACCGATATCTGTCGCATAATGCCAGCAACGAGGACATTTTTCGCCATCTGCTTTATTAAAGGCGATTTTTAAACCCGCCATATCAGAGGCTAATGCTGTTTCTGGTGCTTCATTAATATCTGCAACTGTCGCTTGAGATGTTAATAAAACAAAACGCAGTTCATTACCTAATGCATTTAATTTATTGGCTAAAGCGTTATCTGCATACAGTGTGACTGATGCTTCTAAAGAGCCACGTAATTGTTTATCTGTACGTGCTTGCTCTAACACCTTATTGACTTCACCACGAACAGCCAGTAATTCAGCCCAGTAATCATCATTTAAGGTTTCTGATGCATCTAAACCAAATAAATCGGTATACCACTCTTCAGTTAAGACATATTTTGCACGCTCACCTGGCAGTTCATTCCAGATCTCATCAGCAGTGAATGACATAACTGGCGCCATCCAACGAACTAATGCTTCACTGATGTGGAATAAGGCTGTTTGGCAACTACGGCGAGCAACACTATCACTTTTCGCGGTATATTGTCTGTCCTTGATGATATCTAGGTAGAAAGAACCCATTTCCACTGAACAGAACTGCATTAAGCGCTGAATAACATTATGGAAATCGTAGTTTTCATAGTGTTTTAGGATATCCGCTTGTGCTGCTTTCGCACGGCCTACTGCCCAGCGATCAAGTGTCACCATATCTTCTGGCTTAACTTGATGTTTTGCAGGATCAAAACCGTTCAAGTTTGCTAATAAGAAGCGCGCAGTATTACGAATACGACGATAAGTGTCCGCAGAACGTTTTAAGATCTCATCAGATACAGCGATTTCACCTGTATAATCGGTTGAAGCAACCCATAAACGTAAGATATCAGCACCCAGTTTATCCATCACATCTTGTGGACTCACTGTATTACCGATAGATTTAGACATTTTACGGCCTTGTCCATCTACGGTAAAACCATGTGTTAATACTTGACGGTAAGGTGCTTTACCTTTGATTGCCGTTGAGATCATCAACGAAGACATAAACCAACCACGATGTTGGTCAGAGCCTTCTAAATACATATCAGCTGAATTGCCATGGTATTCTGGGCGAGCATCAACGACTGTTGAGTGTGTTGATCCTGAATCAAACCATACGTCCAGTGTATCAGGCGTTTTCATGTAATCGTCAGCTTCATCACCCAATACTTCACGAATATCTAAATCCCACCATGCTTGGATGCCGCTAACTTCAACACGTTTTGCAACTTCTTCCATCAACTCTAAAGTGCGTGGATGTGGCTCTTGTGTCTCTTTATGAACAAACAGAGACATTGGAGTACCCCAAGTACGTTGACGAGAAATACACCAGTCAGGGCGGTTTTCAACCATTGACTCAATTCGTGCTTGCCCCCAATCAGGGATCCATTTAACACCTTTGATCTCTTTTAATGATTGTTGACGTAACCCGTTTTTATCCATGCCAATAAACCATTGTGGTGTTGCGCGGAAAATAACAGGTGTTTTATGTCTCCAACAGCAAGGATAACTGTGCTGCAACGCTTCGTGATGTAACAGAGCGCCTTTTTCTTTTAGCAATTCAACGATGACATCGTTCGCTTTAAAAACAAAAACGCCATCTAATGTTGGATAAGTGCCAGGTAAATAACAGCCATTTGGCCCAACTGGGTTTGCAACTTCTAAACCGTATTTTTGGCCAACCACAAAGTCATCAGGACCATGGCCTGGTGCAGTATGTACCGCACCTGTACCCGCATCTAAAGTAACGTGATCACCTAAAATAGCAGGAACATCAAAACCCATAAATGGATGATTAAAGCGTAGCAACTCTAGATCTGTACCTTTACATTCACCTAAAACAGCCCAGCCAGTTACGCCAATACGTTGCATCACGTACTCAACAAGATCTGCCGCTAAAATCACACACTCATCATTAAATGAGACTAAGGCATAATTAAATTCTGCATTTAAGGCGATCGCACGGTTAGCAGGTAATGTCCAAGGCGTTGTTGTCCAGATAACCAAAGAAATTGGTTTATCTGTTGCTGAACCAAATTTAGCAGCAACAGCTTTTGAATCTACGGCAGTGAAACGCACATCGATAGAAGGAGATGTTTTATCGTAGTATTCAACTTCAGCTTCTGCCAGTGATGAACCACACGCAGTACACCAGTGAACAGGCTTAGCCCCTTTTAACAGGTGACCATTTGCGATAATACGCGCTAATGCACGGATAGTATTCGCTTCTGTTTTATAGTCCATTGTAAGATAAGGTTTTTCCCAATCTCCTAGAACACCTAAACGAATAAAATCTTTTTTCTGTGCTTCGATTTGCTCGTAAGCGTATTTACGACATTCCTCGCGGAATTGTGCTGCCGATATTTTCTCTCCTGGTTTACCTACGATTTGTTCAACTTTTAGTTCGATAGGTAATCCGTGACAATCCCATCCTGGAATGTACGGAGAGTCAAAGCCTGACAGTCCTTTGGATTTAATAATAATATCTTTGAGAATTTTGTTTACTGAGTGACCAATATGAATATTGCCGTTGGCGTATGGAGGGCCATCATGCAAAATAAATGTTTTTTTACCACTTTTAGCCTGACGAATAGCTTGATACAAACCTTCTTTGTACCAACGTGATAACATCTCTGGCTCGCGCTTTGCTAAATCCCCGCGCATAGGGAACCCTGTTTCTGGTAAGTTCAGGGTATTTTTATAGTCACTCATTCGATTCTCAGTTCCAATTTTCCGCTAGTTTATGACTCCGACCGCTGCGATAAAAAATCCCTAGCAGTAGCCACATCATCTGCGATTTGCTGCTTCAATGCATCCAATGATGCAAATCGCTGTTCATTACGTAATTTCTTTCGTAACACAACATCAATACGACGTCCATATAAATCCATATTAACGTCGATTAAATGAACTTCTAATTGTACGCCCTTTCCTTGTACGGTAGGACGACTTCCGATATTTGCCACACCGGGTAAAGGTGATTGATTATCTGACAAATAGACATCAACGGCATAAACGCCTTTAACGGGTGCAACTAAGCGCTTCATTGGAATATTGGCTGTCGGAAAACCAATAGTTCTACCCAATTCATTACCATGAACAACTCGTCCACAAACACTGTAAGGGTGTCCAAGGAGTGATTCAGCAAGAACTAAATCATCATTGAGTAACGCTTCTCGTACTGCGGTGCTACTGATACGTAATCCTTTATCGCAATAACTTTCTGTATTTGCGACATCAAATCCATATCGAACACCTGCTTGTTGTAAAAAGTGGAAATCACCTTCACGATTTTTGCCAAAGCGAAAATCATCACCAATAGCAAGAAATTTCACCCCTAATTTATCGACCAGTAAGGATGAAACAAACTCTTCAGGTGTTTGTGCTGCAAATTGTTTATCAAATTTGACACACAAAAGGTAGTCAATACCGCATTCAGCCAAATACTTTATCTTATCTCGTAAACGAGTCAGACGTGCTGGTGCTTTTTCTGGTAAAAAAAACTCAAGCGGCTGAGGCTCAAATGTCATCACAACCGTGGGTAACCCTCGCTGTGAGGCTTCTTGCTTCAAGTGTTTCAATAATGCCTGATGGCCTCGATGGACACCATCAAAATTCCCAATTGTCAGAACGCAACCATGATGTAGCGCTCTAATATTCTGTATACCGCGAATTAGCTCCATAACTGGCTCAATACCGTGGAAATTATTGGATTATACCTTGTCAAAGGCTTGAGAGTAACCCAATATATCAATGTTTATTGATGAGTAATATCTCGACAAGTCGATTCACTATTATTCTTAAATGTGACTACTCACATTAAACAAAAATGGACTATCACTCACTTCTTGGTTATAAAATCGCATAAAATCAACCGTAGATCCTATTAGAATCTATTATTTATTACTCATATACACGATTTTGATGATTTTTTCACTCAAAAGACTGTATTCTACCCGTCTTAACTGATAAAATCTTGCGCCATCACAACGAAACAAGTGTCGCGTACAACGACGCTAATTTTGTATAAATCCATTGACAAACTTAGGTTGAAAAGGCATATTCCTTCACCTTTGTATTTGTCCTCGCTAGAATATATTTGGGAGTTGGAACTTGGCTAATATCAAATCAGCTAAGAAACGTGCGGTTCAGTCTGAAAAGCGTCGTCAGCACAACGCAAGCCGTCGTTCTATGATGCGTACTTACATTAAAAAAGTATACGCAGCAGTTGCTTCAGGTGATAAAGAAGCAGCACAAAAAGCATTTAATGACATGCAACCAATTGTTGACCGTCAGGCAACTAAAGGCTTAATTCACAAGAATAAAGCTGCACGTCATAAAGCTAATCTGCAAGCACAAATCAAAGCAATGTAATATTGCTTTCTTGTGTTATAAAAAACCGGCTTATGCCGGTTTTTTGTTTTCTACTTTTTAACCATAACTCACTTATGGATTTACAACACTCTTCTTATTCCCATTAAAAAGCTCTGAAAAATCAGTATTACAAACGCGCTGAACTGCTGGATGTTGGATCATTCGCTCTGCAAAAATCGCGTAATACTCTTCTTTTACAGTATCAAGCATCCCTATTTCTTCGATATTACTATGAGCAAAAGTTTCATCGGTATACAGTGAAGGTGCTACAAAAATGGCATTATAATTTAATCCAAATGCTTTCATTAATGCAGCATCATCAAACTCTCCCAAAATTTCCACTTGCAGATTTTTATTACGTATCCACGTTAACAAATGGCGACCTAACATATATCGACGACCAGGAATGAGTAATTTCCGTTCTTCTAAACATTCAGGGAACGGCTTTTCAGGAAGTGGATGGCTGCAAAAGAAACTCATATTACATTCACCGAGTTTTACAGAAAATAGGCCTTCTTGTTGTGAAGAATCCACAGGGCAATCCGATAAAATCATATCCAGCTTATGCTGACTTAATTGTTCTAATAATAATTCATGTGTTGATTCAAAACAGCGCAGATGAATTTGCTCATGATCAATCACCGCCGTTTCTAATACGCGACTGACTAATTGTTTAGATAATGCATCCGCAACACCGACATCAAACAACAAGTTCGATTCACGACTATAGTTGACGATATCCAGCATCTCTTGGCTTAGCATAAACATTTTATCGGCATAACGAAAAATAAGTTGCCCCAACTCTGAAGGAACTAACCCCCTTCCTTGGCGTTTAAACAACTTACCACCCAATCTTTCTTCTAATGCCTTAATTTGCCCTGTAATCGTCTGAGGTGTCAGATACAGAGCTTCTGCTGCACCTACAACAGAGCCTTCTTTACACACATGCCAAAAATAATAAAGATGGTTAAAATTGAGATGTGACACCCGCATAGTTATCTTCCTTTCAACTTCTGTGCCTTAAACACAGATTATGTAATAACGCATTAGTTTGCGATTGGCTTTCCTTGCATCCAATCCTCATAAAAACACCTACGGCACAATACACTGTATTGCACCGTAGATTTAAATATATAGCTCGGTATTTATTGTGTTGAGAAACTCAAATCCGTAATAAATTTCCTTATATTGACTTCGTTTTTGACTTCGGTAAAACAGAACGAAGCAACAAATATCCCACAACTGCAGCTACCGTTGAACCTACTAAAATACCCAGCTTAGAGTAGGTATCATAAGCTTCACTTGCACCATCAAATGCTAATCCTGCGATAAAGATAGACATAGTAAAACCGATACCACAGAGCACAGATACTGCAAATATTTGCTTAAGATTAATCGCATCTGGTAATTTTGCAATGCCTAGTTTTACCGAAACCCAACTAAAGAGGAAAATTCCAATCGGCTTACCCAAAAATAGTCCCAATGCGATACCTAACGGTAATGCGGATAACATGCCATCTAATGTCACGCCATTTAAGGAAACGCCCGCATTACTAAATGCAAATAGTGGCAAAATTAAATAGGCAACCCAAGGATGTAACACATGCTCTAATTCTTCAGAAGGCGAATCACCCTCTTTATTTCTTAATGGGATAATGAATCCGACAATAACACCCGCAATAGTGGCATGAATGCCCGATTTTAAAATACACACCCACAAAACGAACCCAAGAACTAAGTAAGCTGCAGTATTACCAACTTTACGCCAGTTCATTATGCCCAGAGCAATAACAATCAACCCAGCCAAAGCCAATGGCATCAGTGCAATACTCTTTGAATAAAAGAGTGCAATAATCACAATAACGCCTAAGTCATCGATAATTGCCAAGGCCAATAAGAAAACCTTTAATTCAACAGGGACACGTTTACCTAATAACGCCATCACCCCCAATGCAAATGCAATATCTGTTGCCGCAGGAATTGCCCAACCTTGTTGCCCTACAGCATCGATATGATTGAACATAAGATAAACCAATGCAGGCGCTAACATTCCGCCTACAGCGGCAATTGCAGGGAAAATGGCTCTATCACGTTGAGCTAAAGAACCTTCTTTTAATTCACGCTTAACTTCTAATCCGACCACCAAAAAGAAAATAGCCATTAAGGCATCATTTACCCAAAGCAGTAATGGCTTATCAAGTTCGAATGCACCAAACTTGAGCATAATAGGAATAGATAAAAACTCATTATACAAAGCACTTAGAGGTGTATTCGCCATAATTAATGCGATAATAGCAGCAATAATCAGAAGAATACCGCCTGATGCCTCTAATCTCAAAAATTGTCTAATAATTGCCGTCATAATATTAACCTCAAAATTACTAATCTTGTTAATAATATGCTAACCATGGATTCGTAAAAAACAGTTTATTCATGGACAATAGATCGTATTTTTCGAACTGATAGAGAAATATTAAGGAAAACAAGATAGATGGCCATAATTAATCAACATTATTTCTTAATGGAAAAATATAACAATAATTGGAAAATCAGATCACAACATATTGATAAGAATATAATTTTTTTACTTATTGCTAAAAATAAGCATCTAGCTCAATAAATACCACCAATCGATAAAATAGATCAAATATATTAATTTTTAATTATCAAAAAATAATATTATTTTTGTCTTTTCCATTTATAGCATCCTTAGATTATGAGAGAAAAGAAAATGTTATATATTTCACTATTTATCCATTGTGTTATGGTTTTATAAAAATAATTTTCGCTTTAGTACAAAGGCCTCTATCAATATGTCGATTACCGTTTTTATTGCCGTGCTATTTGCCGCTGTCTTCCATGCATGTTGGAATGCATTAGTCAAAGTAGGCAGTGATCGATTTCTTGGGATCTCGTTACTTACTTTTTTTTCAGGTATTGTGACAATCCCTGCTCTATTTTGGGTTGGACTACCTGATATAGGAGCATGGAAATGGCTTATTCTTTCCGTCCTATTTCATATTGGCTACACTCTTTCTTTAAGCCGATGTTATACCTTGGCAGACTTTAATCAGGTCTATCCGATTTCTCGCGGTAGTGCGCCATTAATGACTGCTGTCCTTGGCTTTTTTCTTTTTCATGAAACACTTCCTGTTAATGGCTTGATCGGCATTTTATTGATTATTTTGGGTATTATCCTTATTTCACGTAGCCGAAAAATAGCGACGTTTAATTTACGTAAAGATGCACTCTTTTTTGCGCTTCTTACCGCATTATTTACCGCAAGTTATACCCTATCTGATGGTAATGGCTCCCGAGTAGGAGAAACACCTTTTGCTTATATTTTATGGCTCTTCTTTTTAAATGGTATCGTAATGTATTTGCTGGCATGGCTCCGTTATCGCCAGCACTTAAAAGCCAAAATAAAAGATTATTGGAAGCCCGCATTTTTAGGCGGTGTCATGCAATTAATCAGTTATGGCATAGTGATATGGGCGATGAGTCATGCTTCTATTGTGCTGGTAGCGGCATTAAGAGAAACCAGCGTACTATTTGCTATGGTCTTATCTGTTTATTTGCTAAAAGAACAATTTAACCGCAAACAATTATTAGCGTGTTTAGTCATTTTAGCGGGTATTGTCGCCATCAAGATGGGATAATCTTGCGCCATATTCAAATAAAAAGGCCCGATGATAAATACTATCATCAGGCCTTTTTGAAAGAGGGAGTAAAAATTATTTCGTTAAATCATCAAAGAATTTTTTCACACCATCAAGGAAGCTTTTAGAGCGCGGTGTATTTTTCTCACCACTTTTACCACCAAATGATTCACCAAGTTGTTCCATTAACTCTTTTTGTTTCTCATTGAGTTTAACTGGTGTTTCAACAACAACACGGCACATCAAATCACCGATAGTGCTACTACGTACAGACTTGACGCCTTTACCTTTCATACGGAACATTTTGCCCGTTTGAGTTTCTGCTGGGATTTTAAGTTTTACACGGCCATCCAGTGTAGGAACTTCAATTTCGCCCCCCAAAGCAGCAATCGCAAAGTTAATCGGAACTTCACAATAAAGGTTATTACCATCACGCTCAAATATATGATGTTGGCGAACATGAACCTGCACATATAAATCACCTGCTGGTGCACCATTCTCGCCGGCTTCACCTTCACCACTTAAGCGGATCCGATCACCCGTATCAACGCCAGCTGGGATTTTAACAGACAGTGTTTTATAACGCTCAACACGACCATCACCATGACATTTAGAGCAAGGCTCTTTAATCACTTTACCGCGACCATGACACGTTGGACATGCTTGTTGTACAGTGAAGAAACCTTGACGTAAATGAACCTGACCCGCACCATGACAGGTAGAGCATGTTTCTGCCGAAGTACCTTCTTTAGCACCACTACCGTGGCATTTATCACAAGTTTCTAATGTCGGTATACGAATTTCTTTGGTCACACCACGAACCGCTTCTTCAAGCGTTAATTCCATGTTGTATTGTAAGTCAGAACCTCGTGATGCGCGTTGTTGACGGCGACCACCACCAAAAATATCACCAAAGACATCACCGAAAATATCACCAAAGTCAGCGCCACCACCGAAACCGCCACCACCTTGGCCACCAAATCCGCCTTGCTCAAAAGCAGCATGACCATATTGATCGTAAGCTGCACGCTTTTGTGCATCACTTAAAATTTCGTAGGCTTCTTTAATTTCTTTAAATTTTGATTCTGACTCTTTATCACCCTGATTACGGTCTGGATGATATTTCATTGCTAAACGCTTATATGCACGCTTAATTTCTTTTTCATCGGCGTTTTTGCTTAAACCGAGAACTTCGTAAAAATCTCTTTTTGCCATTCTAGATTACCCTTGACATAAGCACACGGGCGTAGAGTTTCCTCGACGCCCGTGTTCGGTATCAGTAACTATTCACAGTGAGTTACCGTGGCCCGTTAAGGGCATTATTTCTTGTCTTTGCCGTCAACTTCTTCAAATTCTGCATCGACAACATCATCATCTTTCTTCGCACTTGCATCTGCGCCAGCAGCATTACCTGCGGCACCCGCTTGTGCTTGTTGTTGTGCGATTTCTAACAGTTTCTCAGAAGCTTCAACTAATGCTTTAATTTTTGCTTCAATAGTGTCTTTATCTTCGCCTTTAGAAGCAATTTCTAACTCACTTACCGCTTTTTCGATAGCTTCTTTATCGTTCGCCGGTAATTTATCACCAGCTTCTTCAATTTGTTTACGAGTACCGTGAACTAATTGGTCTGCTTGGTTACGAGTTTGCACTAATTCTTCAAATTTACGGTCTGATTCTGCGTTGGCTTCTGCATCACGTACCATTTTTTGGATTTCTTCTTCATTTAAACCAGAAGAAGCTTTAATTGTGATGTTTTGCTCACGACCACTGTTTTTATCTTTAGCTGATACATGCAAAATACCATCAGCA